>JAKQKQ010000270.1 GCA_029560585.1 Verrucomicrobiota bacterium | reverse complement strand
CTCTGCGAGATGCCGTGCATTGTCGCGCGCCGCACACCATTGGAAGTCCCCTCTATCATCAGATGGGCATTGATTGTTGGGTGTTCCGTGTTGGGCGTTTGAGTTTTGAGACAGCCTCAGGCCGCGGGCCCTCCCCAGGATGCTCGCATGGCGCACCCATCGGAAGGCCATGAGCCACGGGACAATAACGTTTTGAGACTGGTTCGGGTCGGCGTCCCTCCCCATTTTCAAGTCGGATCAGATGGATGTGCAGATTCGTCTGGGGCACCGCACTATGCCGGATCCGCCGCCCCGGTTTCGAAGCGCTGGGCGAGGGTCCGCGCGGCGCCGGCGAGGGCCGCGTGATTCGGGGAGGAGAGTGAGGGATCCGCGGCGAGGATCTCGCGTGCCATGTCTCGCGCTGCCAGGATCAGGGCGGCATCGGTCATGAGGTTGCCCATTCGGAATGAGACATGCCCGCTCTGGATGGTGCCGAGCAGTTCTCCGGCGCCCCGCGCCTGGAAATCGATCTCCGCGATCTTGAAGCCATCGTCGTGACGCGCGAGCGCCTCAAGCCGCCGCTTGGTCGCGTTCGAGGATCCCCGGCAGATGAGGATGCACCAGGAGGGCTCTCCCCGACGGCCGACGCGGCCGCGAATCTGATGCAGCTGGGCGAGGCCGAATCGCTCCGCGTGTTCGACGATCATGACGGCCGCGCCGGGGACATCGATGCCGACTTCCACCAGCGTGGTGGCGAGGAGCACCCGAGCGTCGCCGGAAGCGAAATCGGCCATGGCGGCATCTCGTTCCTCGGGCGGCATCTGGCCATGTGCGATGGCCACGCGGTGCGGGTGGAAGCGGGCACGGATGGCCTCGGCCTCTGATTCGAGGGACTTTAGCCCGCGCGCGGCGCCACGGCCGATCGCGGGAAAGATGGCGAACACCTGTTTGTCCTCGTCGGCCTTGGTTTTGGCGAAGGCCCACGCCTCGGGCGTCCGCGAGGGCGAACACACGGTTGTCTGGGGCGGCCGGCGTCCCGGCGGGCTTTCGTCGAGAACCGAGACATCGAGGTCGCCATAGAGCGTGAGGCCGAGGGTTCGGGGGATCGGGGTGGCGCTCATGACGAGGAGGTGGGGGGCATCGCCTTTTGCACGAAGCCGGGCCCTCTGGCCGACGCCGAAGCGGTGCTGCTCGTCGATGACGATCAACCCCAGGCGGGGGATCTGAGTCCGTTCTTGGAAGAGCGCATGCGTGCCGACCCAGATGCCGGTGCGCCCTTCGGCCGGGGCCTGGCATTCGTCGCCGATGAGGAGGCGGAGGGGGAGGTCGAGCCGAGCGAGGAGTTGCCCCAGTGTGTGGAAATGTTGGCGCGCG
The DNA here is from genome assembly GCA_029560585.1 of Verrucomicrobiota bacterium. Classification (GTDB taxonomy): domain Bacteria; phylum Verrucomicrobiota; class Verrucomicrobiia; order JADLBR01; family JADLBR01; genus JADLBR01. The sequence continues at coordinate 171,543 of JAKQKQ010000270.1, read as the reverse complement.
AGGGGTGCCGTGGGTGCCATGAGGGCGCAGGACCGCCCCGCCGCCGCCACCTGCGCCATGGCCACGGCCGCCACGAGCGTCTTGCCTGAACCCACATCCCCCTGGAGCAGGCGATTCATCGGGACATTGCGGCCCAGGTCTTCGGCGATCTCGGACATGACCCGGCGCTGCGCCCCGGTCGGAGGAAAACCGGCGTTGGCCAGCACGCGCGAGATGGTTTCGGGCTGCGGCGGGACGGGGAAGGATGGCGCACGGTTGGCCTCGGCGCGGCGGAGGGTCATCGCGGTCTGCCATTCGAGGAATTCTTCGAGCGCGAGCCTGCGGCGCGCGTATTCCGCCTCGGAGAGTGTTTGTGGGAAATGGAGTGCCCGGATCGCCCAGGGCCAGGTGCCGAGGGAGTCGATGCAGGGGTCGGCGGGGGCGACGTGGGCCGGCAGGGTGGAGAGGGCAGTCCCCACGGCGGAGCGGTACACCCGCTGAGGGACCTGACCGGCAAGGGGATAGACCGGCACGATCCGATCGCGGTGGATGGGCTCCCCGTCATCGTCCTCCGCCTCGAACTCCGGGTTGTCCATGGACCACGCGCCATCGGCGGATTTCAGTTTCCCGAAAACCCAAAGGCGGGCCCCCGGCGCGATCCGCTGCGCCAGGTACGGCATGTGGAACCAGCGCAGGCGGATGCATTCGCCACCGACCGCCGTGGCCTCCGTTTCCAGCACGCAGCGCCGCCAGCCCCACCGTTTCAGCTTGGCGGACTGGATCACCACGCGGGCGGGGCGGCTTTCGCCCGCCACCCAGGGATCGGCCCGGCGCTCGCGGCGATCCTCATAGCGCCTCGGCCTCGTCAAGAGCATGTCGCGAACGGTCACGGTGCCCAGGGAGCGCAATCGCCTCGCCCGGACCGCCCCGATGCCCGGGAGGTCGTCCACCGCACGGGCGAGTGGGTCCCCGGCATCCGGCGGTAGCCTGTACGGTTTGCGGCGTTTGGCCCCGGTTTTCATGCGACAATGGCTATGTTGCAAAGATTTTGGATAACGGATAGATTTTGATTCAACCTGATTACCGCCCGGGCCCACCCCGCCGGGCATGAAAAGAGAAACCGACTGATGCGACCCCGATCCGCCACCGTCAAAGCAAACGTTCCAGTGCGTTTGCTCGGGTTGCTGCTGCTGGCATTGGCCTTCGCCCCCGCGATCGGCGGCGACGAAAAGGAGCAAGGCGACAAGAAACCCAGGTCCGAGCGAAAGAAGAAGTTCGAGGATCAGGACGGCAAGCCGCCTTCCTTCGCGCAACCGGGATCCGTGATAAGGGGATTCTCCGCCCCGCAATTTGACGCAAAGGGCAATCTGATCGGCCGCATTCATAGTGAGCGCGCCACCGTCCAGGCCGATGGGCGCTATCGCGTCGAGGGCATTCACCTGCAGGGCTTCAAGGACGGACAGCCCGACTACGACATGAGGCTCAATTCGTGCCTGTACAATCAGGACACCGGCCTCGTCACAACGGAAGACGTCGTGCGCCTTGTGCGGACAAACGTCACGATAACAGGCCAGGGCGCCGTCTGGGACGTGGCCAATTTCCGCGGTCGACTCCTGTCGAACGTTGTCATGGTCATCGGCGATATCGAGAAAGGGATGGATAGGTGAGCGCACCCAACTTCATATCAGGCCTGCTGGTGGGGGCGCTCTGCGCGGTGCCGTTTGCGTCGCGGGGGCAGTTCACCCCGCTGCCGGCACCGGTGTCGTCGGCCGTCACCAACCGGCCGCCGACCGTCATCAAGTCCGATTCGCTCGAGGCGGACCTGTTTAAGCGCAAGGCCATCTTCCGGGGCAACGTGGTCGTCACCGACGCGGCCTTTCGCATGACGGCCATGCAGATGGACGTGGAGTTCAACGACAAGCAGAATGGGGTCGAGAAGATCGTCGCCAAAGGGAAAGTGCGCATCGATCAGGCCGACAAGAGCGCGACAGCCGACGAGGCGACGTATTACGTGGCCGATGCTCGCATCGAGCTCATCGGCTCGCCCAAGGCGTTCTCCGGCAAGAACGAGCTCGCCGGCGAGAAGATCACCTTCTTCCGCAACGAGAACAAACTGTTGGTCAGCGGGGGCACCACGCTGAACCTCGAGAGCATGCAGGGCCTGCAGTTCACCCCAAAACCCCAGGCGCCACCCGGCGCCGGCGATGGCCTCATGCCGCCCGGATTGAACCAATGAATGGCGAAGATACCGAGATCGATTTGTCCCAGTGCGTGATGCAGGCCATCGGCCTGTGCAAGAGCTACGGGGGCAGGCCCGTTGTCCGCGGCGTGAACATATATGTCCAGCCGGGAGAGATCGTGGGATTGCTCGGCCCGAACGGGGCGGGGAAGACCACGAGTTTCTACATGATCGTCGGCCTGGTGAAACCCACCGCCGGGCAGATCTTCTTCGCGGGCCGGGATGTCTCCAACGATCCCATGCACCGCCGGGCGCGCATGGGCATGGGCTACCTTGCCCAGGAGCCCTCCATCTTCCGCAAGCTCACCGTCGAGGAGAACATGCAGGCGATCGCGGAGACGATCGATGTCACCCGCGCCGAGCGCCGGGAGATCGTCGGGGCCCTTCTGGAAGAACTTGGCCTCGCCGCGCTGCGCAAGAACAAGGCATTCACGCTCTCCGGCGGCGAGCGCAGGCGGCTCGAGATCGCCCGGGCGCTCATCACGCAGCCCAGCTTTCTGATGCTCGACGAGCCCTTCAGCGGCGTGGATCCCAAGGCCGTCAATGACGTCCAGGACATCATCCGCGCGCTCCAGACCCGCGGGCTCGGGATCCTCGTCACGGACCACAACGTTCGCGAGACCCTCTCGGTTTGCCACCGCGCCTACCTCATTTGCGAGGGGAGGGTCGAGCGCGAGGGCACCAGCGACTTCCTCATCAATGACCCGGTCAGCCGCGACCTGTACCTCGGGCCGCGCTTCTCGATGTGACACCATGGCCGAACCGCGAATCGCCACCGTTACGGTCGGGCACTTCTTCACCAATCACGCCCGCGAACTGCGCCTTACGCTGGTCGGCGGCGTCTCCGGCCTGAAGCGCCGCATCCGGCAGGGCGCCGTCAATCGCCCCGGGCTGGCGCTGACGGGATTCTTCAAATCCTTTGCCGAGAAACGTGTCCAGATCCTCGGCAGCCACGAGAACGCCTATCTCAAGAGCCTGGAGCCCGACGAGCAGCGGAGGCGGGTGCGCCGGTTTTTTGCCACCGGAATCCCCTGCGTCATTTTTGCCCGAAACATCAAGCCGACGCGTACTTTTCTGCACGAGGCGGAGCAGCACGCCATCCCGGTCTTCAAATCCCCGCTGGTCACGATGCGCCTCGTGAATACCGCGACCATATGCCTCGAGCTGGACTTTGCCCCGGCCACCACGGAGCACGGCAGCATGGTCGATATCCAGGGGATCGGGGTGCTCATCCGGGGCAAGAGCGGCGTGGGCAAGAGCGAGGCCGTCCTCGGGCTGATCGAGCGAGGTTACTCGCTGGTGGCCGACGACATCACGAAATTCACCTGCATCGAAGGCCGCGATCTCCAGGGCACGTCCAGCGATGTTACCCGCCACCACATGGAGGTGCGCGGCCTTGGGATCATCAACGTGGGCGCGATGTTCGGGGTGGGGAGCATCCGTCTGGAGAAGCGGCTCGGCCTGGTCGTCACCCTTAAGGACTGGGAGGAGATGGGGGATATCGACAGGACGGGCCTGGAGGAGACCCACTACGAAATCCTTGGCATCCGGCTGCCCCATGTCATAGTGCCTGTAAGGCCCGGCCGCGATGTCGCGCGCCTCATTGAGGTGGCGGCGCTCGACGCGAAGCTCAAGGCCATGGGGCACCATTCGGCCGCGGAGTTTAACCAGAGGCTGAAGGCTGCGATGAGTTTGAAAGAGCGGTAGTTGCGATGGCAGAGATCGGTCAGAAGGGCCAGAGGTTGGTTCGCGAGCTGTTGATCAACAACAAGCTCGGGATGCACGCCCGTCCCGCCGCCATGTTCGTCAAGTTGGCGAACCGCTACCCGTGTGAGGTCTGGGTCGAGAAGGATGGCGAAGAGGTCAACGGCAAGAGCATCATGGGCCTGATGATGCTGGCCGCGGGATGCGGCTCCAAGATCCGCGTCTCCGCCATGGGGGAGCGCTCGGACGAGGCGCTCGGCGAGATCCAATCCCTCGTGGACCGCAAGTTCGACGAGGATTGAGCGACGGGGTGGTATGACCGGAACGGCCAACGGGGGGGAGATCCGGTTCTCCGGTTTGGCGGTATCGCCGGGTTTCGCCCACGGGGTCCTCCGGGTACTGGAGCGCGGGGAGGCGCCGGTGCCTGTTCACGCGATCGGTCCCGAGCAGGTCGCGCACGAGGCCCAGCGCTTCGAGCGGGCCATCGAGAGGACAAAGGCGGAACTGCTGCGCATCAAGGACGGCGTGGCGCGCAACCTCGGGGAGGGCGATGCCAACATTTTCGAGGCCCATCTTCTTCTCCTCGAGGATGCCACGATCGTGGCGGCGACCCTCAAACAACTCGAGACGAAGCGACTCAACATCGAGGCCGTTTACAGCCACGTGATCGGCCGATACGTGGATGTCCTGGGCGCCCTGGAGGACCCCTACCTCCGCGAGCGGGCGGCCGACGTCCGGGACGTGGCCCGGCGCGTCCTTCAGAATCTGGCGGGCGCGGAAGGGGGGCTCGGGGTATCTATCACGGAGCCCTGTATTCTGGTCGCGCACGACCTGGCGCCCAGCGATACCGCGCAATTGCCCACTGACAAGGTGCTGGGCTTCGTCACGTGCATCGGGAGCATGACGTCCCACACGGCCATCATGGCCCGCGCGCTGGCGATACCGGCCATCGTAGGAATCGAGGCCCCGCTGCACGACATCAAGGCCCTGGAGCAGTCGGTCGCGGTGCTCGATGGCTACACCGGGCAGCTGGTCATCAATCCGACGGAGGCCACGCTGGCGGCATCGGGCGCGGCAGAGTCGCGCCACGCGCACGTCGCCCAGGATCTCGTCCGCCTGCGGGACACCCGGGCGACGACGACGGACGGGCGCGCGATCGTGCTTTCGGCCAACCTCGGAAGGATGGAGGATCTCCCCGACGTGGCCGAGTGCGGCGCCGAGGGCGTGGGCCTTTTCAGGACGGAGTTTCTGTTCGCGGACCGCGACGATTTTCCCTCCGAGGAGGAGCAGTGCCAGATGTATTGCCGCGTCGCGGATGCGGTGAAACCGCACCACGTCATCCTGAGGACGCTCGACCTGGGGGGAGATAAGCTGCTCCCGGGCACGCACGTCTCAACCGAGACCAACCCATTCCTGGGGATGAGGGCGATCCGTTTCTGCCTGGCGCACCCGGAGATCCTCCGGACGCAGTTGAGGGCGATGCTGCGGGCCGCCGCGCACGCCGGCGGGCACGTGAAGATCATGTACCCGATGGTCAGCCGCGTGCAGGAGGTCCGGCAGGCCAACGCCATACTCGCGGAGGAGAGGGCCCGGCTCGAGGCCGGGGGCCTGCAGATCCCGGCGATCGAAGTCGGGTGCATGATCGAGGTGCCGTCGGCCGCGCTGACGGCCGAGACGCTCGCCACCGAGGTGAAGTTCTTCAGCATCGGCACGAATGACCTGATCCAGTACACGATCGCGATCGACCGGGGCAACGAGGAACTGGCCCATCTGTACGACCCGACCCACCCCGGGATTTTGAGGTTGATCGAGCACGTCATCAACGCGGCGCACCAGGCGGGCATCTGGGTTGGGCTCTGCGGCGAGATGGCGGGGGAGTTTACCATAGCGCCGCTGCTGGTGGGCATGGGGATCGACGAGCTCAGCACCGGCCCGGCGCAGGTGCCGCGCATCAAGCGCGCAATCCAGTGCGTTTCCCACGCGGAGATGAAGGTCATCGCGGACAGCCTCCTCAACCTCCATTCCGGCGAGGAGATCCGCGGGCGGCTCGATGCGCTCGCCCGCGAGAGGGTCCCGGAATTGTTCGACTGATGAACCGCAGCCTGATCGATGCCGCGCTCGCAGAGGACATCGGGACCGGCGATGTGACCTCGCGCTATTTCATCCCGTCCGATCAGCGCGGTCGCGCCAGCATCGTGGCCCGGCAACGCCTCGTGGTTTCCGGCCTCGAGCCCGCCTCGGGGGTCTTTGCGTCGATCGATCCCGCGGTGCGCCTGACGCCCTCGGCCCGCGACGGCGATGGGCGTGAACCGGGTGCGCCGATCCTGGAGGCCGAGGGCGCCGTGCGCTCCCTGCTGGCCGCGGAGCGGATCGCGCTCAACTTCCTCCAGCACCTCAGCGGCATCGCCACGGCCACCCGGCGCTTTGTCGATGCCGTCGCTGGCACCCGCGCCGTCATTCTCGACACCCGCAAGACGCTCCCCGGTTGGCGCGCCCTCGAGAAGGAAGCGGTCCGGCACGGCGGCGGCCACAACCACCGCATCGGCTTGCACGACGCGGTGCTCGTCAAAGATAACCACATAGCCGCGGCCCGCGCCGCCGGCCTCGACCTCGGCGCCATCGTGGGGCGCGTGCGCGCGGAGAATCCCGGCATGCCCGTGCAGTTCGAGGCCGATACCCTCGACCAGGTCCGCGAGTTCGTCGCCATGGGCGTCGACGCGATCCTGCTGGACAACATGTCCCTCGATGAATTGCGCCGCGCCGTCGCCATCGTCGGCGGGCGCTGCCGCACCGAGGCCTCCGGCGGAATCACCCTCGAGACCGTCCGCGCCGTCGCCGAGACCGGCGTCGACTCCATCTCCGTCGGCGCCCTCACCCACTCCTCCCCAGCCGCTGACATCAGCATGGAATTGGGCTGATTCCCAAACGCCGGCAGGGACCCGCGCTTGCGATCCCGCGTGAATAGTGTATAATAAACACTAAGATGCAGCCGCGGGGCAGCCAGAAGAAGTATTCGGTGCTGTTGACCGACCTGTACGAGCTGACGATGGCGTACGGGTATTGGAAGAGCGGGGTCCAGGAGCGGGAGGCGGTGTTCCATCTGTTTTTTCGCCAGAACCCATTCGGGGGCGGCTACAGCGTGTGCTGCGGGCTTGCGGACGCGATCGATTACCTCCTGGGATTCCGCCTGGACGACGAGGAGGTCGCATACCTGTCGGCCGTCAACGGGAATGACGGGAGGCCACTGTTCGAGCCAGCGTTCCTGGACTATCTTCGGGAGTTGCGGTTCGGGTGCGATGTCCACGCGATCCCGGAGGGGACCGTTGTTTTCCCCCACGAGCCACTGGTGCGGGTGCGGGGACCGATCCTTCAGGCACAGTTGCTGGAGACGGCGCTGTTGAACATCATTAACTTTCAGACGCTGATCGCAACAAAGGCGGCGCGCGTGTGCCGCGCGACGAGGGGCGAGCCGGTTTTGGAGTTCGGCCTCCGGCGCGCCCAGGGGGTGGACGGGGCCATGGCGGCGAGCCGGGCCGCTTACATCGGCGGCTGCGCGGCGACGTCGAACGTGCTGGCGGGTATGCGCTTCGGGATACCGGTCAGGGGGACCCACGCGCACAGCTGGGTCATGTGCTTCGACAGCGAAGAGGAGTCGTTCGAGGCATACGCGGCGGCCATGCCAAACAACTGCGTGTTTCTCGTCGATACCTACGACACCCTCGAGGGCGTGCGTACGGCGGTGCGCGTCGGCAGACGCCTCCGCGAACGGGGCCACGAACTGGTGGGCGTGCGCCTGGACTCGGGCGATCTGGCCTACCTCAGCATCGAGGCGCGCAGGATCCTCGACGAGGGCGGGTTTCCGAAGGCGGTCATCGTGGCCAGCAATGACCTCGACGAGCAGATCATCGCGAGTCTCAAGCAGCAGGGGGCGCGCATCGCGGTCTGGGGCGTTGGCACCAAACTGGTGACGGCCTTTGACCAGCCCGCGATGGGGGGCGTCTACAAGCTCGCCGCGGTGCGCGACCGGGGAGGCCGGTGGCGCAACAGCATCAAGCTTTCCGAGCAACCGATCAAGATGTCGAACCCCGGGGTGCAGCAAGTCCGGCGGTTCCGCCATGGCGGGGAATTCGTGGGCGACATGATTTACAACGAGGCCGGTGCGATGGCGGGCGAGATGGTGATCCTCGACCCGGTGCAGTTGGCGCGAAGCAAGCGGATCCCCGACGGCGCGGCCCACGAGGACCTGCTGGTGCCGATCTTCGAGCGGGGCGCACTGGGCTACGATAACCCGCCGGTGGCCATGATCCGGGAGCGCGTGCGCGCCCAGTTGGACGGGTTCCACGATGGGGTCAAACGTTTCGTGAACCCCCACGAGTACCCGGTCGGGCTCGAGGCGGGACTCCACCGTCTCAAGACCGAGCTGATCCGCAGGGCGCGCCGGGGCGAGCCCGGAGCGGCGGACCCGGCGTCGGCCCTTTCGTGAGGCCGCCCGAGGGAGATCTATGAGACGGATTCATGTTGCGGCGGCGATCCGGACGATCGCATGGCTCTTCGGTGACTTCGGGGCTGAACTCAAAAAACTTAGCGAACACTTCGATGAGACCAACCGGGAGAGGCCTGGAAAAGGGGCGAGAATTCCTCACCTTCAATGAATGGCGCTAAGTTAAAGGGGTCTTGGGACGTTCCTGCTGGGATGTACCGTTATGCCTTCCTTTGGGAGGAACGCCGTCCTGAGGCTGTCTCAAAACTCAAATGCCCAAAACGGAACATCCAACTATCAATGCCCATCTGATGATAGAGGGGACTTCCAATGGTGTGCGGCGCGCGACAATGCACGGCATCTCGCAGAGATGCCCTACAAAAATTGTAGGCCGCCTGTGCCAGGCGGCGCGGTTCAGAGGTTTTGAGACAGCCTCGCCACGGCGTCCGCGGCTGACCCGAAGGGGGGGGACCTTGGCCGACCTGGCCCGCGAGGCCGCGGGCCCTCCCAGACATCGCTCAACTTTGGGCCATTCTCACCTGACATGGTTTTGTTGATGCGTGCAGATAGCGATCAGACAGAAGAGAGCATGGCGACCACATACAGGCATGCGAGACCGGCCCTGACGGTGGATGCGGTGGTGTTTGGCTTTGATGAGGGCGACATCAAACTTCTATTGATCCAGCGAGGGATGAAACCTTTTGCCGGTCGGTGGGCGTTGCCAGGCGGATTCGTGCGCGCCGACGAATCCCTTGATGCGGCCGCACGGCGGGAACTCCGGGAGGAGACGGGATTTTCCCGGGTCTATCTCGAACAACTCTACACATTCGGTGAACCGGGCCGCGACCCCCGCGAGCGCGTGGTGACCGTCGCGTACTACGCGCTGGTGAAATTGGGCGATCACCGGGTCAGGGCGGCGACCGACGCGAGGAACGCCGCGTGGTTCTGCCTCCGCGATCTTCCGCGGCTGGCGTTTGATCACAGGGCGATCGTCGATGTGGCCCTGCGCCGCCTGAAAGGGAAGGTCAGGTACGAGCCGGTCGGCTTTGAGCTGCTGCGGGCGAAGTTCACCCTCACGCAGCTCCAGCATCTCTACGAGGCCGTGTTGGAGGTGACTTTGGACAAACGGAATTTCCGCAAGAAGATCCTCGGCATGGGCCTGCTGGTCGAGACCGACGAGATCGAGCGGGACGTCGCCCATCGCGCCGCGCGGCTCTACCGCTTCGACGGACCGCGCTACAGGCAATTGCAGAAGAAGGGGTTTAATTTCGAAATATGAGGGCGCTCATCCTCGTGGATCTGCAGAATGATTTCGTCGAGGGAGGGGCATTGCCCGTGCCCGGCGGCCGGGAGGTGATCGGGCCGACCAATCGGCTCCAGCCCCAATTCGACTTGGTGGTGGCCACGCAGGATTGGCATCCGCCAGGCCATGAAAGTTTTGTGACGCAGCACCCCGGCCACGCGGTGGGCGATGTGATCGATCTCAACGGCCTCCCGCAGGTCCTGTGGCCGGTCCACTGCGTCCAGGACACCCCAGGGGCCGATTTTGTTCGAGGGCTCGATCGTGCGCGCTGGGACGCGGTCTTCCAGAAGGGGACCGATCCAAGTGTGGACAGCTACAGCGGTTTCTTCGACAACGGAAGACGCCGCGCCACGGGCCTGGGCGAGTACTTCGCCGGGCGCGGTGTCACCGACGTGTACATCCTCGGCCTCGCCACTGACTATTGCGTGAAATTCACCGCACTGGATGCCCGCGGGCTCGGGTTCCGGACCCATGTGATAGCCGATGCGTGCCGCGGCGTGGATCTGGAGCCGGGCGACGTGGATGCCGCGCTGGTCGCCATGCGGGGGGTCGGCGTTATGCTCGTGACGGAGGCCGACGTGCTCGCGAAGGGAGAGGGCGGAGCTTGACATCTTGCTCGCAAGAACGATCAGCGAACTTAGATAGAGCAGTTCGACCACGGATGGACGCCGATGAACACGGATCATCAATGGATTTCACCCGGCCATCATCTCACCCTCTGGGTGAAAAGGAATCGGGCTCAAAAATCCGCGTGCATCGGTATAGATCCGTGGTTTGCGAGATCTCTGCCCCGGTCCAGCTGACGAATCTAGGGTGAACGGTCCCCGACATCCGCATGAAGCCTGACGCAATCCATCCGATGCCCGATGACGTGATCGCGGAAGGAAAACATCTCCGATTCCGCATGAGGGGCGACTGGGAGTACGTCGAGCGCCGGAACGCCACCGGCATCGTGGGAATCCTGGCCATCACGACCGATGGCAGAGTGATATTGGTCGAGCAATTCCGACCACCCGTCGGCGCGCGCGTGATCGAACTGCCGGCCGGTTTGGCTGGGGACGTCGAAGGCGCCGAGTTGGAAGACCTCGCCGAGGCGGCGAGGCGCGAATTGTTAGAGGAGACCGGTTACGCGGCCGGAAGCATGGAACGCATGGGCGAAGGCCCCGCCTCGGCGGGGCTATGCAACGAGATCATCACCTTCTTCCGCGCGCGCGACCTCGCGCGTGTCTCCGATGGGGGCGGTGGTGCGGACGAGGACATCCGCGTCCATGAGGTCCGGCTCGCGGACCTTCGCCAGTGGCTCCGCGCGCGAGAGGGGGAGGGCTGCCTCGTCGATTACAAGGTGCAGGCGGCGCTCTGGATGGCCGGGGTGCACCCGTCGCTGTAGGTACGGATCGCGGCCGCGATGGTTTGTTCGTTGCGTTGTGCGTCGGGGTCGGACCAGAAAGGCGCTAAGTTAAGGGACATTGAAGATCGTGGCATGGGCATCCTGCCCATGGCCAGCCCCACGGACAGGATGGCCGTGCCACTGTCGCGAGCGTCTGGCAGAGACGCCCTGCAAATTTGTAGGCCGCCCGTTTCAGACGTCAGATGCCCGGCAGCAGGGGGCGGGCGGGATCCTCGGGTGGACGATTTTGTCGCCGCATGCGCGGGGGCGGTTTCTCTCCGGCGGTCTCGAGGCGCTTTTTTAGGCAAGCGTGGAACCACTTCAGGACGTGGGAACGGAGTTCCATTGAAACGGATTGATTACGGGGACCCGCGAGCTGGTCGATGCGCCAGCACCCCTTGCGCTCGCACCGCAGGCCGAGGGTGGCACGGGATGGCTTCGTGACCCGGTAGACATAGTAGCTGCCGGACAGGACTCGGTCGGCGTAACTCGCCACGCAGTTGTGCTGGGCGCGGCCCTCGTGCGCGAGGCCAGCGGGAGTGGTGATGGGTTCGATGCCGGGGCCGGCAGGAAGCGGGGGTGGGGGAAACTCGTGGGCAGGAGCGATGATGGGTGCTGCGGCTGCCACGGGCGCAGCGCGCTGCGGTTGAGCCACGGGCGGTGGGGGTGGGGCTATTTCGCGGGGGGCGGCGAACCGGTTGAATTCGTCCACCAGCTCATCGTGCCTTCGTCGCAAAGCACGAACCGAATGGACAGGGCGGGGAGAGTTTGCCCCCGGGAGCATCTGGGCCATTTGGGCGGCATCTTCAAGCAGGTGCGCCACGGTGGGGCCCGGCGCCCGAGGCTCGTTGGCCGGTTGTGACCGGCGCCCATTCCTGATCTGCGCGATTTCTTCCACGATCTGCCGGAGGGCGGCGGGTGTCAGCGATGGGCCCAGGATGCGTGAGCCAACGGCGAGGATGACGGTGGCGGGCAATTCACGAAGGTGACGGAGCCTCTCGGCGGCTTCGGCATTTGACGCGAGCTTTCGGAGTTCGAGCAGCGGCACCACGCCGCAGGAATCGGGCGGTACCTTCTTGAGAAGCCGGACCGATCCCTCGTTGGGCGGGAAGCCGAGCCAGGCGGCGATGTCGCGCTGGCGCTGGCCGACGTGCTCCAGCGCGGCGCGTTCGCTGTCGTGCGGGGGATGATCGAGAAATGCCCCCGCCGAGGCCGCGGCCCACGCCAGCGCTGGATTCGAGCCGATCAGATCGAGCACGCCAGGCTCGCGGGCCACCAGCCGCAGCAGCCGCCACTGGCCAAAACGGAAGCGCGCCAACTTGCTGCGGATGTTCTCTGGGATTAGACCGATCGCTCTCCAAGCCCAGTCGTTCACGGGTGCCGTCGGTGCGGTCGCTGTGGGTCCCGCGTGGGGCGCGGCGTTGCCATGGGCGACCGGCAGCCACTCGACCAAGGAACGCCCGGCCTCATGGCCCGCAAGGCCGATCAGTCCGTGCGCCACGTCGAGGTGGGGCTCATAGTCCTCCCAGTGGCCACCTCGCGTATCTCGGCGCCGCGTCTGCGGATCAGGCCACGTTTTCACGAGAAGAAGCCATCGGTCGTTCGGCACATAGATGTCGCCCTGCCAGGGCCGCGACCCGTCCTCGAAATCCGCATTGAGACGACTCGCCCAGATCCCGCGGCCCGCCACCGGGCAATGGCGGCCCACCCGCCCAACGAGGCCCGCCCTCAGGCTCGCGGCGATCTCGTGCGCTTCTACCGTGGCACCCATGGCCCAGTCATTTTGCCCCGGTGGGTCCGCTGCCAATCAATCCAGAATTTTGGCGCGTCTGACGTGGGCGAATATCGGTGAAATCCACGTAAGCCGTGGCCGCCCTTCGGAATCGACTGTGAGGGAGAGGATGGCATCAAGCGCGAATCAATGTTGGTTATTGGGAGTTGAAATTGGTCGCCGAATCTTGGAGTTGAGCGTTTTTCATCGGGCCGTAACCTGACGCGGATGAGGATCGAGGGTGTGCGGGCATTCCAGGTATTTGACTCGCGGGGTAATCCGACGGTGGAGGCGGAGGTCGTCCTGGAGGGCGGGATCGTGGGCAGGGGCCTCGTTCCGTCCGGCGCATCGACGGGTCAGTACGAGTCGCTGGAGTTGCGCGATGGGGACGCTGCGCGATTTCGCGGGCGGTCCGTTTTTCGGGCGATCGCGAACATCGGGGGAGAGATCGCCGCGTTTCTTCGGGGGCGCGATGCGGGCGATCAGGCGGGGCTGGATCACGCTTTGATCGAACTGGATGGGACGCCCAACAAGTCGCGGTTGGGGGCCAATGCGATCCTGGCGGTCTCGATGGCCGCGTCGGATGCGGCGTCGCGGGCCAAGGGCATACCGTTACACGAACATCTGGGTGGGGGGACACTTCTGCCGCTGCCCGAGATCCAGATCGTCGGTGGCGGCGCCCACGCCAACTGGCGCACGGACATTCAGGATTTCATGGTGGTCGCGACGGGGGCCCGATCATACGACGAATGCTTGGAGGTCACCTTTAACGTCTTTCATGCCGCGGGTGATATTCTCCGGGCGCGGGGAAAGTACTTCGGGGTGGCCGACGAGGGAGGGTACTGGCCAGAGTTCCGGACCAACGGCGAGGCGTTCGGGGTGCTCATCGAGGCGATCGAACGCGCGGGTTACGTGCCCGGGCGGGAGGCCTCGCTATCGCTGGATATCGCCGCGAGCGACCTGTACGACGAGGCGTCGGGCAGATACCGGTTCCGGCTTGAGGGCCGGGAGTTTGCCAGCGACGAGTTCTCGTCTCTGATGGCCGACTGGTGCGAGAAATACCCGATTGTCTCGATCGAGGATCCGATGGCCGACACGGATTGGGCGGGCTGGGAGAGGGTGGCGCGGGCGATTGGAGACCGCGTGCAATTGGTCGGCGACGACCTGTTCACCACGAACATCGCGCGCATCCGCGAGGGCATCCGGCGAGGATGCGCCAACGCGGTGCTCATCAAGTTGAATCAGATCGGCACCGTGACCGAGACGATTGCGGCGGTCCGCGAGACCCAGGCGGCGGGTTGGCGGCCGGTGATCTCGGCGCGCTCGGGCGAGACCGAGGATGCCTTCATCGCGCACCTTGCGGTGGCGACCGACGCCGGGCAACTCAAAGTCGGATCATTTTGCCGCAGCGAGCGGATGGCCAAGTGGAACGAGGTGCTGCGCATCCGGCGCCGCCTCGGTGAGAAGGCGCGGTTCGATGGGGCGAAACCCCTTTTGCGACGTTCGCGGTGAGAGTGGCGCGGATGTGAAGGCCCGACCTGCGCGGAGAGAGGTCCGGCGCCTATTTCCGCGCGAGGCGCCGTCGCAGCAGGACGACGGCGGCGAAGCCAGCGAGCGGCCACCAGGCGATCGGCTCGGGGATGGCGACAAACAAGTTCAGGCCTATTTCGATGCCCGCCTGGGCCAGGCCGTTCATCTCGAGCACGATGGCGTTGACCTTCGTGAAGTCCGCGCCCGCGCCAAAGTCGTCCATGTCGGCGAATGCGAAGAAGAAGTTCGTGAAGGTTCCCGCGGTGCCCGTGCCGCCGGGAATCGATAACGTCTGGCGGGAATAGGCCGATTCCGACGAATAGATCGTGACTATGAATTCGCCGCCGGCGACGTCGGCGCCGCCGCGGATCTGGAACCGGTCGTTGGGGCCGCCGCCAGTAAGGTCGAGGTTACCCAGGCCGGTGAAGTTGATGTTGCTCGATCCGTCTGTTCCGTCATAGATCGCCCGCACGTAGCCGAGCGAATCCCCGGTGGTTTCATAGGCGAGCCCATCCGGGAGCGACTGCGCCACCCGGGCGAACGTGAAGGAACCGGCGTTGGTGACCGACAGCAGGATCTCTCGTTCGCCACCCACGGCCACGGTCGAATTGGTGGCCTCGAAGGCGGTACCGGGACCAAGGACCACGGAAACGTTCTGAGTCGGGGAGGTGAACCTATCAACGTATACGTATGCGGCGTCGGCCTGGGCGGCGATCATCAGGGCGGCGACATGCACGGCGATAATACGCCCTACGACAGTTCGAGTCTTCATACTCCTCTTCTTCGCACCAGATACGCGAAATTACTCTACCTTCTACTTGGGCGACCGTCAACAACAGAATTTATGCCCGTTTACGCAAGGGCATCCCCTTCCGGGCCCTTTCCCTGCGAGCGAGCCACCTGTTGCTCGCCTCGCCGCTGTCGGATTCGCCCGGTTGGCCCTATTCACCGCTGTTATTGAAGGCATCGAGTTCTCCGGCCACAGAGATCATCGTCGGGCGGCGGCTATCGGTCTTGGCCACTTTGAAGGGCAGGATGCCCGGGAAGCTGGCCAACAGGCTATCGGCTGCGGCGATCGCATCGGCGATGTCCGTGGGATCGGCGTTGCTGGCGATATTGAGTTTCGCGGCGATGAGCTGGTGGGCGAGGATCATGCTCGCGTCGCCTTTGGTGGGTTGGCCGAGGATCGCCAGCAGCTCGTCTTGGGTGTAGGCGACCGCGCCGAGCGTCAGGCTGTCCACCGGCCAAACCGCCGCGTGATTCTTCCAGTACCCTTGGGTTTTGGGGGCGAAGTCGTAGCTGGTGGGGGGTGGAGGCGGATCGAACTTCGGGTCATGGACGCGGCCTATGATCCTCAACGAGATATCCGCGCCTTCGGGCCCGTCGCCGATCTCAAATTCCAGCGCGCCCACATTCGAGAAACTGGCGCCGCCGTCCGGACCGGCGGGGACGAACTGGGACATTCCGATGACCGTGTCCACGAACGTGAACGTGGGGTCGGCGGCGACATTGATGGAGGCCACAGAGTAGTGAGTGGCGTCCTGGTACACGGTGATGGTGACCTTCGCGCCGAGGTCCGAGGTCGTGGCGAATCTGATGGCGTTGTAGGTGCCGCCCTCAGTCAGGTCGATGCCGCCCAGACCGGTCGCGTTGACGGCGTCCGAGTTGTCTGGGCCGTCGTAGACAAGGTGCATGCTTCCGATCACCCCAAGCCCGCAGGACAAGGAGACCGTATTCGGAAACACGTACCCCACGTCACCTATCAGGGTCCCCACAGACCCGCCCACGCGATGGACGCGCAAATCCCGCTCGCCCCCGAGTGCCTCCGGAGCGGCGACCGAATTGGCATTGGTTGCCCCGGGCAGTAGCGGCACGATGACGAACTGCTGGGTGTCGAACGAGTCTAGCGTTCCTTGGCCTGGCGATGAGGCCGCGAGGGCAAACCCGAGCGCGGCAGCTGCGCATATTTTTGTCTTCATTGTGTCTATCCCTTTCGTTTGAGCGTTCTCTCGGGGTGTTCGCGCTTCCGCACATGACCCGTGCGGCGAGCGCCATGCCCCGGTCATCGGAGCACCCGATCTTCTATTAGCTGTAATTTTACTGACATTTATGTTCCTAATGTCGGGTCGAACGCGCAAAGGTCAACGGGAGCAAACATTTTTTCATTTCTGTTAACTGATTGTGAGGCAACACCTTGAATGCATGCCCTGAAAACTTAATATCGGCCCCTCATTCCCCCGGGACATCGATCAAAATGGGCAGACTTTGATCTGCCACGTCATGTGTGCAAGAACTTGTGGCTAAAGAACATATGTCTTGAGATATGCCTGTGAGAGGGCCCTTAACACGATCGTGGTCGCACGGATCGATGGCGGCGTGGGCTGGAGCGAGATTCCATGCCCCGCGCGGCTGGGCACCGCCGGGGGTGACAATGAGACGTGGGAGCGCGCTTGCGCGCGATTCGCGCATCGAATCGCCTGCGAGCAGGCTCCTGCGATTCGGTGTCTGAGTTTTCGAGTCAGATTCCATCCGGCGGCTGCCGGACCACCGGGGCGGAAAACCGTAGCAAAGCCGATCGCCAGAGGCGATTTTACCAACATTTCGGCTTCGGCGTTCGCTCAGCCAGCGCCACGGGCGGGACGCCCGTGCCACAGAACCGTGGCATGGGCATCTTGCCCATGTCCCATGCCGAAGGGCGCAAGCCCTTCGCTACTTGGTCGTTACGCCCTATTTTCGAGCTGGTGCCAGCCGACGGCATGGAACCCCTTCTCATCCCCCCTGGAGCGGCGAGACGCCCCTCATTGGGGAGTTTGTCCCGCGCGCCCGACAATGCCTACCGTTTGAAGCTTCGGGTCTCCTTTCAATACGGTGGGGTGTTAAAGGCCGCGAGCTGGCTCGCGATGGCGACCATGGCTGCGCGGCGCGGGTCCTTCTTGCCGACCGCGAAAGGCAGGCTGCCCGGGAAACTGGCGAGCAGGCTGTCGGCGGCCGCGATGGCGTCCTGGATGGCTGGGATCGGGTTCCTGCCGCGGGCGACGTTGAGTTTTGCTGCCACGAGCTGGTAGGCCAGGATGACGCTGGCATCGCCGTTGGCAGGTTGCGCCAGCAGGGCCAGGAGTTCCTCCTTCGAATAGGTCACCGCGCCCAGTGTCAACTCGTCCACCGGCCATGCATCCGGGTGGTTCTGCCAATAGCCCGGCGAGCCATCGCCGAATCTCGGGTCGTAGGTGGTCACGAGATTCTTCATCGAGATGTCGGCGCCCCCCGGTCCATTGCACAGCTCGAATACCAGTGCGCCAACCCGGGTGAAGTCCGCCCCGCCCTCCGGTCCGGCCGGCATGAAGTCGGCGAAGCCGAAGGTCACCTCCGAGAAGGTGAACGTCGGGTCGGCGGCGACGGTCACCATGGCCACCGAATAGTGCGTGGCATCCTGGTACACCGTGATCGCGACGTTCGCGCCGAGGTCGGATGTCGTGGATAGCTGGAACGCGTTGCGCGTCCCGCCCTCGGTGACGTCAAGGCCGTTCAAGCCCGTGCAGTTGATATCACGCGAGTTGTCGAGGCCATCATAGACCAGATGCAGGCACGCCTCCACGCCCAGGCCGCACGACAGCGAGGCCGTGTTTGTAAACACGTACCCGACGTCTCCGACCAGCGTGGCGACGGCACCGCCAGCGTGGCGGACGCACAGGTCGCGCTCGCCCCCGATTGCCGCCGGGGCGACCACACAGCACGAGTTGGTCACCCCAGGAGTCAGATCCGCGATGACGAACTGCTTTGTCTCAAACGTGTCAATCGTCGTTGTTTGCGCTTGCGCCATCGCCGCGAGCACAAATCCCGCGGCGATGGGTGCGAGTAGTCTTGTTTTCATACCAACTTCCCTCCCATAGGGTTTCTTGCGCCCCGCTCTCGGTCCCTCAAACACCCTCCCCAGGGAGAACCGCGAGACGGCCATCGCAAGTTAATAAATAATTTGTACTGGGACAATATCCGACAGATAGAACGTAAAATCAACCGAAGAAGAACTGTTTTTGACTGCAATTCGCATCATGTTGTGCATTAGATGGATATGATCGAAATGGACGATTTTCACAGGGTGCTTGCCGATGAAAATCGGTCCGGGTCGATTTTTTGAAGTGGCAGGCACAGCGAACCGCGCCTGCAGGTGCGACCTGGGCCCAGGGTGCCGGGATATTTCATAGCCTGGCGCTGTGAAGTGGTATCCGGGGTCAGGGGGGAATGGCGCTGAGTTAAGGGACATTTGGGATCGTGGCATGGGCATCCTGCCCATGGCCAGCCCCACGGCCAAGATGGCCGTGCCACCGTCGCGACAAACTTAACCTAGCCTGCATATTTCACGCTTCCGCGTGAAATATGCAGGCTCAGAGGAAAACCGCGCGCCGAAAAACGCGATTTTGGAGGGTCTGGGGCAATCGATCCGCGATACACACTCTGCAACAGCGAAAGAACCCAGTCCTTGCCTGGCCTTTCCCAATAAATGGCGTTCATGGCGCGGTTTTCCCAGAGCCCGGAACTTCACAGCTGGCAGGCTGTGAAATATCCGGGCTAGCGCCATTCGGGGCAGGGGTAGCTGGGGATCGGTGATGCACCTTGACGTTTTGGCGATAGGACTTGCAGGATTGGGATCATGGATCGGCGAAGTTTCATCGAGGGTGCCGTGGGGTTCGGGTTGGGCGGGGTGGTGGGCTCGGCCCTGTTGGGCGGGTGCGCGGGTCGGCCGAGGCGACCGCGGGGCAAGCTACAGTTGGCGTGCGTGGGCATCGGGGGGATCGGGAAGCACGATCTGCAGAACTTTCGGGAGCATGCCGACGTGGATGTCGCGGTGCTGTGCGACGTGGATTCGACCATTCTTGAGGCGAGGGCGAAGGATCTGCCGGCGGTCAGGAAGTACGCCGATTGGAGGGAGATGCTCTCGAAGGAGGGGGACCGGATCGACGCGGTGCACATCGCCGTTCCCGACCACATGCATGCGCCGATAGCGATGGCGGCGATCCGCGCGGGGAAGCACGTGTACCTTCAGAAGCCGATGTGCCACGATGTCGCGGAGGTGCGTGCGCTGACGTCGGCGGCGGCGAGGGCGGGGGTGGTCACCCAGTTGGGGACACAGCACGCCTCGGGGATAGGGGATCGGATGGCGGTCGCCCACCTGCGCAACGGCGTGATCGGAAAGCTGAAACACGTGTACATGTCGGCGAATCGGCCGGGCGCGATCGAGCGCTACCGGCTGGTGGGCCCTCGGCCGGAGAAGGGCGAGGCGCCGCCGCCGAATCTGAATTGGGACCTGTGGCTGGGAACGGCGCCCCGCCGGGAGTACGCGCCCAAGATCTACCACCCGATGCTCTGGCGCTCGTGGCAGGATTTTGGGACGGGTTGGTCGGGGGATATTGGCTGCCATATCTTCAGCGCGTTTTGGATGGCGTATGCGCCGGGGCCGCCGAAGTCGGTGGTGGCGGAGGTGCAAGAGAGCTGGAAGAACGATCCGGCTCGCCTGGCGGAGACGTGGCCGCAGAGCAACCACATAACCTGGGAGTTTTCCGGGAACGCTCGGACCGACGGCGACTTCAAGGTCGAGTGGTTTGACGGCCTATTTTTCCCGCCAAAGGAGATCCAGGCCATGTATCCGTACCCGGGCACGACGTATCCCGGCGAGGCCGCGATGTTCGTCGGGACCGAGGGGGCCCTGCTGCTCCCTCATCAGTCTGGGCCGCTGCTCTTGCCGCGGGAGAAATTCTCGTCGGTGGAGCAGCCCAAGGTTGAACCCCGAAACCACTATCACTACTTCGTGGACGGGTGTTTCGGGCGAGTGAAAACAGAATCGGATTTTGCCGTTACCGGCCCCATGAGCGAGGCCGTGGTGCTCGGGACCGT
The DNA here is from genome assembly GCA_029560585.1 of Verrucomicrobiota bacterium. Taxonomy (GTDB): domain Bacteria; phylum Verrucomicrobiota; class Verrucomicrobiia; order JADLBR01; family JADLBR01; genus JADLBR01. The sequence goes on along the minus strand of JAKQKQ010000270.1, from coordinate 151,261 downwards.
GGCGGTCCGAATGCCCGGCCGGTCACTGGAATGGGACCCGAAAGGGATGGGCATCCCGAATTGCCGCGAGGCGGAGAGATTCCTGAGGCGGAAATACCGGGACGGGTGGGGCTCCAAGGGGCTGGGGTAAGAGCAACGCCCAAGGGCCGGCACCCGGCGTCCAACGCTCTTGGCAAACGTCAGCCGCCCTTGGCCTGGACCTTTTTCCAGGAGTCTTTGAGGGGGACGGTGCGGTTGAAGACGGGATGGCCGGGTCGGCTGTCTGGATCCTTGCAGAAGTAGCCGATCCGCTCGAACTGGCAGCGATGGCCAGCGGGCGCGGCGTCGAGACCCGGTTCGATGCGGCATTCGGGAATCACGCGGAGCGAGTTGGGATTGATGTCGGCCTTCCAGTCGCCATCGGCCGCCATGGGATCATCCGACAGAAACAGATGTTCATAGAGTCGGACGTCGGCGCGGGCGGCATGGCGGGCGGAGACCCAGTGGATGGTGCCCTTGACCTTGCGGCCGTCGGGGGCGTCGCCGCCCCGCGTCGCGGGGTCGTAGGTGCAGAGGAGTTCGACGATCGTGCCGCCCGCGTCGCGAATGGCCTCCTGGCACGTGATGAAATAGGCGCAGCGGAGCCGGACCTCCCTGCCCGGGGCCAACCGGTGGAACTGTTTCGGGGGATCCTCCATGAAATCGTCCCGCTCGATGAACAGCTCGCGGCAGAAGGGGAGCTTGCGCGTGCCCGCGGAGGGGTCCTCGGGGTTGTTGATGGCGTCGATCTCCTCGCAGGCATCCTCGGGGTAGTTGGTGATGGTGACCCGGAGGGGATTCAGGACGGCCATGGCGCGAGGCGCGACCTTGTTGAGGTGATCGCGCACGCAGTGCTCGAGCAGCTGGATGTCCACCGTGGTGTCGCTCTTGGTGACGCCGATGCGCCTGCAGAACTCCCTTATGGCCTCCGGGGTGAATCCGCGACGCCGCAGCCCGCGGAGGGTGGGGAGGCGCGGGTCGTCCCATCCGGACACGATGCCGCCCTCCACCAGTTCGCGGAGGTAGCGCTTGCTGAGGACGGTGTGGGTGAGGTTGAGTCGGCCGAACTCGATCTGGCGGGGGTGGTGGACGCCCAGCGCGTCGAGGAACCAGTCGTAGAGGGGCCGGTGGTTCTCGAAGCTGATGTCGCAGATGGAGTGCGTGATGCCCTCGATCGAATCGGATTGTCCGTGGGCCCAATCGTAGGTCGGGTAGATGCACCATTTCGCGCCCTGGCGGTAATGGTCGGCCCTGAGGATGCGGTACATGACGGGATCCCGCATGTTCAGGTTAGGGTGCGCCATGTCGATCTTGGCGCGGAGGGTGCGCGAGCCGTCGGGGAATTCGCCCCGGCGCATGCGCTCGAACAGGTCGAGGTTCTCCGCGGCCGTCCGGTTGCGGCCGGGGCTGTCCTTGCCCGGTGGCGTCTCGCGACGGCCGTCGGCAGCGAACACCTGCGTGCCGCGGTACGCGCTGATCTCGTCCTCGGCGAGATCGCAGACGTAGGCCTTGCCTTTCTTTATGAGCTCGATGGCCCAGTCGCACAGCTTCCCGAAGTAGTCTGAGGCGTAGAAGAGCCGGTCGCCCCAGTCGAAGCCGAGCCAGCGGACATCCTCCTGAATCGCGTCCACGTACTCGTCCTTCTCTTTGGCCGGGTTGGTGTCGTCCATCCGGAGGTTGTATTTCCCGCCGTGCTCCTCGGCGACGCCATAGGTGATGCAGATGGCCTTTGCGTGGCCGATGTGCAGGTGCCCGTTTGGCTCCGGGGGGAATCTCGTGTGCACCCGGCCGCCGAAGCGCCCCGATGCGTTGTCCGCCTCGATGGCATCCCTGATGAAATCCGTTGGGCCCTGTCTGGGTTCCTCGCTCATGGTGTTCCAGTGGAGGCAAAGCCTATCGGGTGTGGCAATGGGCGCAACAGCGGAGATATGGGGGCGCGGATTGTTTGAACCGTGGGGCGCCCCGGCGCGTCATAAGGATGAAAAGGGGGATCCTCCTCGGGGGTGGTGACAGCGATATCCATGAGGTGGACACCTTACGGGGGTTAGGGTTGACACCCTATTGAGTTAGAACAGCGATGAAAGCAACGTGGTTCAGTATGAAAATAGAGAGTGACTACAGCAGCGTGCCCGCGGATTTCCGCGGCGCCGAGAGCCCAACCCGACTTTACTTCCGGGAGATCGGCGAGGCTTCCCTCCTGACGCCCCAGGAGGAGGTCGAACTGGCCAACCGGCTCCAGCGCGGACTGAAGGCGGAGGAGAAGCTCCACAAGTCCCGTCGGCGCGGAAAGGGCGCCGCCAAGCCGCCCACCATGACGCCGCAACAGCGCGCGAAGCTCAAGTCCCAGATCGATGAAGGCAAGCAAGCCAGGGAGCGCCTGATCAAGGGCAACCTGCGCCTCGTCGTGAAGATCGCCCAGGATTACGCGAACATGGGTCTGCCCCTGCTCGACCTGATATCCGAAGGCAACATCGGCCTGGTCAAGGCCGTCGAGCGCTTCAATCCCAACAAAGGGGCCAAACTCAGCACCTACGCCGCATGGTGGATCAAGCAGGCCGTGAAACGCGCCCTGTCCAACCAGGGCCGCACGATCCGAATCCCGGTGCACATGAATGACAAGATCTCGCGGATGCGCCGCGTGGAGTCCCAGCTCCAAGAGGAGTTCGGCCGCGAGCCCACCGACGAAGAGCTGGCGGAGGAGCTGAGCGTCCCCCAGGCGAAGATCGTTCGCATGAGGCTCGCGGGCAACAGGGCCACGTCCCTCAACACCAAGCTGCAGGGCGACGACGGCGCCGAGCTGGGGGATCTCGTGGGCGATGATCGCACGAGGACCTCCGCGGACCTCTTCGAGCGCGAGGAACTCGCCACGAAGGCGCTTCGCTACCTCGAGGGTCTCGACGAGCGAGAGCGGCTGATCCTCGTCATGCGCTTCGGCCTGGATGGACAGTCGCGCCGCACGCTTGAGGAAGTCGGTGAGAAATTCAATGTGACCCGAGAGCGCATCCGCCAGCTCCAGAATGTCGGACTGCGGAATCTGAAACTGGCTCTGGAGAGCGCCACGGGCGAGGTTTGAGCGCGCGTCGGCGTCAGGACGGCGAGACGAGGCCAGCCTTGATCGCGTAAAGGGTTACGCCGACGGCGTCGTGAACATTGAGTTTGCGCATGAGGTTCGTGCGGTGGTTGTCCACCGTCTTGATGCTCACGCCCAGCCGGTCCGCGATCTCCTTGTTCAGCAGGCCCGCGGCCACGAGTCGCAGGACGTCGAGCTCGCGTTCCGTGAGGTTGGCCACCGACGGGGGGGGCGCCGAGGCCGTGCGCTTGAGTATCGCCTGTATCGCGGGGCTGAAGAACGAGGTGCCCCCGAGCACGGCGCGGATGGCCTTCTGGAGTGTGTCGATCGATGCGCCCTTTTCGACGAAGCCGTGGGCGCCCATCCTCAGGGAATCCGCCACGAGTTCGGCCGTGGCCTGACCCGACACGATGAGGGCCCGGCAGTCGCGCGTCCCGGTGCGCACCGCACGGAGCACGTCGAGGCCCGGCATGTCGGGCAACATCAGGTCCAGTATCAGGAGATCGGGGGCATGCTCGCGACACGCGGCCACCGCCTCATCGCCCCGGCTGCACTCGGCGACAATCTGGATGTCGCGCTCGCGATCGAGGATCATGCGGAGCAACTCGCGCAGCATCATGTGGTCTTCGAGTATGACCACCCGGTATTTTGACAGGGGGCGTGGCACAGATTAAGTAATTTAACCAATCAAAGTATGCCCGCCACGATCGAATTGCCAGCCGTTTTGGATTGTCTCCCGGACGCGGTCTGGTTGCTGGACGCCGGGGGGGCCGTGCGCTTTGCCAACGCCGCGGCGCGCGCGCTGCTGGAGTCCTCCAGCGGGGAGGGGCAGGAGGGGGTCGCCGATGCCACCCGCGCGCTGCAGGAATGCCTCGACCAGGTGCGTTTGCGCGGGGATGCCCCGGGCGAACGTTTCTCGGTGCGTCGATCCGGCCAGACCCGGTGGTATTCGGCGCAAGCGACCCGCTGCGACTGCGATGGGGGAAGGACGGTGCTGGTCTGGAGAGACGTGTCCGGTTCCAAGGATGCGGAGGATCGGCTCAGCCTGTTCCGGAGGGCGCTGAGCGACTGCAGCAATCCTGTGTGCATCGCCGACTGCAGGCAAAGGGACATGCCCCTGGTGTACGTGAACCGGAGCTTCGAGGTGCTGACCGGGTACAAGCCCACGGAGGCCATTGGGCGGAACTGCCGGTTCCTCCAGGGTGAGGAGCGCCATCAGGAGGCGATCGAAGAGATCCGGAGGGCGCTGGCCCGCGGGCAGAGTTGCCGCGTCGTGCTGAAGAACTTCCGGAAGGATGGCTCGATGTTCTGGAACGAGCTGTCGCTATCGCCGGTCCGCGACGATTCGGGCAGGGTCACGCATTTCCTGGGATTCCAGAATGACGTCACCCAGCTGCGCGAGGCGGAACTTGCCCTGATCAAGGCCCGCGATGCCGCCGAGTCGGCGGATCGCGCCAAGGGAGAATTCCTGGCGGTGATGAGCCATGAGATCAGGACTCCCATGCAGAGCGTTTTTGGTTTTACGGACCTGCTGTTGGCGACGTCCCTCAGCCAGGAGCAGCGGCGATTTGTGACCGTGATACGGTCGCAATCCGACGCCCTGTTGGCCATCCTCAACGACATATTGGATTTTTCGCGGTTAAAGTCCGGCGCGGTGATGCTGGAGGCGATCCCGTTTGGGATCCGGGAGGTCCTCGATGACGTCATGGCCACGGTCAAGGGCGCGGCCGAGGCCAAGGGATTGGAGGTGGAGGTCCAGTTGGACGGTGACGTGCCGCGGCTCGTGGTGGGGGATGCCGCCCGACTCCGCCAGATCCTGATGAACCTGCTGAGCAACGCCGTGAAGTTCACGGAGAGGGGCCGGGTGGTCGTCCGGGCGTCGGCGACGCAGGCCGCCCGGTGCGGGCGACACGACATCGGTTTTGAGGTTATCGACACCGGTCGCGGGATCTCTGAGGAAGAAATGCCCAAGCTGTTCCGTTCCTTCAGCCAGCTCGATGCGGCGGACGTGCGACGGCACGGGGGGACGGGGCTCGGGCTCGCCATCACCAAGAAACTTGCCGAGCTGATGGGCGGCGAGGTCGGCGTGCGCAGCTGTCCCGGCAAAGGCTCGACGTTTTGGGTCAGGCTGCCTTTCGACAAGATCGCGGAGGGCAAGGCCACCGCGAATCCGCGGCCGGGTCCAGCCGTTGACCCGGTCGATCCGAGTTTTGCCGAGAGGCACCCCATGCGGATCCTCGTGGTGGAGGATAACTCGCTGACCGCCGAGGTGGCATGCAGCTATCTCGCGTGGATGGGCTATCGGCCAGACCATGCGGCCAGCGCCTCGGCCGCGCTGGTGCTGGTGGGTCGGGAGGACTACGACGTCATCCTGATGGATCTCCAGATGCCGGACATCGATGGCATCGAGACCGCGCGGATCATCCGCGCCGCCTACGGTGATCGTCATCGGCCCCAGATCGTGGCGCTCACGGCTAACGCCATGGCGGGAGAACGCGAACGCTGCCTCGCGGCGGGGCTCGACGACTATCTGACAAAACCGATCGGCGTCGGGGCTCTGCGGACCGCGCTCCTGGTCGCCGAGGCCCGCGGCCAGGACCCGTGTCCGACGAGGCAATACGGTACGAGCGAGCGCGAGGGACAGACCGCGGATGGTGATCCCGTGCTTGACGGGGCGGCGCTCCGCCAGATGGAACGACTTGGGGGCGGTGTCGTCGCGCGGATGATCGCGCTCATGCGGCAGGATGCGCCCGACCACCTGAGGGAAATCGGCGCAGCCGCAGCGGCCGGCGACGCCGAGGCGCTCGGGCGGGCTGCGCATAAATTCAAGGGCGGATGTGCCGCCATTGGAGCCCGGAGGCTTGAGCACGACTGCGCGGCCATAGTCGAGGCCGCATCGCGGGGGGACCTTGCGGTGGCGGCGGCCCGGGTGGCGGGATTGGGCGAGGGATGGGAGGCCCTCTGCGCGGAACTCGAGGGCTTGGCGAAAACGCTTGCCTGATCTGGCAGGGGCAGCGCCCGCATAGCCCCAGGGTGCATTTTGGGGGGACGCGCGCGGTATTGCGCCGCGCGCCCCGGGGGCGCATACTGAGCTAATGGCTGACGAGATGGGATCAGGAGTGATGCCCGGCCAACTGTTGTTTGGCCGGTACGTCGCCCGCCAGTTCGTGAAGCGCAGTCAGCGGAGCGAGCTCTGGATCGGGGAGGACTCCAAGGCCAGGTGCTGGGTGCAGCTCGTCATCTGGGCGCCAGCCGTCAGGGCCGACACCACGAGGTACGGCCGCCTCAGGGGCTCCTTGATCCGGGCCGCGCAGATGAGGCACCCCAACATCGTCCGCGTGATGGACGTCCTGGACGATGGGAGACATGCGGTGCTGGTCATGGAGGCGCCGGAGGGACGCACTTGGGAGCAGATGCTGCGCGAGCGACGCCCGAGGCCCTTCGAGCCCGATGAAATCACGCGGGGCGTGCGGGAAATAGGTGCCGCCCTCGAGGAGGCGTGGCGCACACAGCAGCTCGCGCACGGAAGCGTTCGTCCCACGCAGGTGATCATCGGGCCGGATGGTTCTACGAAGCTGCAGGGGTTTGGCTTGGCCCCGGATATCGTGCCGGGGGATGAGCCCGGCGGCTGGCTGGAGGGTATCGAGGAGCACCTGATCTATCTGAGTCCCGAGCGGCTCCGTGGCGGCGAGCCCGGCCCGCGCGACGACGTCTACGGCTTTGGGATGACCCTCTATCGGATGATCGTCGGAAGGCCCCCCTACCTCGTGCGATCCATCGCGGACGCCTTGCGGCAGACGGATCCTCCTCCGCTCACGGACCAGCGGTTGGCGCTGGGCATCGAGGGTGCCCCGATCCCACCCGAATGGGAGCGGGTGGTGCTGGACTGTCTGGCGCGGGATCCGTCGATGAGGCCAGCGTCGCCGGCGGAGGTATGTCGCCGTCTGCTGGGTGGCGCCGAACCGGTGCCGCCACCGACGTTGGCAGCCATTCGCGAGGAGGAGGTGGGCCCCCCGGCGGAACGTGAGGAAGGGCCCTTTCGGATTCCGTCCAAACCCACCGCGCCGACATTCGCCCAAGCGCTGGCCCCGCGGGTGCAAGCGCAGCCGCCGCCGGCGCCGGTCATTCCCAAGCCCGCAGAACCGCTGCGGCAGGCCCCGGCCCCGGCGCTGTTTACCCCGTTCCAGGGACCCCCGCGCAAGCCCGGGACCGAACCCGAGGTGATGGTTCGGCCAAAGGAGCGGCCACCTTTGCCGAAGGCAAGGGATGGGAGAGAGGAGGCGTCGGCCGCCACGCCACCCAAGGCGAAGAAACGCCGCCCCGCGAATCTTGCCCTGGCGATCACGGTCGCCATCGCCGCGCTGATTTGTGTTGCCGGGATCGCCTTTCATTTTGGTCTGGCGGAACGCGTGCGGGGCCTGCTGGGCGCGAGATCCCTGGCCATCGGGGCCCCCGCAAAGGGCGGCCCATCGCATCTGGTCCTCGGCCAGGCACTATTTGCGGAGACGAAAATCGAGGCGGCCGTGAGCGAGTTTAGCCTCGCGCTGCAGACCGGCGAGGATCGTGCCGAGGCATTGTACTGGCGGGGGCGATGCTACATAATGCTGAAGAATTTCGATGCGGCAGTCGGTGAATTGGGCGCGGCAATCGAGGCGAGGGCGGGTTTTGCAATGGCGCACCTTTTCCGGGGTTTGGCGCTCGGCAAGATAGGCAGGCTCGCGGAGGCCCTTGAGGATTTCAACATGGCCATCGTGGCGGACCCCACGCTAACGGAGGCATACCACCATCGGGGCAGCGCGCTGCTGGAACTCGGGCAGCACGAGAAGGCCCTCGAGGATCTGAATCGGGTGATCAAGGCCAAGCCGGGATTCGCCGCATACTACGACCGTGGCCTGGCGCATTTTCACCTCGGGCGATTGTCGGAATCGATCGCCGATTTCGACGAGGCCATCAAGGAGAATCCGAGATATGCGCCGGCCCTCTACAACCGCGGGTCGGTCTATTTCCAGATGGAGCGGTACCGCGAGGCGGTCCGGGATTTCGGGGAAGCCGTGCGGGCCAATCCCCGGTATGAGAATGCGTTCTACATGCGCGGGGTGGCGAATCATCGCCTGGGCGATCACCTGCGCGCCATCGAGGACCTCAGCGAGGCGATACGCTTGCGCGCGGATTTTAAGGAGGCTTGGGAGCAGCGGGGTTTTGCGCGGCTGGCGGCCGGCGATTATCACAAGGCAAACGAGGATTTTGAGCAGGCGCGGAAACTGGCGGCCGCTTCGGGGGCGGCCACGCCTCCGGCGGCCGGAGGGGAGGCGGCACCGGCATCAGGCCCCATTCCGTCCCAGAGATTACTCGATCCCAAGGCCCTCATCGGACAGCCGCCCGCCGCTGGTCCAACACCCTGAAGGCGCCCCCCGCACCGGCGGGATCTGTCAGGAAGGCGGAGATGCTGTCCCGCGCCCGATCCGGCACCCACCTGCGAAGGAATTCGCCTTGAGGGCCGGTCCATTCGGTTCGCAACCCCTGCATCTCTCCCCACCTTCTCAGGTCGCTGAAATCCACGTCGGCGGTCAGGTCCTGATGGCCGGGCCGGAGGTAGGCGTCGGTTCCGCGGAGTGACTGGTGGTGCCAGTAGGCGCGGATCGAGCCGTGCGGCTGGGCGGGGAGATTCTCGCCTCCATAATCCATGGTCAGGATGGCCCCCTCTGACAGGGCCGGCACCCAGGATGCCAGCCACTCGGCGTACGACAGGTGCATCTCGAATCGATCTCCCTCGGCCGGATGGCCTGGAAGCCGGACCCTATCGGGACACCATCGCCGGGCGCGTTCGAGGTCGGGTTCGAGGAGAACTTCTTCAGGATGGCCGGGACCGAGTCGCACCCCCACCTCTCGCCAGCGGCCGGCGGACCACGCCCATTGGACCGCCGGGAATGCGTCGGCCACCTCGTTGGCGACGATGGTCGCCCTTCCCCGGCATGCCGCCAGCGCGGCGTTCATGTCGTCATGCCACCGGAAACGCCTGCCCCGCAGGCGCCGCATCTGGATCTCGCGGAGAGGGTGCGAAACTTCCACGATGTGATAACTGAGTCGGGCACGGGCCAAGGGCCCAAGCGCGTTGCTCAGAGCGAGGGCCAGCGACCCATCGCCGGCGCCAACCTCGATGACGTGCCAAGGGCGGAAGAGGCGGTTGCCGCGGCCATGCCCGGCGAGCCAGCGCGCCACCGCGATGCCGAGGATGGGGGACAACGACGGCGCTGTCGCGAAATCTCCCCGGGGCCCCACGCCGCGCACATGTCGGACATAATAGCCAACCCGCGGATGGTAAAGGGCGAATCGCATAAACTGCTCCACCGTGACGACGTCGCCCATGGCACGAGGCTGGAGCATCCCTCGGCGCGGCGCAACGGCGCACCTCTTCCTCCGCAACCGTGGGCTGGCTTGACCGGGGGCGGTATTTCCCTTCAATTCTAACCGTGCTCCAAGAGCAATTGCTCCGGATAGCGCGCGACAGCGAGGCCACGGAACTTGAACGTTGCGCCGACATCATCGGCCAGGCGTGCGACACGCAGGGCTCGCCCGTCTCTGCCTTGCTGGATGGCCAGCTTGTCGGGGAGTCAGTCTTTCTCCGCAATCTCGCTGCCGAGGTGGGTCTCCCGTGGTGCGAGGATCCTCCCGCGCAGGTGCCGGATTGGGTGCGCGAGCGATTCCCCGTCCGGCTCGCCGTGCGCTTCTGCCTCCTGCCGCAGGCCGACGAGGGCGATGCCATCCGCGTGCTGACCGCGGACCCTTTCAACCTCCAGGCCCGGCAGGCCGTGGCCCAGGAGGTGCCCGGCAAGGTCTCGTGGGGCATCGCCGCGCGCAGCCGCATCATCCGCTGCCTCCAGGAGACCTTCGGCGTGGGCGCCGATACCTTCGAGCAGATCCTTGCCGGTGGCATGGCACCCGTGTCCGATGACGACCTCCGCCAGGAGACCACCGTCCTGGACGAGGACGATTCCGAGGCGTCCGTCGCAAGATTCGTCAATCAGATCATCCGCGAGGCGCTCACCCAGAGGGCGACCGACATCCACATCGAGCCCATGGAGGACGATCTCCGCATTCGCTATCGGATCGATGGCGTGCTGCACGAGGTCCCCGTCCCATCCCAGATCAAGCTGCTGCGGGCGACGCTCCTGTCCCGCGTCAAGATCATGGCCCACCTGGACATCGCGGAGAGGCGGCTCCCCCAGGATGGCCGCATCAACCTGGAGCTGGAGGGCCAGCCGATCGACGTGCGCGTGGCCACGATCCCATCCGTCGACGGGGAGTCGATCAGCCTGCGCCTCCTGCGGCAGGAACGTTTCAATTTCGAGCGCCTTGGGCTCTGGCCGGAGGACGAGGCGGTGATCCGCGAGCTGATCGCGTTGCCCAACGGCATTATCTTGCTCACCGGCCCCACGGGCTGCGGCAAATCGACATCGCTCTACACCTTTCTTTCGTCGCTCAACACGAAGGACAGGCGCATTGTCACGATCGAGGATCCGGTCGAATACAAGCTCCCCGGCGTGATCCAGATCGCCGTTAAGCCGGAGATCAACCTGACGTTCGCGGCGGGCCTGCGCAGCATCCTGCGCGGCGACCCCAACGTGATCATGGTGGGTGAGATGCGCGACTTTGAGACGGCCGAGACCGCCATCCGTGCCGCGCTCACCGGGCACCTTGTCTTCAGCACGCTCCACACCAATGACGCTGTCGGTGGCATCACGCGGCTCATCGACATGGGCGTGGAGCCTTTCCTGGTCTCGACTTCCGTGCGCGCATTCCTGGCGCAACGCCTGGTGCGGGTGCTCTGCTCCCACTGCAAGAAACCGGCGCACTACTCCGCCGAATACCTGCAGAAGATCGGTTATCCCGCCGGGCGGGGGGGCGCGCTGTTCGAGGCCAACGGATGCGAGCGGTGTCGTTTCACGGGGTTCCAGGGGAGGACGGCGCTTTTCGAGATCTGCAAGATGTCGGATGCGGTGTCGGAGCTGGTGGCGAAGAATGCGCCGGCCGGGACGATCAAGGCCGCGGCGCTGAAGCAGGGCATGCTGCCGCTGCGGATCGCGGGTTTCCGCCGCGCGGCCGCAGGTGCCACGACCATTGAGGAGGTCCTGCGCGTCACCATCCAAGATTCGGGGGGTGCGATCGGATAGGCGGCCCGCGCGGGCCGGGATCGCAGTGACATGAGCGTCTTTGTTTATGAGGCCGTGCGCCCGAGCGGCGAGCGGGTCAGTGGCACCCTGGATGCGGCGGGTCGTCCCGAGGCCCTGCGGGAGCTGACGCGGTTGGGCCTGCAGGCCCTGCGGCTGGATGTGGAGGGCGCGCGCGCTGCTCCCGGCGCCAAGGTGGTGCCGGGGGCCAAGGCGGGCCCCGGGATCGAGACGGTGCGCCTGCGCAAATCCGAGGTGCTTCTCTTCACCGAAGACCTCGCGGACCTGCTCGATGCGGGCATGCAGCTCGAGCCGGCGCTGCGCATCATGGAGGAGCGGCAGCAGAACCTGAAGCTCCGGGGCGCCGCTCGCTCGCTCCGGGCACAGGTGCGCGAGGGCGTCAGCTTCGCAAGGGCCTTGGGCCGGACATCCGGGAGCTTTGGAGACCTCTACTGCAATCTGGTGGAGGCGGGTGAACTCAGCGGATCGCTTTCGCAGATCCTCCGCAAGCAGGCCGAGTATCTTGCCGCGACGCAGGAGTTACAGAGTCGCATCGGCAGCGCGCTCATTTACCCGGCGCTGCTGGTGGTGGCGATCGCGCTGATGCTCGTCGTCTTCGTGCTCTTCGTTATTCCGAGGTTCGTTGGCCTTTTCTCGGCGATGGACTCCGACATGCCGGCCGTATTCCGCATGCTCCTCTCGGTGCGCGCCTTCGTGGAGCACTACTGGTGGCTGGTGTTGGGCGGTGGCGGACTAATCGGAGTTGGCATCTGGAGCGGTTTGCGCAACCCCGTGGGCAGGCGGTGGTGGCACGAGTTTCAGCTCAGGATTCCGGTGCTGGGATCTGTCATGCGGCTTCGCATCGAGGCCCAGATAACCCACACCCTCGGGGCCCTCGTCACCAACGGCCTGCCACTGCTCAAGACCCTGCAGCTCACAAACCGCGCCAACCCGAACCTCTACCTCCAGGAGCGCTTCGAGGATGTCGTCAAGGCCGTCGAGGAGGGTGGCAGCCTCAGCCGCGCCCTCGCTCGCACGGGCGCACTGCCCGCCACCAGCATCGACATGATCACCGTAGGCGAGCAGACCGGACGGCTCGGCCCCGCGTTGACCAAGATATCCAAACGCGAGGAGAAACGCCTCACGGTCGCCATGGAGCGGCTCACGCAACTCATCCCTCCCCTCATCATCGTCATCATGGCCCTCGCGGTCCTCTCCGTGGCCTACTCGATCTACACCGGCATCTACGAGTCCATCGGCGGACTTCAGACAAAATAGGCGGAAAGAAGCGGCATCCCCCGGGCGGTGGGGCCGTGGCAGCCTGGCAGCTCGTTGAAAAACCCACACAACAGCCGCGTTGGGTATGGGAGGGACGCCTGCCCCGGCGTCCGCGTCCCACCGGGTAGCGAAAGGCGCCTGTCACGCGCGGCCCGCGAGGCCGCGGGCCCTCCCTGGGGAATCGGGCCACGCACGCCATCATGTGGGATCTTTGACGTATTTGAACGGGCTGCTAGGCTTGAAACTGGGGCCGTCGCCAGCGTCTGATCTCCCGTGCACTTGAGCGCAAGGGGAAAGGCACGTACATTGACCCGAAGAGACGACACTCCGCCTGGATAAGTTCGGCGGGCCATCGAAGAGAGATCGGGAGGCGTTTTATGGAGGGGAGCAGATCTTGGTCGCGCGTTCTTGCCATCGTCGGCAGTGTGGCCATGGTGATCGGAGCCATCGATCCCCTGGAAGGATCGGTCATCATCCTCGTGGGTAGCGGGCTGGTTGCGTTCGGGGCTTTTCTCGGTCGGGGCGAGCGCCGCTTGTTCGCTTATAGGTTGTGGGTCTTCGTTTTGATTGCGATAGGGGTGGGGGCATTGTGGGGGCTGAGTGCGGTCGGGGGCTTTGGGGGCCAAGCGCGTTCGGTTTGGTGGGGAATGCTGGTCCTGCCTTACGTGATTGGCTGGTTGATGGGCATATGTGGGCCGGGGTCTCCGCGTTGGCTGCTGTGGTTGGGCATTGGCGTTGGCCTGTGGTATGTGACGATACTCGCGATGGTTCTGAGCAAAGCTTTTGCTCGACCGGGTATGTCGGCCGTGCCGGCCGTGGTCATCGCCTGCATCGGCGTCCTGACCATCGGCGCATGCATCTACCGACTGAGAAAGCGGACCACGGGGTGACAGCGACTTGTGTGCCGGGGGTCGACCCTTGATTCTATTGTCATTGGGGGTGACGTTGCGTTTTGGAAGAATTCTGTGGCATGATGTGTGTGGAGCACCTGTAAGACCAAGGTTTGGCGGCGATGCCGGTCTATCGAGTTGATTTTCACCATCATGTGGACACCGATCCGGAGGACGTGATCGGGTACAGCGCCGCGGAGCTGGCCGCGGCGGCGCGGGGGCACGGCCTGGATGCGATCGCGATCACGCCGCACGACGGGCTGTTTCATGATCCGGCCGCGGTGGAGGCGGCGGCGCGGATCGGGGTGCTGCTGATCCCGGGCATCGAGAAGAAGATCGGGGGGCGCGAGGTGCTGATCCTCAACGTCCGCCCGGGCGAGGTGCCAGAGGGGTTTTCGTTCGACGACCTGCGGCGGATGAAGGCATCCTTGGGGGATCGCATCCTGACGGTCGCGCCGCACCCATTTTACCCGATAAGGACGAGCCTGGGCCGCGCGCTGGACGAAGTGGGGGATTGCATCGACGCGGTGGAGGTGGCGCACCTTCACGGATTCGGAATCGACCCGAATGCGCGGGCGCAAAGGTGGGCGACGGAACGCGGCAAGCCGCTGCTGGCGAACTCGGACACCCACGATCTTGCCCAGCTCGGTCGAAATTTCACGGAGGTGGAGGCCGATGAACTGGACACCGTCTCCCTGTTTCGCGCGATCCGGGCGGGACGCAGTCGCGCGCGGACGACGCCAATATCTTTTCTGGGGCTGGTGCGATTCGCCTTCGGTGTCGTCTTGTACCAGACCGTGGCGAGGCTAGCGTTGCGCGATGGACGACGCATCGATCGGATCATTTCTTGAGCTTCTGAGATTCCCGAGCATCTCGACGCAGCCGGAGCACCGGGGCGACGTGGGGGCGTGCGCGCAATGGGTGCAGGCGCGTTTTCAGACGATGGGCCTGGAGGCGGAACTGTGCCCGACGCCGGGCCATCCGGTGGTGCTGGCGCGCAACGCGCACCGCCCGGGCCGGCGCACGGTGCTGATCTATGGGCACTACGACGTGCAGCCCGCGGATCCGATCGAAATGTGGGAGCACCCGCCGTTTGAGCCGCGGATCCGCGACGGGGTGGTGACCGCGCGCGGGGCGACAGACAACAAGGGCCAATTCTTTGCGCACATGCTGGGGATCGAGGCGGCGTTGCGGGAGAAGGGCGAGTTGCCCATCAACCTCATATTCCTGGTCGAAGGGGAGGAGGAGGTGGGCAGCCCGAGCCTGGTCCCGTTCTTGGAGGCGAACCGGGAGCGGCTTCTGTGCGACGTCATTGCGATTTCGGATACGGGGATGGTGGCGCGCGGGCATCCGACATTCTCGTATGGCCTGCGCGGGCTGACGGCCCTGGAGGTGCGGGTGACGGGTCCGGCGACGGATCTGCATTCGGGCATCTACGGCGGCGCGGTGGCGAACCCTGCCGCGGTGCTCGCCCGGCTGTTGGCCTCTTTGCACGATGCGGACTATCGGGTGACCGTGCCCGGTTTTTATGAGAGGGTGCGACCGATCGAGGGCTGGGAGCGGGAGACGTGGGCGGCACTGCCCATGAACGAGGCGGCGATCCGCGAATTGACGGGCGTGCCGCAACTCGACGGCGAGGCGGGTTACAATGCCCTGGAACGAATCTGGGCGCGGCCCACGGCAGAGATCAATGGGATGGGCTCCGGCTATCAGGGGCCGGGCAGCAAGACGGTGCTGCCGGCCCACGCCTTCGCGAAACTCACATTCCGCCTCGTGCCGGATCAGGATCCGATCGAGGTGCAGGACAAGGTCATCGCGCACCTTCGCGCGAAGTGCCCGCCCTCCGTCCGGTTGGAGATCGAGCGGGGCCACAGTGGAGCGCCCTACCTCGTCGATCCGCGGGAGGGGTTTGGCTCCGCGGCCGCCCGCGCGTTGAAGAAAACCTTCGGCGGCCGTGAGCCCGCGCTTGTCCGCGAGGGGGGCAGCGTGCCGATCGTGGCGGATTTCAAGCGGATTCTGGGCGTGGACACGCTCCTGCTGGGCCTGGCCCTTCCCGATTGCAGGATCCACGCGCCAAACGAGAATTTTCCGTTGGAGAATCTGGAATACGGCATGCGCCTGAACATGGTTTTGCTGGAGGAGATCGCCGCCGCTTAACCGATCGCCTGAGGCGATTGGCCCCGCCGTGGTTTTTGCCGCCCGCTATTGCCGAAAGAACGAGGCGATCGCCGCGACGACGGCCTCGATCTGTCCGGGCGTCAGTTCCGGATACATGGGCAGCGCGAGGCTCTCGGCGGCGGCGCGTTCGGCGGCGGGAAAATCTCCCTGTCGGTAGCCGAGCTGTTTGAAGCACTCCTGCTGGTGGAGCGCCAGGGGGTAATAGATCTCGCTCCCGATGCCGCGGGTGGCGAGGTGTGCCCGGAGGGCGTCGCGGCGCGGGGCGCGGATCACGAACTGGTGGTAGACGTGGCGACGATGGGGAAGCTCGATGGGCGGGACGATCCCGTCGCCGGCATTGGTCGATTCGCGCGCGAGGCCGGCCTCCGCGAATAGTCGCCTGTAGCGGTCGGCCACGTCGCGGCGCGCCTGCTGCCAGCCTTCGAGGCGGCGGAATTTCACGCGCAGGACGGCGGCCTGAATGGCATCGAGCCGGAAATTGCCGCCTACGGATGCGTGGTAGTAACGTGGTTCCATGCCGTGGTTCCGGACGCGTCGGAGGGCCTCGGCAATTCGCGGATCGTCGGTGGTCACCATGCCGGCATCGCCCGCGGCGCCGAGATTCTTGGTGGGATAGAAGCTGAAACAGCCCACCAGCCCGAGGGAACCGGTTCGCCGCCCATTGAATTCTGCCCCGATGGCCTGTGCCGCGTCCTCGATCACGGGGAGGTTGCCGCGCTGGGCGATCTCGCGGATCGCGTCCATCGCCGCGGCCTGCCCGTACAGGTGGACGGGCATGATCGCGCGCGTGCGGGGGGTGATCGCGCCGGCGATTTTGCCCGCGTCGATGTTGAATGACGCCGGTTCGATGTCCACGAACACGGGGCGAGCGCCAAGGCGATGGATGCAGCCGGCGGTCGCAAAGAACGTGTAGGGGGTGGTGATGACCTCGTCGCCGGGGCCGATGCCGAGTGCCATCATGGCGGCGAGGAGGGCGTCCGTGCCGGAGGACATGCCGACCGCGTTCGCGCAGCCGCAGTATTCGGCCAGTTCCCGCTCGAGCGCCTCGACCTCCGGTCCAAGGATGAAGCGCCCCGAGGCCATGACCTTCAGGACGGCGGCCTCGGCCTCTTCTCGGATCGAGGCGTATTGGCCTGCCAGGTCGAATTGCGGGACCGGGGTGTGCGTGGGCGCGTCGCTCATTCGGGGACGTGAGCCTATCCTATAGGCGGTGGGGATGGACAGCGTTTTCCGGCGACGGTCACGGGCAGAATCGGTGACGGGACGCATCTGGGGCGTGGCTGTCAGTCGAGCGTCTGGCGGTAGCGCTTGACGCCGACGACGATGGCCACGACGGCGAAGAGCGCGACCGGCCACATGAAGTACATGGTCTCGGATACCCCGTGGCCCTTGAGGAACACGCCGCGCACGGCGCGCAGGAAGTGGGTCAACGGCAAGCATTCGCCCAGCCACTGCGCCCAGAGGGGCATGCCGCGGAACGGGAACATGAATCCAGAGAGGAGGATCGAGGGCAGAAAGAAGAAGAAAGCCATCTGCACCGCCTGAAGCTGGTTTGTGGCGAGCGTCGAGAACGTCAGTCCGACGGAGAGGTTGGCGATGATGAAGATGAATGTCGCGCCGAACAGGACGAGGGGGTCGCCCTCGACGGGGACCTGAAAGATGATGATCGCTGCGGCCAGGATCAGCAGGAGCTGGACGTAGCCAACAAGGATGTAGGGGACGATCTTCCCGAGCATGACCTCGGTGGGGCGCGCGGGCGTGGCGAGGAGCATTTCGATGGTGCCGCGCTCGCGCTCGCGGGTCATGGCCAGGGCGGTGATGATGACCATCGTCATCGTCAGGACCACGCCCATGAGCCCGGGCACGACATTGTATTGGGTGATGCGCTCCGGGTTGAACTTTCGATGCATGCGCAGGTCGAACGGCGGCGGGCCGGAGGCAAATTGGGCGAGTGGGCCCTTCAGGTCATGGCGGAGCGCGGAGGTGGCCATCTCGGATACCGCCGCCAGGGCGTTGCCCGTGGCGGCCGGGTCGGTCGCGTCGGCTTCCAGGAGCACGGCCGGTCGTTCGCCCCGGGCGATGTGACGAGAGAAGTCCTCCGGGATGTTGAGCACGAACTGGACTTCACCCAGGGAGAGCATGCGGCGCGCCTCGTCCTCGGAGGCGACCTCGCCCACGATCTGGAAGTATTCGCTGTTGCGCATGGCCTCGACGATGCTGCGCGCGAAAGGGCTGCGGTCGCGGAGCACGACGGCGGTCGGGAGATACTTCGGATCGGTGTTGATGGCGAAGCCGAAGATCATGAGCTGGATGAGGGGGATGCCGACCATCATGGCGAAGGTCAGGCGGTCGCGGCGCATCTGGACGAATTCCTTGACCGCGATGGCGGCGAATCGGCGGAAGGAGAGTGGCGGGCGGGTCATGACCTATTTACAGAAGGGGCGTGGGAAGGATGGGTTTTTGAACAGAAGATCGCGAAGGAAGCGAAGATTTTCGGGCTCTTTGTTTCCTTTGCGTTCTTCTGCTGAAGATCCATTTGTTTACGAGACCTTCTGTTAGAGTATTTTCCGTTCACTGGGTGCCCGAGCTTCGCATGAGGCGGATAAAGGCATCCTCGAGCCCCGGTTCGATTTCGGTCCACCGGTGGGGATCGCGGCGGTGTGGCGCGATCGCTGCCGCGAGTGCGCCGCGATCGGAACCGCTGACGTGCAGGGCATCGCCGAAGGCGGCGACCTGTTCGACGCCGGGCGTTTTTCTGAGGAGGGTGGCGAGTTCGGCGAGGCGCGGGCCCTGGACCTGCCACGTGAAGATTCCCGCCTGCCGGACGATCTCGTCGACCGAGCCCTGGGCGAGGAGTTTGCCGTAGGCGATATAGGCGAGGCGGTGGCAGCGTTCGGCCTCGTCCATGTAGTGGGTGGTGATGAGGACGGTGAGGCCTCCGGCGGCGAGGCCGTGGATCTCGTCCCAGAATTCCCGCCGGGCCTTGGGATCGACGCCGGCGGTGGGTTCGTCGAGGAGGAGGAGTTCCGGGGCGTGGAGGAGGCAGGCGGCGAGGGCGAGCCGCTGTTTCCATCCGCCCGAGAGGGTCCCCGCCAACTGCCGTCGGCGCGACGACATGCCGAGGCGCGCGAGGCCGGCGGCGACGGCCCCCCGGCGATCGGGCACGCCGTAGACGCGGGCGATGAAATCGAGGTTTTCCTCGATCGAGAGATCCTCGTAGAAACTGAAGCGCTGGGTCATGTATCCGACGCGGCGCTTGATGTCATCGGGCTGGCCGAGGATGTCGAAACCGAGGCAGCGCCCCTGACCGCCGTCGGGTCGGAGCAGGCCGCAGAGCATGCGGAGGAACGTGGTTTTTCCGCTGCCATTGGGCCCGAGGAATCCGAATATCTCGCCGCGGCGGACGCGCATGGGAATATCGTCCACGACGACCCTGCCGTCGAAGCTCTTGGTGATGCCCGCGACGTCGATCGCGAACGGTGCGTCCTCCTCGCTCATGGGCCCTGGGTTGGTATCCAGACATCGACGGGCAGGCCGGGATGGAGGTGATTGGCGGCGGCTGCCGGAATGGAGAGTTCGACCATGAAGACCAACTTGCGGCGCTGGTCGCGGCTGAAAATCACGGGCGGCGTGTATTCCGCCTGCGGCGCGATATAGGTGACTGGGGCATCGATGGTCGCCCCGCCGTCGGTGGCGATCCTCAGGTTCATGCCGTGCCGGATTGCCGTGAGCTGGGCTTCGCCCAGGAAGAAGCGGACCTTGAGGTTGCCGGGCGGCAGGAGGGAGACGACTGGTTTCCCGGCGCCGACCCATTCTCCCTCCCGGTAGAGGGTATCCTGGACCAGCGCGGTGATGGGGGCGGCGACGGTCCTCTGGTCCAGTTGCCACTGGGATTGCCTGAGGGATGCTTCTGCGGCGGCGACCTCCGCGGTCCATTCGCGTGCGGCCTTGCGCACGGCGTCGATCTCCTCCGGGGAGATCACTTTGTCGACGAACAGCTTCTCGGCGCGCGCGTCATCTGACTCTGCCTTGGCGAGCGCGGCGCGGGCTTTTTCAAGGCGCTGGGAGGCCTCGCGCTGGGCGGCGGCCTCCGCCTCGTGTTCGAGTCGAAACAGGGGCGCGCCCTGGGAGATCTGGTCGCCGCGCTTGACGGAGAGTTTTTCGAGAGTGCCGGAGAGCACGGGGGCGACGTAAACGAACTCGGCCTCGACGTAGCCGGGGACACGGCCGGGGTCCTTTCGGTCGCAGCCCGCGAGGAGAAGGGCCGCGGCGGCGACCCCGAGGGCGGTCCCGGCGGCGACAATCTGATGCGACGGTGGAGCACGCATTCCCTGATCGAAGTAAATACGTGGGTACCGCGGTGTGTCAAGAGATGCCGGGGGCAAGGGCGGTTTCGGTGTCCGCCGCCACGGGCCTTATCCGTCGATCTCGATGGCGCGGCATTGCTCGCGCCAGCCCGGGAAGTTCCAGGCATTCGGGAACTCGCGGCAACGCTGTGGCTTCACGGGGTGGATCGCGCATCCCGTCCCATCGAAAAAAATGCAGGAGTGATCGGGGCGACTGCGGAGCATGAGACCAGTCCTGCTCGGCAGGAGGTCCAGGTATTCCGCGACCAGCCTTTGCTCCGTGATGCCAAGGAAGGCGCTCACGCGCGCGATCGTGGGGCCGTCGATGCGGACGAAGCCCGGCCATCTGCAGCAGTTCCCGCAGCGCTGGCAGAGATACCCCTTTGGGGGGCCGGGGCGGTGGAGAGGCGGTTCGTTCACGTGGTCGTTCTGTCGGGTGGCGGAGTCATGCCGAACAGTTCAGCGACCTTCGCGGTGAGATCATCGGCGGTGTAAGGTTTTTGTATGAAGCCCACGGATTCGGAGGGATTGAGATTCTCCATGACGTCGGCCTGAGGGTATCCCGAGGAGAGGATTATGCGGAGGTCGGGTTTAAGCATGCGCAGGCTGGTGAACACTTCGCCGCCCCCCATGACGGGCATGGTGACATCGAGCAGCACGAGGCTGAGATCACCGATATGCTCGACGGCGGAGTCGATGCCCTGTTTCCCATCGGCGGCCGTCTCGACCCGGAATCCCATCTGATCCAGAATCTCGGCGGCCACGCTGCGGACCGATTCTTCGTCATCCACGACCAGCGCGAGCCCCGAACCCCGGAAGCCCGGAAGGGGCTTGGGCGGCGGCTGGGGGGCGGGTGGGCGGTGCGGGGGGAAGCACAGTCGGAAACGGCTGCCGCGACCTGGGACGCTCCAGGCGGCGATGCCTCCGTTGAACGCGCGCATGAGGCCGAGTGCCTCGGCGAGACCGAGGCCGCCGTGTCCCTGGCGCGTTGTGAAGCAGGCATCGAAGATCCTGCGCATGGAGTCGGGCGGGATGCCCTCCCCCTGGTCGGCGACCTCGATCCAGACCGCATCGTTGTTTTCGATAGGTTCGCCGGCGTAGCGGCTGTCCTCAGGCAAAGGACTGCCGGAGCCCGTGAGGATCCGGACGGTGCCGCCGGCCTCGCCATAGGCCTGGGCGGCGTTCTCCACGAGTGCGGTGAGGGCGGTCTCGATATTGGCCGTTTCGCCGCGGACGAGCGCGACGCTGGGTCCCGCGTCGATCTGGAGCGTGCAGCCCTTGGGCAGCTCGCGCGCCAGTTGGGGTTGCGCGTGGCGCACCAGGTCGCTGACGTCGATGGGCCTGAGCCGCGATGGGCCGTGACCGGCGTAGGCGAGGAGCCTGCGCGTGAGTTCGGTGGTCTGCTCGGCGGCCTTCAGAAGTTGCTCGACGTTGAGGCGCGCCCGACTGACGGGCGAGATGTTTCGCGCCGCCAGCGACGCGTGGCCGGTGATCCCGACGAGGAGATTATTGATATCGTGCGCCGCGCGGCCCGCAAAGGTCGAGAGGCTATCGAGTCGTTCCCTGTCGGCCTGTTCCTCCCATGCGCGGGCGAGCGGTCCGATGTCGGCGACGACACCCGCGATGGTCGCGGGCTCTCCTTCGCGCCGCGGCTGCACGAGCCGCGCGACGAGCGCGAAATGTCGACCCGCGTGATGCTCGGGAGATTTGAGGGGGACGCACGCCGAGCCATGAGAGAGGCAGTCGGCGAGCGTCATGGCGAATGGGTCGCGAGGGTCTGGCGACTCGTCTGGTTTCGGGAGCAGGGCCAGGGCGTCGGCGTCGGATCCGCCGGACAAGAGGATGCGCCCTTCGGCGTTCGCCAGGAACAGGGCGGCGGGCATGGCGCCGAAAGCGTCTCGGAAGCGCCTGGCCTCGGCCTCGAGCGACTGCATGCCGTGACGGGTGCCGGATTGGTCGCGGGCGAGGACGATGGCCCTGTTCTCCCGAGCGACTGGATCGTGGTAGGCCGAGACCAGCGCCGAGAAGAAGCGTGCGCCCCCGGCCAAAGTATAGACGATCTCCCGCGTGCGGCCCGTATCAAGGGCATCGCGCACGGCCTCGTGGAGTCGGGCGGCAACTTCCGCCGAGAAGACATCTTCGAGGCGGCAATCGCGCAGCGTCGATGGTGGCGGTTGGAGGTTGGCGTCGTCGGCATTGAGCGCCTCGACCACATCGCCGTGCTCATTGACAACGAATGCGAGGTCGGGCAGCGACCGGAGGAGTGCGATGTGGCGGTCCTCGGTGTGTTCGCGCGCGAGGTAGCTGGGCAGCCAGCGCACCAGCTCGAACAGGGGGCGGCGCTTTTCGGGATGGGAGCGCAACAGCGAGAAATAGCGGAGGTAGATCTCGCCCAGCGGCACGAGCAAGGCGGTCGAGAACACGAATTGGGCCATGTCGCGTCGGATAGCGCTGCCGAGACCGGGACGCGCCCCCTCAAAAAAGGCGCCGAGCACGACTGCGCTGACGCAGGAGGCGGCGACGAGGGCGACATAGAAGCGGAGCCAACGGGAGAGGAATGGCGTCCGGTTGGCGAGCAACTGATAGGAGAGGCAGACGCTAACCAGGACGCAGGCGAAGGCCAGCGCCTGCGCGACGTAGCATTGAATCAGGGGCCATGTCCCCGGATTTGCGGCCGCGCCGTTGCGGATCAGCGCCCAGTGTCCGAAGGCGACGGCGGCGAAAACGAAGACGCATCCGAGGAACAGTGATCGGACTCGCGGCGAACCATCGTGGACGTAGATGAGGAGCAGGGTGAAATAGGCATTGGCCCAGAACACCATGCCGAGCGGGTCGAGCGTGAGGGGGGCCACGTCCGCCGAGAGCACCTGCCAGGATCGGAGGGTGGCACCACCGGCCACGAGGCAACCCAGCAGGAGACCCACCGGCAAAGCGCCCCATCGGCGGCCAAGCCAGTGAGCCGCCAGCACGCCGCATTCGGCGCCCAGCAGCGATGCGATGAACGTTTTCACCAGCGATCCCCGTCAAGAACCCCCGTAGCTTAATACAGGAGGGGGTGCTCGGATAGCGAATTCCGATATTTCCCAGGCTGGCGGCTGTGAAATATCCGGGCTAGACCGCGTCGAATCGAAAGGTAAAACGCTGCTCATGCTAAAGAGGTGGGCGGGGCATCCGGCCTTTCCGTTTGTGGCGCCGTTCGCGCTGTTCATGGTCTTTCTCGCTTTGGAGGGGCCGCTGGGTCGGGTGCCGGTTTATCCGATCAAGGCGCTTTGCGTATTGGTGCTGGTGGGATGGCTTTGGCGTCGCCTGCCGAATTTTCGCGTCGTGGCCCCGCTGGGCAGCGTCGCGGTCGGGATTATCGTATTCCTCTTGTGGGTGGGTCTCGACCCGTTCCTGCCGTGGCTGGAGGGCGCGCGTTTAACTTTTCCGCCCCGCGCCGGTGGCATCGACCCCTCGGCCATCGGATCCCCTTTGCTTTCGCGGGCTTGGGTTGCGGTGCGGCTTCTTGGCGGAGCGGTCGCGGTCCCCATCGCCGAGGAGCTGTTCTGGCGCGGGTGGCTGATGCGGTGGTTAATTGATGAGGAATTCACGAAGCATGAGATTGGAGCATGGCAGCCGAAGGCGTTTGCGATCACCACCGTCGCCTTTGCTGTTGTGCACCCCCAGGTTTTCGTAGCGCTGGTCGCGGGCGCGATCTACGGCTGGTGGGTCGTGCGCACAAAGAGCCTATGGGATGTCGTCCTCGCCCATGGCGTCACCAACCTGATCCTGTACACGTGGGTCGCGGCCTCCGGCCGCTGGTACTTCTGGTGATGTCGGGTGTCGCGGGCGCCCACTAGCCTGCATATTTCACGCTGCCGCGTGAAATATGCAGGCTCAAAGGAAAACCGCGCTCCGAAGGACGCGGCTTTGAAGGGTCTGGGGCCACCGGTCCGCGAAACACACTCCGCAACCGCGAAAAAACCCAGTCTTTGCCTGACCTTTCCCAATAAATGGCTTTCATGGCGCGGTTTTCCCAGAGTCTGGAATTTCACAGCCGGCAGGCTGTGAAATATCCAGGCTTAGCCGGTAGAAACGGCGCTCTCCGGCCGCGCCAGGGCATCAGCGGGAGAGATCATTGCCGTAGGAGAGCGCTTGCGCGCGATTCGCGGAGACGGACGGGGATTGCGGGAAATCGCCTGCAAGCAGGCTCCCACAAACCCGTCCAAACGCTCACGCGTTCGGCTGCGAGATGCTCATTTGCGTCGGCGCCGCCCCCACCAGACGACGCCCAGCCCCAGCGCGGCCAGCGGCAGGAATGCGCCGGGTTCCGGGACGAGCGTATAAGTGTAGAGGACGTAGACGGCGCCCAGAGACCTGTTGTTGAAAGCGCGGTAGTAGTAGTCGCCGAGGCCCTCGACGGTTGATCCCGCCAGCGCCTTGACATCGACCGCGAAGTTCGAAGAGCCGAAGTAGAGGGAGTTGTACATGTTCGTCATCAGCGCGCTGGCTGATGCCGTCGACGTCAGGTTTGAGAATAGGGCGTAATCCGGGCCGCTTTTGAAGTTGCCGTCGGAAGGCGCGAGGTTCGTGCTGACCAGGAGTTCGGAGTGAGGGGCGAGGACGGCGATGGGTCCGGGGTTTGTTGTGTAGGTGGTGCCCTGGGCCTGGATGCTGGCCGTAGCGGTTACGGCGGCATTGTTTTCCACTTCCGCGTCGAAAGTATTGGTCGCGTAGACACCGACCTCGATGCTCAGGACGCTGCCAAAGTACCAGAGATCGGTGTTGAGCTGCTGGAGGTAGACTTGAAACAGGGGCGAGGGGTTATTCGTGGACCATGTCGCGTTGAAGCGGGCGGTATTTGTGACGACGGTCTGCGCGAGGGAAGACGCCGCGCCCAGCATGGTCGCACACACGGCAAGAAATGATTTTCTCATGCTCATACGTGTCGTCTTTCGCGCAGAAATCATTGCTGGCCATCACTCCACCACATAAGCGGCAGCGGGGTGCTGGGCCGATCATCCCAGCGGCCCCGAATAGCTGACCATCAAGTGGCATGATGTGGACAAATCGAACGGTGTATAGTGCGCATCAGTGGATTTAATGGATGGCCAATGGAAAGGTACGCAATCTTAATAACAAGATGGGTTATCTGGCTGTCTGCGTGTCATTGGGCCGTGTGCGTCCGGGCACTGGAAAAACAAGAACCGCATTTTGAGCATTGGGTTTGAAGGGGCGGCGTGAGGATCTGGCGCCAAGGACCCACGGGTTTTCGCGGGCCATGGTTGTGCTGGTCAAAGACGCGGGGCCGGTTATGATGAAAACATGTCTTCGGAGATCGCACAATTTGTTGAGCATGGCGCTTCGCGCGTCACGCCGCAGGTGATCGGCCGCCTGCTGCACAAGCTGCCGATGCTCAAGGCGGAATTCACGCAGATCGACGAGCCTTCGCTGCCGCACCTGATCGACCAGCTGGAGTTCCTCGCCGATGTGGTGGAGGATGTGGCCGACGGCAGCTACCAAAACCTTCCGTACCATGCGTTTGCTGTCGCGGCGTTCGCGCTCATCTATGCGCACAAGGCCGTCGACATCATACCGGATGAAGTGCCGGGCATCGGCCATGCGGATGACTCGGCCGTGGTCCGTTACGCCCTGCTGCGTTACCGGACCCAGTTCGAGGCCTACGCCATTTCGCGGGAGCTTGATTGGAGTACCATCACGACCGCCCCGTGAGGGACGGTCGCGTGACCCGGCGAACCGTTGAACGGTTCCGTCGCCGGTCCGCCGGCGACATTAGATTCGCAGGGGGGCTTTGAAAACGGCGCCGCCGCGGGCGCGCGGCACTCACTCGTCTTCCAGGGGATTCAGGGGGTTGGCCTCGTCGGCCTCCGAGCGTTTCATCAGGAACCAGCAGAGGGCGACAAGCCCGAAAACGAACGCGACCCCGACGGCGATCTCGATATAGCGCATGGTGGGGTTGCTCCAGTCCATCGAGTCGAAGAATGGCCAGGCCTCCAGCAACGGCTTCCGGTAGCAGAGGTATTCGTGGATCTCGACGCTGCGCGCGATGCGCTCGAAGAGGTCGAGATATCGGCGCGCGTCGGCCTCGCGGCAATAGAAGTTCAACTGGATGCCGCCCTGCTGGGTGAGGATCAGGGCCGCGACGGTACGCATGGGCTCGCCGCTTTTCGCGGGGCGCGTGAGATTGAGCCAGACGATGTTCGCGTCGGGTTCGTAGGCGAAGGTGCCCGCCGTGGTGAGCGAGAAGACGCCGCGGCTGCCATCCTCGCGGAAAGGCCCGCCGCCGGGAAGCACGCGGTCGATGGTGGGGACATCGACGAGCTGTTTTCTGGAGATGCGGCCGCGTGCATGGACATCGATGAGGCAATATGGCGGAGTGAACCACTCTTTGACGGGTCCCTCTTGAAAGCCGTGCTTGTAATTCTGGGAGTAGGTCTGGTCGGTCAGGAAGCCGTGGGTGGCCGCGCCATCGACGAAGCGCGCCATGTTGAATCCCGGGATCTCGAGCCATTCCGATGGCACGCGGATGGTGAACTGATCGGCGTCGTATTTCAGGACCTGCCAGTCGAGACCGTAGGGGGGCGGGGGTTCCCCGAACTTCGGGTCTGCGGCCCGCGCGGGCCCTGCGGCGATGGTTGCCCCCAGCGCCAAGGCGAGGCTGATACGTGCCGAACGCATGCCCGAGTGAAGCGCAGAACCCGGGCCGGTGGAAACGGGAAAATGGCCCGGGGCGACGCGCGCGATCCTGGCGTCACGCGGCCGGGGGCGCGAGCGGGTGCGGGGGTTTGGCGGCGGTGAGAACGAAGCTTTGGAAATGCGGCGGTTTCTGCTCGCGCTCGACGGTCTGGAAATCGACGTCGATGAAGCCCGCCACCGTCACCCACCGGACGAGTTCCGCCTCCCGGAAACCGAGCCACGTGTCGGAGTACAGCTCGCGCGCGGCGTCGAACTGGTGCTGCTTGAGGTCGAGCACGACCAGCCTGCCGCCGGGACGGAGTATGCGGTGGCATGCGCAGAGCGCGGCCCCCGGATCGGCCGCGTGGTGGAGCGCCTGGCTCAAGATCGCGACGTCCACCGACGCATCATCGATCGGCGGATCCTCGATGTCCCCCTGGCGGTAGTCCACATTCTTCAACCCCAGGGCCCTCGCCTGCCGTTTTCCGAACGCGACCATCTTGGCCGAGAGGTCCACGGCGATCACCCGCTGGCATCGGTGGGCGAGCAGGCGGGAGAGATCGCCCTCGCCGGCGCCGAGGTCCGCCACGACGACTCTCGGGACGAACCCCAGAAAGAGGTGGGCCACCCCCCTCCACGAGCGGCCCGGACAATAGCCCTTTCCCATGCGCCCCGCGACCGAATTGAAATAGGCCTCTGTCTGGGCGCGCCGCCGCCGCAGGATGGCCGCGAGATTCTCCCGGTCGCGCCTCAGCTCGGCCGAAAGCCCCGCGTGTGCGAGCGTGGATTCGATCAGCGACACCGTCGACGCCGGCAGGTCGGTGGCCCACCCGTAGAAGATGTTCTTTCCCTCCCGGCGATCCTGGAGAAGCCCGCCTTTGCGCAGGAGCCCGAGGTGCGTCGAGATGCGCGACTGCCCCATGCCGAGGGCCTCCTGCAACTCAGCCACCGACAGGCGGTTGCGGCTCAAGACCGCCATCAGCCTCAGCCGCGTGGGATCGGCCAGCAACCGCAGAGATTCGAGCCATTGGGCCATGCCCCAATACATATCATCCCATCATGATATTTCAATAATTCAGTTGCAAAAGGCCCAGGGTCTGCCAAACTCTCACGCGTGACATCCAAAGACTACATATTCTCATCGGAGTCAGTGGGCGAGGGGCACCCCGACAAGGTGTGCGATTCGATATCGGACGCGGTGCTCGACGCGTGCCTTCGCGGGGACCCGAAGTCGCGGGTGGCCTGCGAGTGCCTTGTGAAGAGCAACATGGTGGTGGTGGCGGGCGAGATCACCACGGCGGCGAAGCTCGACTATGTGCAGATCGTGCGGGACACGATCCGGCGCATTGGCTACGTGAATGACGACGACTTATTTCACGCGGATCGGGTATTCGTGATCAATGCCCTGACAGCCCAGAGCCCGGACATCGCGCAGGGCGTGGACGCGCGCGCGGCGAAGGGCAAAGGTTCGGCGGAGCAGGGGGCGGGCGATCAGGGGCTGATGTTTGGGTTCGCGTGCGACGAGACCCCGGAACTGATGCCGGCGCCGATCATGTACGCGCACCGGCTGGGGCGCAGGCTGACGCGGATCCGGAAGAGCGGCAAGGTCGACTGGCTGCGGCCCGACGCGAAGACGCAGGTCTCCGTCCGCTACGCGGGCGGCAAGCCGGTCGAGATCACGGCGGTCGTGGTGTCGACGCAGCACGCGGCGGACGTGAAGCACAAGGACATCAAGGCCTTCATCATCGAGGAGCTGATCAAGAAGACGCTGCCGGCAAAGATGCTGACTTCGAGGACGGGGTTCCTCGTGAATCCGACGGGCAAGTTCGTGGTGGGCGGGCCGCAGGGCGACTGCGGTGTCACGGGGCGCAAGATCATCGTGGACAGCTACGGCGGGATGGGGCGGCACGGCGGCGGGGCATTCAGCGGGAAAGACCCGTCGAAAGTGGACCGGAGCGCGGCATACATGGGGCGCTACGTGGCCAAGAACGTCGTGGCCGCGGGCCTGGCGAGCCGTTGCGAGGTGCAGTTCGCCTACGCGATCGGGCACCCCAAACCCGTGTCCGTGTGCGTGGACACCTACGGGACCGGCAGCGTCCCCGAGGAGCGGCTCCTGGCGGCCATCAACAAGGTCTTCTCATTCAAGCCGGCGGACATCGTGAAACAGCTCAATCTCCTCCGGCCGATCTTCAGCAAGACCACCAACTACGGACACTTCGGTCACGCCGCCGGCGACGCGGACATCCCGTGGGAGCGGACCGACAGGGCGGCGGAGCTGAGGAAGGCCGCGCGCAAGTGAGGCTCGGTTTTGGGCGGTGTGGTTTCACGCGGGCCGGACGGTCCGCTGAAGCATGAGACCCCGCGCTTGAGAGAGGAACAGGAATGAGCACGACATTGAAAAAACCTTTAACGAAGGACTACAGGGTCGCGGACCTTTCGCTGGCGGATTGGGGCCGCAAGGAGATCGGGATCGCCGAGAAGGAGATGCCCGGCCTGATGTCGGTGCGCGACAAATACTCGGTGCAGAAACCGCTGGCCGGCGTCCGGATCACGGGGTCGTTGCATATGACGATCCAGACGGCGGTGCTGATCGAGACGCTCGCGAAACTCGGCGCCTCGGTGCGCTGGGCGAGCTGCAACATCTTTTCCACCCAGGACCATGCCGCGGCGGCCATCGCCGCCGCGGGCCATCCGGTTTTCGCGTGGAAGGGCGAGACCCTCGAGGAATACTGGTGGTGCACCTATCAGGCGCTCTGTCACCCCGGCGGCAAGGGCCCGCAGCTCATCGTTGATGACGGCGGCGATGCGACGCTGCTGATCCACAGGGGTTACGAGCTGGAGGACGGCAGCGACTGGGTGAACACGCCCTCGTCGTCCAAGGAGGAGGGTGTGATCAAGGATCTGCTCAAGGAGGTTCACCGCGAAGACCCGCTGCGCTGGCACGGCATCGTCAAGGAGTGGCGCGGGGTTTCCGAGGAGACGACCACCGGAGTCCACCGCCTCTACAAGATGAAGGAGGAGGGGAAGCTCCTGGTGCCGGCGATCAACGTCAACGACTCGGTCACGAAGTCCAAGTTCGACAACCTCTACGGCTGCCGGCACTCGCTGGTCGATGGCTTGAATCGCGCGCTGGACGTCATGATCGCGGGCAAGGTCGCCGTGGTCTGCGGCTACGGCGACGTGGGCAAGGGCTCCGCGCAGTCGCTCCGCGGCCAGGGCGCGAGGGTGGTCGTCACCGAGATCGATCCGATCAACGCGCTGCAGGCCTCGATGGAGGGATACCAGGTCACGACGGTCGAGGACACGCTCGGCTGGGGCGATATCTACGTCACGACCACGGGCAACTGCGATGTCATCACCCTCGAGCACATGCTCGCCATGAAGGACCAGGCCGTCGTCTGCAACATCGGGCATTTCGACAACGAGATCCAGGTGGATCGGCTGAGCGGCCACGAGGGCGTGCGGCGGTTCAACATAAAGCCGCAGGTCGACCGGTACGATCTGCCCAATGGCCGATCGATCTACCTCCTGGCCGAGGGTCGACTGGTCAATCTCGGCTGCGCGACCGGGCACCCGAGCTTCGTGATGTCCAACTCCTTCACGAATCAGGTCCTGGCCCAGATGGACCTCTGGAAGAACCGGGACACGTACGCGGTGGGCGTCTACACGCTGCCCAAGCGCCTCGACGAGGAGGTCGCCCGCCTGCACCTGGAGAAGATCGGCGTGAAGCTCACGCGGCTCACCCCACAGCAGGCCGCCTACCTCGGCGTCTCGCCCGACGGCCCGTACAAGTCCGACCACTATCGGTATTGATCGCGGGGCCGGCTGGCCCGAAGGCCGGTGCCTCCGGGTGCCGGCGCGGTTGAGTTCTGGGGACGCGCGACCCATGTGGGTGCGATTCGCCTTCCTCCGGTGCTGGATCGCGCGTAAACTCACGCGGAATGAGTCCGGAGGAACGGCCCGGTAATATCGTCCCATTTCCTTCGGCCGCGCGGGACGAGACCCTGGTGGATTCCGGGCTGATTATTCGATTTGTTCGGGGAGGGGACGATGCGGCCTTTGAGGAATTGGTGGCACGCTACTACGCGCCAGCCCTGGCCGTGGCGCGCGCCCGCTTGAGAGACGAAGAACTGGCCCAGGACATCGTCCAAGAGGCGTTTATCCGGGTCTTTCGGGAACGGGGGCGATACGATCCCACCCGATCCTTTGCCGCGTGGTTCTACACGATCCTGCGAAACATAGCCACGGACGCGATTCGCGGACGGGTACGGTACCGGAGAAAACTCGAGATATTGGCCGACGGGGAGGCGGAGGTTCCACCGGTCGGGGCATTGGCTTTGGATTGCGCGGCGCTGCTCTCGTGCCTGTCGGGTCCCGAGCGGGAGACCCTTGTCTATTATCATATCCACGGCATGTCGCTGCGACAGATCGCGGAGCTGTTGCACATCAGTGCCGAGGCGGCCAAGAAACGGGTCCAGCGGGCACTGAAGAAACTCAAGGCCGTCGTGTCCCAAAATAGTTCCCGCGCGCGTACCGCATCTGGGCATGAGGCGTGAACGGCAGGAGCGGGCTGACGATGGGACGCAGGAGGCGATCAGCGCCTTCCGTGCCGCGATCGAGGGCGCGACATCGCCGGCGGGTCGGGACCGCCTCCATGCGGCTCTGGACGCAGAGCGGACGCGGGAGCGCCGGGCGAACGCGCACCGCAGGACGCTTGGGATACTGTTGGGGGCGGTCGCCGCGCTCCTGCTCGTGTCATGCGTCTTGCTGTTCTGGCGGCGAGCGACCGTGTTGCGCGACGTGGTCGTTTGTCCCCACGGAGGCACGGCTGGGGCTTCGGAAAATCTCCGGGAATTCCTGAGAGATCCAGACCGTTTCCAGCGAGTTTGCCGATGCAAACCCCTCTATTCTGGGAATCTGCGTCGGACGCCGTGGCCCGCTGGCTCGGCCCCGTTAGGTCGAGAGGAATAGGCGCGGAATCCTGTTCCGGCACCGGTGTTCGTTGGCGCAGTATTCCATGTCCCCATCCCCGGTGCTGAATCGTATTTCAGGTATCGAGATCAACCACTTGCGGGAGATCATCGGCGCATGATGCATGTTCGAGTACTGGAACGGGGCGGGCCGTCAGGGTCATGTGCTGGCGGGGTGACGGCGCGCGGCCGCGCGCGGGTCGATCATGTGATCGGCTGCGTGGCATTGGCCACGGCGGTTGCGATGGCGCAGCCTGCGGTGGATGGCGCGTGGGATGATCGCGCGGTGCAGAGGCTGCCGCTGGTCGTTGTCCGCGCCTCGCCCGCAGAGATACTGGCCCGGCCGTTTCTGCAGGACATCGATTCGGAGCGCATGCTCGTGGCCAAGAAGAACACCGTCACCGAGATCGATGCGTTGCCCGAAATTCCCGCCGACCAGTATCGCCGGGCGTTCGCACTCACGCCCGGCCTACTGGTCTCCGAGATCAACGTGGCGCGCGGAATGAACATCAACTATCGGGGCATCGGCGACCCGCACGAGTCTCAGGACATGCTGACGCTCAAGGATGGCATCCCGCTCAGCCTGGATATCGTCGGCGACCCGATGGTCTATGTGAACGTCCCCATCGAGAGTGTTGATCGCATCGAGTTCTTTCGCGGCGGCGCCGCCCTGTTGTACGGCCCGCAGCCGTCGGGCGCGCTGAACTATGTCACGAGACAACCCGATACCGATACTCCCTTCCGGTTCCGCAGCCGGCAAACGGCGGGGTCATACGGACTTTACGCAACGCATGATGAGGTCACGGGCACCGTGGATGGCGTGGGCTATCTCGCCGAGTTTTACCACCGCCAGGCCAACGGTTTTCGGCGCAACGAGGACTACGTGGTCTGGGGGGGCAGCACCAAGATGGCCTTCCAACTGGACCAGCAGACCCGCCTGTGGCTCGAATTCGACGCGCACGAGAGTGACAACGGCGAGCCGGGCCGCCTTTCCTACGAGGACTACATCATCAACCGGGACCACACGTCCCTGCGCTTTGACCGAGTGCGGGTGAGCCGATACACGGGCGCCGCAGTTTTCGAGAGGGAGTTCCAGCCCGGTTCATCGTTGACCGCCAAGGCGTGGGGCGGCCAGGCGATCCGCTTCAGCCGCCGCCAGAGCGGCACCGGCAACAACATCGATGAGAGGAAATTCAATTTCGGGGGTGCCGATGCGCGCCTTCGCCACGACTGGGACATAGGCGACGAGCCACAAACCCTCACGGCGGGATTCACGGCATACCTCAGCGAGAGCCCGCAGACGCGGGAGAGAGGCGCGTTTCCATGGCGCGACGAGGGACTTCCCGTCTGGGACTTCAACCGTTGGACCAAGTACGGCGCCGTATTCGCCGAGAATCGCTTCCGATGGGGGCCCTTGTCCCTGGTGCCGTCGGTACGGGTCGAGGTGATCTCGCAGGAGGTCGAGGAGAACTTCAATACGACGGTCCCGGAGAGCGGCGGGCGCGAGCTGGCCGACATCGATGAGTTGACCGCCGTGCCGCTGGTCGGCTTCGGCGTCTCCCTGGATCTGGGCGCGGGCAATGAGCTGTACGCAAATGTCTCGCAAGGATACAAGCCGCCCACCTACTCCACGCTGTCACCGACCCAGGCCAACACGATACCTTCGGACGGCCTCGAGGAGGCCTCCGCCTGGTATTATGAGGCGGGTCTTCGCGGGGCGCCGTCCGCTTGGCTGGCGTACGACGCGAGCCTCTTCCTCGTCGACTATGATGACCAGTTCAGCCAGGTGATCCGTGCCGATCTTCCCGGGGCACCCAGCCAGTGGGTGAATGGGGGACGGGGCATCTACAAGGGACTCGAGTGCGCGCTTCAGATGGACGTCTGGGCCCTCGGTGGCGCCGCCCGCGGCCTCGATCCCGGCCGCGCGGTCCATGGCCTCGCTCTCTTTGGCAACGCGTCACTGCTCAATGCCGAGTTCATCAGCGGCATCCTTGAAACCAATGAACCCGCCTTTGCTCCCGACTACGTTGTCAAACTCGGTGTCATCTATCGCTTCCGCGAGTGCATCAGGGCTTCGTTAACCGGGCAGTTCATCGAAGATCACTTTTGGAACGACAACAATATCGCGGGCACCGTGGGGGTGACCAGCATCCCGGGCTATTCCGTCTGGGATCTCGCGGTCGAATGGTCCGTCTGGCAGGATGTGGTGCAGCTCATTGGCGGCCTTAATAACCTTTTCGATGAGGACTACTACTCGCGCGTGCGGTCCGACGGCATAGAGCCCGCGGTTGGGCGGAACTGGTATGCCGGCATCTCGGTTCAGTTCTGATGGGGTCTCGCGGTCCAGATCGTGAGCACGGCCAGGAAAGGCAAAGGGCCCGGCCCGATCATAGGTCGACGATCCACGTGTCCCGGGGGTTCGTCCAAGTCAGACTCCATGGTCCCGTGGCCGGGCTGGGCCGCCCGCCACACAGGATTTCATATTCTTGAGCCAGGCCATCATCGGTATTGAGCAGGGCTGTTCTTGGCCCTAGGGTTGTGGCGCTCCGATCCTTTTCAACCTGTCGCCAACCCGCTCGCCGATGCTGCCTGTTTACACCCTCACGGTTTTCCTGAGCGCCGCCCTGCTGTTCTTTGTCCAGCCGATGGTGGCCAAGATGGTGCTGCCGCTGTTGGGCGGGAGCCCCGCCGTCTGGAACACCAGCATGGTCTTTTTCCAGGCCGTGCTGCTGGCGGGCTACCTATACGCCCATCTCCTCACCCGACGATTTGCGCTGTCCCGGCAAGTCCTGATCCACGGGGCGGTTCTCATTCTACCGTTGGTCGTCGCGCTGGCGCTGGGCAGGCTCCCGGTCCTGGATCCGCGCACGCTTCCCGCGCCCGGCGGTTCGCAGCCATCGCTCTGGCTGCTGGGGGCCCTGGCGCTCGCTGTCGGCGGGCCTTTCTTTGTCCTGTCGACGACCGGGCCGCTGATGCAGCGGTGGTTTGCCGGCACCGCCCACAGGAACGCCGCTGACCCGTACTTTCTCTACGCCGCGGGCAACATCGGCAGCATGCTCGCGCTGGTGGGTTATCCGCTATTGATCGAGCGGTTGCTGCCGCTGCAAGAGCAAAGGGTCTGGTTTTCGGTGGGATACGCGGTGTTCGCGGTGTTGGGCTTGGGGTGTGGCGCCCTGGCGCTGCAGCCGCGGCCGGTCCATGCCATCACGCGGCAGCAGCGTCGCCGCGGAAAGGCGGAGGTGGCGCAGGCCGAGACCGCCGCGCTGCCCGTGTCGATCACGTGGCCGATGCGCTTGAGGTGGCTCGCGTTCGCGGCCGTGCCTTCGAGTTTTCTGCTGGGCGTCACGCAGCATGTCTCGAGCGATATCGCCGCGATGCCGTTGCTGTGGGTCATCCCACTGGCGCTTTATCTTGCGACCTTCGTCCTCGCTTTTGGCGGCCGGACGATTCCCGTCCGGGGGCTGTCGGTGGTCTACTTTGTGTTTGCGGCAGGTCTTGCGGTCATGAGTCTCGCGCGGATCCGCTCGCCCTTCTGGGCGGTGGCCGGCGCGGACATGCTGACGTTTTTCGTGGGAGCCCTGGTCTGCCACTCCCGGCTCGTGAGCGAGCGGCCCGATGCCAGCCGCCTGACCGAATTCTACCTGTTTGTGGCGCTGGGCGGGGTCATCGGTGGCTCGTTCAACGCCCTCCTGGCCCCGATGATTTTCAATGGCATCGCCGAATACCCGATTGCCATCGTCGCCGTCTGCCTGCTTGCCGCGCCGAGTTTCGGTGACAGGCCCGCCGCCACGCGCGCGCCGGTGGTTTTCGATCTGCTGGTGCCGCTCGCCACCCTCTTCACTGCTGTCGGGTTGCTGTTGGCCTTTCGCCAGGGCGCGCCCGCCGGCGGGTGGCCCGCCGTGGCGGCGGTCGGGATCGCCGCGGGCTTGCTCGCGCTCCGATGCGCTGTTCGCGGCCCACTGCCGTCGCGCGCGGCGGATGTGCTGGTGCCCGCGATCATCGCGCTCGTCGGCATCGCGGCGTATCGGATCATTCGCGGGGCCGGCATCGGGAACGGCGACGCCCGGTCTATTGTCATTCTATACGGTCCGATCGGAGTGCTCTTGCTTCTCTCATTGGCCACGCGCCTGCGCATCGCGCTGGCCATAGCCGCGGTCATGGCTCTGGTCTACTTCCGTGCA
Source organism: Verrucomicrobiota bacterium (assembly GCA_029560585.1). Taxonomy (GTDB): domain Bacteria; phylum Verrucomicrobiota; class Verrucomicrobiia; order JADLBR01; family JADLBR01; genus JADLBR01. Next base: position 115,487 of record JAKQKQ010000270.1, on the reverse strand, counting down.
GGAGCCACGGGCAGACAGGTTTTTGCCTCGCGGACGTTCTTTGGGGTACATCGCATCACCGAGGATTCCCGCGGCAGGTGGCGCATGCTCACGCACGGCACGACGCCCCACGGGATTCAGGCCATCGACCCCCTCGATGCCATGAGGCCGACCATGTACTACCACCCGACCGGTCCCATCGGACAGGTCTTCAGGTCCCGCCAGTATGATCCGCAATTCGACCGCATCGCGATCATCGGGCTGGGGGCCGGTGGGCTTGCCGCCTATGGCCAGCCGCACCAGACATTCACTTTTTACGAGATTGATCCGGAGGTGGTCCGGATCGCGCGGGATTCCGGCTATTTCACTTTCCTCAAGCGCACCCCGGCCAAGGTCGACACCGTTGTCGGCGACGGTCGGCTGGAGATCGCCAAGGCCCCGGCTAGAGGCTATGACCTCATCATCGTCGACGCTTTCAGCTCTGACGCTATCCCGATCCATCTCATGACGAAGGAGGCGGTGCAGATCTATTTCGACAAGCTGGCGGATGGGGGCGTCATCGCGTTCAACGTGTCAAACCGCTATCTCGAGCTGCGTCCGCCCCTGGGCGCCATTGCGACAGATCTGGGATGCGCCGCCATGCACTGGGAAGATACCAACATCTCGGACGTGGAGAGGGCCCAGGGGAAGTTGACCACCACGTGGGTCGCCCTTGCCCGGCGCCGTGAAGACTTTCGCGTCGTCATCAACGGCGGGGGCTGGTCACTATTGGCCGTGCCCCCAGACACGCCGCGCTGGACCGATGATTACTCCAACATTCTCTCCACCCTGATCCAGGATTAGCCGATCATCGGTTCCCCCTGATGGCGCGCGTGGCCCGATCCCGCCGGGAGGGCCCGCGGCCTCGCGAGCCGCGGGAGGTTCCGATTGCCAGCGGTCCGCGCGACTGGGGTCGAGACCCTATGGCGGGGCTTGCCATGGGGCGGCAGTATGCCTGCTGGCTCCACAGGCGGCGGGCGTGGCATTTTTTGCGCGAAGTCGGACTTGCCGATGGCCCGCCATCTGCTTGGATATACGTTCCCATGTTGGTACTTGGTCTATCGTTGAGTGCGGAGCCCGTTGCGGGCATCCCATGGCTCACGAACTCGATGATCTATTCGCTGGTTGTCGCGTGCGCCATCGCGGGCATCGCCCAGCTCGCGACGCGGCGGATGGCCTATGTCCCATCGGGCTTCCAGAACTTCTTTGAGACGATCATCGAGGGGGTCTACGGGATGATCGAGGGGATCGTCGGCCACCACATGATCAAGAGGACGTTTCCGCTCCTCTGCACCCTTTTCTTATACATTCTCGTCGCCAACTGGGCCAGCCTCGTGCCGGGTGTCGGGTCCATTGGCTGGGGCCATGCGACGGAGCACGGCTTCCACGTCGCAAAGCCGATCCTTCGGCCACCGAACGCCGACGTGAACATGACCGGGGCGATGACGATCGTCTTCTTCGTGATGTGGGCCGTCTGGGTCTGGCAGGAGCAGGGGCCCTGGGGTTTCATCACGCACACCTTTGCGCCCAAGGGCGTGAAGGGCCTCGTGGCGCTGGCGCTGGCACCGATATTTTTCGCGGTGGGGGGCATTGAGATCATCTCGATCGCGCTGCGGGGGGTCTCGCTGCCGATCCGTTTGTTCGGCAACAATTTCGCGGGCGAGAACCTGTTGCACGCGATGGGCTCGATCACTCCGTGGTGGGGGGCCAATTGCGTGATCCTGATCCTCTTCTATTTCTTGGAATTGCTCATTGGATTGGTGCAGGCGCTGGTGTTCATGCTGCTGTGCTCCGTGTACATCCAGCTCAACACGGCGCACGAGGAGGGTGGGCACTAGCCGGGGATGTTCGAATTTGGCCGCGTGACCATATACGAAAATGGGTGGGCGCGGCCGAAAAGGCAGAAACGAAAGCCGGATGCGTCCGGTGGAAAAGGAGAGGCGACTATGGAAATGATGACAATGATGGCGGCCATCGAATTCAACGCGAAGTTCGCGCTGGCGATCGCGGGAACGGGCGCGGCGATTGGCGTGGGCATGGTGGGCTCGAAGGCCGTCGAGGCCGTGGGGCGCAACCCCGGGGCCTTTGGCCAGATTCTGGTGATCGGGATCTTGGGCATGGCCCTCGCTGAGGCGATCGCGTTTTACGCGGCCTTCTTGGGCTGAGCGTTTCGGGACCGTCGACCGCGCTGGTGCCCTGCCCGGCGCGGCGGCGGGACGCGACGATGAATATTCACCATTTTGACATGGCGTTCCTCGCGGTGGCCGAAGCGCACGGCGAACCGGGGGCCGGGCTACTCGAACAGTTCGGCGTTAACTGGCAAAACCTGCTCGCGCAGATCGTCGTATTCCTTGCGGTCTTCTACATCCTGAAGCGTTTCGCATTCGGCCCGATCCTAGCGCAGCTCGAGGAGCGCAAGGAGCGCATCCGGGAGCAGCAGGAGAACGCCGAAAAGATCAGGCGGGAGCTGGCGGAGGCCGAGGAGACCCGCAAGCGGCTCGTGGCCGAGGCCAACGACCGCGCGACCAAGATCGTCTCCGAGGCGGAGGGCACCGCCGCGGCACTGACCGAGCGCCGGACGCAGGAGGCGGTGGCACAGGCCGAGGCGATGATCACCAAGGCACGGGAGGCGTCGGCGCGCGACCGCGACCAGATGATGTCCGAGCTGAAGCGCGAGGTCGGAAAGCTCGTGGTGCAGACCACGGCGAAGGTAGCGGGCAAGGTATTGACCGCCGAAGACCAGAAGCGCCTTCAGGAAGAGGCGGCGCGGGAGATGGCGGCGTGACGGCTCGTCTGGTGGGGCTATGAGGATCGGGCGCGAGGCGAGGCAGGCGGCAAAGGGGCTATTCCGGGCCTGCTGCGTGGACGGGCGACTCGATGGGAATCGCATCCGCGAGGCGGTCAGGCTCCTCTGCGCCGAGCGGCCGCGCAACTATGGCCAGATCCTTGCGCGCCTCCACAAACTCGTGGCCCTGGAACTGGCGAGGCACCGGGCGCGCGTCGAGAGCGCAACCGAGCTGTCCCCGGAGTTTCGCGACGCCCTCTCGGCGCGGTTGGGCGATGCGGGAACCGCCGAGTCCGGGACGGAATTCATCGTGAACCCCGCATTGATATGCGGCATGCGCATCCAGGTGGGCTCGGACGTCTGGGACGCCTCCGTGCGCGGCCGCCTCGTAGAACTGGAATCAAAACTCTGACGACTTATGGCAAGTATCCTTGAAGACATCGAATCGGCGATCGCCGGCGTTAAATCAGGCGCGGCGAAGAGCAACGTGGGCGTGGTGCGCGAGGCCGGCGACGGCGTCGTGAAGATCGAGGGCCTTGGCGACGCCATGCTCAACGAGATGATCGAACTCCCCGGCGGGGTCTACGGGCTGGCGCTCAACCTCGAGGAGACCGAGGTGGGCGCCATCCTGCTCAGCGCGGACGTGGATATCGGGGAGGGCACCGAGTGCAAGACCACCGGCAGGGTGCTCTCCGTGCCCGTGGGCAAGGAGTTGCTCGGCCGCGTCGTGGACGCGCTCGGCAATCCGCTCGATGGCAAGGGTCCCGTTGGCGCCAAGGCGTTCTATCCTGTCGAGAAGATCGCCCCTGGCATCATCAAGCGCCGGAGCGTCAACCAGCCGGTCCAGACCGGCATCATGCCCGTGGACGCCATGATCCCCATCGGCCGCGGACAGCGCGAGCTGATCATCGGCGATCGCGCCACCGGCAAGACCACCCTCGCGATCGACACCATCATCAATCAGGCTCGCATCAACAAGGCCAACGAGGGAAAACCCGGCTTTCGGCCCCTGTACTCGATCTACGTTGCGGTCGGCCAGAAGAACTCCAGCATCGCCCGCGTTATCGCCGTCTTCGAGAAAGAGGGCGCGACGCCCTATACGATCGTGGTCTCGGCGGCCGCGTCGTCCGCCGCCTCGGCCCAATACCTGGCGCCCTTCTCCGGATGCGCGATGGGCGAGTGGTTCATGGACAACGGCATGGATGCGCTGATCGTCTATGACGACCTCTCCAAGCACGCGGTCGCCTACAGGCAGGTCTCCCTGGTGCTCAAGCGCCCGTCCGGGCGCGAGGCGTATCCCGGCGACGTCTTTTATCTCCACAGCCGCCTGCTGGAGCGCGCGGCCCGCCTCAACGAGAAGAACGGCAACGGTTCGCTGACCGCGCTGCCGATCATCGAGACGCAGGCCGGCGACGTTTCTGCCTACATCCCCACGAATGTCATCTCCATCACCGATGGCCAGATCTATCTGGAGGGCGACCTCTTCTACCAGGGCGTCCGACCGGCCATCAACGTGGGACTTTCGGTCTCGCGCGTCGGATCCGCGGCCCAGCTCAAGGCCGTCAAGCAGGTCGCCGGCAAGGTGAAACTCGAGCTGGCACAGTACCGCGAGCTGCAGGCGTTCGCGCAGTTTGGCTCGGATCTGGATTCGGCCACGCGGGCCAGGCTCGATCGCGGCGCGCGCATCGTCGAGCTGTTCAAGCAGCCGCAGTACCAGCCGGTGCCGGTCGAGATCCAGGTGGCCATCATGTTCGCCGTGCAGAATAATTTCATGGACGACGTGCCCGTCGACAAGGTCAAGTCCTTCCAGGCGCAACTCTCCGATTTTCTCGCGCTGCGACAGGGCAAGCTGTTGGAGAAGATTCGCGACAAGGCCGCGCTGGATGACGAGTTGACCGCCGCGCTCAAGGCGGCGATCGCCGAATTCAAGGAGGCTGCCTACAAGGCCTGATCGGGGCACGGGGCCAATCGCCATGGGCAACAACACGCGCGACATCCGCCGCAGGATCCGGTCGGTCAAGAGCACCGCCCAGATCACCAAGGCCATGCAGATGGTGGCGGCGAGCAAGATGCGCAAGGCGCAGGAGTCCGCGGTCAAGGCCCGGCCTTATGCCGAGATGGCGCTCTCGCTCCTCCGCGATGCGATCGACCTGGACAACGACTTGCGGGCGCACCCGCTCATAGCCGGCCGCAACGGCGAACGCACCTGCGTCCTGCTGATCACCACGGACCGCGGCCTCTGCGGATCGCTCAACACCAATCTCCTGCGCTTTGTCAATTCCCTGCCGCCCGGAACGGAGTTCGTCACCGTCGGCCGAAAGGGGCGCACCTTCATCGCCAAGACCCGCCGCAGGCTCCTTGCCGATTTCCCGATCCCGGATCCGGTCCGGTTTACCGCGGCAAGGCACGTCGGCAGGTTCCTTTTGAACCATTTCGCGCAGGGGAACTGCGACCGGGTCGATGTGATTTTCAGCAAGTTTGTCAACACGGCCGTCCAGAAGCCGACCACGGCCCGGTTGCTCCCCTTCACGGAGATGGGCGCGCTCAAGGCGGCCGGCGCGGCCGCGGCGGCCGATAGGCGCGACGGCATCGGCTACAAGCTCGAGCCCAGCCCCCGTGCCGTGCTCGATCTCCTGTTGCCTCACGCGGTGAATTTCGAGGTCTTCGATGCCGTGCTCGAGGCCCGGGCATCCGAGCACAGCGCCCGGATGGTGGCCATGAAGAACGCCACCGACAACGCAAAGCAATTGGTCAAGGACCTCACGCTCGAGTACAACAAGGCCCGCCAGGCCGGAATCACCAAAGAGATTCTCGAGATCGCCGCGGCGGCGGCGATGGGCTAGGGCCAACGGGCATCACTCATGGTTTTGAGTTTTGATATTTGACCTAGAAGCAAGGAACGAACGGACATGAAACAAGGAAAAATAGCCCAAGTCATCGGCGCCGTGGTGGACGTCGATTTTGGCGATCAGGAGCTGCCGGAGATCTACAACGCCCTTGAAGTGGTGTACGAGATCGGGGGTTCGAAGACCAAACTGACGCTGGAGGTGCAGCAGCACCTGGGCGACGGCTGGGTGCGGACGATCGCGATGTCTTCGAGCGAGGGCCTGAAGCGTGGCATGCCGGTGTCCGACACCGGGGCCCCCATCAGCGTGCCGGTCGGCGAGTGCGTGCTCGGGCGCCTCTTCAATGTGCTCGGGGACCCGATCGACGAGATGGCGCCGGTGAAGGCCGAAAAGCGCTACCCGATCCACCGCCCCGCGCCATCGCTCCTGGATCAAGACACCGGCTCGAAGATCCTCGAGACCGGGATCAAGGTGATCGATCTCATCTGCCCCTTCGTGAAGGGGGGCAAGGTGGGCGCGTTCGGGGGCGCGGGGGTTGGCAAGACCGTCGTCATCATGGAGCTGATCAACAACATCGCCAAGGGCCACGGCGGCTACTCGGTGTTCGCCGGCGTGGGCGAGCGGACCCGCGAGGGCAATGACCTCTACCACGAGATGTCCGAGGCGGGAGTCATCAATCTCAAGAATATCTCCGAGTCGAAGGTCGCGCTGGTCTACGGGCAGATGAACGAGCCGCCCGGCGCGCGCCTCCGCGTCGCGCTCTCGGCACTCGCGATGACGGAGTATTTCCGCGATGAGAAGAATCAGGACGTGCTGCTCTTCATCGACAACATATTCCGATTCTCGCAGGCGGGCTCGGAGGTGTCGGCGCTGTTGGGCCGGACGCCGAGTGCGGTGGGTTACCAGCCGACGCTGGCGGCCGAGATGGGCGACCTGCAGGAGCGGATCACCTCCACCAAGAAGGGTTCGATCACGTCGTTTCAGGCGGTCTATGTCCCGGCCGACGATTTGACCGACCCGGCCCCGGCCAACACCTTCGCGCACCTGGATTCGACCATCGTGCTCGAGCGCTCGATCATGGAGCTGGGCATCTACCCTGCGGTCGACCCGCTTGCCTCGACATCGAAGGCGCTCGCGCCCGAGATCGTGGGCGAGGATCACTATGCGGTCGCGCGCGGCGTGCAGCGGGTGCTGCAGCGCTACAAGGACCTCCAGGACATCATCGCGATCCTTGGGATGGACGAGCTGTCGGACGAGGACAAGCTCACGGTGCAACGCGCGCGGAAGATCCAGAGATTTCTGAGCCAGCCCTTCCACGTGGCCGAGGTCTTTACCGCCGTGGCGGGGCAGTATGTGTCGATCGCAGACACGGTGCGCGGTTTCAAGGAGATCATCGATGGCAAACACGACGACGTGCCGGAGGCCAACTTCTATATGAAGGGCGGGATCGAGATGATCCGCGAGGGCTGAGGCCGCGGACGCTGGGGCGCACACCATGTCGAAACTCACGCTGCGGATCGTCACCCCGGAGGGCGAGGCCTTCTCCGGCGAGGCGGACTATGTCACGCTGCCCGGCTCGCAGGGTGAGCTTGGCGTCTATCCCAACCACGAGCGGGTCATGACGACGCTCGCGGCCGGCGAGCTCGACGTGAGAAACGGCGAGAATGTGCTCCATCTGGCGGTGGGGGAGGGTTTTGCCGAGATCGGGCCCGATTCTGTCCGAGTGATGACCGAGATCGCGCTGCGCGAATCGGAGATCGACGTGCGGTCGGCCGAGGAGGCCATCGCCCGGGCCAAGGAGGCGCTGGCCCGCGCGGAGAAGATGACGGAAGACGATGTCGCGGCCACGCGGGCGATGCTCTCTCGCTCGCTGGCCCAGCTCAATGTCAAGCGGCGGAAGAGGGTTTAGCGGGGGGCCTGGTTTGGACCTGACACATTCGCCGGGAGGGCCCGCGGCCTCGCGGACCGAATGGGGCGAAAAGCGCGCGCGACGGCAATCTTGTGACGTTCCATCGCGTGAAGGATTTTTAGGAAGCTGATCTACTGAGCCATGGCATTTTCTCCCCGTGCGCTGTCGGTCGAGTGGGTGCCCGAGAGGCCGGGAGGGCTGTGGCCCGGTCGCGTCCGGATCCTGGACCAGACGAAACTGCCCGCCGAGGTGGATTTCATTGACGCGACCACGACGGAGCAGGTGTGGGAGGCGATCCGGTCGCTGAGGGTGCGTGGCGCGCCGGCGATCGGGATCGCGGCCGCCATGGGTGCGGCGATGGCGGCGGGACAGGCCGCGGATCGGGGTGCGGTTACGGTGGGGGTTCTGGCGGCGCTCGCCAGTGCCGCAGATACCCTCTCCACCGCCCGGCCGACGGCCGTGAATCTTTTTTGGGCACTGGATCGGATGCGGTGCGCCGCACGCGAGAATTCGGCGTTGGCGGCGACTGAGTTGGCGGAGCGCCTGGCGGCCGAGGCGCAGGCCATACGCGACGAGGATGCCGCGATGTGCCGGGCGATCGGCGAGCATGGCGCGACGCTGCTCAAGGACGGGGACTCGGTGCTGACGCATTGCAACGCGGGCGGGCTCGCCACGGCGGAATTTGGCACCGCGCTGGCCCCGGTCTACGTCGCCGCCGAACAGGGCAAACGGATTTCCGTGTATGCCGATGAGACCCGCCCGCTTCTCCAGGGCGCGCGGCTCACGGCGTGGGAACTGATGCACGCGGGCGTCGACGTGACGCTGATCTGTGACAGCATGGCCGCCCATGTCATGAAGGAGCGCCGGGTCGATGTCGTGTTCGTCGGCGCCGACCGGATCGCCGCGAATGGCGATGCGGCCAACAAGATCGGCACCTACGGCGTCGCGCTGCTCGCCAGGGCCCACGGCATCCCGTTCTACGTCCTCGCCCCGACATCAACATTCGACCTGGCAACCCCGAACGGCGCCGCGATTCCCATCGAAGAGCGCGCGGCCGAAGAAGTCACCGAGGGATTTGGCAGGCGGACGGCGCCGGGCGGCGTCCGCGTCTATTCTCCGGCCTTCGACGTGACGCCGGCTGAAATCATCACCGGCATCATCTGCGAGAAGGGGATTTTTCCGCCAAAAGAGGCGATGGTTCGAAGAGGTTGATCGTCCCTCGATGAAAAGAGTGGTTTTCTGGTTTCGACGGGACCTGCGGCTTTCGGACAACGTGGGCTTGCACGAGGCGGGCAGGGCGGCGGAGGCCGTCGTGCCGGTGTTTGTGTTCGACACGCGCATCCTTTCGCGGGAGGACATCGGGGGCCCTTGCGTGGCCTTCATGCTCGAGTGCCTCGATTCGCTGTCGAAGAATCTTGAGGCCATCGGCTCGAGGCTGATCTTCAGGCACGGCGATCCGCTGGTCGAGATCCCGAAGCTGGTGAGGGAGACCGGAGCGGAGGCGGTCTTTTGGAATCGTGACTACGAGCCAGACGCGATCGCGCGCGACCGGGCGATGGAGGAGAGGGGCAAGGCACAGGGGTTTGAGACACGGCACTTCAAAGACACCGTTTTCCATGAGGCCGGTGAACTCAGGACGGGCGCGGGAAGACCCTACGTGGTGTTCACGCCGTACGCGCGCGCGTGGCGGGGGCGCCCGAAGGAACCGATCCGCCCGGCATTCAAGAAGCCGTGCCCCGGAGTCGGCAAGATCGCGTCGTGGCCGCGGCCATCGCTGCAGAAGCTCGGCTTCTCTTCTCGCGCGGAGACACCCCGCGGCGGAGAGAAGATCGCGCGGGGAATGTTGCGCAGATTCATGGCGGGGGCGGTCGGCTCATATGGCGAGCGGCGCGACTATCCCGCGATCGATGGGACGTCGCGGCTTTCGCCGCACTTGCGCTTTGGCACGATCTCTGGTCGCACCGTCTTCTGGTCCGCCGAAAAGGCGAGGGCGGAGGCGAAGCCGTCCGAACGGGATGATATCGACACATTCGTTGGTGAACTCATCTGGCGCGAGTTTTACTTCCAGATCCTGGCTGAGTTTCCGCACGTCGCCCGCGGTGCTTTCCGGTCAGAGTACGATGCCCTGGGGTGGGAGAACGACGCGCGGCTCTTCGCCGCATGGCGCGACGGGCGCACGGGGTATCCCATCGTCGATGCCGCGATGCGGCAGTTGAACCAGACCGGCTGGATGCACAATCGGCTCCGGATGATCGTCGCCATGTTTCTGACCAAGGACCTGCTCTGCGACTGGCGGTGGGGTGAGGGGTATTTCATGCGGGCACTCTGCGACGGAGACATGTCCGCCAACAACGGCGGCTGGCAGTGGTCCGCCGGAACCGGCACCGATGCCGCCCCCTACTTTCGGATCTTCGCGCCCGTCAGCCAGAGCCAGAAGTTTGATCACGGCGGTGATTTCATTCGCCGGTTTGTTCCCGAGTTGGCCGGGCTGTCCGCGGACGAGATCCATGCCCCATGGCAGACCGTTCCGACCCGATTGAAATCTCTGGGCTACCCGGAGCCGATCGTCGACCACAAGGATCGTCGGCTGCGGGCCCTGAAGATGTACAAGGCCGCCAAGTCCGTCAGTGCCCAGCTGCGGGGGTCGATTCCGCGTTGAGGCCGACGGCCTTGAAGAAGGTGTAGCAGAATACGCCGTCGCTCTCGGTGGTCCGGTATAGATCCCTGATTCCCTTGTCAAAAACGTCCCGCTCGATCAGCCGTGCCTCGAGCACCGAATCCCGAATGCCCTCGATCATCGCTGTGAATGTCTTCTTCGTGAATCCGTCGACGAGGTCGGGTTTGCTGGAATCGACGTAAACCATGCGGGGGGAGACATGGACAGAGTCAAAACCTGCCTCGCATAACAGCGGATAGAGTTCTCTGCCGATCAGGGCGTTTCCCCCGCCGCGACGCTGCAGCTCTACCTGGCACCGGATTGCCGCGCGCGCCGACTCGCTGTCGGGATGAAAATAGGCCGAGCCATGATCGCCCTCGATCACAGTGATAGATCCCCCATCACGGAGAACACATTTTAAAGCGCGCAGCGCTTCAACGGGTTTCGAGAGATGCTCCAGGACGAAGCAAACGAAGACGTGGTCGAAAGAGCCGGGCGCAAAGGGCAGCGAGAATACATCGGTCTGCCGGAATCGGACGTTGGTGATGCCCGCGGCGACCACCTTCGCCTTCGCCTCGGCAATGGAGGCGTCGGATATGTCGATGGAGGTGATTTCGGCGCCGGGGCTCTGGCGGGCGAGGGTGAGTGTCTGAGAACCGACGCCACAGCCGACCTCCAAGACGCGGCTCCCCTCTGAATAGGCGGTGTCGGAATGCAGAAGCTCGGCTAGGGTGGCAGCCTGATCCTGCAGGCGCGTATTCTCCTTTGAGTCGTAGCCGTGGACGTATCTATTTTTCATGGGTCGAGATTCGCTGGCAGCATCGATGGCGCCCTGATTTTGACGCAGCAGTCGGGGCAATGTTGGGCGTTTGATCGCGGATGTCACGGATGTCGTTTGGGTTGGCAGCGGATGAGCGCGGACGATCGTCCCCCAGAGACCGTAAACGCGGATCAGCCGTGACCATTCGAAGTTTCAATTCCATGGGTGATGGATATGATACTCCAATGGCCGAGAGGGATGGAGGATCGAATCGCGTGGGCGTGAGCCGCCGCGGGTTTTTGAGGAGTGCGACGTTCGCCGCGCTGGCGGTGCCGGCGGGTGGGGCTCTGGCTGGATGTGGCCCCCGTGCCCCGCGCGAACCGGAGTGGCGCAATCGTCAGGCGGGAATGGCCTATCGTCGGCTCGGGCGTACGGGCATGATGATCTCGGAGGTCGTGTGCGGCGGTGATCCGATAAGGTCGCCCAACTACAGGCACGTGAGCCTGGCGCTTGAGATGGGTCTCAACTACTTGGACATGGCGCCAAATTACGGCAAGGGGGATGCGGAACTGGCGTACGGCCGTCTCCTGAAAGAGACGGGCGCGCGAGACCGCGTTTTCTTGGCGACGAAGATCAGCGACTACAGGCTCCTTCGGAACACGCTCTATCAGGACGTCTTCCAGGGACTGCCCTCGGAGAAGAAGCGGGCGGTGATTGAGAGGGCCCGGGAATTGCGCCTGCAGCGAGGGATTGATCGGCCAGACTACGCCGTGAGTTATTACCCGGGGCAGACGGGAGATTTTGACTACGCGTACCTGAGCGTGGCGATGATGCGCCACTACAGGCATCTGGTCGAGGGCAGCAGCAAGTTCCGGCAGTTCCTCACGAGATCTGTGGAGGACAGCCTGCGTCGCGTGGGGACGGACCACTTTGATGTGGTGCTCTGCCCGCACGGCGCGGACGCCCCGGAAGAGTTGGCAAATGAGGAGATGCACGAGACGCTGGAGAGATTGCGCTGGCAGGGGAAGTTGCGTTACGTCGGATTCTCGTCGCACAACGATCCTGCGGGGAATCTTTCGGCGGCAGCGGCCTCGGGCAAGTACGACATGGGCATGGTGGCGTACAACATCGTGGTCGGGGGATATGTCGAGGGGGCGATCCGCGCGGCGGCCGCGAATGGCATGGGCGTCATAGCGATGAAGGTGGCGCACGCCGTGGCAACGCACCACAGGGCGCTCCAGCCGATCCCACAATGGAGGATCGACAAGATCAACCGCATCGTGCCCGGCGAGATGAAGCCGCCGCTGAAGGCTTATCTCTGGGCACTCCAGAACCCGAATATCTCGGCGGTGAACTCGAATCTCTGGGATGAGACCTACGTCCGCGAGAACCTCGGGGTCGCCGGGAAGAGGGTGGAGTTGCGCGTGGGGTGATCCCGTGCCGTTGGCCTGCCTTAAGCATCAGGGACGATGATGAGAGCCCGCGCGTATCTTGTGCCGGTGGTGTTGACCGGGATGTTGTCTCTGGCCGGCGCAGGCGGACCTGAGCCGGGGGATCCGGCGCGGGCGGCCTTGCTGAAGGGAGTGGATAGCATCCCGAAGTTCGGGGCACCGGGCCCCGTGGCCATTTTTGGGGAACGGGCCTTTGCGGTAATCGCGGGTGGCGCGGCGGGGCGGCCCCGCATGGCGCTTTGCGCCGCCGCCGAGTTGGGCAAGGGGCGCATCGTCGCATTTGGGCATAACGGATATCTGGATGGCAAGACCATCGACGATGGGCACCGGAGGCTGATGCTCAATGCGGTCGGGTGGTGCGCCAACGGGCGAAAAGCGCAGGTGGGGATCCGGTCATGTCGCGCCGAAGCGTTGCTATCAGGGGGCGAGGCCGAGACGGTGCGATTGGACGGTGCGCTGACGGATCGCGAACTGCGAGGGATCGATGTTCTGATCCTGAATGCCCAGGGGATGACCAATGTGGCCGAGGCAGCGGCATTGGAGACATATGTCCGAATGGGAGGGGGACTGATAGCGGGGGCGACGGGTTGGGCATTCGGGCAAACGAGCGGTGGCGGGGTGCTCAATGACGACCTGGCCATCAATCGCGTGCTCGCTCTGGCGGGATTGGCGTTCACGACGATGACGCTGGATCAGCCGGGAAACCGGTTTGCCGCAGACACACAACGGGTGCCCCTGTTGAATGCGCAGCTGGCCCTGCGGGCATTCGCCAAATCGGGCGAGCCGCCGCTGTCCGCCGAGGAATTTGATCAGGCATCGTCGGCGATCGAGGTGGCGCTGTCGGCGCAGGCAGCAGGAGGGACCGCGTTCATCGATGCGGTGAGAGCGGCGCTCGGAGCAATCCCCGCTGCAGTGCCATCGCAGAAGGAACCGTTGCTGGCCGCGAATGCCGTCGCGGAGCGAGCGCGGTTGGCGCTTGAGGTGCGCCTCGCCCAGGTTGTGGACCCCGGCGTGGTGCGAGCGCATCCGGCGGCGGCGACCTTTCCCGGCGCCGTGGCGGCATCGGCCCCGCGCGTGAAGTGGGAAATCGGGATCGATCCGAAGAGCTGGGGCTGGCACAGCACCGGTTTGTACGCCGCCCCCGGCGAAAAAGTCATTGTGACCGTGCCCCGGCAAGTCGCGGGCGCGGGATTTTCGGTGCGGATCGGATGTCACACGGACGAGCTGTACAAATTGGACGTTTGGCGGCGGGCGCCCGGGCTGTCGCACAGCATCCGGATCAGGGAGCAGGTCACCTTGGCCGCGAATGCCTTCGGCGGGCTCTTGTACATCGAGGTGCCCGAGCATGCGGTCCAAAGCGAGCAATTCACCGCCGCGATCCAAGGGGCGGTTCCCGCTCCGCTCTTTGTCTTGGACAGGGACGACGATGCCAGGTGGAACTCCGACATCAAGAAGAGGCCGGGCCCGTGGGCAGAGTTTGCGTGCGATCGCGCGATCCTGACCTGTCCATCGGAGGTGGCCCGGCGCGTGTCGAATCCCGGCGAGCTGATGCGGTTCTGGGTGAAGGTGTTGGACGCGCAGGCGGAACTCGCCGGCATCCCCGCGGAGCGACGCCGTCCCGAGCGTGTCGTTGCCGATGTGCAGATCAGCAACGGCTACATGCACAGCGGTTACCCGATCATGGTCCCGCTCGGGGAGGCGGAGAAGATGGTCACGCGAACGGGAAAGCAGGCACCGGGCTGGGGTTTTTATCACGAGCTGGGCCACAATCACCAGAAGCCGGAGTGGACCTTCGAGGGCACGGGCGAGGTCACCTGCAATCTCTTCTCTCTCTGGTCATTCCACAGGGTCCTGGGCGAGTCCGATCCGACCGTCGGCCATGAGGCAATGTCGGCCGAGCGACGCCAGCAAAGGATGAAGCGACACCTCGCCGGTGGGGCACCGTTTGAGACGTGGAAGAATGACCCATTCTTGGCCCTCACGCTCTACTGGCAACTGATCGATGCGTTCGGATGGGACGCGTTGAAGAGGGTCATCGCGTCATATGGGGATGGCGCGCTCGGGCCGCCGCCGAAATCCGATGACGAGAAGCGCGACCAGTGGATGGTGCGATATTCGAGAGTGGTTGGCCGGAATCTGGGGCCATTTTTTGATCGCTGGGGGGTGCCTGTGAGCGCATCGGCCAAGGCGAGCGTCGAGGGGCTTGAATCCTGGATGCCGACGAGCATGTAGGTGGCGTGCCCGCGCCTTGCCCACGGGAATTGGGGCGGCATAGTAATCCAATCATGCTCGTCAAAGACATTTTGGTAGGCCCGGGGACGGCCTTCAGCTTCGAGTTCTTCCCGCCGAAGACGGCGGAGGGCTGGGACTTGCTGTTCCGGGCGATCGCGGACCTGGTGCCGCTGAAGCCGTCGGCCGTCAGCGTGACGTACGGCGCCGGCGGCAGCACGCGGGATCGCACCCATGATCTGGTGCTCAGGATCCGGAAGGAGACGGACCTCACCGTCGTTTCACATCTGACTTGCGTGGGATCGACGAGGGCGGAGATGCGGGGGATTCTCGGACGCTATGCCGAGAACGATGTCTCAAACATCCTGGCGCTCCGCGGCGATCCGCCCAAGGATGGCGCGGGATGTGAGGCGCTGCCGGACGGTTTTGTGCACGCCGCGGAACTGGTGGCGTTCATCAAGGAGCACTTTCCCAAGATGGGCGTGGGCGTCGCGGGGTTTCCGGAGGGGCACCCCGAGACCCCGAATCGGCTCAAAGAGATGGATTACCTGAAGGCCAAGGTGGACGCTGGCGCGGATTACATCGTCACGCAGCTCTTCTTCGACAACCGGGATTTTTTTGATTTCTGCGAGCGATGCGATCTGGCGGGCATCCGCGTGCCGATCGTGGCGGGAATACTGCCGGTGATGTCGCGGCAAAACCTGATGCGCATGGCAGAGCTGGCGGCCGGGGCACGCATCCCGGCACGGCTCCTCAAGATGGTCACGCGCGCGGAGAATGACGAGGACGTCGAGCGCATCGGGACCCATTGGGCCACCGAGCAGGTCAGCCAGCTCATCGACGCCGGTATCAAGGGCGTGCACTTCTATACCCTCAACCGGTCCAAGGCCACCCTTCGCATCTATCGGACCCTAGGGCTGCGCGATGCACAGGTGACCAAGAGCTAGCCAGAAACTAAACCCGTGGCGCAGGCAATCCTGCCTGCGTCGGCGGCCCTGCGCGGGTGGTGGCAGACAGGATTGTTGCTGTGTTGAAACCATTTGGGGAGTGCGGGGCCCCTAACGGCGGAGGGCGTAGGCCAGCACCATGAAGGCGGCCTCGGCCAGCAGCGTGTTGGACTTGCGGGCGGCGAGCGCATGGCCGGCGGTGCGCTTGAGCGCGCTGAAGTAGCTCTCCACGTTCCATCGCCGCCCATAGCCACGCGCCTTGAGGTGCCCGGGGCTCATGGTGGCGCGCCACGTGCCCTTGCGGGTGCCATCGGCGCACCGCGAGGCGGGTTTTATCACGCTCTCCACCCCCCATTGGTCCCGGCAGCGCCGGTGGATCTTTTCGGCGTCGTAGCCCGCGTCGGCGTAGAGCCGCCCCGGGCGGCTCACCGCCTCGGCCTGGTCCAGCAGCCCGGCCACCTGCACCCGGTCGTTGCTGGGACCCAGGCTGAGCTCCAGGCCCAGCGGCAGCAGGCTGCCGCAGCACACCACCGCCGAGACCTTCACCCACTGCGAGCACCGCCTGCCGGTGCGGCTGCGGAAGCGCTCGCTGGCCACCGTCGTGGCAAGGCCGGTGGAGTCCATCGCCGCGGCCGGCGGGCCGCCCTGCGCCCGGGCCGCGGCGGCCCCGATGCTCGCGACCATCTTCTTGGCGATCTCCACCACCGCGCTGCGCGCGCTGAACTTCTGCAGCGTGGTGAAGTGCGGCAGCTTCTCCTCCAGGCCCAGCCGCCGGCGCTGCTGCGGGCTCACGGCCAGCAGCTCCAGCACCCCGCGGTAGGTGGTCTTCAGGTAGGCCCTCAAAATCAGGCAGCCCATCAGCTGGCGCTGGGTGAAGTCGTGCCGGCTGCGCGTCGCGCCGTAGTCGGCCAGGTGCCGGCCCCCCAAGACCATCGCCATCTCGGCCACCCGCTCGATCACCGTCGGCTTGGCTTCGCCCTTGGATCTCTTGCCCATGGAGGTTAAACGCACGAAAGGCCAGAAGGTTTCTACACAGCAACAGGATTGTCTGCCCCACGGCCCGGGGCTCCCAACACCGCGGGAATGTTCGTAGTGGTGCCTTTAGGCACTCCGCGATCCACCAGAAGTTTCATCCCAAAATGATCCGGCGCGTGGACGTTTCTGGCCAGCGCCACCCCCGCGGATGCGCGTCGTGATCTGCCGGAATCAGATTGAATAATGGGATTGGGGCGACATCATGAAAATCAGTTTCAACGCAGTGCGAGAGGAGTACCAAGACATGAAGCGACGTGAATTTCTCAAGAGCGCAACGACGGCCGGGGCCGGGTTGCTTATTCTGCGGAACGGCATTCTCCGGGGCGCGGATGCACCGAGCAACAAGCTGAACATCGCGCTGATCGGCGCGTGGGGCCGGGCGAGCCAGCACTACGACTCCATCTCGAGTGAGAACATCGTGGCCCTGTGCGACGTGGATGAGAAACACCTAGCCTTGGCGGCCGAGCGGTTTCCCGGCGCCAAGCACTACATCGATTGGAGAAAGTGCCTTGAGCACAAGGGCATCGATGCCGTGGTGTGCTGCACGCCAGATCATCACCACGCCTTCGTTTCGAATTGGGCGCTGAATCGGGGGCTGCATGTGTACTGCGAGAAACCGCTCGGCAACTGTGTCGAGGAGGCCCGCGTGGTCCGTGCGAACTACCTCAAGAACAAGAGCAAGCTCGCCACGCAGGTGGGCACGCAGCGCCACGCGCATGAGAATTTTGCGCGCGTGCGCGAGCTGGTGAAGGATGGCGCGATCGGCGAATTGCAGGCCGCATACGCCTGGGGCAACCGCCAGATCCGGCGACCGGGCTACCTGCCGGCCGAGGGCGAGCCCCCCGCCACCCTGCACTACGACCTCTGGATCGGGCCCTCGCCCATGCACCCGTACAACCCGGGCTACTTCGGGGCGAAGCCGGGCGCGAATTGCCTTAACTGGAATATGTTTTGGGACTTTGGCACGGGACAGGTCGGCGACATGGGCAGCCATACGTTGGATCTGGCGTGGAACGCGCTGGACGCCGAGCTGCCGACTTCCGCCGCCGGCGAGGGCGAGAAATTCAATCCGGAGGTTTCCCCCGTCGAGTTGCACACGACCTTCGAGATTCCCGCCAACGATTGGCGCAAGGCGATCCAGCTCCACTGGTATCAGGGCGGCATGATGCCCAGTTCCCCGAACAAGTACGTCGATCTGAACAAGATCGACCATGGCGCCATGTTCAAGGGGTCCAAGGGATTCATCGTCTGCGATTTCACATCGCGCCTCGTGATCCCGTTCGGCAAGGAAGCGGACATGACCTACTATAAGCCGCGCCCGAAGGATCAGCTCGGCGCGCCGATCGACCATTTCCAGAAGCAGTGGATCAACGCGTGCAAGACGGATCTCAAGACATCGTGCGACATGGATTACAGTGGCAAGCTGATCGAGACGATGCACCTCGGGCTCGTGGCCTACCGCGTCGGAAAGAAGATCAGCTATGACGGTGCGGCGGGACGCGTGACCGATTGTCCCGAGGCCGACGCCCTGCTGAAGAAGAAGTACCGCGACGGCTGGACGCTGAACGGGTGAGAATTCGTGCCCGCTTGGGCGGCGCGAGAGATCCCATGCCCCGCGCGAATGCGCCGCTTTTGCGAGCAAAGGGAATTCTCGAGTCCCATCCGGCGACTGCCGGACCACCGGGGCAGAGAATCGGGTTGTAGGGCGTCTGTGTCAGACGCCACCTTATTCGCCGCTGCCGTCTCACAGAGACGGCCTACAAGATTCGCAATCTTCGAGTCAGAAATCCCAGTCCCTGGTGTCGATCTTGGCGCTGTGGCGAAATCGACCGGCGAGGGTTGAGCCGTCGGCCCGTTTGGCGCGGAAACCATAACCGGGAAGTTCGCCATCCAGTGACGATGCCCATGGGGTGGGGCCGAGATTGACCAGGATTTCGGCGCCGTTCGCGAACCGCGTCCGTTGCACGAGGGCATCCTCGCTGAGGTAGGCGTGGCCGGTCATTTCCTCGAACCCGATAGACTCGTGCAGGGGGCAAAGGAATTCGGCCGCGAAACGCAGGTAGGGTTTTACGCCCTCGTACTCGTATGGCGCGAAGAAGACCATGGGGCCGTCGCCGTAGAGCATGGCCCGGAGCGTTTTGACGTAATAGTCGCCGGAGAGGTTGAGGGCGAGCTGGGTGGGATCCTGGATTTTTCCGAAATTCACGATGGCGTCGTGATAGACCAGATTGAAGAGTGGGGCGGGGTGGCTGTAGCGGACCAGCGGCCTGTCGCGATAAGGGGCCACCATGCCCTCGAACATGTGATACTTCGGCACGAGCCATTCATTGCCGCGTTCGGTGCCGAGGACGAGGCCGGTCGACGCCAGGTATTCGGCGAGCCTGCGCCCGCCATCGCCGACCCTGCCGGTGAACGCGATGTCGGTGATGTCGGCATTTTGGCCGATGGCCTCGATCTCCTTCGGAAGGACCTGCTTTGCGAGGTCGGCCCATCTGCTCTCGTCGACGGCCTTCCAGCGGGATCCCAGCGACGGGCGGCCTTGCGAATTTCTGGGTGCGAGGTCGGCATTGAACCTGGGGTCGTGATCCAGCAGGGAAACGAAGGAGTGGTAGGCGGAGAACAGCCAGCCATAGCTCTTCGCCCGCCGGACGACGCGCTTGAGGGTGACGGCGCCGCCGAGTTCCTCGCTGATGGGCCACGGCACGGGCGCGTAATTCTCGAACGTGCCCCAGGCGTGGATGAGGGCCCTGGGGACATTCTGGTGCTCATGCATGTTTTGGACGATCTTGTCCAACTCCTCGAATGTGAACGCCATTCCCGGCATGTTCACGTAATGGGGATAGCCCCCGTAGATTCCCGTGTAGATGGCGCCGCGGAGTTTTTCCACGTCCGGGTTGGCCTTGGCCTTATCCCGAAGCGCCACGTGGGTGCCGTTGTCTATGGCGATGCGCCGGTATCGCTTGGCCATCCCGACGTGATCCGCGCCCGGCAACAGAAAGCACGAGATTTCCGTTCCGGGCTTGGTCTCGGGGAACTGCCAGGCTGGCGTCAGCGCGAGGATGCGCGGCAGCGTCGTGCGCTCGTGCTTCTGCTGGGCCACCTCCTGATAGTCGTTGTAGTTGGCGATCCACTCGACCCCGACGGAGCCGTCGTAGGGGACAACCGCCATCACCGCGGACTTGTCATCATGCACCCCGAACCAAGGCATCACGAGTCCATCCCAGCCTTAGAAGCGCAGTTCGCCGCGGGCGGCCGGTTCGTGCTGCGCGTCATCCCAGGCGCAGAAGCGACCCCCGTTCATCGGGAAGATATAGGAGGGGATGATGATGCCCTGCCAATAGGGCAACACGGCCGCGCCGCGCTCCTGATCTGTCTTGAGGCTGAAGGCGTGGTATGGGTACAGGAGCCTGCGTGGCCTGAGTGCCTCGGCGTGGTCGAGCGCCACCAGTCGCAGGGTCATCCTGGGCTCATCGGCGGCGATGCCGATCTCCATGGTGAGCGACCACGGTGGGCCAGCGCCCTGTCTTGTGCCGTTGGAGAATTCGATCCGGGCCTTAGAGGGATCGGGCCGCTCGACTCTCACGGGTCCGGACGTTGAAATGTTCCACGTGCCGTTGGTCCCAGCGACGCCTGCCTCCAAAATGCCCGCGGCGCCCTGCCAGGGGTCCGGTTGCCACCGACGACCCGTTGACCTTTCCGTAACGGCGAGCGCGCCAGATGATCCATCGATGACGACGGACACGTGGTCATTCTCGAGGGTCAGCGCGGCACATTGCGGCGTTGCCAGCGATAACCAGAGGACGAAAGACATTGGACCGAGGGCGAGTATCGTTCGCATGGGTCAGCGACGAAGATAGGGGCTGCGCCAAGAAATGCCAGTGGGCGTGCCGTCAGCGGACCGGTTTGACTTCCCGCTCCCATCGGTGGAGCAAGTTCTTGAGTCGCTCGGCGTCGGAGGGGTGATCCTGGAGGAGATTGATCTGTTCGCCGGTGTCTTTGGCGATATCGAAGAGGAATTCCTCGGTTGTGGGCCCGTCTGACCGCGAAACATACTTGAGGTCACCATCGCGCGCGGCGCGCCACGTTCGATTGCCGCGGCGCCCGCGCCAGAAAAGGGCGCGGTTGGGCGGCGCCTCGCCGGAGGCGACGCACCGCAGGATGTCGATGCCGTCGAAGGGGCGGTTGGCCTGGGGCTGGATCCCTGCGGCGTGGGCGATGGAGGCCGTCAGGTCAAACGTGATGGCCGGGTGCGCGATCGTGGTGCCTGGGCGCAGCACGCCCGGCCAGCGCGCGATGCACGGCACGCGGATGCCTCCCTCGAAAGTGGTGCCTTTCTGGTCCCGCAGGCCACACGGCAGAGAACTTTTTGTTCCGCCGTTGTCGCTGGCGAATATTACGAGCGCGTTGGCCGATTGGGGGGTGGCGGAGAGGGCGTCAAGGACACGACCGATCGCGGCATCCATGCATTCGATCATTGCGGCATAGACCTCGGGCGGCGAGGTGCCCTGTTTCCATCGGGAGGAATCCGCGGGCAGGGGTGATGGGAAATTTTCGCCGGGAGCCTGATAGGGGGAGTGGGGGGCGGTGAAGGTGACATGGAGAAAGAAGGGCGCGTTGGTGTCCAGCCCGCCGCGATCTGAAATCCAGCGGACGCATTCGTCGGCGATCACGTCGGTGAAGTAGCCTGGACGCGAGACCGGAGAACCGTTGAGGCGCAGGACCGGCCTATAGTCGGGCGGTTCCTCGACATGGTGGAAGTACTCCATCGCGCCACCGAGGCAGTATAGCGCGTGATCGAACCCGTGGCGGTTCGGTGAGAATCTATCCTCGTAGCCGAGATGCCATTTGCCGACGATCGCGGTCGCGTATCCCGCGCCCTTGAGCCGTTGGGCGATGGAGGTTTCCTCGGGGGGCAGGCCCAGTTCCTTGCTCGTGGCCAGGCGGATGGCGTCATCATAGCGACCAACGCCACCGAGACCGATCGCGCACTCGAGTCCGCCAAGGCGTTGCTGGTAGCGGCCCGTCAGGAACGCGGCGCGGGTGGGGGAGCACTCGGGGCCGTTGGAGTAGAACTGGGTGAATCTGGCGCCCTCGGCCGCAAGGCGATCGATGTGCGGGGTGCGAATCGCCTTGGCGCCATAGCAGCCGACGTCACCCCAACCGAGGTCGTCGGCTAGGAAGAAAACGATGCTGGGCCTGGGTGGGGGCGCGCCCTGAGCGATGAAAACGAAGTGGACCGAAGCCATGAGGGGGATGAGCCAGATGGGGCGCATGGGGCCGAGCCTATTGCGGGACGCGGGCAAGGTTCAATGCGGTTATTGGGTTCCCCGCTGCGCGTGGCGATCAGCCGCGTAGCGATCAGGGTCGCGTCTTTTGATCTGAGCAGTTGGTTTTCCCGCGCCGCCTGAGGAAGACCTTTAAGAGAGCCCGGCAGAATTTCGTTGCGGGCGGGAGGGGCGCCAATATGCTCGATCCCGTTCATAAAACCCAATTCCGACAGGAGGCACGACATGGCCAGGAAGATAGATGGAGCAATCGAGAAGGCGTACGAGTTGGCGAGGGAGCGCTATGCGGCGCTTGGCGTGGACACGGACAAGGCGATCAGGGTGCTGGCGAGGGTGCCGGTGTCGATGCACTGCTGGCAGGGCGATGACGTTGGGGGGTTTGAGAACGCGGGGGGTACGCTGGGTGACGGCCTGGCGGTGACGGGCAATTATCTGGGCAAGGCGAGGACGGCGGAGCAACTGCGCGGGGATTTCGAGAAGGCGATTTCGCTGATTCCTGGCAAGCACCGGTTCAACGTGCACGCGTGCTACGCGGAAATGGGCGGCAAGAGGGTGGACCGGGACGCGCTGGGCCCGGACCAGTTCAAGAACTGGATCGCGTGGGCGAAGGGGCTGGGGATCGGGATGGATTTCAACCAGACGTACTTCTCGCACCCGAAGATGGATCGCGGCTGGTCGCTGACGCATCCGGACAGAAAGATCCGGAAGTTTTGGATCGAGCACGGGATCCGGTGCCGGGAGATTGGTGCGGCGATCGGCAAGGCGCTGGGACAGGTGTGCGTGACGAACCTGTGGCTGCCGGATGGGATGAAGGACACGCCGGCGGATCGCCGGTCACCGCGCGAGCGGCTGGCCGAGTCGCTGGACGCGATCTTCGCAAAGAAGATAGACAAGAAGTACAACCTGGACTCGGTCGAGCCGAAGCTCTTTGGCATCGGGGCGGAGAGCTACACGGCGGGCTCGCATGAGTTTTACATGGGCTATGCGGTGAGCCGCGGGACGCTGCTGACACTCGACGCGGGGCACTTTCACCCGACGGAGGGCATCGGCGACAAGATCTCCTCGGTGCTCTGCTTCCTGCCGGAGATCGTGCTGCACGTCAGCCGCGGCGTCCGCTGGGACAGCGACCACGTCGTGACGCTCACCGATGAGCTCAACTCGATCGCGCAGGAGATTGTCTGGGGCGGCTATCTCGACCGGGTGCACATCGGCCTGGATTATTTCGACGCGAGCATCAACCGCATCGCGGCGTGGGTGATCGGCACGCGCAACATGGTCAAGGCGCTGCTGATGGCGCTCCTCGCCCCGATCAAGTGTCTGAAGGCGGCCGAACTGGAGGGCGATTACACATCGCGTCTGGCGCTCATGGAGGATATGAAGGTGATGCCCGCGGGCGCGGTGTGGGATTATTACTGCGCGAAGAAGGGCGTGCCGGTGGGGGCCGCGTGGCTGGACGAGGTCAAGAAGTACGAGGCGGACGTCCTTTCGAAGAGGTGAGCAACCCGATAGGTCCGCGGGTTTAGTCCGACGGACCCCCAGAGGAGGAGGCGTATGTTCCTTGCGACTGCGGCGGAAACGACGACAAACCCATCGCTGGGCGTGCTGATATTCACGCTCGGCGGATTGGCCGGGGCGGTATTCTACCTGCCCTTCAAGAAGGTCCAGAAGTGGGCGTGGGAGAGCTACTGGATGATCTATGCGGTGGCTGGCCTCGTGCTCGTGCCGTGGATCCTTGCACTGACGACTTCGCCGAATGTTTTCAAGGTGCTCTCGCAGGCGCCGGGCGGACAGATCGTCAAGTGTTTCATGTGCGGGGCGATGTGGGGCGTCGGTGGGCTGACGTGGGGCCTGATGATCCGCTACCTGGGGGTCGGGCTCGGCCTCGCGATCGGCTGCGGCCTCTGTTCGGCGACCGGGACGCTGATCCCGCCAATTTTGAACGGGAATCTCCAGTCGCTGTGCGGCACGCCGGCGGCGAACATGTCCCTGATCGGCGTGGCGGTATCGGTGATCGGAATCGTGTTCGTGGGCCTGGCGGGCATGTCCAAGGAGAACGAGTTGCCCGAGGCCGAGAAGAAGAAGGCCGTCGCGGAATACGATTTTAAGAAGGGCATCCTCGTGGCGTTTTTCTCCGGGATTGCGAGCGCGGGGATGAGTTTCGGACTGCAGGGAGGGCCGGATATCGAGGCGCTGGCCAAGAGCATCGAGCCGGTAACGCCGCTTGCGTGGGCCGGGATGCCGGTGCTGGTGGTGGTGCTGTTGGGCGGGTTCGTGGTCAACGCCGGTTGGTGCCTGTTCCTCAACTCGAAGAACAAGTCGCTGGGCGACTACACCCGCAAGGACGCACCGATGGCCAACAACCTGTTTTTCGCGGGCCTCGCGGGCGCAATCTGGTGCTCGCAGTTCATTTGCTTCAAGACCGGAGAGCCGCAGATGGGTTCACTGTCCTACATCGGGTGGGCGGTGCTTATGGCCAGCGCGATACTTTTCTCGACGCTGCTGGGCATCCTGCTCGGCGAATGGAAGGGCACGAGCAGCCGCACGCGCGCACTGCTGGCCATCGGCCTCGTGCTGCTCATCGGTTCGTCCGTGATCTCGGCCTACAGCGGATACCTGAAAGCCTGATGAGCCGCGGGCCCTCCCGGCGAAATCGGGCCACGTGCGGCATCACGGGGTTTTTCAACGGGCAAGCCCCGCCCCCGGCGCGAGGGGGCGGCACTAGCCAGAAACGTCCACGCGCCGGATTATTCAGGGTGAAACTTCTGGGGGCGGGGCCTTTTGGACTGCGGTGGCGCCGCCCCGATCCGGGGCTCTGCCACCGCAGTCCAAAGCCCTCCCGGCCCGGATCCTGGGTCGGGGCACGAGCCGCGCCCGCGAACAGCGCCCGAAGCTTCTGGCTAGGGGCCCAGCGTGAGCACCCGCTGGAATCCGCGAGGGATGTCGTCCGATCGATGTGAGACACAGATAACCGTTTCTTTGCGGCGATTGCGGAGCAGTCGTTCCAGGACACCGAGGACATGGCGGCGGGCCGCGTAGTCGAGATTGAGACACGGTTCATCCAGCAGCAACAAATCGGGTCCGGGCAGCATTGCCCGAGCCAGCAGCACCAGGCGCTGGCGTCCCGCCGAAAGTTCGCCGAAGGGCACCTTTTCCGCATCGGTCAATCCCAGTTCACGCAGCCAGCGGCGCGCGTCCTCGCGGGCCTCGCGCGTTGGTCGCGCCACGCCGCCGTCGGCGTTGAGGCGACCCGAGAGCACCGCATCCAGGACGCTGATTCCGCCATCGAAGTAGCACTGTATCTCTGGCGACACCTGACCGATGCGCCGGCGGATCGGCCAAAGGCTCTCGCCCGATTCGCGGGCCCGCCTGAACACTCGAACGTCATTGGCGTAGGCTGCCGGGTTGTCGCCGGTGATGAGGCTGAGCAGCAAGGTCTTGCCGGAGCCGTTCGGTCCGACAACCAGCCACCGCTCTCCCTCGCGCACCGTCCAATCTAGCTTATCCAAGACCGTGCGCTTGCCGTACCGCACGGTCACACCGCGAAGTTCGATGATCGGTTGGCGCGCATCACCGTCTGCGTGGTGCGGGCAGATTGCCCGCGCGGTTTTCGGGCGGAGGGAGGGAAACCCTCCGGCGGCCATGCCGCTGTACGCCAACCTCCGCAGTCCCGCGATCCGCACATTTTTCAGGAGCAGGAGGTGCGTGGCGCACGCGGGGATCTCGTCCTCGTGCCTCACCATCAGCACCATCGGCAAACCCTCGTCGGCCAATCGATTCAGCGCCGCGTGCAGGCGCGCGCGCATGGTGGGATCGAGTCCCGCGAACGGATCGTCCAAGACCAGCAGCTTTGGCGACTTGAGCAGTGCCCGCGCGAGCAAGACGCGGCGCATTTCGCCGTTGGAGAGCTGCGCCATGAGGCGGCCAAGAAGCGGACGCAGGGCGAAGATCCCTGAGACCTTTCGCAGGAGGCGCGCGAACGCACGGCGCCCGGCGGTATCGTTGCCGCGCACCTCGAATGGGCTGATCTCGTTCACGCCCTCGTACGAGAGAAACGTTCGCACCGAGGGTGAGTCCTCCTCCATCGAATGCCATCGGGCCTGCAGCCAACCGCCCAGCGCCTGATCCTGCTGCTGCGAGAAGGTCGCCACCGCCACGTGGTCTTCGGCGCCCTCCTCGCCGAAGGTCAACCCGATGCCTCGCGGCGGCGCGGTGCCCGCGAGCAGGGCCGCGAGGTAGCTCTTGCCCGAATTGTTGGGCCCCATCACCGCCCATTGTTCACGGCGTCGGAACACCCATGTCTCTCCGTCGAAGGCGCCCTTCGGTGAACCCTTCAATTCGAATACGATGTCCGATCGTCTCATGGGGAAGCCGCGCCATTAATATCTGTCGGGCGAGTGTGGTGCCTTGGATGAACCTGAACATACTTTTTTCGTCTGGTGGCCGAAGCGAGAGAAGCCTTGCAGAATCTTGGGCGCGCCATGCGAGCATCCTGGGGAGGGCCCGCGGCATCGCGGGCCGCATCGGCCCAGGTCCAGGTGTCGCGCGGCTGGTGAATCGCGGACGCCGGGGCCGGCGTCCCTCCCGGCTGATACGTGCGACCGGGCACCGCCCGTGGTGTTTTTTGAGGACTCGGCATGGCTCGGGATTTGCCTATGTTGCTGGCATGTGTCATCGGGGACGAACTTGGCCGTGGTTCGCCACAGTTTTGTTTGTTCTTCGCGTCCTTCTTCAACCTGTGGCGTTGGTGGCAGAGGATGCGGTGTTGGGGCGGGTGATCGCCCACGCGAATGCGCACGCGGACGGGGATGCGACCTGTTCTTTCAATCGCTCGGTTTATCGGGGCGAGACGCGCGACCTCCCCATCGGCGTGTTTGATTCTGGGATTGGCGGCCTCACGGTGCTGGAGGCGATCCTTGCGCTCGACGCATTCGACAACGAGACGCTTCGGCCCGGCTCAGATGGGCGAAGGGATTTTGAGTGCGAGCGGTTCGTCTATTTCGGCGATCAGGCGAACATGCCCTATGGGAATTATCCGGGCCGCGGGAAGGCGGGATACCTCCGCGAGCGGATATTGAAGGATGCGATTTTTCTTTTGGGGACTCGGGCGTGGTCGGGCGATGGGGCGCGGACCGAGATCCCGAAACCGCCCGTGAAAGCGATCGTGATCGCGTGCAACACCGCCACGGCCTACGGCCTGGAGGACGTCCGTGCGGTGATCCGGGCGTGGGATCTGCCGATCCCAGTCATAGGCATCGTTGAGGCGGGAGCGCGAGGGGTCATGGGGCGCGTGCCATCGGGGAAAAGGGGCGATGCGGTCGCGATCCTCGCGACGGTGGGCACATGCGACAGCAAGGCGTACCCGAAGGCGATCGGGCGGGCCATTGGGCTCGCCGGCAAGCCTGTGCCGCCCTTGATCCAGCAGGGCAGCGTGGGTTTGGCCGGCGCCATCGAGGGTGACCCGTCCTTTATTTGCGACCCGAGGGCGGGCCCGCGCCTTGCACCGTATCAGGGACCCGCCGCGGGCAACCCGCGGGCACCGCTCCATGCGGATCGAATGGCGCTGTATGGATTCACCGCGGGTGGGATCCTCGGCGATGCGCGCGAGCCAAGCACCCTGCAATTGAACTCTGTTCAGGATTATGCCCGGTACGACGTGGCGACGCTCTTGGAGGACTATCGCCAAGGGGGCGGCACCGCGCCCATTGGCACCGTCGTGCTTGGCTGCACGCACTTCCCGCTGATCCAGGCCGAGATCACGGAAGCGTTCGCGCGGTTGCGGGATCTCGAGATCTCGGGGTTGCGGCCCTTTCGCGCGCTGATCGCCGATCAGATCGAATTCCTCAACCCCGCCGAACTCATCGCCCGGGAGCTCTTCCGAGGGCTCGCGGAGGCGCGCCTCCGCCTGAAACCGGGGGAGCGCCACGCTGTGGACAGGGACCTGTTCTTCATCTCGGTCGCGAATCCCTCGTGGCCGGGCGTGAGGCTCGCGCCCGATGGCTCGCTGGATGCCGAGTACAAGTACGGGAGGAATGCGGGACGGGTGGACGCCGATGACACGCGGCCCGTCCCCTTGCGCGGCGAGGCCCTGCCCGCCTCCAGCTTGAATCTCATCAAGACCCGCCTGCCCAAGGTGTGGGAGCGGCTCGCCGCGGACCCGGCCCCCCGCTGATCATCCGGCGGCCAGCGCAGGCGCAGACCTTCGCGTCCGGGTGCTGCGGCGGGTTGTCGGATGCGCTTTTCCTTTGAGCCTGCATATTTCACGCGGAAGCGTGAAGTATGCAGGCTAATTTCATCGGGGAAATGCCATGAAGAGAAAAACAGTGAGGAATGGCGCTAAGTTAAGTTTGTCGCGACAGTGGCACGGCCATCCTGGCCGTGGGGCTGGCCATGGGCAGGATGCCCATGCCACGATCCCAAATGTCCTTTAACTTAGCGCCATTCAGAACAATGGGCAAAAGCGGTCAACGCGTCTTTTTTCTGTTGGGCGACTGGACATGGTGGGCCTGGGTGCTGACCACCATTCTCTTGGCGATCGGCCTGTGCGGGCGCCCCACGGCGTTCGTGGCGGCCATGGGGATCACGGCACTTCAGGCAATCGTGATGGTGGTCCGCGAAAAAAGCCTGTCTGCCTTTGCCGTGCAACT
Source organism: Verrucomicrobiota bacterium (assembly GCA_029560585.1). Lineage (GTDB taxonomy): Bacteria > Verrucomicrobiota > Verrucomicrobiia > JADLBR01 > JADLBR01 > JADLBR01. The sequence continues at coordinate 86,922 of JAKQKQ010000270.1, read as the reverse complement.
CCGTCTCGCCTACCTGATTCTGTTAGGGGTCTGCTACGTTCCCAGCATGCGATGGCTATACTGGCTTCCGACGGTCGGGACATTTGCGCTGGTGACGATTGGTTATTGCCTGATGGCGCGATTGCTTTCCCTGCTCCCGTGGAACCGACGGGAGCCACTCTCCGCCGATCTGCTCCGCCGCACTTTCATGTCGTGCCCGGACCTTTCCAGACTCGCCGAGAATCAAGAGGCCGCGGGGTGCGCCGGCGGGCTATGTACGATCGATGCTCAAGTGGAGCGACCGCAGAGAGATGATTGATCAAAAATGGGGAGGGCCCGCGGCCTCGCGGGCCGTGTTGACCCAGGCATTGCGCGGCTGGTGGATCGCGGACGCCGGGGACGGTGTCCCTCCCGTGCGAAACGCGACCGTTTTGTGGGTTTTTCAGCGGGCAGTTGGGGCTGGCGCGGGCGGCCATCGACCTGTAAACGGATTTGAGTGGAGGGACACACCATGATCGACGAGCCTCTCGCAGAAAAAACCCACGGCAACCTGAGGGTCCAGCGGTGGCTATTGCGTTTTACGGCAGTGGTGTTGTTCACGGGGCTGCCGGGGGCGATTCTGCCGCGCGTTGCGATTGAGAAATTCTGTTGGCTGATGGGGTTGGGGCAACCGATTCTTCAGCCCATCACAGTTTATCTCGGCGGCAATGCGGGTTATGTCTTTTTCGCCTTTGGGGTATTGGTCTGGGTGATTTCCAATGACGTGGTGCGGTATCGTCCGCTGGTGATTCTCTGTGGGTGGATCTATCTGATTGGAGGGCCAGCCTACCTGGCGATCAACCTTCAGTGCCCCCTCCCATGGTGGTGGGTGGCGATGGACAGCGTGAGTAACCTCCTCGTCGGTGCCGGGATTCTCTGGGCCTGCCGGGCGGGTGCCAGTTCGGAGAAGAAGCCAACGTAGCGCACTTTGGCGCGATCCGGATCGTCCGCGGGCAGGCTTCGGCAGGCTCTTCGGGAGGTCTGGTGGGCAATTCTCTGGCTATTCTGACCATCTAACGGGACTCTCACCGGCGGGTGTGCCCGGCGTTGGTCCCAGGCAACCTGAAACTCGGATGCCATCCGGCGGCTGCCGGATCATCGGGGGCGAATATGGGACGTAGGAGCGCGCTTGCGCGCGATTTGCGTATGGATTCGCCTGTAAGCAGGCTCCTACAATTCGGCTTCTGAATTTTCGAGCTGGCGTCCGTGCCCCGCACGGTTTGAGAATTTGTCCGCCGATTGACGCGAATCCGATGCCTACTAAGTTCTTGGGAGCCACATCATGAAGTCTTTTCCATTGCTGATGTCAGCGGCGTTGGGATTCCTCATGGGCGTGATCGTGCTGTTTGTGCTCGCGCAGTCGGATTCCGGATTAGAGGCCGCGGCGCATTTCCTGAGCTATCCGGGCATTCGGTTGGGGAGACTTTGGACCGACGCGGGGTTGCCACCGCAGGGCGATGCCGCCTTCGGGGTGATTGCGCTGGCCATCCTCCTCCAGTGGATCGCGGTCGGGTTTGTCGTCGGCCTGTGTTGGAGACGGAGGCGCTGATGAAACTGGTGCCGTTCGATTTCGAGTACGAGGGTCCCTTTGGATCGGAGATGCAGGGCGTTTGGTTATTCGACGGCAGCCTGGTGGAGTTCAGCCTTTAGGCTGAATCGGGCACGAAACAGGCTAAAGCCTGGACTCCAACGGCTTCGGTCGAACGAACCAAAAGCCCTGTCGGGGATGGGGCCGATGATTGATTGGGCTTGAAGGCGAGCGGCGGGGCGCTACGGGATGGCCATGGGCGCGCCGTCTTCCCGTTCGTCCCGAGAAACTGAACCCGGCGCAGGCAATGCCGCCTGCCGCACATCGCTTCTGACCCGACGCCGATTTTTGAACGTGGCCGGAGTGGCGGCGGGCGCCCCGCTGATTTTGCGCTCGGGCTTGCGCGCGGCGTCGCCAAACGGGAAACTGCAGCACGCGTGCATTGGCGTGACGCGGATGGGGGGGAACGATCTCAAGAACTTCCTGGGCAACGACCGGGTGGAGATCGTGGCGTTGTGCGACGTAGACAGTGCGCACCTGGAGGAGGCGGCGAAGCAGGTGCCGAACGCGCGACGGTACACGGACTGGCGCGAGATGTTCGCGACAGAAGGGGACAAGATCGATTCGGTGAACGTGACGACGCCGGACCACATGCACTTTCCGATCGCGCACGAGGCACTGCGGCTCGGAAAGCACGTGTACTGCCAGAAACCGATGTGCCACGACATCGCGGAGGTGCGGCTGCTGACGGAATTCGCGACTCAGAAGGGCGTGGTGACGCAGCTCGGCACGCAGCACGCGTCGAAGATCGGCGACAGGATGATGGTGAGGTACATGCAGGATGGCGTGATCGGGAAGATCAAGCGCGCCTACCTTTGCACCAATCGCCCCGCCCCGAACCGCCTCGGCGGCCCGCGCCCGGCGGTGGGCCAGCAGGCGCCTCCCGAGCTGAATTGGGAGCAGTGGATCGGGACGGCGCCGATGCGGCCCTTCGTGCCGGAGATCTATCATCCCGCCCGCTGGCGGGCGTGGAGGGATTTCAGCACGAGCTGGGTGGGTGACATGGGGTGCCACCTGATGGACGCCACTTGGCGGGCGCTCGGGCTCAAGGCGCCGAAATCGGTCATCGCCGAAGTGGATTGGGTGTGGAAGGAAGAGGCCACGTGGCGGGCGCTCGATGCCAAGTCATCGCAGCCGATGGCCTCCGAGATCGAGGTGTTGAAAGAGAGCGCGACGGAGCGGCAGAAAGAGAACTGGCCGCTCAGTGATCACGTGACATGGACCTTCGCCGGTGGGCCGCTGGTCGATGGCGGCGAGATGGTGATCGAATGGTTCGACGGCGAGTTTTTGCCGCCGGAGGACGTGCGGGCGATGGACCCGAGCGGAAAGTTTCCGTCGGAGGGGACGCTGGTCGTTGGCACCGAAGGGGCGCTCCTGCAGCGCACGGGCGGCGCGCCGATGCTGCTGCCGCGCGAGAAATTCCAGGCGCACCCGAAGCCGGATCTTCCGCCGCGGGACCACTACGAGCATTTTGTGGACGCCTGTCTCGGCAAGGCGAAGACAGAGTCGCACTTCGCGCAGACCGGCCCGATGACCGAGGCCATCCTGCTGGCCAGCATCGCGATCCGGAATCCGGGGCAACGGCTGGATTGGGAGGCCGCGACGATGAAGATCCCGAACTTTCCCGATGCCGAGCGATTCCTGCGGCGCGGCTACCGCAACGGCTGGGCGGTCTCGGGTGCGCCGTTCTGAGCGTTGGCCCGAGATCTCAGAACGCCAGACCATCACCCCGGCGCTGGAGTCTCACAGAGACGCCGCACAGCACTTGCCGCCCACATCACCCGGGAGGGACGCCGGCCCCGGCGTCCGCGATTCACCAGCCGCGCGACATCGGGGCCAACCCGGCCCGCGAGGCGGGGCTGTCTCAAAACCTCTGAGCCGAGCCGCCTGGCACAGGCGGCCTACAAATATTGCAGGGCATCGCTGCGAGATGCCGTGCATTGTCGCGCGCCGCACACCCTTGGAAGTCCCCTTGATCATCAGATAGGCATTGATTGTTGGATGTTCCGTGTTGGGCGTTTGAGTTTTGAGACAGACTCGAGCCGTTGTCGAGTCTGTCACTCCGGCCTTGCCTTCGCGATGGGCGCGCCCAAAACGACCGCATGGTCTATGGTGAAGAGATCTGCGTCCAAACGAAGGGCTTCTCGGACATCGTTGATCTGACGGCCGAGGTCTCGCGCATCGTCTCGCGTTCAAAAGCGAAGGCCGGGATCGTGGCGGTGACGGCCATCGGTTCGACCGCATCCGTGACGACCATTGAATTCGAGCCGGCGCTCGTGGAGGATTTCCGCGACAAGCTCGAGGAGATCGCCTCGCGGGACGAGGCGACGCGGCACTCGCAAACCTGGGGCGACGACAATGGCTTTGCGCACCTGCGCGCATCGCTGATGGGGCCGGGCGTCTGCCTGCCGGTGGTGGGGGGACGCCCGCTGTTGGGCACGTGGCAGCAGATCGTGTTGGTGGATCACGACAACCGCCCCCGCGACCGACGCGTGCACGTCCAGGTTGTGGGGGAATAACTTTCTGTCGAAAGGTGCCGCCGGATGCCTGACCTGAAACTTCCGCCTCGCGCACCCGGGGACCGCCTGAAGGCGGTACTACGAGCGGCGGTTCGATGCTGAAACGCCATCGGGTTCGTAGTACCGCGTTTACGCGGTCTGCGCACCATCAGAAGTTTCCACATGAATGATGCGGCGCGTTCTCGATCAGGCTGGGATCAGGGACTCGTGACGACCGGTTCACTTTGCGGAGAATGTCCAGACGGGGTCGAAGGTCGTTTCGTCGGCGAAGAGGGAGGCCGCTACGCGCGACATGAGGAGCAGTGACGGGCCGTCGCTGGGGTTCTTCACGAGGAGGTTTCCGAGGAGCGAGGACGCCTTGCCGAGCTGGTGTTTTTCGAAACAGTCGAGGGCGCGCTCGTAGGCGCGGCGCAGGGTCAGCCAGTCGGCGGGCGGCGAGGCGGCGAGCTCGAAGAGACCGACGGGCTCCTCGATGTTGTTGACGCGGAACTTGCCGAGGCGGCGGTGTGGGGGGCGGATCTTGAGTCGCGCGTGGGTGTGGTGCGTCATCAGCACGGGGGCGCGCACGTATTTGGTGGCGCTCTGGACGCGGCTGGCGAGGTTGACCATGTTGCCCAGGGCGCCGTACTGAAACTTACGCGGGGTGCCGACGTTGCCGACGAAGGCCTCGCCGCTATTGATCCCGATCGAGGCCTCGGTCCGCGCGCCGATCGCGGATTGCCATCTGCGATCGAACTGAGGGAGGACCTTCATCATGGCGATGGCGGTGCGGCACGCGCGGTCGGCGTGATCGGGCTGTGCCTCTGGCGCGCCCCACATCGCCATGATCTGGTCGCCGACATAGTTCACCAGCACGCCGCCCTCGTCCATGACGCACGCCGCGAGCGCGTCGAGGACATCGCTGAGCCAGCGCAGGGTGTCGATGGCGCCCAGTCGCTCGCTGATGCGGCTGAAGCCGACGATGTCGCAGAAGAGGACGGACACCTCCATGCTGCGGCCCCCCGTGAGGATCTCCGGCCGCCGCACGAGCTGGCGCGCCAGTTCGGGCGTAAAGAACTGCGCGAACTCGCGCTCCCGGAGGCGCTGGCGTTCCAGGCATGAGCAGACGCGCGCCTTGAGAAGCGCCATGTCGATGGGGCGGGGGAGAAAATCTTCGGCCCCCATCTCGATGCAGCGGACGACGTTGGGGCCGGAGTCCATGCCCGAGATCACGATCACGGGCGTGTGCGCGAGTTTTCCCGTCTCTCGCATGCTGGCGAGCACTTCGAATCCATCGGCGCGCGGCATGATGACATCGAGCAGCACGAGGTCGAAGTCGCGGGCATGGAGGAGGTCGAGGGCCTCGCGGCCATCGGCGGCGAACGCGACATCATGGCCGTGGCGTTTCAGGAAGCGGCCAAGCAGCTCGCGGCTGGTGGGATTATCGTCGGCGACGAGGATGCTGGCGCCCGTGATATCCGTGGCCGGGAGGCAGATGAGCGGCGCGGTGGGACTGGCTGCCGGGGATCGCCTCGCTGCGATGGGCGCAGGGGTTTCGGCGGGGGTCTCGTCGCGCGTGACCTCCCGGTGTTGGTCGAGGTGATCGACGCAGCGGCGCGCGTGATCCCGGATGCGATCGAGGTCGGCACGGAGTTCCTCGTCGAGGCCATCGGCCTCGAGCGTCACCAGCTGGCAGCGATTGAGGACGTTGCCGAGGATGCCGCGGATGTCATGGCGGACGCGGTGCAGCCGCTCGCCGATCGCTTTGGGGCTCGCGGTGCCGTGGGGTGCGTGGAGGCGCTGGCGGACGGCGCGGTATAGCCGGAGGGCGCTCTGGCGGATCCGGGACAGGTCTCGGCGCCACGGCGCGGCCGCCTCCGATTGCGAGGCATTCTCGAGCAGGAGTTGCGAGATGGAGGCGGCCGCCTCGGCGTCCTCCAGAAGCGCGGAGCGCAGTTGCTCTAGGACCTGGCCGGTCTCTTCGGTCACTCGGCGCCCTTCCGTTTCATGTTGCGGTCAATGGCGCCCAGCAGGATGGAGAAATCGACGATGGGTTTGTCCAGGAGTTCGGCGCAGCCTGCGGCGAGGACCGCCTCTTTCCACTTGTGCATGGTGTGGCCGGTGAGCGCGATGACGGGGATGTTGGCGGTGGACGGATCGGCCTTGAGGCGCGTGGTCGCATCGAGGCCGGCGCGATCGCTGACCTTCCCGGCGTCGGCGGCGGGCATTCGCATGTCCATGAGGATGAGGTCGGGATGCTCCGTGGTGGCGGTTCGGACGGCCGCCTCGGCATTGCGGGCGACGAGCAGCTCGTGGCCCTTGCGCGAGAGGAGCCTGGAGCAGATTTCGACCATGTCGTCGTCGTCGTCGGCTATCAAGATCTTGGCCATGATTGTCTCCGTTCGATGCCTACTGTGATGGGGGGGTATGGCGGGAGACCATCGCGAGGATCTCTCCGAGGAGCTCGTCCTGAGTGTGGCCCCCTTTCTGGAGGATGCCTTCGACGAAGCCGTTCAGCCGGCCGCGCTCGTCGGGCGTAGGGTCTTTGGCGGTGACCACGAGAATGGGGATGGGCTCTGCGCCATCGTCCAGGCGCCGCCTCGCGTACTCCGCGACGAAGTCGAAGCCGTCCATCACCGGCATCATGAGGTCGAGGATGATGGCGGTGGGCCGCCGGTCCGCCATCACATCGAGTCCCTCGGCACCGTTCTCCGCCTCGAGGACCTCCCAGCCCGCGGCGCTGAGCGTGCGCCGGAAGAGTTCGCGGGCATCGGAGTCATCCTCGATGACGAGAATCGTTCGCCCGTGCTTGGAGGATGCGCCGCAGAGCCGGTCGAGCGATTGCCGGAGGCCTGGCCAATCGATGGGCTTGACGATGTAATCGGCGGCGCCCAGTGCGAAGCCCTTGCCGCGCTCCTCCCGGAACGTGACCATGACCACCGGGATGGAGGCGGTGCCGGGGTCGGTCTTGAGTTCGGCAAGGGCGTCCCAGCCGTCGCGGCCCGGCATGACGGCGTCGAGGGTGATCACGTCGGGCTTCTCGCGCTTGGCCGTCGCGATGCCGGAATCCGCATCGCCCGCGACGAGGACGCGGTAGCCGTTTTGGCCGAGGAAACGTGACATCAGCTCGTGCACCGCGGGATCGTCGTCGATCACCAGCACCGTCGGCCGTGGTCCGGTGGGCCGCGGCGCCTGCTTCTTGAGGGCCATGTCGGGGAGCCGCGATTGGGGCGGGCCGATCTCGGCGGGGATCCGGACCGTGAAGGTGGTGCCCTTGCCAAATTCGCTGGTGAAGGAGATGCCGCCGCCCATTAGCTCGCAGAGGCCCTTGGTGATCACCAGCCCCAGGCCGGTCCCCGACTTGTTGCCCTCCTTGGCCGAGAGCTTCTTGAATTTCACGAAGAGGTTCTGCTGCTCTTCGGGTTTCATGCCGCGGCCGGTGTCTTGGACATCGAAGATCACCCAGTCCTGGCCCACCGCGGCGCTCTCGCGGCGAGCGCGGAGCGTGACCCGGCCATCGCGCGTGAACTTGCACGCGTTGGTGAGGAGGTTGACGAGCACCTGCTGCAGCCGCTGCGGGTCGTTGCGCAAGACCCCGAGGTCGCGGGACAGTTCAAGCTCCAGGGCATTGCCGTATTCCTTGGCCTGCACCTCGACGGAGTCGCGAATCACATAGAGGAACTCGTGCGTGTCGATCGGCTGGGGCTCGAGTTCCAGGACGCCCATGACGATCTTCTGGTAGTCGAGGATGTCGCTGATGAGGTTGCGCAGGTACATCGCCGCGTTGCGGATCTTGCGGATGTCGGCCCTCTGCTCGTTGTCGAGGTCCGACATCTCCAGGAACTGCAGGAACCCGAAGATTGAATTGAGCGGCTGCCGGAGCTCGTGGCTCACGCTGGCCAGGAACTCGTCTTTGGCCACCGACAGGCCCTGCAGTTGCTCGTAGGCCTCCTGCAGCTCGCGGGTGCGGTCCCGGATGCGGCTTTCGAGATCGGCGTTGAGCTGGCGCAAGCGCTCGTGGCCATTGAGCACCTGGAGCAGGAGGGCCTCCAGCGCGCGCGCGATCTGGCCAACCTCATCGGGCCGCTGGGCGGGCAGGGCGCGGCGCACCGCCTCGATCTTGTCCGGCAGGCCCTCGGTCGAGGATGCGCTCACGTGCCGGGCAGTCGTGGCGATGCGCAGCAGCGGGCGGACGAAGAAAAGTGAGATGAGGAACGCGATGCCGCCGGCGACGACCGCGAGGAGCGCGGATACGCGATTGAGCGAGGCCAGTTCGTTATTGATGCTCGAGACGAGTTCCTCCCGAAATGCCGAGTAGGCGAGATAGTAGTTGGCCTGGCCCGCGTGCGTCTGGATCGCGATGCGCACCAGCTGTGCGTCGCCGAGGCGGCAGGTGACGAGAGGGCGCCACGCGAGTGATCTGGGCCGCTTGTGGAAGGCCTCGGCAAGGTCCTCGGGCAATCCTTTGCGGAGTGCCGTCAGCTCGACGTCGGGACGCGCGAGCAGGCGCACCTCGCTCACGCGACCGGCCAGGCCGCCGACGCGGACACCACGCGGCTCGTACTTGGCGCCGAGGCGATCCAGCGCGTTGAGAAAACCGGCGGGATCCGTCCTCTCGAATTTTCGAACAAAGGCCGTGAATTCCGCGTCGGGCATGGCCTCCATGAAGTGATATGGGGACTTGAGGGGAGACTTGTCCTTGAGGTCGCCCAGTCGGACATTGGCATCTTCACCGCCCCATGTCGTGCGGCGGAATTCTTCGAGCAAATCCAGATCGGCGAAGGTGTTGTCGCGCTGGCCCCGCTTCTTGAAATCGGGCTCCGGGTGCATCAGCCATTGCAAGCGTTCGTCAACGAGAAAGGATATGTGCCGGGGCGAGCCGCGCACCGTGAGGTCCATGGCCACGAAGATGCTATCGCCTTCTGGCCCCGGCAGTCGCTTCCCGGCCCAGATCACGGGCGTTCTAAAGAGTGGTGGCGACCCCTCGCCCGCAGCGGCGAAAGCCCTGGGAATGTCCAGGGGCTGGATTTCGGAGACGAGCACCTCCGGTTGCGATGGGACCGCTCCTGATGGCGGGACCAGTCGCTCGGGCGGTTTGAGGGTCTCGCAGCCCCTGCGGAACACGATCGAGCCGGGCTGGACGGCCCCGCTCCGATCGACGATCACCAGCCGGAGGAAACGCTCCCACTGGCGGGGGAGCTCCGCCGCGTGCTCTTCCGTGACCTGCCAGGGTGGGACGTTCACGATATTGGCGAGGACATTGGTCTTGAGCACATCTGACGCCAACTTCGCGACACCCTCGCGGAGGCCATCCACCAGATCGCGGATTTCCCAGGCGCGCAACATGGCCTCGTCTCGCAGGTCGACGACCTCGTGCTCTTCCACGATGGCCCGCGTGTCGTTGAAGAGCCACCGGGGAACGATATAGCTGGCGCCGAGCACCAGCAGGATGACCAGTGCGGTTAGTTTGCCCCGAATGCCAAGTTGGAGGAAGTTCATGGCGCTGCACCCGTCCCGGCCCCGCCTCCCGCGTCCGACCGGAGCGATAAGAAACGTTCTCGCGGTGGGGCCGCGGAATCAAGGCCAATCGCCCTGACCAGGAACTTCGGGCGCTGTTTGCGGGCGCGGCTTGTGCCCCGATCCAGGATCCGGGCCGGGGAGGGCTTTGGACTGCGGTGTCGCCGCTTCGCTCTGCCACCGCAGTCCAAAACGGCCCCGCCCCCGCGCGCCGGGGGCGCCGCTGACTCGAAAATTCAGACGCCGAATCGTAGGAGCCTGCTTGCAGGCGACTCGAATCGCGCGCAAGCGCGCTCCTACGTCCCATTTTCACCACCAAACGTCTTCCGGTCTGGTTTCAAACCGCACCGTCCCAGAAAGAAATCCGATTGGGTTCTGAACCGGCTGCATTTGGTTCTGAGGCGGGTGTCCCACCCCCCGACTTGGCCGGGTGGTAGGGCGCTCACTCCCGCGCACCAACGCAGCCGCCACTATGCAACGATCCATGCCCGGCCGTCGATTTACGACACCCGCACGGCTCCGGCCGACGAATTGACAGGTCACCTGTTCGGCATGCCTCCGGCATCCGTTCCGAAACACCCCCGAACTACCATAAAGCGCTCCTGGGGCCCGATCCCTTGAACGCCCGAAGACACTTTTTCCGCGGAATTGCAGAGTTTCACTTGAATGTGCGCTAAGTATGAATATGTTGGCACCAATCAGGGCACGGGGCGGAAAATGGATCAGAATCCCATAGTCCTCATTCATGGTTACTCCTCGACGGGAAAGGCGTTCGCCAATTGGAAAGCGATCCTTAACTCCCAAGGCTTTACCAACATCCACATCCTGACCTGGCAGTCCCTCGTTAACGAAATTAATATCCCGGACATCGCGGAGGGCTTTGATCGCGCCCTGAGAGTTAATGCCAAGATAGCGCCCGGCGAGCCTTTCGACTGCATTGTCCACTCGACGGGGATGCTCGTCGTCCGCGAGTGGCTCACGAAGAATCCCGATCGGATCCACCAACTAAAACGCCTGATCGGTTTGGCTCCGGCGACATTCGGTTCGCCACTGGCCCGCAAGGGCCGAGGCTTTCTCGGATCGATTTTCAAGGGTAAGAAAGACCTTGGGCCAGACTTTCTGGAGGCCGGCGACTTGGTGTTAGACGCTCTCGAACTAGCGAGCCCCTGCACATGGAACATCTCCCACGTCGATCTTTTCGGCGAATCCACCTTCTATGGCAAGAATTCGAAAACCCCTTACGTTTTTGTGTTTTGCGGCGACAAGACCGGTTTCATTAGCAACCAACTGGCCGGGCCCGGCTCCGATGGCGTCGTCCGGGTCGCCGGCGCCTCCTTCAATACCCGGAAGATCGCCCTGAACTTCAGCCGAAGGGGTGGACTTAAGAGATCCCAGCGAGTTAAAATCTGCGACTGGACCCATGTCGACAGCCCGGTTGTTCCTGTCAAAGACGCTGACCATGGCAGTATTCTCGACAAACCCGATGCGGCGCTCATCGGGCTCGTGACCAGCGCCCTCCGCGTCGAGTCCTGGGACGCCTTCGAGGCATGGCACAAGGCCGCCGCGAAGGCGTGGTGGAAATCCGAGGACGGCAAACCGCAATTCCAGCAGCTCGTCGTGCGCGCCATCGACGAGCGCGGCGACGGCATCCGCGATTACGCGATCAAGCTCTTGGAGGAGCGCGACGGCAGGTTCCGCGCCCTGGACGAGTTCGACCGCCACGTCGCCGTCTATTCCCACGACCCCAGTTTCCGGTGTTTCCATTTCGATCTGAGCAAGCTCCGTCCAGAGAAGCTCTCCAACCTCTGGGTCAAGGTCATCTTATCTTCGGGCACTCACTACGCCGCCTACACCGGCTATGACGCCGCCGATGGCCCGGCAAATTGGTCGCCCACGGACCGCGGACTCACCGAGGTCAACCTCGATGTCACCGGCCTCCTCGACACCAAGGTCGGCGGTTCGCCCTTCTCCCTCTTCTACCCAAGAACGACCACCTTCCTCGAAATGATCTTCGACCGGGAACCGATGCCGCTGGATCCAAAGAGCCCAGCTGATATCGCGGTGTTTGAGACATTGTAGAGCGCAGGATAAACCCAAACCAAGGAGCATGTATGGCGATCGACTCATATTATATTGGCCGCGACAAAATCGACACCAAGGGGCTCTGTTTCTTCCTGAAGCAACTTCAGGAGCGTGATGCCTCCGGGGGCGGACGAGCGCTCCTTGGGTCCATCGTGGACTACATCGATGCGCTCTTCCAAATCACCTACGTCGTGCCAGCCAGCATCACCACACCACAGATACTTCTGCTGGACCTGCAGAAACGTAAGAATGACTATGGAATCCAGGGCGACATCACGCTAAAGACATCCATCGCCGCAGGGACGGCAACCACAAAGCTCACGAAGAAAAGCCTCTTCTCCGCGGGCGTTGGCCCCTTCCCTTCTATCCCCCTGGGCGCAAGCCTCAGCCTCGACTTCAATCGAATAAAATCGGTCACCTATGAGCACGGAACCGGCAGCTACTACGAGTACATCCCCATGGGGTACCTGGGGAAGATCTACTCAAGGGTCAAAGGGAGACCCACTCAGGAGATCGGTGGCAAGCTGCTGACCAGGGAAGCCGTTGTTGTCGAATGCCTTTTCGCGAAGAACTACTCGGTCGTCGTAGAGTCAACCGAGAAGTTCTCAAGCGATTTTGCGGTAAAACTCGATGCGTTCAACGCGTTGCCAAATTCCACTGGCAAGGTCGCGATCTCCAAAGCGACTGAGACGACCCTAAAAGCAGAGGTGAGCGGCGATACCTACTATCTTGTCGCACTATTTTCAGCCCTCTGGGCCGACATCGCGCGGGCTGTGTCGTGAGTGGGGCGAGGGCCTGGGACATGACCGTGCATGGGACGGCTAAGGGGAGGCGAGGTTTCGATTCCACGCGGCTATTCCTAATCTACATGCCCGTTGCCCTTGGACTGGGCCTGTGCTTTGTGGCGCTGGCGGCCAAACCTGGGCCGACGCCCGACGCGCAAGGAGATTTTCTATACTTGATCGCGTTGGGCGCGTGGGCAGCCGGAGCAGTGGTCGGCTTCATCTATGCCGCGACACCGACGGAGCGTCCGATTTTTGACAAGTCCCTGACGGTCATCAATGGGGTCATCGGCGGCTTTGCGATCTCGGACCTCACGTCGAATGAAGGAATCATCCGCAGGGGACTGCATGCGCTTGCGACGGCCGCCGGTCTCCCGACATCTGGTGGAGTCGCCGCCATGTGTGTCTACTTCGGCGCCCTCGGTTTCCTCTCGCTGTACATCGGCAAGCAGTACCTTCTGAACCCGATTCTCGACGAGATTGCGCGGTTTAACCAGAACCTCGCCGGGCTCGCAGATCTGCTGCCAGATGCGGTGATGGAATACCCGCACCGCGACACGGATGAGCCGTTCGTGGACGACGAAACCAAGCATCTGATCCAGAAGGCACTGGACCAGCCAGATCTGATCGCGCGTGTCGAAGTACTGGCGCGTCACTCCCGGTCAGGGCGCCTGCTCGCACAGGGCACCCTCTCGATGCTCTCCAAGGCCTACTACATCCTAGACCAATTCCCACTCGCGTTGCAGGCCAACAAGGCTGCACTGGGCCTGGATCCCGAAAACCCGGAGTTGCTGTTCTACCGCGGGAACATTCTTGCCGCATATAATCGGCCGGTTGATGCGATTGCTCCTCTGGAGTACGCGATCGCGCTGCGTGGCGAAAAGGCGGCCACGTACAAACTCTTGGGATATTGCCTGCTCTTTCAGGAGAATTCCTGGCAGCGGGCACTGGAAATGACGGAAAAGTATCTTGCGCTCTATCCGGACGATCTCGGTGCCAAGATCAACAAGGCGTGCGCCATGGGACAACGCGGCCCGTCGAAGGAAGGTGGTCCGAATAGCCTCATTGTCTACCTTGAGTCGCTTTTCGCCCAGGCACCATCGGCGCGTGAGCGGATTGCGAGTCTCACGGAGCCTGGCGACGATTTTGCCGCTTGGGTCGAGATTCCTGAGTTTAAGAGACTTGTGATAGGAACCGGGAGCGGCCCTCAATCTTCAACGGGATAAGCGAGCCTTGGCGTTTTGGAGGCGACCCATTACAAGCGAGCGGAGAGTAGGAGAAACCCACGTGCGATATCAGGAGCTTTGCGTCCGGCTTCTGGTGGCGAACGGAATCATGGATTAAGCCATTATGAATGACCTATCAGTGCATGTGGCGATCATTAAGCTGATTATCGCGTATACTCTGGTTGGTGCCTTTGTCTGTACCGCGATTATTACGGTCCTATCGCTGCCCGGGTGGATTCGGGTTGCCGACAAGAGCCAACAGAAGAAGCTGTTTGCCGTCTTGATCGTCGAGGGGGCTGTCGGCTGTGTCGGCGTTTTCTTCAACTTCCTCAATCTGGATCCTAAGACAGCCCAGAAGGCGGTTGAAGAACCCTTGCATCAGGAGATCGCATCGCTCTCCGTGCAGGCGACCGGGCTAAAGGAGAATATTGCGGGGAAGGAGCAACAGATTGCCGCTCTGTCGCGCGACCAGGCTGGGTCGGCGCAGCGGGTGGGGGAACTGGAAGCCGCCTTGGCTGCGAAGGGGCAGGAGCTAACGGCAAGCCGACAGGCCGTTGCCTCTCTGGAGGAAAGAGTCGAACAAGTGACGGCATTCGCCGCAGCGGTCATGAAGGGTGAATTGAAGGGAGGCGCGAATCCCGAAATTTGGGCAGGGATGTCGCGCATCCTGCCTGGCGGCCTCGATGGGGACGCATGGCCAAAGGCGAACGAAAAGTCGGCCGAAGAGGTTCTGCAGCCATAAAGGTAGTTTTCTCACCGCGACAGCAGAGGTGGGTTGGGCGCGGTTGGTTAATGTCGTTGGGCGCCTCCGGCGTCTTGGAGAGCGCCGGCAAAGCGAAGCGACGACGGCGCTTTGGAATCCGGCGGAGTCGGCGCGCAGAACGCCGGGCGTTCGGCCAGTGGGGCGCTCCCCGCCCTTCCAAAGCGGTGCCGCCGTCCGGCGGTTGCCGGACTCTGCCACCGAAGTCCAAGATCCCGCTTGTACAACCGGATTCGTGATTCTCAGTTGCCGCACGTTACATCATCCATCCCCATGGAGCGCTCACTGGTTGTGCGTGGCAGCCGGAAGAACCGGCCATTACCGATGCTGTGGGCCTGTGGGCGCGACGTGTAACGTTCGGCTGTCCGGGGCGGCACAGAGAGAGAAGGCTGAGCGAGATCGTGATGGCGCTGAACCAGCTCAACGAGTTCGCTGACGACACCATGGTGGCCCTGGGCAGCGACGCCTATCTGGCATCCCTCATGGTCTATCGCTGCGCCAAACAGGCCGGCCTCGGAGACGCCCTCGAGGCGCAACTGGACGAATTGGGCAAGCGCTTTGCGCGAAAATCGGCGTCGTTCGTCGAAGAGCCGTCTGCCGCAGCCGTGGCGAAGTAGCCGACGGCGGTTGGTGGCGTGGATTGAACCACAGAGGGCACGAAGGACACGGAGAAGGACCCCCGGGATTGCGCGGCTCCGGCTCCCTGCTCTCTGTGTCCTCTGTGGTTTGCCATTGCCATGAGCTGATCTGGCACCCCATTCGTCCTCGGAGCGCGGGCCTTCGCGCAAAAACTGAGACGATTCCCACAAAAAGTGCCATGAAGAAGGGGTGGGGTCAGCCCTTGACGATTGACGGAGTTGATCGATGGCGGATCGCTTGGGGGGCCACGACCGCCGGCTTGTCGATCTCCCCTGCGTCCCTGCGGCTCTGCGGGAGGATCCCCGTGGGGCCGAGCATTGATCAGGAGGTGCGGCGCATCCTGGTTGTGTAGTGCCTGGATGGACGGGGGTGAGGGTTGCGTCGGTCTGCAACGGATCACCCGCCAATCCCACGTGCCTTCCTTTGGGAGGGACGCCGACGTGGGCGTCCGCGATTCACCAGCCGCGCAACGCCCGGGCCAACCCGGCCCGCGAGGCGAGGCTGTCTCAAAACTCAAACGCCCAACACGGAACACCCAACAATCAATGCCCATCTGATGATAGAGGGGACGTCCAATGGTGTGCGGCGCGCGACATTGCACGGCATCTCACAGAGATGCCCTACAAAATTTGTAGGCCGCCTGTGCCAGGCGGCTCGGCTCAGAGGTTTTGAGACACGCTCAGGCCGCGGGCCCTCCCCGGGATGCTCGCATGGCGCATCTATCGAAAGGCCATGAGCCACTGTTTCCCGTGCTCCGTTCCCTCCTATTCAGGCAGCCGTGGCACCGGGTGCTGGTGGGACGGGTTTCAACCACGGAGGGCACGAAGGACAGGGAGAAGGACCTCCGGGATTGCGTGGATCCGACCTCTGTGCTCTCTGCGTCCTCTGTGGTGAGCCATCGTTCCCGCGGTGGGGCTTGGTTTTTTCCCCCTTGTGGGCGCGGGCTTCGGGCCTAGCATCTCTGCATTCGGGGTGCCGGAGGCACGCCGTCGCAACTCAACAGGCAGGAGGATACCGTGCAGGCTGGATACCGATTCTCGATAGGTCCCTGGAACATCAGCGAGGGTGCGGACCCTTACGGGCCGCCGACGCGCGCGGCGAAATCTTTTGACTGGAAGCTGGAGAAGTTCAAGGCGGCGGGATTTGACGCGGTGATGTTCCATGACGACGACGTGGTGCCCGACATCGACGGGAAGAGCGCGGCCCAGCTAAAGAAGGAGGCGCGCGAGGTGAAGAAGAAGCTGGGTGACGTGGGGATGTTCGCGGAGATCGTTGCGCCCCGGCTGTGGTTCAGCCCGAACACGATCGACGGGGCCTACACGAGCAACGACCCGAAGGCCAGGAAGTATGCGATCGAGCGCTCGTTGCGCACGATCGACATCGCGGTGGAGCTGGATTGTGACCTGATCGTGCTCTGGCTGGCGCGCGAGGGCACGTACCTGCGCGAGTCGAAGAACGGGCGGCGGAGCGTCGAGCTGATCGTCGAGGCCGTGGACAAGATGCTCGCGCACAACCCGAAGGCGCGGATCGCGATCGAGCCGAAGCCGAACGAGCCCATGGACCACGCCTACATCCCGACCATCGGGCACGCGCTGGCCGTGGCGCAGCTCTGCAGCGACCCGAAACGGGTCGGCGGTCTCATCGAGACCGCGCACTGCATCCTCGCGGGACTCGATCCGGCGGACGAGATCGACTTCGCCATGGCCTTCGGGAAGCTCTGGTCCCTGCACCTCAACGACCAGAACGGCCTAAAGTTCGACCAGGACAAGCCATTCGGCAGCGCGAATCTGCGCGTCGCGTTCAATCAGATCCGGGCGCTGGAGCGGAATGGGTACGCCAAGACCGGCGCGTGCGTGGCGTTCGACGTCCACTCTTTCCGGGCGACCAAGGAGGAGCACTGCTTCGACCACGCGACCAACAGCATGCGCACCTTTGCGAAGCTGGTGGAGCGGGCGAGGTCCTTCAACGAGAAGGCCGCACAAGAGCTGGTCGCCGAGCGCAACTATCAGGCGCTCGATCAGATGGTGATCGAGCACCTGCTGGGGAAGTAGCGGGTTCGCTGGCTCGAAAATTCCGTTTGCTCGCAAAAAGCGGGCCGTGGACGGTCCGCACTCCAAAGGCCTTCGGCCGAAATCCGGCGACATCTTGGGACGATGTCGGCACCCCATGACAATGCCCCGTTTCGCGCGCAGCGCCGTGGAGTGCGGTGCGTCCTCGCACCGCTTTGCACCGCAAGAGGACCAGGCATTTTCCGCCCCGGTGGGCCTGCAGGGCGAATGAGAGGTGATTCCAGAATCGCAGAAGGCCATGGCATCGAGATCGTGCGAGGAGCATTGCCCGGCCAGTCCCTTTTCGTCACGATCTCCCCATATGAATTTTGGGTTTTCGAGTTCCGACGGTTTTCCGTCCCATGTCTTGATGGTTGCGGCCCTGCTGGCCGTGTCGTGGATGCCTCGCCCGTGCCGCGGGCAGGTCGATGCATCCACCGCGGGCTGGTTCGTGTTTGATGTGCCGGGGCTGGACGTACCCGATGGCTCGCCCGCGGACATGTCGTGGCTGAATGCGGAGGCGGCGGGCGCGGTGGGTTTCCTCCATTGCGAGGGGGGGCATTTCGTCGATGGGAAGGGTCGGCGGGTGCGGCTGATCGGGACGAACCTCACTGGCGATGCCTGTTTCCCGGACGAGTCCCAGGCCCCGAGGCTGGCAAAACGGCTGGCGCAGCTTGGTTTCAACGTGGTCCGCATGCATTTCATGGATATCGACGGGCGCGATGTCGGCATCTGGAAGGACCCGAAGGACACGGCCGGCGGCGGCCTGCATCCCGAGCGCCTGCGGCGACTGGACCGGCTGGTGTCGGAGTTGGCGAAGCGCGGCATCTACGCGAACATCAACCTGCACGTCGCGCGCCACTATCCGGGGCAACCGATGGTGCCCGCCGACCAGACGATGAAGATGGGCAAGACGCTGGACCGCTGGTATCCGCCGTACGTCGAATTGCTGGAACGGTACGCGCGGGATCTGCTGGGCCACGTGAACGAGTTCACGGGACGTCGCTACGCCGACGAGCCGTCGGTGGCCTGCGTCGAGATCAACAACGAGAACACCGTCATCAAGGATATCCGCGATGACTATCGCGCGCATCTGACGCCGCCGTTGAGGGACGAGTTCGGCCGACAGTGGACCGCGTGGCTGAAGGCGAGGTACGGCGGGACGGCGCAGCTGGCGGCCTCGTGGAATCGGGAGGCCCAGCCGCTGGGCGCGGATCTGCTGGGGCCGACGGGCTGGGCGGTCCAGAACGGGGGAGAGGCGAAGTCGACGCTGGCAAAGCAGGATGGGCGGATGGTGTGGCGCATCGAGCGCGGGGGCACCGAGGGCTGGCACCTGCAGTTGCAGTACAAGAATCTCGTCGTTAAATCGGGTCGCCACACGCTGCGGCTGAGGGCCAGGGCCTCCGAGCCGCAGAGGCTGGGCGCCTCGGTCATGCTCGATACCGCGCCTTGGGGGACGCGTGGCCTGAGCGGAGCGCTTGGGCTCACCAGAGACTGGCGGGAGTTCACACTGACCGGCGACCTCGAGCCGGCCGCGCCGCCCGCCCGCCTGCGTCTCAACTTCTCCGCCGAACAGAAGCCTGCGGTGATCGAGATGGAGGCCATTTCGCTGCGACCGGGGGGCGGCGTTGGTCTGCCCGACGGGCAATCGATCGAATCGGGCGTGGGCATCCCGCCTTCCGATGCGGTCGCCGCGGTCACCCGCGATTTCACGGCGTTCCTCATCGATGCGGAGATGGCGACGACGCGCCGCGTGGTGAAATTCCTCAAGTCCGAGGTTGGCTGCAAGATGCCAATCGCCGACACGCAGGTCAGCTATGGGGGTCCGGCGGGGGTGTTGCGCGAAACTGAATTGTGCGACTACAGCGATATCCACGGCTATTGGCAGCACCCCAGCTACACGCGCAACGAGCGCGGCTGGACCGTGGCGTTCAAGATCCCGAACTCCAGTCAGGTCGGCAGCGCCGATGGCGGCACCCTGGGGTTCATGGCGCTGCATCGGGTCGTCGGCCGGCCCCTGAGCGTCTCGGAATACAACACCCCCGCGCCGAACGACCACAGCGCCGAGCTGTTCCCGCTGCTCGCGTCCATCGGGGCCCTCCAGGATTGGGACGCACTCTACAGCTACACCTATCGCGACTTTGGCAACGACTACGAAAACACTGCGCTGAAGGGCTACTTCCACATCATCGGCCGCGACTGCGCCCTCGTGCATGCGCCCGCCGCGGCGATGCTTTTTCGGCAGGCTCTCTTGCCGCCGGCGAAGGGCACCGTGCATCTGACGCTCCGGCGAGAGGGCATCCCGGGGCTGGTTCATCAGCGCAAGACGGTGCCGGGCGTGGCGCACGGTGTTGGCATCGATTCTGGGGTTGCGTGGCTGCGCCGCGCCACCTGCGCCATTGAGCCGGGCGATGGTCCGCCGACCGGCGCGGGCGATGGTTCGGTGCCCGTGGGCGTGCGGTCGAGCGATGGCGGCGCCATTCGCTGGTTCCCGGATGATCCCGCGGGTCCGTGGTATTCGCTGAATGCCCCCGCCGTGCGTTTTCTCGTCGGCCATGTCGGGGGTCGCGCATTCGAGGTTGGCGACGTGAGGCTCGAGGTCGCCTCGCGGGCGTGGCCGCGGGGGCTGCCCGCCTACGCGTGCGTTTCGCTGGTCGCGATCGATGGCAAGCCAATCGCCGAGAGCAAGCGACTGCTGCTGGCCGCCTCGGCCCGGACCGAGGGACAGAACATGCCGTGGAACGATGCGCGGACATCGCTTCCGGCGGGCAAGTGGGGAACCGCGCCGTCGGTATCTGAGGCGGTGCCGCTTTCGCTGACGCTGCCCGGTTCTGTGGCGCGCGCGACGGCGCTCGATCCGAAAGGAAAACTTGGCGGCCCACTGAAGGTCGCTGGCCGAACGATCACACTGCGCGCCGAAGATCGCACCCTTTGGGCGGTCATCGAGCGGCCGTGATGTTGGTTTCTAGTGCGGTGTCTCGTTTGGTTGTGACACATGCGCGGGAGGGCCCGCGGCCTCGTGGGCCGGGTTGGCCGGGGCGTATCGCGGTTGGTGGATCGCGGCCGCCGGGGACGGCGTCCCTCCCAACTGATACTGAGACGCCAGCGTGGAGGTGATGATCTGGCGTTTTGAGACAGGCTCGGGTTCCGCCTGGTGCCGGGTGCATGACGCCAAAGTTGCGTGTGTCGCAGGCCTTCGACGCGTCCACTTGCCGTGGCGCAGGCAATCTTGCCTGCGGCGGTGGTCCTGCGCGTGTGGTGGTGGCACCGCGTTCGGCTACTTCTGAGCGGGAGCGGTCTCGACCCTGATGTTGTCGATACAGAACGTCGTCTGGTTGGTGGCCATGCTGATGAAACCGAACCACTGGAGGCGTTTGAAGTCCTTGGATCGGTTCGGGAGTTTATCGAAGCGCTGGGGTGTTCCGCCCGGGGGCGTGACGGCGAGTTCCCATGTGCCGGAGGATTGGCTGCCGAGGCCGCAGGTGACATCGAAGTGCGACCATTGCCCCTGTGGGACGGACGTGAGCTTTTTGCCATCGGCGGTGACATCGCCGTTGGCCTCGATTTTGAACGAAGGCCCGGCGTGGTAGGGGTTGTCGGCGTCGCGCCACTCGTTCCAGAGGATCGCGCCGGTTTCTGTTCGCGCATCGAAACTGCCATGGGCGATGCCCTTGGTGAGGCGCGGCTTGTACTGCAACAGGGGGT
This sequence comes from Verrucomicrobiota bacterium, assembly GCA_029560585.1. Taxonomy (GTDB): domain Bacteria; phylum Verrucomicrobiota; class Verrucomicrobiia; order JADLBR01; family JADLBR01; genus JADLBR01. Next base: position 66,059 of record JAKQKQ010000270.1, on the reverse strand, counting down.
AGTGCGCGGCGCGAAGCCCGGGGGCGTCCGTGAATCTGAGGCTGTGTTTTCCAGATGAGGCGACCTCGTCGGTCACGCGTATCGAGGCGCCGTTATCCTCGCCATGGGTCTCGGCCAGTTTCGCTTTCTCGCCCTTGGGCGTGTCCTCGAAATCGGCGATGACCGAGGACGGCTTTGGGGGTGCGGTGGGCGGCAGATTGAACTCGGGGCGCCGGACTTTGTCGGGGAGCGCGACCCAGGCCGCGTCGCCGTAGAGTCCGATGCCGGATGGATCGATCGGCCGGAAACCGATCTTCTCGGCCGGCGAGCCGGGCCTCAGGCGGAAATCGCGCTTGGGCGCATCGACGAAGAGGGGATCCGAGAGGAGGGAGTCCTTGTCCTGGCCGCTGGTGGCGCGCCATTCCTCCCAGTCCCGGCCCGCGAAGATCGGCTCGGCCTTCGACGTGGTCCAGTAGAGGTTGCTGTTCACGCGATAGTCGCCATTGTTCCAGACTTTTCCGAGCATGTTGTCGTTGTCGCAGTAGACGATGTTCTGCACGAAGATCACCGAATTGGTGATGTCCTCGCGGGAGCGGCGGATTTGCGTCTCTCGGGAGAACGCGAGGATGTTGTTGCGGATGGTGTTGGCGCGACCGTAGTGCTGGTGGAAGGTGCCGTCCTTGGTGTCGTGGACGATATTGTCCTCGAGGGTCATCTCGGAGGAGCCCTCGTCGGTATAGAGGCCCCAGCCGCCATAGCTGTAGCTATTGACGTGGTGGATGTGGTTGTGCGCGACGATGGTGCCGGGCGAGGGACCGAGCGAATAGACCCCGCCCATGTCGCTGAGAACGCCCCATCCGATGTGGTGGAGGTGATTGTTCGCGATGAGGTTGTGGTGGGCGGCGCTCTCGCCGAAACCCCAGACCCAGCCGACGGAGATCGAGGAGTAATAGAGATCGCAGATCTCATTCCGAGTGATCTCGTTGTGCGCGCTGTGGCCGATGATGACGCCGACTCCGGCGGCGAAGACGCGGCCCCCGTCGTGAATGAAGCAGTTGTCCACGATGTTGCGGCCCGTATCGCGGGTGCCGGTGCCGTCCTTGGTGAGTTCGGGGACCGCGGCGCCGGCGACGCCGAAGGTCTTGGAGGCGGTCTTCTGGCGGACGAACTCGCCGACGCGGATGCCGCCGCCGCCGACGTCATGGATTTGGCAACGGACGATGAGGTTGGCCTTGCACCCTTCCTCGAGCGCGACGGCGTAGGTCCCGACGTGGGCGATCTCGCAGCCCTCCAGGGCGATGCGGTTTGCCCCGCGGGCATGGATGGCCCCGGGCAGAAAGACGAAAGACTGGCCATCGATCGTCTGCGTCTTGTCGGCGAACGACCAATCCGCGTGCTGGAAGGAGATGCCGCGGAACGTGACATCATGGACGGGCTGGTCCTTGGCCCAGTCGCCGTCGATGAGAACCAGCTGGGTCAGGGCGGGCGCGATGACTTCGGCCTTGGCCATGTTCTCGCCGGGGAGCGGATAGTACTCCAGCACGCCAGACTTGCGGTCGAGGTACCACTCGCCGGGGGCGTCGAGCGCCTCGCGGATATTTTCGACGTGGTAGCGTTGTTCGGTTTCCCAGTAGCCGACGGGCCAGCCCGAGCGATTGGTGAAATGAACGGTCCCCTGGGCCTCGTCGACGTGATCGAGCCAGTGCATCGACGTCGTCCACGAATGATAGAGGAAGACGTTGGCATCTTCCAGATTCCGCCAAGAACCCTTGATGTCCCCCTCGCGGAATTTGAGTCCTTTGCGGATGACCTGGTTCTTGGCGAACGCGGGATCCTTGCGGTCCTTGCTGTACTTCTCCAGCGGGCCGACGGCGCGGAGGTAGCCCTCGTTCGGCGTTCGGGCGCGCGTGCGGCGCTCGCCGTTCACGAAAAGCTGGTGGAAATACCACTTTCCCGCCTTCACGGCTGGCAGTTCGGTCTGCCAGAGCGGGCCCTCGCCTTTCCTCCAGCCCGAGATGGGAGTGCCACCGGAGAGGATGGGCGTTTCGCCGCGGTGGGCGGCATAGATGATCGGTGCGCCCTTCTCGCCGGAATCGGCCGGGCCGAGGCGGAGTGGTTCTTTGAGCGCATAGTTACCCCCGCGGATGTCGATCGTGATGGGCTTCGCGGCCGGGCCGGCCTTTTTGAGTTCGCGGGCCGCATCGCGCGCTCGTGCCAGCGAGGCGAATGGGCCGTCGGTCTTGGCGGCATTGGGCGAGGGCAGTTTTCCGGACCACGCGTCGTTGCCGTTGGGAGCGACGTAGAGGTTGGCTTTAGGGCCGCAGCCGGCTAGGGCGAGGACCGCGGCGACGATGGGCATTGGGCGTATTTTCATAGAATCATGAATTGCCATTGGGTTTGTAGATACAACACCGTTGTGGGGCGCGGGGCAAGGGCGATGAGGGTTCCTCGATCCTCGCGCGAGGACTGGGCGGAAACCGGTTCCCGTTCCTCGGCCGATGATCTTTTTCGCGTGTTATCGTGCGGCGGGCTGAGATGCTAAAAGGATGATCGCTCGTGTTTCTCTGCTGACCTTGGCCCTTGTGATGCCGGTATCGGCGGCGACGCTGAGATCGCCTGATAGGAGGATGGAGATTGAGGTGGGGCTCCGCGATTTCGACGGGCGGAAGGGGTGTCCGGTGTATCGGGTGAGATGGGGCGGGCGCGAGATCATCGCGGACTCGCGGCTGGGCATGGAATTGGAGGACGGGTTATTGGGCGAGGGATTGGAGAAGGTCCGCGAGGTCACGTCCAAACACGACTCGACGTGGGAGCCGGTGTGCGGCGAGCGGTCCGGGATCCGCGACCGGTACAACGGGCTGGTGATCGAGTTCGAAGGGCGTGGTGGCGCGGTGCGCGAATTCTCGATCGAGGTCCGGGCGTATGACGAGGGGGTGGCGTGGCGCTACGTCTTGCCGAAGGCGTCCGAGGGGAAGGGCGTGGCGATCCGGGCGGAGCAGACGGAGTTCCGGTTCGGGAGCGACCACGAGGCGTGGGCGGTGTATTCGGCGCAGGGCAAGTACGCAAAGGTCAAGCTGAGCGAGATCAAGAAGGGCTGCGAGCGACCCCTGGTGGTGCGGCTGTCGGAGGATTGCTATGCGGCGCTCGGCGAGGCGGCGCTGGTGGATCACGCGAGGATGAAGTTCGCTTCCCTCGCCGGTGCGCAGCACGCGCTGGTCAGCTCTTTGGATGGACCGGTGGAGGGGAAGGTGCCGCTGGCGACGCCGTGGCGGTTCGTGATGGCGGCGAAAACGCCGGGCGCGCTGCTGGAAAACAATTTTCTGATATTGAACCTCAATGAGCCGTGCGCGATAGGTGACACCTCGTGGATCAGGCCGGGGAAGGTCATCCGCGAAGCGACGCTGACGACGGCGGGCGGCAAGGCCTGCGTGGATTTTGCGGTGAAACGTAACCTGCAGTACATCGAATTCGACGCGGGCTGGTACGGGAACGAATACGACGATGCCTCCGACGCGCGGGCGGTGAACCTCGACCCGAAGCGATCCAAGGGGCCGCTGGATTTGACCGAGGTGATCGCGCACGCGAAATCGAAGGGCATCGGCGTCATCCTGTACGTCAACCGTCGCGCGCTGGAGAAGCAGCTCGACGAGATCCTGCCCCTGTACCAGCGCTGGGGGGTGGCGGGCGTGAAGTACGGTTTCGTCAATGTGGGCTCGCAGAAGTGGACCGCTTGGTTGCACGAGGCCATCCGCAAGGCGGCGGCGCACCGCTTGATGGTGGATGTCCACGATGAGTATCGGACCACGGGTTATGAGCGGACTTATCCGAACCTGATGACGGTCGAGGGCATCGGCGGGGACGAAACCACGCCGGAGCCCGAGCAGACCCTCACGCTGCAATTCGCGCGATTCATCGCTGGACCGGCCGACAACACGGTCTGCTATTTCGATGGGCGAGTGAACAAGATGTCGAGCCACGCGTATCAGTTGGCGAAACCCGTGTGCCTCTACAGCCCGTGGCAGTTTTTGTTCTGGTATGATCGGCCCGCCGCGGCTGGCGATGATCCGGAGTTGGAGTTCTGGGACCGGATGCCGACGACATGGGACGAGACACGGGTGCTGGACGGAAGGATCGGGGAATTTTCGGCCATTGCGCGGCGCAGCGGCGGGGCGTGGTTCGTCGGGTGCATGAACGGGCCCGAGGCGCGCGAGTTGTCCCTGAAACTAGATTTCCTTGAGTCGGGCAAGCGATACACCGCATCGATCTACTCCGACGATCCCTCGATGGACACCCGGACCCATGTTCGGGTCGAGCGGCGGCCCGTTGATGCCACCACGGTCCTGAAGCCGGGGTTGGCCGCGCGCGGCGGGCAGGCGATCCACATTGCACCGGAAAAGAGATAGGCGGTGAGCGTGCCCGAACGCGCCAGACCGCCATGGCGGCAAAAATTTCCGTGGGGAAGATTTCTGAGTCTCAGATTCGGAACGCGAGGCACTGGTCGCGCGCGCCGGATTCACGTGGTTTCCATATGGAACTCAGGAAGGCAGGGAGAATTGCACGGTCCCATCCGTCACCGGGTGGGGTGCGCTCTCCCGTAGCGAAGCCGATCGCCAGAGGCGATTTTACCAACATTCTGGCTTCGGCGATCGCTCGGCCGCCACGGGCGGGACGCCCGTGCCACAGGATCATGGCATGGGCCTCTTGCCCATGGCCCCCGCCGAAGGGCGCAAGCCCTTCGCCACACCCCTTTTCCGTCGAATTTTCGAGCTAAGCCCCGCCGCCGGCGCGCGGACGCGCCGCATCATTCATGTGGAAACGTCCGCCCCACGGTCTTGGGCACGGCGCGAAGTTCTTGGCTAGCTCCAGGCCCTGGCCGCCCGCTTGTCGGCGGGCGTTCCGGGGCACCACCGGGGGTGAAAACGAGGCGTAGGAGCGCGCTCGCGCGCGATTCGCGCATGGGATCGCCTGAAAGCAGGCTCCTACGATTCCGCATCTGAATTTTCGAGCTAGATCCCGTGCCGCCCAGGACGCGGCACCACCGGCAGGGGAGAATTCGTGGCGAAGCCGATTGACTGCGGCGATTGGTGCGTGGAGGCCGGACGGGTTGGACTTGCGCGTCAGATTCAATAGCCTCGGGTCGTGACACGGCGAGGCGCGCTGGTTTTTGTCCTGTTGGTACTATCGCCATTATCGGTCAACGGGCGGGCCGATGTTTCATCCATCATTCCGGCGCCGAGAAAGATCGAGGCCGGGGCGGGCGCGTTCGAATTGACTCGTGCAACATCGGTGGTCGCCGGGCCGGGAACATTGCGCGAGGCGAACAAGCTTGCGGCGCACCTTCGGGCACCCACCGGATTTGCGTTGCCCGTCGTCACGAATGATCCCGGCGCAGGCGGTATCCGGCTGGAGCTGGATGAGCAGCTTTCGACCGTCCAGGGTCCCGAGGCGTATCTCCTTTCGATAACACCCGAACGCGTGATCATTCGCGCCGGGTCTGAAGCGGGCCTTTTCTACGGGGGGGTCACATTCCGTCAGTTGCTGCCCCCGCAGATCTTCGGGACGTCGCGGGCCGGGCAGGTCGCATGGAAGGCGCCGTGCACCGAGATCGAGGATTCGCCGCGCTTTCCTTGGCGTGGTTTGCTGCTCGACACCGCGCGGCATTTCTTCCCACCGGAGTTCATCGAGAGGCTCGTGGACGTGATGGCGATGCACAAACTCAACATGCTGCAGCTGCACCTCACCGACGACCAGGGCTGGCGCATCGAGATCAAGAAATTTCCGCGCCTGACACAGGTCGGATCGGCCCGGAAGGAATCGCCGGCGCCCGGTGATCGCAACCGTGGTGACGGGACGCCCTATGGCCCGTTTTTTTACACGCAGCAGCAGATCCGCGAACTGGTGGCATACGCCGGGGCGCGCCACGTCACGCTCGTCCCCGAGATCGAGATACCCGGGCACTTCCTCGCCGCGGTGGCGGCGTATCCCCAGTTCTCTTGCCTGGGGCGCCGGGTCGAAGTGCGAACGCGCTGGGGCATCGAGCCGGATATCCTCTGTCCCGGGAACGACGAGGCGGTGGCGTTCGCCAAGGACGTCCTCGCCGAGGTGTGCGAGTTGTTCCCCGGACGTTTCATCCACATCGGTGGTGACGAGGCCCCGCGGCAGCGGTGGAAGGAATGTCCGAGATGCCAGGCGCGCCTCAAGGCCGAGGGGCTGAAGGGCGAGGCGCGGCTTCAGACATGGCTCAATCATCGGCTGGAAGAATTCCTCGCCAGCAAGGGGCGGAGGCTCATCGGCTGGGATGAGATCCTGGAAGGTGGGCTCACCCCGCAGGCCGCGGTGATGTCGTGGCGCGGCACGGCTGGTGGCGTGGCGGCGGCGGAGGCGGGCCATGACGTGGTCATGTCGCCAACGGCATACTGTTACTTTGATTATGCCCAGGCCAAGGGCCCGGGCGAACCGGAGTGCATCGGCAATTCTCTCCCGCTGCAAAAAGCGTACGAGTTTGATCCGATGCCACAGGGGCTCGCGCCCTCGCGGCGCGGGCACATTCTCGGTGGGCAGGGCAATATCTGGACCGAGTACATGCGAACGCCGCGGGACGTGGAGTATTTTGCCTTTCCGCGCGCCGCGGCCCTGGCCGAGGCAGTGTGGTCGCCGGCCACCGGGAGGGATTTTGGCGACTTCCTCCGGCGTCTCGTAACGCACCTGAAGCGGCTGGACGAATATGACTTAAACTATCGGAGGCTCGATGCGGGGTCCCCTGCGCTGGCGCAAAGCGTGGCGGCGACCCCCTCGGCTGCGGTGGGGCGGCACATCTACGTGGATGCCGAGCGGGGTGAGGACACTGCGCCGGGGTCCAAGGAGGCGCCGCTGCGGACCGCCCAGCGTGCGGTCGATCGGGCGGGAGCGGGGGACACGATCCATCTTTTCCCGAAGGGCGCGGTGGTCCGACAGGCGATCGTCTTGCGCGGCAAGGAGAGGCTCACGATCGAGGGCAATGGCGTCACGCTCACGGGGGCGGATCTGCTCCCGAGCGAGGGGTGGGAGGACCTTGGTGGTGACCTTGCCCGGCGGCGGCTGCCCCGCACGCCCATGGACCGCCACCTGCTGATCGTGGCGGAAAAACTGCAGCGGATGGGGCGTTCGCCGACGGTGGGGCGTGCTTTCCCCGCCCCCGAGGAACTTGTGGCCGGTCAGTTTGCTTGGGTGCCGATCGATGAGAAGGGCGGATGGCTGTATGTGCGCGGGCCCCGCAAACATCTCCAATGGAGCGTGAGGTTGTATGGCCTCGCCATTCAGAACGGCAACCGCGACCTGGTCATCCGGAACCTCAACTGCCGCCATGCGCTCAATGACGGCTTCAACATCCATGGCGATAGCCAGGGGCTCAGCTTCGAGAACATCTCGGGCTACGAGAATTTCGACGAGGGATTCAGCGCGCACGAGACGTCGCAATGCCGGATCGATGTCGGCCGTTTCTGGGGAAATGACAATGCGGTCGCCGACGTCGGCGAGAGCCAAACGAATTACAGGCGCTGCGAGTTCCGCGATAGCGTGAGCGTGGATGTCCTCTTCCAGGGCGGCCTTCACGCGCTCGATGGTTGCGTGGTCCGCGCCGCCGGGGCCAAGGCGCTATCCATCACGCCTGGGGTGGTGGGCAAGGAGAAGCGGCGCACGCCGGTCGAGTGCCGCCTCACCGGTTGCGATATCCGGGGTTGCGCCGATTCCCCGCGCCCCATCGTTGCCACGGCGGCCACGCTCCGTCTTGAGCGCTGTGTTCTTCGGGGTCTCCTGCTGCAAATCCAGGGCTGTCGGACGTCGGTCGAGGGATCGACCCTCGATGGCCAACCGATCGAGATGCCTGGCGTCGGACCCTGAGACGAGAGCGGTGCCCTGTTGGGTTCTGACGGATTCGGCGGAGACTCGCGACGCGGACCAGCGTGGGCTGCGATTACGCCTTTCAACGGGCTGCTCGCTATTGGCAACAGAGGTATTTTCGCGCACATTGATGTAGGAGGTAACTATCATGTCCGCGCATCGCCTTCGAACGACCGTCGTTGGTTCGTATCCGATACCCGAGTGGCTCGCCGTCACACCCACCCAGCAGGCGGTGCTCGATGCCACGAAAGTGGTATTCCAGACACAGGAGTTGGCGGGCATTGACGTCGTGGCGGACGGCGAACTGTACCGGTTCGATGTCAATCATCCCGACACCAACGGGATGATCGATTATTTCGTCAGGCCGATGGCTGGCATCCGGGCCAATCTGACGCGGGCGGAGATCGAGGATTTCCACCGGCGGTCCGGCATGGATTTTCGTGCCGAGCCGGCGGGCGTGGTGGAGGGGGCGATCGGCGAGGGGACTCTGAACATCCCGCGCGACTATCGGCGCTCGCGCGCCTGCACGCACAGCCCGATGAAGTTCACGCTGACGGGCCCGCACATGCTATCGAAGACGCTGGTGGACCGGCACTACGGGAGCGTCACGGAGCTGGCGTGGGTGCTGGGCCGGGTGCTGGCGGCGCAGGTGGCGGAGATTGATCCGGACGTGATCCAGATCGATGAGGCGAACATCACGGGTCATCCCGAGGAGGGGCAGTGGGCGGCGGACGCGATCAACCTCGTGCTCGACGCGGCGACCAAGGCGAAGGAGAAAGGCGTGCATCTGTGTTTCGGCAACTACGGGGGGCAATCCATCCAGAAAGGCCACTGGAAGCGGTTAATCGAGTTCATGAACCGGCTGAAATGCGACCACGTGGTATTCGAGTTCGCCTACCGGGGGTACGAGGAGCTGGAGGATCTGAAGCGGGATCTCGATCCGCGGATTGGGATCGGGCTCGGGGTCATCGACGTGAAGGTCAACACGGTGGAGACACCGGAACTGGTTGCGCGGCGGATCGAGCAGGGGGTCAAGATCGTCGGGGCGGATCGCATCAAATGGGTGCATCCGGACTGCGGTTTTTGGATGCTCAGGCGAACCGTGACCGATCGGAAGATCGTGGCGCTCGTCAAGGGCCGCGATCTGTATCTGGCTGCGGGGTCATAGTGCGGCGAACGGATTGCGCGGTGCCCCATTGCGTTCCGCCGGTGTTGGCGGAAGATGCTGTGCCATGACGGGTGTCACCGTCCACGATTTTGACCTGCGGTTTGTGTCGCTGCGGGCGCGGATCCCGTTTCGATATGGGATTGCGACGCTGACCGCGGTGCCGCAGGTGCTTGTCTTTCTCGAAGTGGGAGTGGGGGGGCGGCTGTCGCGGGGCGTGGCGGCGGACGCGCTGCCGCCGAAATGGTTCACGAAGGATCCGGGGGCACCGTATGACCGCGAGGCGGCGGACATGATCGAGGTGATCCGGGCGGCGTGTGGGCACGCGGTGGCGTCCGGGCGGCGGGCGAGCCTATTCGCGCTGTGGCGGGAGGTGTGGGCGGCCCAGGCGGAGTGGGCCATGGGGAAGGGCTTCCCCCCGCTCCTGTGGGGATTTGGCGTGTCACTGGTGGAGCGGGCCGTGATCGATGCGATCTGTCGCGCGCTGGACATTTCTTTTGCGACCGCCGTGCGAGGGAACGCGCTGGGGATTGACCTCGGGGCCATGCATCCAGAACTCGCCGGACTTGGGCCGACAGATCTGCTCCCGACCGTGCCCTCCCGGAGGTTGCGGGTCAGGCACACCGTGGGGCTGGCGGACCCGCTGACCGACGAGGACATCGCTCCCGAGGAACGAGTCGACGATGGCCTGCCGCAATCTCTGGAAGCGTGCATCCTCCGGTACGGGTTGACGCACTTCAAGATTAAGGTCCCGGCCGATGCCCAGGCGGCGGTCGATCGGCTGGGGCGCATCGCGGCGCTGGTGGCAAAGTACCACGGGGAGTACGCGTTCACGCTCGACGGCAATGAATTCCTTGCCGACGTCGGCGCCTTGCGCGGGCTCTGGTCGACGCTGATGGGCGATGGGCGGGTGGCGGAGTTCGTCCGCGGCGGGCTGGTGGCGCTCGAGCAGCCGCTGCGGCGGGATGCGGCGCTGGACGATGGCGCCCGGGCCGGGCTGCTGGCGTGGGTGGATCGTCCGCCGATCATAATCGATGAATCGGATGCGGAGATCGGCAGCCTGCCGCGCGCCCTGGATTGTGGTTATGCGGGCACCTCGCACAAGAACTGCAAGGGGGTGATCAAGGGGATCGCGAGCGCCTGCCTGCTGGAGTGCAGGCGGCGGGGCGGGGGCATGCGGCTCCTGCTGACGGGCGAGGACCTCGCGAATTTCGGGCCCGTGGCACCGCTGCAGGACATGGCGGTGGTGGCGACCCTGGGCCTCGAGCACGCCGAGCGCAACGGTCATCATTATTTTGGCAACCTGCGCGCCTATCCGAGTCCGATTTGGCGTGGGGCGCTTGGGGGGCACGCGGATCTTTTTCGGGAGGATGGCGTGGGTGGCCCGCCGGTATTCGACGTCCGCAACGGCGCGCTGGCCGTCGGCAGCGTCGTGGATGCGCCATTCGGTTTCGCGCCCGCGATCGAACCGGGGTGGTTTCGGCCCCTGGACGAATGGCGGCCCTCGTAGGGATCCGCCGGGGGTTCGCCGATAGATTCCTCCGTTTGGGTTTTGAACTTTGGGGTTCGCGCCCCATAATTTCCGGCATGTCGGATGAGGTCATTGAGGCCAGCGGACTGCGCAAGGTCTTTGGCAAGACCGTCGCGGTGGACGAGCTCTCGTTCCGCCTTGGCCGTGGCGAGATCCTGGGCCTACTGGGGCCGAATGGCGCAGGAAAAACGACGGCGATCTCGATGCTCCTGGGCCTGATCACGCCGACCGCAGGGCGGATCCGGATCCTGGGCCGGGAAATGCCGAAGGACCGGGTGGCGATCCTGGAGCGATGCAATTTCTCATCGGCGTACGTGAACCTGCCATCGAATCTCCGCGTGCGGGAGAACCTGACGGTATTCGCGAAGCTCTACGGGGTGAAGCGGCACCGGGAGCGCATCGCGGAATTGCTGGACCTCTTTGAGGTCGCGCCCCTGGCGGCGCGCGTGACGGGCGCCCTGTCCTCGGGCGAGTCGACGCGCGTCAACCTCTGCAAGGCGCTCCTCAACGAGCCGGAGCTGCTCCTGCTCGATGAGCCGACGGCGAGCCTGGATCCCGACATGGCCGACAAGGTGCGGCGGATCCTGCGGGGCGTTCAGCGCGACAAGGGCATCAGCATGCTCTACACGTCGCACAACATGCGCGACGTCGAGGAGGTCTGCGACCGCGTGCTTTTCATGAACAAGGGACGGCTCATTGCCGAGGGCACGCCTTCGGAGATCAAGGCGAAGTTCGGAGAGCAGACCCTCGAGCAGGTATTCATCAAGGTGGCGCGCGGCGGAGATCTGGTCGCGGAGGGGGGTGCGGCGTGAGCATGCACTGGGGCAGGGTTTTCGCGCTGGTGCTTCGGTACACTTATCTCTATCGGCGCAGCGTGCCGCGCCTGATCGAGATGGTCTTTTGGCCGGTGATGGACCTGCTCGTCTGGGGCTTTGTCACCGCCTACCTGCTGCAGCTCAGGCCCGGAGCCCCCGGGCTGGTGACCTTCCTGATGGGCGCGATGATCTTCTGGGACATCATGTACCGGGCGCAGCAGGGGCTGTCGCTCTCCTTTCTCGAGGATCTCTGGTCGAGGAACATCCTGAATCTCTTCGCATCGCCCATCCGGCTGCGGGAGTTTTTGGCGGCGACGTTCCTCGTGGGGCTATTCAAGGTGCTGGTGATCGGGACCGTGCTGGCCGCGATGGCGATGGGGATGTACCACTTCAACCTGTTCGACGTGGGTCCGGCGCTGGTGCCATTCTTCATCAACCTGGTGGTCATGGGCTGGGCCGTGGGGATGGTGACGGTGGCGATCATCTTGAGATTTGGTATCGGGGCGGAGGCGCTGGCCTGGGCGATCCCATTCTTCCTACAGCCGCTGGCCGCCGTGTTTTATCCTGTGGCCGTGTTGCCCGGGTGGCTTCAGCCCATCGCGCTGTCGATCCCGGCGACGCACGTGTTCGAGGGCATGCGGCACGTCTTGCAGGGGGGCGATTTCCCCACCGTGATGCTGGTGCATGCCTCGCTGCTCAATCTGGTATATCTCGCAGGGGGTGCGGCCTTCTTCGTGTTCATGTTCCGCTCGGCCCGCAACCGGGGTCACCTCGCCAAGCTCGGCATGCAGTGAGCCCCTCGCCGACGGGGCATGGCCGGTGGAAGGCGGGGGCGTTTTGTGGCAGTGTAATGTCATGAGGGCTTGCATCGCCTGGGTGGTTTGGGGTTTGGCGTGCGCCTCATGGGCGGGGGACAAACGCGCCGAGGACTATGTCATGGAAGTGACCCTGACCAGGCCCGTCACGCTGCCGGTGATCGTCGGCGACCGGCAAGCGGGGAGCGCGAAACTCGATGTGGGCAAGACACTTGAGGTGGTGGACATCGCGGGTGATTCGGTGTTGGTCGAGGCCATGGGGGCGGTTTCTCCCGTGCCGCGGGACGCCACGGATCTGCCCGAGCGATTGAAAAAGGCCGACTTGGCGGGGCCGACGCGACGGGATCTGCGCGATGCGCTCAAGCACGGGTTCGCGTTGGTCGGCATGACGCCCGGTCAAGTCATGCGAGCCATTGGGCCGCCGCAACGTCAGGAAAAGGCCGGCGCCACCATGCGCTGGTGGTATCCAGTCGTCGGGGAAGTGCCCCGGACAAACACGATGACCATCGAGCGCGGCACTCCGGACACGGGGCCGCAGATAATCCCGGGCGGCTACCGGATGATCCGCGGTCACCACGGCACCGACTACGTTGTCCGGGAACCGCCCGTGTTCTACCCCGGATTCTACGGGGAGTCCTTTCAGGTGCGACAGGAGACAACCGAGAAAGCCGTGGTTGGCGAAAAACTGCTGACCTTCGAGGAAGGCCGCCTCATTCGCGTCACCGAACAACCCTTGCCTTAGACCGGAATTCCACAGACCTGCTGTGAGATGTCCGGGCTAGATTCAAAGCGGTGGCGCCGTCCGGCGGTTGCCGGACTCTGCCACCGCAGTCCAAAACCCTCCCGGCTCGCTGGCGGCGACCCCTGGGCTTTTGGTTCGCTCGACCGAAGCGGTTGGAGTTCAGGCTTTAGCCTGTTTCGTGCCGGATTCAGCCTAAAGGCTGAACTTCAACAGGTTGCTGTCGAATAACCCAAAGCCCAGGCGAAGGAGATTTCGGACTTGCCAGCGGGAGGCGGTTGGCTACCTTTCCTCGCTCTGGCCCCGCGGATGGGGTCGGGTGAACGCCGCCCTTGGCGGCATCGCAACAGAAACCGTATTCCGTAGAAACGGAAGTCCCGGCGGGGCCGCGAGACCTCGGGCGGGATGATGAGCAGGAGGCATATGGCAGAGACCATTTCGGTCAAGGAACTATTCGAAGCCGGCGTGCATTTCGGTCACCGGACGCAGCGCTGGAACCCGAAGATGAAGCCCTTCATCTTCGAGGCGAGGAACGGCATCTATCTGATCAACCTCGACGAGACGCAGCGGCAGATCGAGCGCACCGCGAAGTTTCTCGAGAAGCTCGCCGCGGATGGCGAGACAATACTTTTCGTCGGCTGCAAGAAACCGGCACAGGCGGTCATCAAAGAGATCGCGGTCCAGCTTGACTGCCCCTATGTGGCCGACCGGTGGCTGGGCGGAACCCTCACCAATCTGGCCACGATCCGCAAGAGCGTCGCCAAGCTCGATTATATCGATGACCTGGAGAAGACCGGCGCGATCGAGAAATTTCCCAAGCAGGAGGCCGCGAAGATGCGGCGGGTGAAGCAGAAGCTGATGCGCAACCTGCAGGGCATTCGCAAGATGGAGAAGCTGCCTTCCTGCGCGATCATCGTCGATGTTACCCGGGAGCTCAACGCGGTGGCGGAGACGAAGCGGCTTGGGATTCCGATCGTGGGCATCGTCGATACCAACGGCGATCCGACGGTGCCGGACTATCCGGTGGCGGCGAACGACGATGCGATCAGGTCGATTCGTGCGGTGCTCGGCGCGCTGGGCGCGGCGATCGCGCGGGGCAAGGGCGTATCGCTGGCCCCGGCGCCGGCATCGGAGCCCGTGACGTCGATGGATGCGGTCGCGGGCTGAGCCAGACGCCAGGGATCACATTTAGCGAAACAACAGGAGAACACGGATCATGTCCACGTCAGTTGAGATTTCACCGGAGCTGGTCATGGCGCTGCGCGAGCAGACCAAGGTCGGCGTGATGGACTGCAAGAGGGCGCTCGCCGAGGCGGGCGGGAATCTGGAGAAGGCCGTCGAGATCCTTCGCAAGAAGGGTGCGGCGACCGCGTCGAAGAAGGCCTCCCGCGAGGCTCGCGAGGGGATCGTGGCCTCTTACATTCACCTCGGCGGAAAGGTCGGGGTGCTGCTCGAGGTCAATTGCGAGACGGATTTCGTGGCGAAGAACGAGAGCTTCCGCGAGTTCGTGAAGGACATCACGCTGCAGATCGCGGCGGGCAGCCCGCAGTACGTTTCGCGCGACGAGGTGCCCCAGTCGGTCCTGGCCAAGGAGAAAGAAATCCTCATGGACCAGCTGAAGGCCGATCCGAAGAACGCGAAGAAACCGGCCGAGATCATGGAGAAGATCGTGACCGGCCGACTGGACAAGTTCTACAGCACCGCGTGTCTTCTGGAGCAGGCGTTTGTCAAGAATCCGGATCAGACGATCAAGGATCTCCTGACGTCGAAGATTGCGGAGATCGGCGAGAACATCGTGATCCGCCGATTCGTGCGGTTCCAGGTGGGCGAGGAGATCGCCTCCTGAGCGATTGGCCGTGGCCGGTGCTGTAACCGTGACCGATTTCCAGAAGCGGGTCCATGGCCTGCTTCTCCGGATACCGCGCGGACAGGTGACCACCTATGGCGCTTTGGCGCGCGCCCTGGGCTGTGGATCGCCACGGGCGGTCGGGCAGGCGCTTCGCGCGAATCCTTTTGCTCCCAGGGTGCCGTGCCATCGGGTGGTGCGGGCCGACCTGGCGCTCGGGGGCTATCAGGGCCAAGTGGCCGGGGCCACGGTGAGGCGGAAGCGTGCCCTGCTGGAGGGAGAGGGAGTCCGGTTTGATGGTCGCGGCCGGGTGCTCCGGGAGTGTGTTGCCGACATCTGAGCCTGTATATTCGGGGCGTGACGATTATTTCTCGAACGAGGTGCCGCAACCGCACGAACGTTTCGCATTGGGGTTGCGGACGCGGAAACCCGCACCGGTGAGGCCCCCCTCATAATCGACGACGGAACCTCGTAGGAATTCGAGGCTCACGGGGTCGATAAACACCTTGGCGCCCTCCAGTTCGAAGATCCGGTCGTCATCCTTTGGGGAATCGATGCTCATGCCATATTGCTTGCCTGAACATCCCCCGTCTTCGACGAATATGCGCAATCCGCGCTCCCGTTGTTCGCTCATGAGCAAGAGGATCTGGGTCGCCGCCTCGGTGGTCAGGGTGACACCGTCCAAAATCGTATCTTCCATCGCGTGGAAATATTGCTTCAGGGGCGGCGGTGTCAACGGACCTGTCCGCGGCCGGGCTGGCGCCAGTTTCGCGCGCCCGCCTGTCGGAGTGCATACGGGGCACCACCGGGAAAGAAAATGGGACGTAGGAGCGCGCTTGCGCGCGATTCGCGCACGGGATCGCCTGCAAGCAGGCTCCTACGATTCGGTGTCTGAATTTTCGAATCAGGTGGGATAGGTCCAGGGCTTGCGGTATTCGCGCTGGAGGAGCCTGTTGGCATCGGGGTCACCGGGGATCTCGTGTTTATCGCCATCCCAGCGCACGGATCGGCCGAGTTTGGCAGAGAGCATGCCGAGGAGGCTCATGCTGGTGGAGCGGTGTCCGATCTCGATGTCGCAGGCAGGGAGCTTCCTCGAACGCGCAGACTGCATGAAATCGGCCCACAGTTCAGCGATGTTCTGTTTGTCGGGTTCGTGGAGCGTGGGTTCCTCGTGGATCGTGGGTTTCTTGGGGTCGGTGGGATAGAAAGTCCAGCCATCGAGCCATCCGAGGTGGAGAGTGCCCTCGGTGCCATAGAAGTAGCAGCCGACGTTGTGTTTCTCGGCATTATTCGCTGCGTATTGGCGGTGCTCCCAGACGCAGGTGAAAGACTCGAACTCGTAATTCACGACCTGGGTGTCGGGCGCGTCGGAGTTATCGCGGTTGATGTGGCGCGCGGTGAGGGAGTGAACGGACCTCGGCCATTTTTCTTCCGTCCACCAGAGGATCTGATCCAGCCAGTGGATGCCCCAGTCGCCAAGTTGTCCGTTGGCGTAGTTCAGGAAGCGGCGAAATCCCCTTGGGTGAATGGCCTTGTTGAATGGGACGAGCGGCGCGGGCCCGCACCAAAGGTCCCAGTCGAGGCCCTCGGGTGGATCGGAATCTGGGGTGACCTTGCCGGGGCCGCCGCCATAGTGGACGAAGGCGCGGACCATCCCGATCTTCCCGAGTTTGCCCTCCCTGAGGAAGTTGTGGGCGGAGATATTGTGCGGGGAGACGCGGCGGTGGGTGCCGACCTGGACGATGCGCTCGCAATCGCGGGCGGCCCTGACCATGGCGCGACCCTCGAGGACGGTGTGGCCGATGGGTTTCTCGACATAGACGTCGGCCCCGGCCCTCATGGCGGCGATCCCGATGAGGGGGTGCCAGTGGTCCGGGGTGGCGACGATGGCGATCTGGGGTTTCTCCTTCTCGAGGAGTTCCCTGAAATCTCTATAGCCTTTCGGCCGCGATCCGGTGAGCGACTCGAATTCGGCGAGGGCCGGATCGAGCTGGTTTCTGTCGGCATCGCAGAAGGCGGTGAGCCGGCACTGGCCGGAAGCCGCCGCCACGCGCGCGATGTTCTTGCCCCACCAACCGGAGCCGAGGAGGGCCACGTTGAACCTCTTTTCCTCCTGGGCGCGTACGATGTGTGGGGCGGCGAGGACGGACGCGGTTGCGGCGGCGGTGGTTCTCAGGAACGCGCGCCGAGCGATCGGCGAAGCGAACGGGGCAACAGGTGGCTTCATGATAGATACGATATGCGATCGCCCCGGGATTTCACGCGGCGAATTTGCCGGGGGCGAGTGCCGGCGGTGACGGGGAACCGGACCGGGTGAACGCGGTGCCACAACGCCAGATTTCGGGTTGCGGGCGAGCGCCCGTCACGCGGCATTCAGGAGGGTCCGCGGCCTCGCGGGCTGTTATTGTCTCGGATCAGGGTTCCAGCCGGATATGGTCGATGGCGAAACGGATGCCGGGCCGATCGGCGGGATCGAACCGGAGCCTCCGGATGCGGCCGCGCCACCTGAGGCTTTTCGACACCTCGAGACGATAATCATGCCACTGACCGTCGATGGGCGCATCGAAGGAAACCTGCGTGGTCCCGCTTTCCTTGAGCCGATCGGTCCGCCAGAACAACTGGGGACGGCAGACTTTTGCCTTGCCATCGGTTGCTTCCAAGCGCAAGCGAATGAGGGCGGAGCGGAATCCGTCGGCAGGTAGGTCGATTGCGGGGCCGGAGAGCGCGGGATCGGGACCGGTGGATTCGCCGGAGAGCGCGCCATCGGCGGCCCGGAGGCCCTTGATCTGGGCGCCCTCGCTCCAGCCGTCGTCTCCGTTGTCGAAGTTCCAGGCGCTTGCCGAGAGGTTGGTGGCCGGCAGGTCGTAGGGTCCGAGGCCGACGTCGGTGGGACCGATATCGACATGCGGGCCGCCGCCGGCGAAGACGTCGCGGATGGCGTCGAGGTAACCAAAACCGAATTCCTGATGGGGTTCGATGTAGGAGCCCTCGCCCCACTCATTCCAAGCCTCGATGATGGCGATGTTGGGCACGCGGGGGTCGCCGGCGCGGGCGGTGAGCAGGGCGCGCGCGTCGCGAAGGTGACGGGCGAAGAGATCGGGCGTCCGGCCAAAGCGCACGACGTTCGCATCGCCGTGCCACGGACGGCTATCCCAGCCTCCGCAGAGGGGCAGGAGGATGGGGATGTTGGGCGTCTTGAGGATATCCTCCCAGTTTGCGCGGTAGGCATCCGGCAGCGTGGCGAAGGGCGCGCGGAGATCGCCCCCGGGGGCCATGCCGAGCCGAGGCCAGTTGTATGCCGTGACCGAGTCGTAGCCGTCTTCGGCGGCGCGTTTCGCGCGCGCGGCGTCGGGGATGCATGCGGCGAGGTGGACGGGCGGGAGGCCGGCCTTGCGGCATTCCTCGCGCATGGCATCGAGGCCCGCGCGGGCATTGCCCTTGATGTCTTCGCGTATGCGGTCCGGGCTGAAGATGACCATCAGCGGGCGACCGCCGACCTTGAAATACTCGGGGCGCCGGAAGTAGTTCTCGATCCAGTATCGGGCCACGTCGGCGCAATCCTCGACAGAGGATGATCCCTTTGGGTTGTGATTCGCCCAGAGCAGGCAGAACTTGAGCATGTTCCGGTACCTCGCCTTGAAATAGGCATCGTGGATGCCGTGCTCGAGGTGGCGATTGCCGCGCGACCAATACCAGTCGTAGATAAAGAAAGTGATGCCGTGTTCGACGGCCCACTTTATCTGCCAGTCGGCGACCTCGGGGTCGCCCTCGCGATACCAGCCCAGGACGGGTTTGCGCTCGGGGTAGTCCTCGATGGGTGTCCAGCGGGCGCGGGTATGCCATCCCGGGAAGTAATAGACGCCGACTTCGGTGTCGCCGCGGACCGGCTTTGGTTCGGGGACGTATCCTGTCGCGGGCACATCGGGCTTTGCGGTGAACGCCAGTGGGGCGCTGGCCTCGGCCATTGCGTTGTCGCTGGTGATGGTCAGGTGGGCTTGGCCGGAGGCGGGCGCCGGTGCCTCGATCTGCCATCGGATGTTGGCGCGCTCGCCATATCGCAAGGCTGGGATCGGGGCGGGGGGGGTGGCCTTATCGGGGAGGCGGATGCCATCGGGGAGCTGGAGCTGCGGCACGACGTTGGTGGCGGGTTCGCCCCCGAAGTTCTGGATGATGGCGCGAAGCGTGGCAGGGCGGCCGGCGCGAGGCAGCGGATCTTCGAGCGCGAGATGCGCGATGCAGAGTTCAGGTGGACCTTGGGGCGAGGATGCCGCGGCGAGTCGCCGGACGCGGATCATGGCGCCCGGCGGCGGCTGGATGCCGAGGGCAACCACGCGGCCGACCCACTTTGGGTTCCCGATCGCGTCCAGGTTGTAAGTGTGGTCACGGCCATCGCCGGGGACGTCGAATTCGATCTTCTGGATGCCCGGTGCCGAGGTGGTGGCGAAGGCGACGGCGGCGCGCCCAGCCTCGGCCGACGCGGCGCGGACGCAAATGTAGGGTCCATCATCGGATAGGGTATCGATGGGAGGGGATAGGGCAAAGGACCCTGGGCCGGCGGAACGGATCTCGAGGCCGCCGTCGCGCGCGGTTGCGGTTGCACCGGCAATGCCCAGCCATCCGCTCGCGTCGCCCGCCATGTCAAACTCGGGCTTTGCCGCGACGGGCGGCTCGGGCAGCGCGACGATCCGAATGGAGGCCAGCTCGTAGGTCGCGCCATCGTAGAGGTCGAGACGCAGGCGGATAATCTTCCTCTCCTGTTGCCAGAAGGGATAGAGCTGGCACGTCTGCAAATCTGTCCCGGCGGCGACGGCGAAGTGGGTCGTCTTTTCCTGGGAGAAACCGCCGTACTTGCCCTGGGTGGTATTGCTCCAGAAGAGGTCTCCGGTACCCGGCTGGTCGGCCTTGATGCGAATCTCGACGCGCTGGCGGGCGGCGGCGGGTATGTCGAGCGGTGCGGCCAGGATGATCATGGGATCACTGCCTTTGGCGCGCAGGTGCCATGTCCCGCCGACGATGCCTTCGGATTTCAGGTGCTCGTTGGGTTTCCATTGGGCGACGGCCTCGGGCGAGTCGAATCGCCATTCTCGCAAGACGGTGGGTTCGGCAGTGGCCGCGGCGCACTCGCCGGCGGACAGGAACGTGGCCGCGAAAAGCGCGCAAGAAAGAATCTTCTTGGGAGAATTGCTCATATGCTTAGTGGGCAATCGTGGGCAGCGGTGATGTGTTCGGCGAGTTCAAAGCACGAATGCGGCGGGCACAAGCCTGCATATCTCACTCTTCCGCGTGAAACATGCAGGCTCAAAGGATGAAAATTGTTTCTGGGCGTGTTGGACTGCGGTGGAAGAGCGAAGCGACGGCACCGCTTTAGCCTCAGCCGGGGCCGAGGCCGGTGGCCCCGGCTCGCGCTTCGCGCCATGCCAAAGCGGTGATGCCGTCCCAATCCGGGGCTCTGCCACCGCAGCAGATCTTGCCGCAGGCCAGACTTACGGGCGGAAGTACCCGTCCTGCGCCCGTGAACACCGCCTGAAGTTTTTCGTCAGAGCCTCTGGACCTCGACGTAGTAGGCGCCGAGGGTCTTGCCTGTGGCATCGGTGAAGATCGCGCGGAGGGTCCCCTCGTGGGTTTCGAGGGGCAACTCGAAGGTCACGGCGGATGCGTTGGCGGGGACGTCCTGCTCACGGATCTGATCGAGGATGTCGATGCGCGCCCTGGTGGCCGGGAACCCCTTGCCAGCGGTGCAGCGGAATGCCTTCTCGCCGGGGACGGGTGAACCGGGCGGCAGGTCCGCGGCGATGGGAATATTGATTTCGCCAGGCCAGCGTCGGAGGGTGATGCGGTATCGGCCCGGGCGATCGGTACGGACGTGCCATTCGCCGACGGGGGCATCCCGCATCGCTCGGATCGAAGCCTGATTCCATGGGGCATTGCCTTCCGCATCCTTGAGCAACCAGTCATGGCAGGTCAGGCGGCATGGGTTGTCGGCGTCGTTGCCCAAGACGATCGGCTGGGCGTTGGCGAACGTGGGCTGCAGGCCGGCCCACTGGAGCTCATAGGCCGCTTTCAGTCGCTCCACCATCACCGCGTTCTCTGCCGCGATATCCTTCTGTTGTCCGGGGTCTGATCGAATGTCGTAGAGCGCCTGGCCGTTGATGAGGCGCCAGTGTCCGGACATCACGGAGGATTGCTTCCACTTGATGGGGGTGTGGACGCGTTGGGAGTCCGTGATGAGGATGCGCCCCGGTGCGGGACCGCCCTCGCCGCCGCGCAGGAGCGGCGCGACGCTGGCGCCGTCGAACGTCACTTTGGCTGGTGCGGGGATGCCGCACAATTGCAGGAGGGTGGGAAAGACATCCACGTGGGCGGCCAACTGGGAAACGTCCCTGCCGCCGCCGATGTTGCCCCCCGGCCAACGGATGAAGAATGGCACGCGGTGTCCCCCCTCATACTCGGAACCCTTCATGCCCCGCATGCCCGCATTGAAGACTCGATTGCCGCTCGATGTCCCATTATCGGTGGTGAAGATGAGGATCGTCTCGTTCGCGAGTCCCTCGGCGTCGACGAGTCTCATCAGGCGGCCCATGTTGGCGTCGATGTTGGCGATCATGCCGAAGAAGTTGGCGACGTGTTTGCCGAGGCCGGCGTACGGTGCGGCAAACTCTTCGGGCGCGTGCATAGGGCCGTGGGGGGCGTTCGTCGCGAGATAGACGAGAAATGGCTTTTTTGCCTTGGCCTGAGTCCTGATGAATGCCATGGCGGCGTCGAAGAAGACATCGGTGCAGAAGCCCTTGGCGGGCTCGGGTTTCCCGTTGTGGATATAGGTGCCATCGAAGTAAGCGTTGTCCCAGAAGTCGGGGGTTTGGCCGACGCCGCCGCCCCCGTGGCGGAGGACCTCTTGGAAACCGTGGTCTTCGGCGCGGGAGGGAAAATTATCGCCGAGGTGCCACTTGCCAAACATGGCCGTCGCGTAGCCGGCTTTGGCGAAGGGTTCCGCGATGACGACCTCGCCCTCTCTCAGGATGGAGCGACCGTTGATGGTGTGCCAGACACCGATGCGATTCGAGTATCGGCCCGTGAGGAGGGCGCCCCGCGTCGGCGCGCAGGTGGGGCTCACGTGGTAGTCTGTCATGCGGACCGACTGGCTGTGGAGGAGGTCTATGTGCGGGGTTTTCAGGATGGGATTGCCGTGACAAGACAGGTCGCCGTACCCTTGGTCATCGGTCATGACGAGGATGACGTTGGGCTGCACTGCGGCTCCTCGTGCCACCAGCAGTGCACCGGTGAGCAACAGCGGGAGGGCCCTTGAGCGCATGGGGATAGTCTATGCCCGAGACTGGTGTTGGATTCAACGCTTAAGCGGTGGTTTGTGGACTTCGGCAGGCTACGGACGGGGCGCGCTCGCGCCCCCGGGCGTCCGAGTTTGGCTATGACGCCGTCCGTTTCCGGTCAAATATGAATAAATTTTCATCAACCATTCACGCGCCTTTCATGTTGTTTGGTTATCCATGTGGGCATGCAGAGGAATATCGAGGGACGAGTGAAGTGGACTCTGATGGTGTTTGCCATGGTGGTTGCGTGCATCGCGCCACCGAGTGGCCATGCCACGAGTTCGAGGATGACGGCCTTTAACACACGCTATGGCACGGCGGGGACGCGGCTTGATAGCTGTTCGGTGTGCCACGATGGGTCGCCTCCGGCCGTAAATTTCTACGGCAGCGACGTGTTGACCGAGCAGAGTCTTGGCCGAACGATCACCACGGCATTGGCCAACATCGAAGGCATCGATTCTGACGGTGATGGCGCGTTGAACTTGGCGGAGATCCAGGCGCGCACGTTCCCCGGCGATGCGTTGGATAAGCCGGCCGCCGGCGCGCCCGTCATGGGCGTTACGCCGACGACGTTGCCTTTTGGAAATGTGCGGCAGGGTTCCGGGGCGGTGCTGACAGCAACCATCACGAACACCGGGTCCGCCGCGTTGAGCGTGACCGGGCTGGTCACCAGTGGAAGCGTGGAGTTCGGCCTGACCAACGCGCCGGTGCTGCCGCTCACGGTTGCGGCGGCTGGTTCAGCCAAGGTCACCGTGCGCTACCTCCCGGCCAACACGGGTCCCGACAGCGGAACACTCACGATCAAGGGCAATGATTCGGCACATCCGAGCGTTGCGGTCGCACTTTCTGGAACGGGCGTTGCCCCGGCCCTCACCGTGAATCCGGTCGCATTGGCCTTCGGTGCATTGCAGCAGGGCCGGACCACGAATCTGACGCTCACGCTCGGGAATGCGGGCAGCGCCAATTGCCTGATCGGCGGTCTGACGAAATCCGGCAGCGCCGATTTTGCATTTGGGCAAGATGCGCCTGTGGCGCCGTTCACGATCACACCTGGGTCCTCGATTATCGTGCCCATCGCCTACACCCCCTCGAACGTGGGTGCGGACACTGGGAGCGTGCAGGTCGCCAGCGACGATCTCGCCAATCCTTCCGTGACGGTGACGCTCACCGGCACGGGTGATCCGATCCCCGCCTCCTCGAGCATCACGGTCAACCCCGCGTCGCTCACATTTGGGACGGTGCGCGTTGGACAGTCTAACGCGCTGAATGTCGTGATCGGTAATGCCGGGGGCGCGTCCTGCTCGGTCACGGCTCTTGGCATCAGCGGTTCCAATTTCGTCCTTGGTGCGGCGGCGCCGTTCAATGTCGCGCCCGGCGCCCAGATCGCGGTTCCGGTCGTGTACGCCCCGTCGAGCATTGGCAATGGCATCGGGACACTGGCCGTCACCAGCACCGATCCCAACAAGCCTCTCATCAACGTCGGGCTATCGGGCGTCGGAGCCCTGCCCCAGATCGGCGTGACGCTGGCGACGGTGGACTTTGGCACGGCCATCATAGGTGGTTCCGTGTCGCGTTCGGTCGTTGTCACGAACTCGGGCGGCGCGGCATTGTCCGTGACCTCGCTGGTTCTGACCGCGAGCGCCGAGTTTGACTATGGGGCCTCGGCGCCGTTCCCGCCGTTCATCATCGAGGCCGGTCGAGCGACGAACATAGCGCTGGTCTACGCGCCGGCGAACGAGGGCCCCGATAGCGGTGCGCTGGCCATTGGCAGCGACGATCCGAGTGCGCCGAACGTGACCGTCGCCCTCAATGCGATCGGTCAGGTCCCCGCGCCGGTGCCCCACGTGCAGGCCACGCCATCCGCGCTTGGATTCGAGGATGTGAGGGTCGGCCAGGCCAAGGCGATGAAGGTGATCGTGAGCAACAGCGGCGGTGCCATCGCCCATGTCGGGGCGCCGGCGGTCAGTGGCAGTTCCGAGTTCACGACTGCCTCGTCGGCCTTCGACATTCCGGTTGGCGGGTCAACCGAGGTGACCGTCACCTACACACCGGCTGGAGAAGGCAGCGACACCGGAAGCCTGTCCCTCACGAGCGACGATCCGGTCAACCCGTCGATCAGTGTTGCGCTGGCGGGCCGCGGCGTGCAGCCGGCCCTTTCGGTGACGCCGGCATCGGTGGCCTTTGGCCAGGTCGTGACGAATGGGATTGTGACGCGCATCGTCACCATCGCAAATGGCGGGAGCGCCGACGCGGCGGTCAGTGCGCTCACCATCGCCGGGAGCGCGGAGTTCGCGCTCGGTGCCACGGCGCCGACGGTGCCATTCACCGTTGCGGCGGGCGCGAGTGTGGACGTGCCGGTGAGCTACCGGCCCGCGGACGTCGGCGCTGATGCCGGCACGCTGGATGTGAGCAGCGACGATCCGGTCAAACCCCACCTGACCGTGGCGTTGGGTGGTGCTGGGATACTGACCACCCAGGCGGTGGATCTGGACATCGCGCAGTTCAAGGTCAGCGACCGGTACGAGGTCGGCAATAGCAGGAGCAGGTCGATCCAGATCCAGCTCGTCGTCCTGAACCGGGGCTCGGTCAACGGGTCGCGAATGGCCACGGTGATTGGTCTTCAGAACGGGGTCGAGGTCTATCGGTCCACCGTGAACGCGGCCCCGAAACCGCGGGGCAGGGCGGCCAATCTCACGTTCCCGAGCTACGTCCCGTCGGCGGCAGGTCAAATCGACTGGACGGCGACGATCGAGGACGATGATCCCGATTCCGACGTGGCGACGGCGATCACCGCTGTGACGGCGGTGGTCGTGGATTTGGATATCTCTGAGTTTAAGGTCAGCGAACGGTACGAGGTGGGCAACAGCAGCAGACCCATCCAGATCCAGCTCAAGCTCGCGAGCCGCGACAGGACCAATGCCACACGGCCGGCCACCGTCGTGGGCATGCAGGCTGGCGCCGAGGTGTACCGGGCGACGTTGGCCGTGCGCGCGAACGGCGGCAAGAACGGAACCCTGTTCCCGTCCTACGTGCCGAAAGCCCCCGGGCAAATCCAGTGGACGGCGACGGTCCTCGACGATGACCCGGATCTCGACGTGGCCACGGCGACCACATCGGTGACCAGGAAGTCGTCGGACGACGATGACGATGATGATGATTCTGATGACTAGGATCGTGCGCCAGGCGCGAGACCAACCAATCCCTTAAGGTGGTGGTCGAGGCCACGCGGAATGGCGGCCGGGCGGAGGCGGGCGAAAACCTGCCTCCGCCCCTTTTTAGGGAGGGGATTGCGAATGCGTTCGACTGCTGTAAGAGGAACCTGATGCGCATTCTGGTTGTCGAAGACAACCGAAAGACCGCCGCGTTTATCGCCAGGGCGCTCAAGGCCGAGGGGCTTGCCGTGAGCGTGCTGCGGGATGGAGACGAGGCACTGGGTCTGTTGGCTGTCAATGGTTTTGACGTTGTATTGCTCGACATCATGTTGCCGGGCCGCGATGGCCTGTCGGTGCTTCGACAAATGCGTGCGCGTGGGAACCGGACGCCCGTATTGCTGGTTTCTGCGCGAGGGGAGGTAAACGAGCGGGTGGAGGGCCTTGACGCCGGCGCGGACGATTATATCGCCAAGCCTTTCGCCCTCGAGGAACTGATAGCCCGGGTGAGGGCGCTCATCCGCCGGGGCGGTGAGCGGGCGACGCCCGTCTTGCGCGTGGGCGACCTCACGCTCGACACCACAACGCGCAAGGCGCGCCGGGGCGATCGGGAGATCGAGTTGACGGCCCGGGAGTACTCTCTCTTGGAATTGCTGATGCGCTCGGCGGGCCGGATCTGCGGCAGGATGATGATTCTCGAGAAGGTGTGGGATTATGATTTTGATCCCGGTTCCAACATAGTGGACGTGTACGTCCGTCGGCTCCGCGACAAGATCGATGCCGGATTCGACGTGAAACTGTTGCACAGTGCCCGCGGCGTGGGCTACGTGATGAGGGAGGGGGCGTGACGCTGCGGCGGCAGATCGACGTCAGGTACGCGGGGGTGGCCGGGGTGTGCGGGCTGCTCATCCTGGGCCTCATCCACCACGAGTTCTTTGTGGAGCCGCGACTCCACTGCGCCAGTTGTCCCAAGGCATCGGGCTGGATGCTGTGGGGAGAGATAGCGGAGGTTCTTCTCTATGCGATGATGCCGGTGGTCTTGGGCGTCGGCTGGTGGCTGATGCGCAAGACGCTCGTTCCCATCGATGCGCTCGCCAAGAGGATCGAGCATATCCACGCGCGCAACCTTCACACGCCGCTGCCGATCACGGGCGAGATCGAGGAGGTGGACAGGTTGGCCGAGGTTTTCAACGCGATGACCGCCCGGCTCGACCAGTCGTTCCGGCAGGTCCAAGACTTCACCCTGCACGCGTCCCATGAGTTGAAGACACCGCTGACGGTCATGCGGGCGGAACTGGAGACGGTCCTGAGGGACAGCCCGTCGCTGACGTCCGGCAGGCGCGACTGGATCCACGGATTGCTCGACGAAGTGCAGAGGCTCACCAAGATCGTGGACGCGCTCACGCTGCTGGCGAAGGGGGACGCCGGCCACGCGAATCTCACGCTGCGGCCCGTCCGGTTCGGCAATCTGGTGAGGGAGAATTACGAGGATGCGCTCATTCTGGCGGAGCCGCACCGGCTTCGGGTGACGTTGCGGGAATGCGAGAACCTTGCGGTCATGGGTGATCCGCATCGATTGCGGCAATTGTTGCTCAACCTCACGGACAACGCGATCAAGTACAATTTGCCCGGTGGCACCGTGACGATGTCCCTGCGGGAGGTCGATGGCGCGGCGCTTTTCGAGATCGCGAACACCGGCCAGGGGGTTCCGTCGGAGATAGGGGCGCGGGTGTTCGATCAGTTTGTGCGGGGTGACAACGCACGCAGGCGAGGCGTGGAAGGGTCCGGGTTGGGCCTGTCGATCGCGCGATGGATCGTTCAGGCGCACAACGGGACCATACGTTTTTCTTCGGTGCCCGATGGGGAAACGACGGTCGTCGTCCGCATGCCGCTGGCGCGCGGGTAGCCGGAATGTGAAGCGTCCGCGACGGCCGTGGGCCGGGCGTCGGCCGTCGCCTCAGAGATATGGCGCCAGGATGGCCCGGAGTTTTTCGACGCGATTCTCGGGCCAGAGGTGGCGGGGGGTCATGATGGCGCTCTTGAGCGCCCGATGGCAGTCGCAGGTTTCCTCGAGGGGGATGCGGGGAATCACCTCGGACACGAGGCGTTGGGCGCGCAGGGAGTTCTTGTGGAGGCACTCCAGCACGAGGCTGACGGAGACGTGGTCATGCTCGGGGTGCCAGCAATCGTAGTCCGTGACCATGGCGACTGTGGCATAGGCGATCTCCGCCTCGCGGGCGCACTTGGCCTCGCCGAGGTTGGTCATCCCGATGACGTCGAAGCCGGCGCGGCGGTTCTCTTCGGCCTCCGCGAGGGTGGAGAAGGCGGGGCCCTCCATGTTGACGTAGGTGCCGCCGAGGGACGCGGGGCCGGACGCCTGGGCGATCTCGAAGAGCAGGCGCTGGAGTGTCCCGCACACCGGATGAGCGAAACCGATGTGGGCGACGATGCCGCCGCCGAAGAAGGTGTGGTCGGCGGCGCGCTTGGTGCGGTCATAGAACTGGGAGGGGATCAGGAAGGCTCCCGGCTCGAGATGCTCCCTCAGTGATCCGACGGCGCTGAGGCTGACGATCCAACGGACACCGAGGCTCTTGAGCGCATAGATATTGGCGCGGTGATTCAATTCGGAGGGAAGGATTCGGTGGCCGCGGCCATGGCGGGGCAGGAAGGCGACGTTGCGGTCCCCGAGCCGCGCGATCATGATTTCGTCGGAGGGTTCGCCCCAGGGGGTTGCGATTTTTTGCCATCGGGGCTTTTCGAGTCCGGGCATCTCGTAGAGCCCGCTGCCGCCAATGATACCGATCTGAATATCTCCGTCGCTCATGGTTTGTCTCCTGGGGTTCGCTGCGCGCTCACTCGACGGTCACGCTCTTGGCGAGATTCCTGGGCTTGTCGACATCGCGGCCCAGCGCGACAGCCGTGTGATAGGCGAAGAGCTGGAGGGGGACGACGTTCAGGATGGGTTGGACGATGGGGTGGGTCTCTGGGACGGGGAGCACGTCGTCGGCCATGGAGGCGGCGGTCGTGTCATCGGGATGGGCGATGGCGATGACGGGTCCTTTCCGGGCCTTGATCTCTTGGAGGTTGGAGAGGTTTTTCTCATAGACGCCGTCGCGGGGGCAGATGATGACGGTCGGGAATTCCGGCGAGATGAGTGCGATGACCCCGTGTTTGATCTCGGCGGAGGGGTAGGCCTCGGCGTGGATGTAGGAGATCTCTTTGAGCTTCAGCGCGCCCTCGAGCGCGATGGGATAATTGGCCTGGCGGCCGAGGAACAGCATGTCGCGGGCGCCCGCGTATCGGTTGGCGGTGGCCCGGATGGCGTCGCTGTGGTCGAGGATCTCGCCGACATGTCCGGGCAGGCGCTTGAGCGCATCGAGGATATCTCGTCCGGCTGGGCAGGCGAGATGGCGGAGGCGGCCGAGGAGCAGGCCCAGGAGCACGAAGATGGCCAGCTGGGAGGTGAAGGACTTGGTGGCGGCGACGCCGATTTCCGGCCCGGCGTGCATGTAGACCCCACCGTCGCTCTCGCGGGCGATAGTGCTGCCGACCACATTGCAGATGGCCAGGGCCCGGAGGCCCTTGCGCTGGGCCTCGCGCATGGCGGCCAGCGTGTCGGCGGTTTCGCCGGACTGGCTGACGACGAGCACGAGGGTGCGCGCGTCCAGCGGCGAGTTGCGGTAACGGGCCTCCGAGGCGAAATCGACCTCGACGGGGATATGCGCGAGTTCCTCGATGACATATTCGGCGGCCATGGCCGCGTGGAGCGCGGTGCCGCACGCGACGATCAGGATGCGGTCGATCTCGCGGAGTTCCCGGGGCGTCATGTTGAGGCCGCCGAGCTTGGCGGAGCAGTTCTCCCAATCGAGGCGCCCGCGCATGACGTTCTCCAGAGAGGCCGGCTGCTCGAAGATCTCCTTGAGCATGAAGTGCGCAAACTCACCGCGCTGGGCGGCCGACGAGTCCCATTCGATCTTGCGCACCTCGCGATCGATCTGGGGCTGGGTGAGGGACGTGAGCTGATAGGACCCCCCCTCGATCCAGACGAGATCGTGGTCGTTCAGATAGATCACGTCGCGGGTGTGGGCCACCAGCGCCGTGACATCGCTGCTGAGTAGAAATTCGCCGTCGCCGATGCCGATGACGAGCGGGCTGCCGCGGCGGGCGCCAACGATTTCACCGGGGTGGTCGGCGTGGACCACGGCGATGCCATAGGTGCCGGTGACCTCGACCAGGGCGTTGCGGACCGCGGTCAGCAGACGATCGCGGGTGGCCGGCAGCCGGTCATAGTGATCGCCGATGAGATGGGCGAGAACCTCGGTATCGGTCTGCGAGGAGAACGTGTGGCCCGTGTCCGAGAGGCGGCGCTTGAGCTCGAGGTAGTTCTCGATGACGCCGTTGTGGACGAGTGCGAGTTTGCCGGATCGGTCGAGGTGGGGATGGGCATTGGCGTCGGTGGGTTCGCCGTGGGTCGCCCATCGGGTGTGACTGATGCCGGTGGTGCCGTGGACCGGCTCGCGGCCCACGAGCGCGGCGAGGTTATCGATCCGGCCGGCACACTTGCGTATCTGGAGACCGGAGCCATCCACCAGACAGAGCCCGGCCGAATCGTACCCGCGATATTCGAGGCGCCGGAGCCCCTCGAGGAGAAGTTCGGCGGCCTCGCGCCCACCCGCGTATCCCAGGATGCCACACATCGGGGGAACGATAGCCGTGGTCGGGCGCCGCTCCAGCGAGAATTCGCGGCACGCCAGCGTCCTCTCAGGTCAAATCGGCGGGGACTTGTAAAACCGATCGTGGTTTGGTGAGCAGGACCAGATACGCGCCAGCCACAAACAGGATGGCGCTATAGCCGAACGCCGCCGTGGTTCCCGAGACCGTCCAGAGGAGTCCGACCACTGCGCTCGACAGGAAATCGCCCGCACCGTTGACCGTCGCCAGCGCGCCGAATGCCATACCGTGGTGCGCCTCGTCGACGAGTTCGGCGCAGAGCGAATCCTCCAGCGTTTCCTCGATGGCCACGTAGATTCCTCCCAGCGCGAACACGACCACCAGCGCCCACGCGCCCGGCGGCAGCGCGATGATGGCCAGGGCCATGACGGCTGCGAGCGCATAGCCTCCCGCCAGCAGGCGGCGCTTATCGAACCGGTCGGCCAGCCATCCCGCGACGAAGGCAAACGCGGAATAGAGGGCATTGTGCAGCAGGTACAATGCCGCGGCCATGCTCGCCGCCCCGGCGGCGCCCAGTGCCGGGGCGAGCCGCTGCGCGGCGAGTAGGATCAGCAAGGTGTGCGAGAAATCACCCGCGCCGAATAATCCCACCGCCAGCAGGAATTTTCTGAACGGCGGCGGCAGCGCCCGCAGGCTGTCGCCGAAGGAGATATGCTCCACCGGCCGCCGCTCTTTCTCCACAACGGCGAGGGCGATGAGCGCGGCGGCGAGCAGGCCGGGTACGAGCGTCCATGCGAACAGGGTCGGGTAATGGTGATCGAATGCGGCAAGCAGAAACATGGCCGACGCCGGCCCGAGGATGGCGCCCAGCGTGTCCATCATCCGCTCGAAGCCGAACGCGCGCCCATAAGTGTCCGGCGTTACGGCAGCGGCCAGCAGGGCCTTGCGCACGGGTGTTCGCACGCCGCGCCCAAGCCATGCCACGGACCGCGCCAGCAGGACGTGCCACGCCGCTGACGCAAGCCCGAATGCCGCCGTCCCCAGCGCCGTCACCACGTAGCCCGCCACGGCGATGGGTTTCCGGCGGCGGAATCGGTCCGTGTAATAACCCGAGGCCATCTTGGCAAAGCTCGACAGCCCGTCGGACACGCCCTCGATCAGGCCGAGCCATGCCGCCGCCACGCCCATCGTGGCCAGGAACGCGGGCATTGCGACCGTGGCGATCTCGTGCGACCAGTCGCTGAACAGAGACGCCAGTCCGATTCCGACCACGGTGCGGTTCAGCCACCGCGCGGGAACCCTCTGCCTCATGTCGGTGCCAATGCGGTCGAGGATACATCCCGGTGAGCGATCCCGTCGAGTAGGGCATCACACTCGTAAATCGCGCACGCGATTCGCGCGCACGGGTGCCGCGCGATAATCGGAGATACCGGAGGGCGACTTTTTCCTTGAAATGAGGCGTCCTGCCGTTGTGCGATAGAAAGAAACCATGAAGAGGATGCTCCTGCCAGTGCTGTGCCTGATGCTTTTACGGACATGGTTGTGTTCTGCCGAGTTGGCAAAGGATGGCGCGACCGGCTGGCGAATTGTCGTCCCCGCCGAGGCAGCGGTGGTCGAGAAGACTGCGGCACGCGAACTAGCTGAACACCTGAAGCTGGTTACCGGCGCAGACTTCCCGACGATTTCCGAAGGGGACGCGGCCGCCGGCGGGAGGTCGCTGATTTTCGTCGGCAATACGGCGCAGGCCCCGAAGAAAGACTACAAGTTCGACGAGATCATCATCAAGATGGATGGGGGAAACCTGATTCTCGCCGGACATGAAAGGCGAGGCTGCCTATACGCGGTCTACTCGTTCCTGCAGGACGTGGTGGGCGTCCGCTGGTGGGCGCCCGATGACACATTCATTCCCAAGAAACCGACGCTTGTCGTCGCCGACGACCTGAACGTCTCCTACGCGCCGCGGATGATATCGCGCGAAATGTATCATCGGAACGCCAAGCCGTGCGTCTTTTCCGCCCGTATGAAGGGCAACGGGTCCATAACCCCCGAATACGGCGGTGCGGTGCGGATCATAAATTTCGTCCATTCGTTCTACAAGTATCTCCCGCCGGACAAATATTTTGACGCTCATCCCGACTGGTATTCGGAAATTGACGGCAAACGCAAACACGAACGCGCACAACTTTGCCTGACCAACGAAGAGATGACTCGCGAGTTCACCAAGAACGTTTTGGAAACTTTGCACAAGAATCCCGGCACAAAGATGATTGACGTTTCCCAGAACGATTGGCACGGGTTCTGTACCTGCGCAAAGTGCAAGGCGATTGACGACGCGGAAGAAAGCCACGCCGGCACGCTCATTGCGATGCTCAACAAGGTCGCGGAGGCGGTTGAGAAGGAGTTTCCGGATGTTCTGGTCGAATCGCTCGCGTATCAGTACACACGCAAGCCGCCCAAAACAATCAAGCCGCGCGAAAACGTTCTGATTCGTCTTTGCACGATTGAATGCTCCTACATCCAGCCACTCGATGGGGAACAGAACCAGAAGTTCGCTGCCGACATGGAAGGCTGGAGCAAACTGGCCAAGCACCTCTTCGTCTGGGACTACACCACCAACTACAGCGACTACCTCGGGCCGCATCCGAACCTGCGCGTTCTCGTCCCGAACGTTCGCTATTTCATCAAGCACGGCGCCATCGGCCTGTTTGAAGAAGGCGAGGGCGACGACTTCTGCGAGCTCAAGAACTGGCTGCTGATGCGCGTCATGTGGGAGCCGAACCTCGACGCCGACAGATTGATTGACGAGTTCCTGCGCGGCTATTACGGCGCAGCGGTCGCCCCGCTCCTGAAACAGTATTGGGATGTCCTCATCTCTCGGGCAGAGAACGAGAAGATTTATCTGGGGTGTTTCCGCGTCACCTCGGACAAATGGATTGACTTGGCGACTCTCAATCAAGTCACCGAAATCATGAACAAGGCGGTCGAGACAGCGACGAAAGTTTACGGACCCGGTTCCAACGAGTTGCGCCGGCTGCGGAAATCGAAGATGGGCGTGGACCACGTTTGGCTGATCCGTTACTATCAGCTCCGCTGCGACGCGAGAGAGAAGAAGCTGCCGTTCCTCGGGCCGAAAGATCCGCTCAAGGCGGCGGAGGAATTCGCGCAGCTCTGCAAACGGTTCAAGACGAAGGCAGCGGTGATCTCGCAGAAGAAGGGCATCGAACCGTACTTGGAAGGCCTGAAGGCAGGATTCGTTGCGCAGAAGAATCCGCCGGAAATCTGCAAGGGTATCACAGAGGACAAGTGGGTGGTTTTCGACGCCCTTTCATTCAACAACATCCGCGACGTGGCGACGGTTGTGAATGATCCCGCAGGCTGGAACGGCAAGAGCGTTCGCATGGGGACGAAAGTTGACTGGAATACCAGCTATACTCCGCCAGTTCGCGGGAAGTACCGCCTTCTCGCGTCACTACGTTGTGAAGGAACAATCAAACAGGGCAAGCTTGGCTCGTGGGGCGTTTACGACGCCTGGGGCAAGAAATCGCTGAAGAGCATGGTTCTCCAACCGAAATATTTCACGACCGAGGACGGCACATTCGACAAGAAGTTCCGATGGACTGATCTGGGTGTTGTCGACTTCGGTTCCGGTGCCTACTTTTGGTTCGCTCACGGGCACAGTCCCGAACTGGACGCGATCTTCGTGGACCGCGTCGTTCTCATCGAATCGCCGTAGCGTGATGGGACGGATAGGAATTTGCGTTCGCCAACCCTGTGTGCACAGCCGCCCTCCTCCGCCCTCCGGCCCGGTGCCTTCCCCAAGCCATCGGGGTCACGTCTTTTGATCTGAGCAAATGGGTTTGGGTCGGCGACAGCATGGAACTTGCTCATGTCTTCGCGTTCCGGATGGCTGATATCGAACCTATCGGAAGATCAGGCCAAATGCTCAAATCAAAAGACGTGACCCCACGTCGCGCAACTGGCTCACGTCGGGTCCGATGTGGGCCGAAGGGCGCTACCTAATTCTGACACGATCACCTCGAAGACGCGCGCGTCCTCATCGGACAACGATCCGTAACCCCGCATGCGGCCCGGCTCCAGTTCCGCCACCGCGATAGCCGCAAAGGTGAGGCATCCCTGGGCCGCCCAAAGCGAGCCCGAGGCCGGGCGATCCGGCACGATCTTCAGATCCCTCAGGATGCGTCCCATGGTCTCTCTCGTGCGCCGGATCTGTTCCAGGATAGTGCGACGATCCGCATCCTGCGCATCCCGCAGGTATGTTTCGAATAAAGACCCGTCATCCGCGGCGGAGACAAGCCGTTGCGCCTCCGCGAGGAGATCGTCGATGTACCGGAACGTGATCAGAATATGGTGCCGGTGGTTCTCGTTCATGACGGCGGCGCAGCCGCTGGGGAGACCGCGTGGATGCGGCGGTCCAAGTCGGCCAATTTGAGTTCAAAGGCCCGGCCCGGATCATAGTGGCCGGTGGCCAGTTCGCGCAGCAGCCCGCATAGCGCGCTGGGGATACCCCCGGAGATGT
The DNA here is from genome assembly GCA_029560585.1 of Verrucomicrobiota bacterium. GTDB lineage: Bacteria > Verrucomicrobiota > Verrucomicrobiia > JADLBR01 > JADLBR01 > JADLBR01. Next base: position 31,609 of record JAKQKQ010000270.1, on the reverse strand, counting down.
GGTGCAATTGCTCGGCGGCCGCCCGAAATGAAACCGGCACGGCGCCCGCCCCGACGGCGGCATCGATGAGGGCCCGCGTGTCGGCAAGGTGAAAAGGGTGGAGACCGACGCGCTCGAATCGGAACAGGAGGGGCCAGACGTGCCCTATATCGCGGCGCTGGTCAGAGCGCGCGCACAGCCACACCGGCACCCGCTCGCTCGCCGCCTCGAGAAACGAACTCAGTCTGGGCGTCGTCCGGCTGACCCCATCGAATACCACCGCCTGGCTGCGCTCGGCCATGGCGCGAAGCACCCGCCTCTTGCGCTGGGGCAATCGCTGGTCCTCCGTGTCGAGGCCGAGTTGTCTTTCCAGAGAGGCACATATCTCGGTCAGCCTCATTGATTCTGGGCAGACTATCAGCGGCAAGAACGCGGCGACATGCCAGACCAACGCGGTCTTGCCGACGCCCGCCGGTCCCAGGATCAGAACGTGCTTCTGTCCCGCGTGCAGGCGCCGCAATTGCGCAAGCTGACTTGCCCGGGAGACGAACGGAAACGCCGCCCCTCGCACACTGGTCCGAACATCGGATCTCATGGCTCACTACCGGTATTACCTGACTCGGTAGGAGTCATCAGCCCGACGGCGGTTCGCCGCAAACGCGGCCGGGCAAACTCCATTGCCCCCCGTTAATCTAGCCGCTGGTTCGTCGAACGCAACGGGAGACGCGCGGAATTGGTGGTCGCCCGCGGCGAATCATCTCAATCGCGCCCCCTCCCGCCCAGGAGAGACGCCCCCGCATACATGGCCTTCTTGCCGAGTTCCTCCTCGATGGCCAGCAGCCGGTTGTACTTGGCGACGCGCTCCGATCGGCAGAGGGAACCCGTCTTGATTTGGCCGGCGCCGGTGCCGACGGCGAGATCGGCGATGAACGTGTCCTCGGTCTCGCCCGAGCGGTGCGAAATGACCGCGCCGTAGCCGGCCTTCTGAGCCATTGCCACTGTCTCCAGGGTCTCGGTCACGGTACCGATCTGGTTGAGTTTGATGAGGATCGCGTTGGCGATGCCCGCCCTGATGCCCTCGGCGAAGATCTTCGGGTTCGTGACGAAGTTGTCGTCGCCGACCAGTTGGAGATCCTTGCCCAGCGCCTTTGTCAGGGCGGTCCAACCCTCGGGATCCCCCTCGCCCATGCCGTCCTCCAAGGAGACGATCGGATACCTCTTGGCCCAGTCGCGCCAGAGATCGATCATCTCCGCCGGGGTCTTGCGCGAGCCGTCTGATTTCTTCATCACGTAGGTGCCGCCCTCGTGGAACTCGCTGGCCGCGGGGTCAAGGGCGATGGCGATCTCCTTGCCGGGCGCGTAGCCCGCCGCCGCGATGGCCTCGAGGATCAGGTCCACGGCATCGGTGTTCGTCGTGAGGTTGGGCGCGAACCCGCCTTCGTCGCCCACCGCGGCGACCAAACCGCGTTTTTGCAGCAGCTTCTTGAGCGCGTGGAACGTCTCCGCCCCATACCGGAGAGCCTCCGCAAAAGAGGGAGCACCGATGGGGAAGAGCATGAATTCCTGAAAGTCCACGTTGTTGGCGGCGTGGGCGCCACCGTTGAGCACGTTCATCATGGGAGTGGGCAGCACGTGCGGCGCGCGGGTCTTGGCGCCGAAAAGCTTGCGGATATGGGCGTAGAGCGGCACTTCCGCATCGGCCGCCGCGGCGCGGCAGACGGCCATCGAGACCCCGAGGATCGCGTTGGCGCCCAGGTTGGATTTGGTGTCGGTGCCGTCGAGCTTCCGCATCAGGTCGTCGATCTCGGCCTGTTCGCGCGGGGCCATGCCCTTCACCTTTGGCGCGATGACCTTGTTGACGTTACCGACGGCCTTCAGAACGCCCTTGCCCCCGTAGCGCGCGCCATCGCCGTCGCGCAACTCCAGTGCCTCCCGGGTTCCCGTCGATGCCCCCGACGGGACGCACGCCGACGCCGTGATCCCGTTCTTCAGCACGACGGTGACCGACACGGTCGGGTTGCCCCGCGAGTCGAGGATTTCCTGCGCTGTGACCTTCTTTATCTTGCTCATGCTTTTCTCCAGTTGAGTTTCGATGCCTGTGACCCGAGTGTTAATTTTTTGCCGTCATGCCTTCACGATGAGCACGCTGCAGTGCGCGTGGTCGCTTATCCGGTAGCCCCTCCTCACGGCTTGGGTTCTCCCCCCCGGTACATCATCACGCGCACCTTCTCCAACGTCACCATGCCGTCGGGGATCATCTTGTCCAGCTCCGGTAGGAACGCCTGAATCTTCTCCTCCTTGTCCACGATCTCGATGATCACCGGCAGGTCCTCGCTGAGCCGAAGGATCTTGGCGGTGTGCAGTCGCGAGTGCGCGCCATAGCCCATCGGGCCTCGCAGCACGGTTGCCCCCGCCAGCCCCAGCTCGCGCGCCCTCAGCACGATCGCTTCGTAGAGGGGCATGTGGTGCCACTTGTCCAGCTCGCCGATAAAGATGCGCAACAGCGTGCCTTCGCCGTCCAGTCTCATGGGGAACCTCCGTGGGATTGCGATTGTAGCCAGAGGCCGAAAGCGCGGCCAAGATAAACGGCGAAGAGCCCAACGACGTTGGATCCGATGATGTTGAGCCCGGCCCAGAGCCACTCCGTGTCGCGGGCGAGGTTGAGCGTCTGCAGCCCGTAGCTCGAGAACGTGGTGTAGCCCCCGCAGAAACCGACCATCAGGAAATCCCGCCACTCGGGCTTGAGCCAGGCGCGGCCCATCGCGGGGCCGGAGACCGCGGCGATGAAACCGATGGCGAAGCAGCCCGTGACATTGACGATCACTGTGCCGAGTGGGAATACCACGGCCCACGGGAAGTGTCTTCCCTGATGCTCGGACACGAGGCCGTTCACCCCGTACCGGGCGAGTGTGCCGATGGCGCCCCCGATCGCGACTAACATCAACCTGCCCATGTGTGCTTCTCCATCGGACACATTACAACCTCATTCATGTGGGGCGAGCCTCCGGACCGCTGGTTTTTCACGCAGGCGCATGATCAGGCAGTACACGACGGGCGTGGCGATCAGGGAGAACAGCATGGAGATGCAGAGCGCGCCGATGATGCCGATGGCCAGCGGGCGGAGCATGTCCGCACCGTGCCCGATCCCCCACGCCAGGGGCAGCATCGCCAGCGCCGTGCTCAGCGAGGTCATCAGGATGGGCCGGAGTCGGCGGCGCCCCGAGCGCACGAGAGCCTCCTCGATGCCCGCGCCCTCGGCCAGGTGGTGGTCCACGAGATCGAGCATGAGGATGCCGTTCTTGGCCACGATGCCCACGCCGATGATGGCGCCGAGGAAGCTCACGATGTTCAACGTCACGCCCGTCAGCCACAGCGCTCCTATCGTGCCGGTGAGCGCCAGGACGCTGCCGAACAGGATGGCGAACGGCTCGCGAAAGGAGCGGAACTCCAGCAGAAGGACCGTGAAGACCAGGGCGATGCCGAGGAAAAGCACGGCCAGCAGATTGCGGAAGCTCTCCTGCTGCTGCTGGAACAGGCCGCCGAATTCGATCACGCCCGACGGGATGCCATTGTCCGCGGCTAGGACCCGCTTGATTTCGGCGATGCCGCTGCCCATGTCACGATTCTCCAGGTTGGCGGTGACGGCGACCAGCTGCCGCAGGTCCTCGCGCGCCAGTTCGAGCTGTCCGGCCTCCTCCGTGATGTCAGCAACCTGCGAGAGCTTCACGATGCCGCCTGACGTTGTCCGGAGGGGCAGCTCGCGCAGCGCGTCCAGGCGGGCGATGCTGGCCGGTTCGGCGACGACGCGGATCTCCACGACGCGGTCTCCCTCGAGCACGGACGACGCGGTGCGGCCCAGCATGGCGGTGTTGACTGCGGCAGCTATGTCGTCGGCGCTGAGCCCCAGGCGCCGCGCGTCGATTGGGCGGATACGGAAGCTGATGGTCGGGCCGGTCATTTTCAGGCCGTCGAACGTGTCCACCACGCCCCCCACCTTCGCGAGGGCGTCCTTGACCTCCGGCGCTTTCTTCATCAGCCATGCCGTGTCGGTGGAGAACAATTTGATCTCGATCGGCTTGGGCGACCACAGGAGGTCGCCGATCAGGTCGCCGAGGATGCCGGGAAACTCCCATTCTCCGGCCGGCAGGGCCGCGTTGAATTTGCGGCGCAATTCCTGCTTCACCTCCTCGGTGCCGCGTCTGCGGTTGGGCCGGAGCTTTACCAGAAAGTCGCTCTTGTTTGGCTCGGCAACCGCCAGCGCGAGCCGTGCGCCCGTGCGGCGGGAGTAGCCCTCGACCTCCGGCGTCGCGAGCAGGATGGCCTCGCCCTGCCGCATCATGCGGTCGGTCTCTTCCAGGCTCGTGCCCCAAGGGGTGAGGCAGTCGATAACGAATCCGCCCTCGTCCATGTCGGGCATGAAGCCGGTCGCCAGGCGACCGTAGAGCCACCAGCCGCCGTAGCCGATGGCGAGGCATGCGAGCAGCGTGCCCCAGCGTCGGCGCAGCAGGCGCCGCAGCACCGACTCGAACGCCCCGACCAGAGGGCGCATCAAGAAGCCCCCCTCTTCCGCCTTTGGCTCGTGCCCGTGCTCTAGGTGTGCCCGGTCGCGCAGGAACAGCGACGCCAGGGCCGGCGTGAGCGTCACGGCGAGCACGAGCGACGTGAGCAGTGCCACCACCATCGTCAGCGCCAGCGAGCGGAAAAAGACGCCCGGCAGGCCGTCCAGGAACGCGAGCGGGATGAAGACCACCACTGGCGTCAGGGTCGAACCGACCAGCGGATGCAGGATCTCGTCCAGGCCGGACCGGATTGCCCGAAGGCGAGACTCGCCGTGGGCCACCTTGGCGTAGATCGCCTCCACCACGACGATGGCGTCGTCGATGATGAGGCCGATGGCGGCGGCGATCCCGCCGAGCGTCATGAGGTTGAATGTGAGTTTCGCGGCAAGCATGGCGACCATGGTCGCCAGCACGCACACGGGGATGACCACGACGGCCGTCAGCACGCTGCCCCAGTTCTTCAGAAACAGGTAGAGGATCACCACCGCGAACAGCAGGCCCACGATGATGGATTCCCAGACGCTGCGGACGGATTCCCTCACCAGCAGGGACTGGTCATAGTAAAAGGACAGCTCCATGTCCGGGGGCAGCGTGCGGCGCAATTCGGCGAGCTGCGCCTTGAGGTCGCGGGCGATCTGCAGGATGCTGCTGCCCGTCGGCTGCGCGCGGATGTTCATCAGCACCGCGCGGCGGCCCTGGGCGTTGACCACGTTGAAGACCGGCTCCGGCCCACGCTCGACGCGCGCGAAATCCCGGACGCGCACGGGGTGGTTGTCGCGCACGGCCACCACGAAATCCTCGATGTCCTCCCGGCCCTTCACCCGGCCGTCAACGAGCCCCAGATAGATCGTATAGTTCTCGGTGCGGAAACCGGCCGGGGCCACCAGGTTGTTCTTGTTCAGCGCCGAGGTGACGTCGGCCAGCGCGAGGTTGGCGGCAGCGAGTTTCATCGGGTCCACCACGACGTGGTATTCGGGCGCGCGCCCCCCGACGAGATCCACTCGCGCAACGCCGGGGATGCGCAGGAAGCGCGGCTTGAGGTCGTATCGGGCGGTCTCCCAGAGTTCGGTGAGCTCGCGCCCCGGGCTGGTCAGGCTCACGCCGAGGATGGGGAACGCGTTGAAGGTGAGCCGCCACACGGTGGTCTTGGTTTCCGACGGCAGGCTGGCCTTGATCTGGGCCACGCGGTTGAGCACGTAGAGCTCGCTCTGGACCATGTCCACCCGCCAGTTGAAGAACACGTTGACTTCCGCGCTTCCCCGGCCCGTGGCGGAGCGGACCTGCACCACGCCGGGGATGTCCTTCATCGCCTCCTCGATGGGCCGGGTGATGGTCGCCATCATCTCGTCGGCGGGAATCACGCCGCTGTCGATCAGGATCACGCACCGGGGAAACTCCGTCTCGGGGAACACCGACGACGGCATGCGGAGCGCGGAGTACACCCCGCCCGCGCATACCGCGAGGGTGATGAAGATGATGGCGAGGCGGTGCCGGATGGCGAAGCCGCCGATCACCGATCCACCTTCCCCGGTCAACTCTTCGGCCTTCATACTGGAGACTGCTGTTGGCACCTATTCCCGCCCTTATCGGCCGCCGACGCGCACCCTAGTCTCCTTCGGCAGGGCATAGGACCCCAGTGTGACCACCGTCGCGCCCTCGGCGATGCCCTCGCCAGCGACCTCGACCAGATCCCCGTCCCGGAAACCCACCTTGACGGCGCGCCGTTTCGCCACGTCGCCTTCGACGAGGGAGACCGTGCTCTGCCCGTCGTGATCCGTGTAGACCGACTCGCGAGGCACGGCGAGCACGCCCTCGCGCTGCCCGGTCACGATCCTAACCCTAGCGAACTGCCCGGGCTGCAGTCCCGCTCCGGCGGGCATTCCCACGCGCACCGGCACGGTGCCCGCCTGCGGGTCCACCCCGGGCGTGACCCATAGGACGCTGCCCGAGATCGGTGTGTGGCCCGCGATCCCGATCTCCGCGCTCTGGCCTGCGGCGACCGCGGTCGCCTCTGCCGCGGGCACGCTGCAGGTGACGACCAGCCGGTCCATGTCCACCAGTTCTCCCAAGACCTTGCCGGGGTCGACGGCCTCGCCGGGGCGGACGTTCACCCGGGTCACCGTTCCCGAAAACGGCGCCTCGATCCGGAGCAGCGCCAGCTGTGCCTCGGCGGCAGCCATCTGTTGTTCGGCCTCTTGCAGCGCCTTCTGCGACGTGCCCTCCACTTTCATTAGCTGGCGCTGGCGATCCAGGTTCACATTCGCGGCCGCGACGGCCACTTCGACGACCCGGCTATCGAGGCGGAATAGCGTCGCGCCCTTTTCGGCGCGCTGGCCCTCGGAGCACAGCACCTCGGTGACGAGCCCGGTCACGGGCGGGGCCAACCGAGCGGCCGCGCCCGGTCGCCCCGAGCGGGCCGGCTCGCCCTCGACCACGCCGTAGGCGATGACATAGGAGCGCAGCGTGGCCCTCTGGACCTTGGCGACTTGGACGGCGACCTCGGTTTGGATCTCGTTCTCGGCAAGGGCCGGTGCCAGCCCGGCCGCCGCGAGCGCGATGGCGATTGGGATTCTCATGGGGATGGGACTTTCGGTTGATTGCCTTGCCAGGGCGGCGCCGCGGGCGGCGGCATGTCCAGCGGGCTCTGGAGCGCCGCCTCCAGCCGCCCCTGCGCCTCCGCCCACCGTACCCGCGCCTCGAACTGCGCCAGCGCCGCGCTGGTGCGCTCGACCGCAGCGGCGGCGACCGCCTCGCGAGAGATCTCGCCCGCCTCGAAACTGCCCTTGGCCAAATGTTCCTGTCTGGCGAGCTCTGACACCAGCTTCTCCGCCGCGGCGACCTTCTGCCGTGCCGCTTCCTGCTCGGCCAGGGACCCCTCGATTTCGCCGAGCACCGATGCCTGCAGCCCGTTGAACTTAGCCGCCGCCTCGCGCCTCCGCGCCTCGGCCTCGGCGATCGGGCCCCTGTTCCGGTTGAGCAGCGGCAACTCGAGGTTCAGGCCAAGTCCCCACTTGTGGTCCCCCTGGTCGAACTCGTACGCGGGACCCAGGTGCACGTCCGGATACTGCTTGGCGATCTCAAGCTGCAGCGCCGATTCGGTCGCGGCGTACTCTGCCAGCGCGGCCCGGATGTCGGCCCGGCTGAGCAGCGCCCGGCGGCGCGCCTCGGCGGGGGACAGTGCGCGCGGCGGACGGGTGAATGCGTCGAAGGACATGGGCACGCCCTCCATCTTCTTGGTCGGCACGCCCAGCGCGGCCGCCAGCCGCACCGTTGACTGCGCCCGGCGGTTTCGGGCGTCCAGGGCATCCATCCGCGTTCTTTCCAGTGCCACGCGCTCGCGGCTCAGGTCCATGGGTGCAGCGGCTCCCGCGGTCAGTCGCCCCTCAATCAGCCTGACGATCTCGTCCTGCGCGGCGAGCTGCTGTTCCAGCAATCGCCCTGATTCCTCGGCGGCCCACGCCTCCAGCAGTGCCGACCGGAGCCGCGACCTCACGCCCCACGCCGCGGTGGCGACGCCGTGCGCCGCGGCCTCCGACAGGTGCCGCGCCTGCGCCAGCCGATGCCCCCGCTTGCCCGCCGTCTCGATCGGGACATCGAGGCTCGCGGTCACGAGCCAAGGGCTCGGCAAAATGGTGGTGCTATTCAGCGAGGGCCCGACCGACAGCGTCGGGTTGGGTCGTTGCCCCGCCGTGATCTTGCCCGCCTCGGCCAGCGCCAGCCGCGCGCGCGCCGCCTCCATGTCCGGATGGAAATAGAGGGCGGCCAGCGTCAGCATTCGCAGATCCCACGCGACCGGCGGCCATGCGGGAAATTCGCCCTTGAGGGCCCTCACCGCGTACTGCCGCAGCCCGGGGTCCGAGAGCGACCGCGCCTCGAAACGCCGCAGGTTATCCGAGGGTGCGATGGGTTGCGGCACGAAATGGGCGCATCCGGCCAAGAATAGAAACCAGCAGGAGATCAGGATGGGTTTTTGGGAACCCTGCAGTCCACCGGTCCGCTTTCCTTTCAGCACCCGCATAAATATGCCTCACCTTATGCAGGTGCCATCAGCGCTGACTTCCGTCAGTGCGGTTCTCCCCGATGGGGACGGCAGACACCATTGCCGACACCGGACGACTAGCCGCGAGATGATCGAAGTCAACCGGAATCGGTCGCACGCCGGATCCGATGGACGATTCCCGGCGTCTCACGAACCTCTGGGGGATCGCCGTTCCGCTTGCGCAGCCCGAACGCACCCCGCCCCAGGCACAGATAAGTCCAATGCACCGGCTTGCGTCGGCCAGACGTTTGTGGCATACGTGGGAGCGAATCACGGGTGCGGCGCAGGCGCGTGCGCCGCAGGCAGTGGGATGGTCGGGCCGCCATCCGGTGTGGAAGATCCATCCGGAGGTCCATCGTGAGTGACCAGCCTCAACCCGACAGACGTCAGCCCGCCCAGTCCCCCGCGGGCTGCATCCTTCACATGCTCTGGTTGTTCGGCGGCAGCTTGGCGCTGGCATTTTGCGCCATCCATATCGTGCTCAACCACAGTGTGCGCCCGTCCGTCGCCGACGCCCTGTTCGCCGCATTTCTGGCCGGTTCCATCGCCGTGAGGTACATCGAGATCCGGTTCTTCAACGGGACGACCGACGACGGCCGTCCCGCCACGATGGCCGATCTGCGTCGGTACGCGCTCCGGGTCTCGCTCATCGGAGGGGCGGCTCTCGGCGCCGCGCATCTCCTGGCGGCGTGCCTGTAGACTCCATCCGCAAAGCAAAGAACCCGAGCGCCCACCCGATGGATACCTTCCCGTTCGATAGTGCCGCAGCATTGATTCCCGCCCACCCGGGACTGACTGAATGCCTTCAGTACCAGGTGGTGGGCCTGGTCACCGTCCTGGCGACGCTGGCGGCGCTGTGGCTGATTTGCGAATTGGTCGGCATGGCGTTCCGGGCCACGAGGATTCGCGAGGAAACCCCGCCGGACGGCCACGATGCGCCGGAAGACGAGCCGGAGCAGTCGGCGGTCCACGCGGCGATCATGGCGGCGGTGCACGAGACCCTGGGGCCGGGACACCGGATCGTATCGGCGGCGCCGGTAGCGGCAACCCCGGCAGGGGCGAACGAGGATGCGATCGCCGCGAGGGCGGCCATCATCGCCGCGGTGCATGTGGCTCTGGGGCCCGGCCACCGGGTGGTGTCGGTCCGGCTGAGCCATGATGCGTCGAGGTCGGCGTGGTCCAGCGAGGGACGGAGAGAACATTTTCAGTCGCACAAGCTGAGATAGCCGGAGGAGGCACGGCGGCCGTGAAACCCACATTCGGAACGGGGAGGCCCCCGGGAGGCCCATGAGTCCCTCACCGATCGAACTCGGCGCCAGCATCCTCTTTGGGTTGGCGGTGCTGCACACCTTCTCGTGCAGCCGGCTCCTCCGCCTGGCGCACCGTCTCCCTTCGGGATCCGTCGCCGCGAACCTCCTGCACCTCCTGGGCGAGGTCGAGGTCGTCTTCGGCTTCTGGGCGGTGATCCTTTTCGGCCTCATCGCGCTCCAGGGGGGCGCGCACGCCGCCATCGGCTACGTCGAGGAGCGGAACTTCACGGAACCTCTCTTTGTCTTCGCGATCATGACCGTCGCCGCCACGCGGCCGATCATCGATTTCGCCACCCGCGCCCTTCCGCTGGTTGCGCGCGCCCTGCCGCTGCCGCGCGAGATCGCGATATACTTCTGTTGCCTTTCGCTGGGATCCCTGCTCGGCAGCTTCATCACCGAGCCCGCCGCCATGACTATCGTCGCGCTCCTCCTCAAGCGGCGCTATTACGAGCGGGGCGTCTCTCCGCGGATGATGTACACCACCCTCGCCGCCCTCTTGGTCAACATCTCGATCGGCGGCGCGCTCACGCCCTTCGCGGCCCCACCGATCCTGATGGTCGCCGGCAAATGGGGCTGGACGACGTCCTTCATGTTGGAGACCTTCGGATGGAGGTGCGCGCTGGCCTGCGCCGTCAACGCGGCGCTTGCGTCCGCCGTGAACGCGGCGGAACTCCGCGCGCTCGCCCCGGCGGAACAGTCCGGCCAGCAGGACGCCGCGCGCCCGGCGCCATTCTGGCTCGTCGCACTCCATCTGCTGGCCCTTGCCCTGATCGTCTTGACCGCCCACCACCCGAAGGTCTTCGTGGGCGTGCTGCTTTGTTTCATGGCTGTCACGCTGGTGACCCGCGAGTACCAGAGCGAACTCGCCTTGCGCCAGAGCCTCCTGGTGGCCTGTTTCCTCGGCGGCCTGGTGGTGCTCGGCGGGCTGCAGGCATGGTGGCTGAACCCCATATTGAAGGGCCTGGACGATGCCACGGTCTTCCTGGGGGCGACGGGCCTGACCGCCATCACCGATAACGCCGCGCTGACGTACCTGGGATCTTTCTTCGACAACCCGACGGACTCGTACAAATATGCCCTCGTCGCGGGCGCACTAGCCGGGGGCGGTCTCACCGTGATCGCCAACGCCCCCAACCCGGCGGCGTTCTCAATCCTGCAAGATCGCTTCGGCCCAGACGGCATCCATCCGCTCCGCCTGTTTCTCACCGCGCTGGTGCCCACGCTCGTCGCGATGATCTGCCTGGGGGCACCATGACATCGACATGACGATGGGATGGGTTGGCAACCTGCGGGGCGTCCTGGCCGCCATTTCCAGGCGCATTGGGGGCATGTGAAAGCCTTGTCTTGGTCGGGCAGCCGGATATGTTTACCTAATGGCCCCGGACATGCTAGAGGCGCTCCGCTCGACTCGGACGGTGGCCGTGATCATGGGTGGTGGCGCGGGGACGCGCCTGCATCCGCTGACGATGGACCGCGCCAAGCCGGCGGTGCCTCTGGCGGGCAAGTACCGGCTGGTGGACATCCCGATCAGCAACTGCCTGAACTCGGGCCTGCGGAAGATCTATCTGCTGACGCAATTCAATAGCTCATCGTTGCACCGGCACATCCAGAGGACGTACAAGTTTGACGAATTCTCGGATGGCTACGTCGAGATCATGGCGGCGCAGCAGACGCCGGACAAGACGGCGGGCTGGTATCAGGGCACGGCGGATGCGGTGAGGCGCAACCTTCGGCACCTCGACAACGAGGCGCACGACCTCGTCCTCATCCTGTCCGGCGACCAGCTCTATCGGATGGATTATCGCGAGATCCTGGCGCACCACATCGCGCGGCAGGCGGACATCACCGTCGCGACTCTGCCGGTGCGGCGCTCCGAGGCGAAGGGGTTTGGGATTATGCAGATCGGGCCCGACACCCGGATCGTGCGTTTCGTCGAGAAGCCCAAGGAGGACCCGGTGCTGGATGGGCTGCGGCTCGATGCGACGATGCGCGAGCGGCTGGGTATCCAGGCCGATGAGGATGTGTTCCTCGCCTCGATGGGCATCTACGTTTTCAACAGGGATGCGCTGAAGGCGGCGCTGGACAACGAGCGGATCGACTTTGGCAAGGACATCATACCGTGGTCGATCCAGAACCGCGCGGTGTTCGGATACGTGTTCGAGGGATACTGGGAGGACATCGGGACGATCAAGGCGTTCTTCAACGCGAACCTGGACCTGTGCGCCCCGATGCCGAAATTCAATCTCTTCGACCGGATCCGCCCGATCTACACGAGGCCCAGGTATCTGCCGGCGAGCAAGTGCCATGGCGGGCGGCTCAAGGACGCGGTGCTGGCCGACGGCTGCATCATCGGCGATGCGGCGCTGAGCCGCGCGCTGCTGGGGATCCGGTCGGTCATTGGCTCTGGCGTTGTCATGGAGGATGTCGTGATGATGGGCGCGGACCACTACGACGACCAGCAGATGCGACCTTTCCCCGAGGCGCCCCCGCTCGGGGTGGGAGACGGGACGCGCGTGAAGCGCGCGATCATCGACAAGAACGTGCGGATCGGGCGGAACTGCGTGATCTCACCAGAGGGCAAGGAATCGCACGCGGACCACGCGCTGTATTGCGTGCGCGATGGCATCATCGTGATCCCGAAGGGCGCGGTGATTCCGGACGGGACCACGCTGTAGCCACCGGGGAAGAAAATGGGACGTAGGAGCGCGCTTGCGCGCGATTCGAATCGCCTGCAAGCAGGCTCCTACGATTCGGTGTCTGAATTTTCGAGTCAGCAGCCCGTTAAAAAAACCCACACAACGGCCGCGCTGGGTATGGGAGGGACGCCGGCCACGGCGTCCGCGTTCCACCGGGTAGCGAAAGGCACCTCTCATTCGCGGGCCGGGATGCCCGATTATTGGAGTCGCGCTTTTGGTGTAAGCTGTCGGTGGCTGTCATGATGCGCGTGGGGCTGTTGTTCTATGGAGTGATGGGGATCGTTGGGCTGGGCCTGGTGGCGTGGCGCCGGGGGGAGCTCCATCTGTTCGACCCCGCCGCATTGCCGGGGGCGGACTGGGCATGGTGGGCGGGGGTTGCCTTGGCGCTGGTATTGGTGGTGCACGTCATGACCCGTGTTGGTTTGAGGTACTCGGCGGCGCTGCGGCGAGCGGCCGATGACGTGCGGGAGCGGTTCGGAGAACTGGGGCCAAGTCGGCTATGGGCGCTCGCGGCGCTGAGCGGCACGGTGGAGGAATTGGTTTTTCGCGGGTGGTTGTTGAACGAGGTGGGTCTGGTGGTGTCCTCGGTGATTTTCGGCATCGTCCACGTGCCGCCGGCCCGGCACTGGTTTGCGTGGCCGATATTTGCTGCGGCGGTGGGGTTCGCCTTTGGCGGACTGTGTCTCGGGAGCGGCACGCTGGTGTTCGCGATCCTCGCGCACGCGGGCATCAATGGTGCGAACCTCGCCTTGCTCGCGCGGGCGGATCGGGGAATTCCGTGAGGCGGCCGGCCTCGATCTCGACCGGGTCGGCCCTCCTGAGCGTGGCGATTTGTCGCCTGTTCATGATGGGGTAGTGCCGGATCTCGGTGAGCCTTTCGGGTATGAACCAGACTTCCTCATCGCTGGTCATCCAGTTGCGCGCGTCGAACACCCGGAGATCGAGGGGGCGGGAGAATCGGCGCAGGGTCTTCCTGCCACAGTGCAGGAAGTATTCGTGGAAATAGGAGAGCGCGAGTTCCCTCACGGACCTGTAGACCGGCTCGCGGTAGCGCAGGACCGCATGGTTGGTCTTGGAGATCGCGCCCCAGCAGCCATGTTGTCGGAAGAGCGCCACGACGTGGTCGTAGTCATTGTCGGTGGCCTCCAGATCCAGAAGCAGCGGGCGGTGCCCGTGATGGCGCAGGATGGCGGCCGCCAAGATCGCGCCCTCGACGCAGTGGGCCTTGCCGCTCTTGAGCACGTGCCGTGGCGACTGGCAGGTGTCCCTGTCGCGATTGAAGTTCATCTCCAGGCCATTGATGAAATCCTGAATCCTTCGAGGCGTCTTGAGCCGTCTGATGATCCGGGCCTCTGACTGGGACAGGGTATTGGTCTGCCGTGCCACGATTTCAGTATGGTGGGGATACGGAGAATTCTCTCAAGGATATCGGGGAGCGTCTTAGACTGACTCGAGAATTCAGACACCGAATCGTAGGAGCCTGCTTGCAGGCGATTCCATGGGCGAGTCGCGCGCAAGCGCGCTCCTACGTCTCGTTTTCACCCCCGGTGGTCCGGCAGCCGCCGGGTGGGATCTGTGGGGAGAATCAACATTCGAAGCAAAAAAATAACATAATTCACACTTTTAACTTGCATTTTACATCAAGTAGATAAATAATATTTAACGATGGAGGCTACGGGAAAGCGTTGGATTGATCTTCTGGAAGAGGAGGATCTGGCGTTTGTGCGGCGATTTATCGTAGCCTCTGGGTCGCTGAAGGAATTGGCGCGGATGTATGGGGTGAGCTATCCGACGGTGAGGCTCCGGCTGGACCGGCTCATTCAGAAGATCGAGGTGTTTGAGGAGTTCAATGCGGCTGGCGAGATGGAGCGGAAGCTCCGTGGTTACTACGCCGAGGGGCGGGTGCCTGAGGACGTATTCCGTTCGTTGCTGGGCGCCTGTCAGAAGGATAAGGAGGCAAGCAAATGAGAGCGATGTGTTTGTGCGTGGTGTGGGTTGGCGTGGGCGGGTTGGTCATGGCGGCCGATCCGGCCGGGGGCAAGCGCGTTGGGGAGTGGAAGTGGTCGGCTCAAGCGGCCGCGGATCTCCCAGGGAAAGTGGTGGACGATGCCCGGTTGGGGAAGGTGTTGCTCGTTGAGCGAACGGAAGCGGTGCCACAGACCGCGCGACTGGCGAATTGGAAATCTCCCGGTCTGAAGACCGCATTCTACGCGGTGCGCGGCCAGGTGCGATACGAGGGCGTGGAAGGGACCGGCTATCTGGAGATGTGGAATGAATTTGGCGCCGAGAACCGGTTCTTCACGCGGACCATGGGGCAACAGGGTCCGATGAGGACGGTGAGCGGGACCTCGCCATGGCGGGCGTTCTATTTGCCATTCAATGGCACTGGGGCACCGGGCCTGCCGACGGCGCTCGAGGTCAATCTCGTGCTGCCCGGCAAGGGGAAGGTGGAGATCAGCAACATGGAGTTGCTGGAGTTTGCGGATGTGGGCGCCATGTGGGCGGGGATGGGTGTGCCTCTGGGAAGCGTGGGGCCGCGGGCTCCTTCGCGCTGGATGGTGCCGGCGGCGGTGGGGGTTGCGGCGGGTGTGGGTGGTGTCACGGCCGTGTGTTGGTGGGCGAGGCAGCGTCAGGCGCGGGAATTGCGGCGGATGCGCGCACGCGATGCGGGCTGAGGAAGATTCTCGGGGGTAGGATAGCGTCCCTCGCGCCAGATCGGGGGCCCGCCCGGCGCGGCCCGGACGGGAGGTGAAGGTTGATTTTGGATGACGGCCAAGGCGCGCGGCGGCAGGCAGAATTGCCTGCCTCACGGCTAGGGGAATTCTCGAGTCAGATCCCATCCGGCGGCCGCCGGACCACCGGGGAAGAAAATGGGACGTAGGAGCGCGCTTGCGCGCGATTCGAATCGCCTGCAAGCAGGCTCCTACAATTCGGTGTCCGATTTTCCGAGCTAGGCCTTGGACGGTTCGGTTTCGAAGACTTTGCGGCCGGCGATGTGCGTGGATTCGACCTTTAGCCCATCGATGTCGCGATGTGAATCGATGGTGCGCAGGTCCTTGTTCCAGATGACGAAGTCGGCCCATTTTCCCGGCCGGAGAGAACCGAGTTCGTTTTCATCGAAGGCGGCGTAGGCGCTGCCCAGGGTGTGGATTCGGAGGGCCTCCATGAACGTGAGGCGTTCGGTCGCATCGAGTTTGCGTCCCTCGCCCGTGGTGCGCGACATGGCACTGCGGATGGAATCGAGGGGCCTGTGCGATGGGAAGGCCGGGACGTCGGCGCCAAATGCGAGGCGCACGCCTTCCCGGAGCATGGACTTGAGCGGGACCATCGAGTCGATCTGCTTTTTCGAGAGGAACGTCAGTTTTTTCGTGAAATCATCGACGCGGAAATCGATGGCGTAGGGCTGTTCGCAGACTGGCACGCCCATGGCGGACGCGCGGCGGATGGAGTCGGCCTTGTAGAATGGGAAATGCTCGATGCGGTGGCGGCGCTGGCGGACGCCTTCCGGCCCCCCGGCGGCCTTGGCGTAGGCATCGAGAACCCAGTCGACCCCGCGGTCGCCGGCCGCGTGGACGTCGGCCTGGAGGCCGGCGTCGTGGATGGTCGCCACCATCTGTTCCAAGATGGGTTGCGGGTGCATGGGGATGGCGAATTCCTTGTGCTCGGCGGGAATGTCGTACATCAGCGCGTAGCCATCGACGGCCAGCTTGATGCCCTGCATCCGGGCCAGCGGTCCCGAGTAGCGGACCATCTTCTCGGCGACGGCGCGGGCCTGTTCGAGGTTTGACACGTAGGGATAGACGCGCAGGCGGAGGATCAGCTCGCTTGCTCGTTCCAGCGTCACGAATGTCTTCGCGTAGCGCGGGGGAACAAAATTGTCGTGGACGCAGGTGACGCCCTCCTTGAGGAATTGGCCGATGGCCCAGCGGGTGCAGCGGGCCTGCTGTTCCTCATCGAGCTCCTCGCGGTGCACGGAATAGATCGCCGGGTAGTGGGAGAGGATGCCGTTGGGGATGCCGGAGCGCTTGTCCCGGAGGTATACCCCGCCGTAGGGATCCTTGGCGTCGCGGTTGAGCAGATTGGCCTTCTGGAGAGCGAGCGAATTTGCGATGCCGAACTGCCCGCCCCAGTGGATGAGGAGCGTGGGGTGTTTCGGCACCATCTCGTCGATATCCTCGCGGCGGGGCCAGCGGCCCTCTTTGAATTCCTGGAAACCGCGGGCGACGATCCATTGCCCCGGGGCCCTCTCGGCGGCTGCCGCGCGGAGCGCGCGACGGAGCGTGTCGAAGGATTGGACCTGCGGTGGCCGGATGATGACGTATGTCAGTTGCATCTGGCCGAATCCCATCAGGTGGCTGTGCGCGTCGATCAGCCCGGGGCTGACGCCTTTGCCCGCGAGGTCGATGCGGCGGGTGGCGGGTCCGGCGAGGGGCGCGACTTCGGCGTCGCTGCCCACGGCGGTCACCTTGCCATTCTGTATCGCGAGCGCGGTCGCGAAGGGCCTCGCGTCATCCATGGTGGTGATGGCGCCGTTGGTCAGGATCAATTCCGCGGGCGGGCGTTCGGCGGCCCATGACCGGGGGGAGGAAGCCAGGCATCCTGCCGCGCCTCCCGCAAACTGAAGAAAGCCACGCCGAGTCATTTCCATGGTGATGCCCCCTGGGTTCTGTGGTTGATTCAAGATGCGACGCCGTGAGCGGTAGGTCAACGGGTCGGTGGCGGCCCGGCGGCAGCGCGAGGCCGTGCGGGACACCATCGCCCTTGACATTCGGGGGCGGGGCTGACGTGATTTGTGGGGAGGCATCAAATGACAGTCGGGGTTCCCAAGGAAATCAAGGCGGACGAATACCGGGTGGCGGTGCTGCCCGTGGGTGCGCAGCTCCTGGTGCAGGATGGCCACCGCGTGCTGGTCGAGACGGGCGCCGGATTGGGCAGTGGTTTCTCCGACGCGGAATATCAGGGGGCGGGCGCCGAGGTGGTGGGCTCGGCGCGCGAGGTGTATGGCCCAGCCGATCTGATCGTGAAGGTGAAGGAACCCCAGCCCCGGGAGATAGCAATGTTGCGGCGGGGGCAGATGGTATTCTGCTATTTTCATTTTGCCGCATCTCGGGCACTGACGGAGGGTTGCCTCGCGGCGGGCATATCGGCGGTGGCCTATGAGACGCTGGCGGATGCCGGGGGCCATCTGCCGCTGCTCACGCCCATGAGCGAGGTCGCGGGAAAGATGGCCGTGCAGGAGGGCGCCAAGTTCCTCGAAAGGCCGATGATGGGGCGCGGCATATTGCTGGGCGGGGTCGCGGGCGTGGAGCGCGCCAACGTACTGGTGCTGGGCGCGGGCGTGGTGGGGACCAACGCGGCGCGCGTGGCGGCGGGCCTGGGCGCAAATGTCGTGGTCATGGATGTCAACCTCGATCGGTTGCGGTATCTCGTGGACGTGATGCCGGCGAACGTGACCACGGTGTATTGTGACCCGCATGCGGTGGAGCGGTATCTGGCATGGGCGGACCTGGTGATTGGAGCGGTGCTGATCCCCGGTGGGCTGGCACCGAAGCTTGTGACGCGGGCCCACCTCGGCCGGATGAAGAATGGCGCGGTGGTCGTGGACGTCTGCATCGACCAGGGAGGCTGCTTCGAGACAAGTCACCCGACCACCCACCACGAGCCGACGTACATCACCGATGGCGTGGTGCACTATTGCGTGGCGAACATGCCGGGCGCAGTCGGTCGCACCAGCAGCCACGCGCTGTGCAATGCGACGCTGCCGTACGCGCGCGAACTGGCGGAGTACGGCGTGGAAGGCTTTGCCGCGCTTTCCAAAGGACGCGCGGCCGCGGTCAATCTGCAGGATGGCCGCATCGTGAATCCCGCTGTGGCCGGGGTCTTTCCAGATCTCGCGGGGGGATGACCAACGCCCCGCGTCAGTGCGAACCCCACGTCTGGCGGCAGACGTCCGCGGCACATCGGCCGGCGTCCCCTCCCAGGGCCATGGATCGCGCCTCGTGTCTAGCGGCACTTCTCTGCCGCTTTCCCGCGCTATCCACGATCTAGCCCGGATGTTTCACAGCCGTCAGGCCGTGAAATTCCGGGCTCTGGGAAAACCGCGTCATGAAAATGATTTCCGGGAACCGAAATGAAAGGTCCGTTGCCTTTTCGCAGACGCAAAGTGTGTTTCGCGACCCGATGGCCCACGGCACTCCAAGAGGGCCATTCGCCGGAGCGCGGTTTTCCGGTGAGCCTGCATATTCCACGCGAAGGCGTGAAATATGCAGGCTAGAGTTCGGGTCAGACATCATGCCCGGCCGCCCGCCCGACGTCGGGCATTCGGGGCACCACGGGAGATGACAATGAGCCGTAGGAGCGCGCTTGCGCGCGATTCGCGCGTGGAATCGCCCGCAAGCAGGCTCCTACGATTCGGTGTCTGAATTTTCGGGTCAGGCGACGATGCCGGAAATATCGACCAGGTGGATCTGGCGGCCCTGGCCGGAGTGGGGGGAATCGATCGTGGCCGAGCGGCCATCGGGGCTGGAGCGCGGGTGGAGGTCGCAGCGCCACTCGCCCGAGTACTCCTTGGGCAGATGGAATCGGCCCAATTCCACGAATCGGCGATCCGGGATGTGCAGGAGGTAGAGGTGTTGGTTGCGCTCCTTGGCGTTGTCGGGATAGGAGTCGCACAGGATCCACTGGTCGTTGGTCTTGGGCACATAGGTGCAATGCCCGTCTTTGGGGAGCATGCCCTCGATGACCTCGGATTTTCCCGTGAGATCCTCGAAAACCTGGAATCGCCATTCCTTGGCGTCGGGCCCGTAGCCCGCGTAGGCGAGGATGTGGGATGCGTCGCGCCAGACGAAGTGGGAGACCTTGCCGGAGGGGATGAGCAGGTGGAGGTTCTTGCCATCGGCGTCGGCGGTGAGCATGCGCGTCTTCCAGCTCTTGCCCTCGGCCTCGCCCCTCCAGCGGTGCAGGAAGGTGAACCGCTTGCCATCGGGCGCGACGAGGAGATGGTTGAACCAGTGTTTGGCGTTGGGGGAGAAACCGCCGGGCTGCGGGACCTTCGCGAGGTCGGCGAATGAAAGGAGAAGGTTTTGCTGGCCCGTCTTCAGGTCAATCTTCCAGATGCCGGCATCTTCTGGGGAGAGGACGTCGCGATTGGGGTCGGGGATGCCGGCGTAGCCGTAGCCGGGGCGCGTGTCGTTGAGGCGTCGGAAGTCGGGGGCGATGGCCCATGTGCCGCAGGGGCTCACCGCATAGATCGGGTTGGGGAGCGTGCGCCGCTTTCCAGACTTCACGTCGAGGATGTGGCAGACGAAGTGATCGCCGTCGCGGTCGTTCCAGATGATTTCGCTCGATGAGCCGGGCAGCCACTGGAGCATGCAGCCCTGCTGCCAGTTCCACGCGCGACTCTCGCCCAGCTCGATCCATTTGTCGCCGTCGCCCGTATCGACCATGCCGACGCGGATGCGGTCGTCGCCCGTCGGGGAGCGGTGCTCGAAATCGACTTCATTGCTCAGGGCCAGACTGCCCGTGGGATCGAACTGGAGTTTGTCATAATACGCGAACCAGTGGAACTTCGGCCCGCGCGTGATCGTGCGGATGGGCGCGGGGCTCGCGGATTCCGCGCGACTTCGGCGGATGATGGCGAATGGCGCGGCGGCGACCAGAAGGCGTCGGTTGAACTGGCGGCGGGTTAAGAGCGGGAGGGATGCGGTGCTCATATACAAGATCATGTAGCGGTCGTGGGCGTTCCGGTCGAGATTTTCGCTCTCGATCATCCGCGGCACTGCCTTCAGCGCATGCCGGTCGGTTCGCCAAGGTGCTTCTTGAAGAACGCCGCCGCGAGATCCACGGTTTGGTCGAGCCACGGCTGGCTCATCCAGAACGGGTGCGGTGCGCCTGGCAGGGTGTGGACGTCGGTCTCTATGCCCAGCGCGCGGAGTTTCTCCTGCATCTCGGGGCGGCCGATCTTGGCGGAATCTTTTTCACCTTCGATGAAGAGGACTGGCGGGACGCCGGCGCGCACGTGGGTGATGGGCGAGGCCTGACGATAGATCTCGGGTTTTTCGGCGCAGCTCGCGCCGAAGAAGGCGATGGTCTTGGGCGATGTCTTCTCGCGATTGGCGGTCTCGAGGTCTTGGGTCGCGGCCATGACGATGCAGGCTTTCACATCGCTCGGGTAGGTCGGGTTCGGGCCGGGGCCGTCGAACTCTCGCTTGCCGCTCGTCATCGCGAGCAACCCCGAGAGATGGCCTCCGGCCGAGCCGCCCATCACGCCGATGCGCTTGGGGTCGACCTTGAAGCGACGCGCGTTGGCGCGAAGGTAGCGTACAGCGGCCTTGCAGTCGTACAGTGCGGCGGGATAGGGGGCTTGGCTTGAGAGCCGGTACGCGATCAGGGCGGTGACGAACCCGCGCTGCGCGAGACGCTCCATCATGGGCTTGTCGGCCTCGACCTGTCGCGCCTCCCATCCGCCGCCATGGATATCGAGGATGCAGGGGAATGTCCCGTCGGCCTTCGGCACGTAGACCGAGAGTTCGACCTTGTTTGTGCCGTACGTCGCGATGGTCTCGGTGACGAGTTTAAAGTCGGGGGGAGTCTTTGGAAGGACCTTCGCCCACTTGGGCTTTTCCGAGGGAGACGCGGGGGGTTTTGGGGGGTCGGCGGCACCGGCGGAAGCGGCCACGGATAGAGCGAGGAGGAGCGAGGCATGGCGATTCATAACCACGTCATCCTATCGCCGTGCCGTGCGTTGTGAAGGCCTTTGGACTTGCTGGGGTGGCGGCGCCACCGTCCTGAAGCCGCGCGGAGCGCGGGTTCCCGCCTCCGGCGGTACGCGAAAGCGGCGTCGGCGCTACCCTGAACGCGGTAGCGAAGCCGATCGCCAGAGGCGACTTTACCAACATTCCGGCTTCGGCGTTCGCTCGGTCGCCACGGGCGGGACGCCCGTGCCACAGGACCGTGGCATGGGCATCTTGCCCATGGCCACCGCCGAAGGGCGCAAGCCCTTCGCCACGGCACGCACTCCAGACCTACAGCACCCAGGGATTTCTGTAGGTGCGTTCGAGCATCCGGTTGGCGGCATCCGCGGCCGGGCCGCTGAACCGCTCGGCGGCGGGATCCCAGGCGAGCTTCGCCTTGAGGGTCATCGCGATATTTCCGAGGTGGCAGACGGCCGTGGAGCTGTGGCCGGTCTCGACGGGCGCGGCGGGCTCGCGACGGCTTTTCACGCAGTCGATGAAGTTGCGCATGTGGTCATCGGACTCGTAGAGGTGGATCTCTCCCGGGCCGATCTTTTCCTTGAGGATTCTTTCGTCGGAGGCGTAGATGCGATCATCGAACGCCAGCCATCCATCGGTGCCATCGAATCGCACGTAGGCGAATCGCTCGCCGGTGTGGCATTCGAAGGCCGTGCCATCCGAGTAGCGGCAGCGGAAGTGGGCGGGATCGGCCACATCGAATAGGGCGTGCGTCGGGAAGACGCCGCCGAGATCCTCGACCTCGACGGGTCCCGAGCCATCGTGGCCGGTGGCCCACTGGACGAGATCGATCATGTGGGCGCCGAGGTTGGTGACGTTGCCCCCCGAGTAATCGCTGATGAAGCGGAAGGAATAGAGGCAGCGGTCCTTGTGATAGAGCGCCCATGGGGCGGGCCCGAGCCACATGTCGTAGTTGAGCCACTCGGGGATGGGCTGGGGCTTCCAACCGTCCCTCGGGCCGACGCGGTGATTCTTGCCGATCTCGACGTAGATCTTCTTGAGCTTGCCGATGCGCCCGTTGCGGATCAGCTCGCAGAGGAATCGGGCGGAGGGGAACGACCGGCGATGGGTGCCGGTCTGCAGGATCCGCCCGTGATGGCGGACGGCCCGGATCATCGCGCGGCCCTCGGCGATCGTCAGGGAAAGAGGTTTCTCGCAGTAGATGTCCTTGCCCGCGCGGGCCGCCGCGATGGTGATCGGCGCATGCCAGTGGTCGGGCGTGACGACCGTGACCGCATCGATATCGTCGCGGGCCAACAGTTCGCGGTAATCCACGTATGCGTCGCAGCACTTGAAGTCGTCCCGTCCGGCCTGCTTCGCGTAGTGATCTTCGACGACGTTCTTGGCGGAGATGCGACCAAACCACGGCCCCTGCCAGCCGTCCTTGAACCAGTGGCCATACTGATCGCACGCGCTAACGGGGTCGCAGGCGGCGATGATCTGCACGTCCTCGTTGGCCATCGCGGCGCGGAGGTCGCGCATGCCCATGCCTCCGACGCCGATGCAACCCATCGTGACGCGATTGGAGGGTGCGTTCTTGCCGAGCACGCGCGCGGGCACGATCACGGGCATGCCGATCGCGGCGGCTGCAGTCTTCAGGAACTGTCGGCGGGTGGGGGTCTTCATGGCGGCCATTTGTAAAGAATCTTACGTCGTCTCGGCGGCGGCGACAAGCGCTATGGGGATGGGGAAGGGGGCTGGCCGCGGCGTCCGGGGGCGGTCTTGACTGGGGTAGACTGCGTGGTCGAGGCCGAGAGACGTTGGTCGCCCAACGCGGGCGCGCGTGCCTACGGCACCCATCGCAGGCGCCAGAATGCGGCGGCATCCGCCGATGGGGGGACGGTGATCGTCAATTCTTCCGAGGGCGAGAAATACTCGCCCACATCGGTCCACGGATCGCGAAGGTTGGCGCTTTTCTGCAAGAGGTAGGTTTGGCCGGGCGACGTCTGGAACCGGAAGGTCGGGCCATTGCCTGCGGACGGTCCGCTGACGACGATGCCCCGCAGCCTCGATCGGGCGTCGAGGGGATCGCTTCCGGTCCGCCATTCATCGCAATCCGAGAGACCATCGTGATCCGCGTCACTCCCCGCATCCGCGGCCCCCAGACCGCCGAAGACCTGTTCCTCCCACAGATCGGGGATGCCGTCCGCGTCGGTGTCGGGCGAGACGCGAATGTAATCGAGGACATCGGAGACGAGGACGTTGTCGATAAGCGAGTCCTCGTCATTGCCGGAGTTCGTGAAGTTGAACGTGTCTGCCCAGGGCAGGTTGGTGTATGTGGACGTGTAGGGAACAGCGGTCGCCAGCGCGACGCCATCGACGGACAGCGAGCAGATGTTCAGGCCCATATCCTGCATGAATTGGATGCGGTGCCACGACTGGAGCGGCAGATTGTTGGTGTAGTAGGTCGTCCCGCTCGGTCCCCTGATGCCCACGCGCCACGTCGACGAGTCGGTCTGTGACAGCGCGAGTTGCACCTCGCTCCGGCTGGTCGTCCCCTGCGAAAGGAAGACGCGCAGTTCCGCGGTGCCGCTCGGATTGCGGTCGGCCAGGGAAGCGTCGAACGCCACCGTGCCGAACCGCCGCCGCGTTGGAAGTTTGAAGCCATAGATTTGGCTCATGCTGGCGGCCTCATCCCGGAAGATGACGCTCTTCGTCGAGCCCCCCGGCGTCGGCGAATTGGTGACGAAGGCTGTTGGTTTGTAGGTTGAGCCGGTCGGGCCACTCCAGCGCGAGTCGTTCGTCAGATTCTGGCCGAGGGCCATGGTTTCAAAATCGCAGGGCTCTATCATCGTCGAATAGGGATTGCCGGCCGAATCGAGCACGTTCGTGAACGAAACGCTCGCCCAGCCGCTGGCCGCGCCTGATGGGACGACGTAGCTGTACGCGTAGCGGTTATCCGTCAGGGATTGGAAAACCGCGTTGCCTCCGGCGGCGACGCTGACGGTGGGATTTGCCATCAGATTCTCGCTGGCCCAGAAATGCAATCTCAGGCCCTGGTTCGGCAGCACGATGTGGGACGACGCCCACAGTTGGGTGACCGCGGGCGGCGTGTAGTCCGTGGCGACGAAGTTCGTCACGACGGACCTGTTGCCGACCCCATCGGTCAGGCGAATGACGATCGGCATCTGCCCCTCGGGATCGAAGGATTCATTCACCTGATATCGCCAGATCGCGGGATTGGTGCTGGTCATGAGACTCGGGATCTTGTTGGTCGAGGAGAGGCCGTTCCATTTCAAGGGCAGGCAGAGATTGCTCCGGCCCGTTATGATGAACTCCTGATCGACCAGGCTGACGGGTTCCGAAGGCACCATGTGAAGGAATATCCAGTCGCCCGCCTTGTTGGCCGGCTTGTTGGTGAGCATGCTGGCGATGTCGCTGTTGGTGCCAGTCAGCACATAGAATCGTTCCACGGTCGGGGGGCTGGTGTCTGGAGGCGATGCGACATCGATGGTCACGGGGGCGCTGCGGACCTCGCCACTGTCCATGTTGGCGACGGCGCGCAAGATGCTGCGCCCCGGTCCGAGCAGGCTGGCCGAGAGGTTCGTGGTGCCGCCCGCGGCACCCAATGTCGCCAACCGTTGTGGACCCTTCCAGATCTCGACGGATGTGGCGGTGCCGCCGCCGGGCGTGACGGTCAGGCTGGCTGTGCCTCCGGCCAGCACGGACTGGGATTCGGGTGTGACGAGGATCTGTTCGCCGAGATTGTTCACGTGGAAGTGCCTGAGCAGATCGCCCTGCGTGCGGATCACGGAATTCTCGTAGGCCACGAACAGCGCGGTGTGCCAGCCGTCGGCCAGCTGGGTGGTGTCGATCGTGAATGGCCCGCCGACCGGCGCCTCTTGAAACGGCAGTCCGTCCAGGAAGAGGGCCAGCGAGGCGATCCCGTTCGTGTGGGCGGTGGTCGCCTCGGGCGTGACGTTGAACGTGCCACTGATCACGCTGCCATCCAAGAGGCCCGTCACCGTGACCTGCGGGATGATCGCATGAGGACGGCAGAGGGGATCGCCCATGATCAGCAAGTGGTAGGGTTGCTGGACGGATTGATAGAATGCCTCGCCCATGGTGCAGCCGCGCGCGTAATGGGCATGCATGCGCGCCGCGGGAAACTTGCTCGAGATGGCGAAGGGTTCGGTCACGGTGCCCGACGTGCCGGCCACGCCCACGGCGCTGTGCTGCGTTAGGCGGAACTGACCGATGCCCGAATAGTCCATGATCCCGCTCCAGCTGGTCAGCGATTCGGCGATGCTGCCCGGGAGATAGTAGGACCCCGCCGGCACATAGGGCAGCGCGGCGCCCATCATCGCGCCCAGCACGTTCGTCTTGTTGCTGATCGAGTACGGCGACGGATTGGTGGTCAGAATCTCGGAGGTGATGCCGAGGCCCGTCAACTCGGTGGCCGTGGAACTGAACTGCCAAGAGCGAGTCGTGCCGCGGATGTCTTTGTTGGCGTCCATGTAAACTGTCCCGGTGGGCCGCGTGCCGTCCGCCGAAAGGGATCTGGCCAGCATGTTCGTCGCGTCCTCGATCGTGGAGCCCATGGCGTCGGTCCAGCCGAGGACGGCCGACATGTAATAACTCCGTCCTGCGGCGCCCCAGTTCGCGGCATGGGTGAGATTCGTGGTCCATGTGTCGGGGCTGGCGGTGCGGGAAGTGCCGCGGAAACACAGCATGGACGATGACATGTTCGAGGCCGTATTCATTGGCTCGATGAGATCCGAGTAGGCGGTCATCGCGGTCAGCGAGAAGTAGGCGGCTCCCGAGACGCCTAAAGTCGCGTTGGATTCGGACGTGGCATTGATGATGGTCGGGATGTCGGAGGAGTAGACGATGTAGTCGATCTGATTCGTCAGCCCGCGAGACCGGATATAATTGAGCGTCGGCCAGAGAACGTTCGTGCGGAACAGTCCCGAATTGAGATTGCGCCGCAGATCCGCACTGGCCCCGGTCGTGTACAGCGGTGCGGTGTTGCTGGAGGGCAGGTACAGGATGTTACCTTCCGGAATGGCCCGCAACTGCTGATAGGCATTTGCGATGGCAAGGGAACTCTGGCTCTGGCCATTGACCACGAGCAGGACGTTCTGGGGACCACCACCGGCCTGGAGGTTGGAGCCTGCGGATGGAAGCAATAGGCCGATCAGACCGAGCCGACGAATCCGCGTGGTCCACAGGGTGAGCGACGCGGGAAGACACGATTTCATCGGGGTGTGATGTTGTCGGATCGGCGGGAAGAGACAAGGACAGGTGTGGGGGGTGGGAGCCGAAGAACCTCACGGTGCATCCCGTTGGTGGGTCGTATTATCGGGGGGGGTCAGGATGCTGCCGATTTGGGAAACTGGGATCGTTTGGCCAGGTTCCATCCGGCGGCCGCCGGACCACCGAGGGTGAAAATGAGACGTAGGAGGGCGCTTGCGCGCGATTCGCGCATGGGATCGCCTGCAGGCAGGCTCCTACCGCCCGGCATCTGAATTCTCGAGCTAGAACTGGATGGCGATCATCTGGTGGCCGACGAACTTGGGCACCGTGAAGGCGGCGCGATCACCCTTGAGTGTGAAGGGAACGTCCTCGCCCTGCGGGACAGCCGTGATCTTGGAGGGTCTGGAGGGGACGTGGACGGAGACCTTGATGTCGGCGAGAGGGATGATGTCCTCGATGACATCAAAGTCCTTGCCGCGGCGCTCCGGGATATAGTGGAGGAGGTGGAGGACCCAGCGATTTTCGGCGGCCTGGACGTTGATGGTGGCGAGGGCGGTGGTGGGCGCGTCGATGCGCAGGAGGGGTTCAGGGAGCAGGAGGTCGAGGGCGTTGAGGAAGAGGACGCGGCACCAGCGGGGGGCGTTGCGGCAATACTGCGTGAAGATGGGGTGGGCAAAATAGATGCAGCGCCCCTTCCTGACGATGGCTGGCTGCTCGACTTCTCCGGAGGAGGGTGTCTGTTTGTGGGAGCTGAAGTGCTCGGGGGTGCGGTCGAAATAGGAGCGGATGGCCGGCGCCAGGGTCTGGGCTCCGTCGTTTGCGGCGATGCGGAGACCCCGGATGTACATGACGTGCTCCGTGGGCTCGAGGCCGCGGCCGATGCGCCCCTGCGGTTTGATGTAGTCGGCGTAGTTGTTTCTCGGATAGCTGCGCCCTCGCGCGGGTTTGCCCGAGCCGTCGAGTGGGGAATCATCCATCTTGGTGACGCCGAGCTGCGGGAGGAGGAAGCGGACCTTTTCGGCATCGAGACCGGACTCGTACGAGGCGATAAGCGAGCCGCCCTTTTCGAGGTAATCCGTGATTTTCGTGGCGAGTGCCTCGTCGATCGCGATTGCGTCGGGGAGGATCAGTACCTTGTAGGGGGAGAAGTCGCCCTTGGAGTCGAGGATATCGAATTGTTGGCGGCCCTCCTGGAGCATGCGGACCACACCGGCGGACGGTTCGGGGACCCGTTCGTTGACGAATTCCTCGGGAGACAGCACGGCGACGTCGGCTAGGCCCTTGGCCTTGCGGCACCATGACTCCTTTTTCTCCACCTCGGCATAGACCGAGCCGATGAGCTTGTAGGTGGCCGCATCGAGGCGGCCGGAGGGGTGGAGCTGGTCCCCGATCGAGCACTTCGCGCCCAGGGCCAACATCTGGAAGCACTCAAACTGGAGCGCCGCTGGGTTCTTGTAAGAATGGAAATCGCCCCAGGAGGTGTGGAATTTCCCCGTCATCCCGAGCGAGTCCTTGCCGAGCGTGCGGACGTAGCGAACGCTGAGCGGGAAATGGGTGTAGCCCCAGCCGCCGCTGGGCAGGGATTCCATCTCGAAGTGGGTGTAGCAATCGATCGTGGGACGAACCTTTGGGCCGATGTGGCCGGCGTTGTAGAAAATGGTGCACCGCTCGTCCAGCGACCGGATGTGATGGGTCAGCTCGATCCGGAAACGGTCGAGGGCCTGCCTCGCGTATCGGGCGACGTCCTCTCGCTTGGCGACATCGAAACCTTCCGCGGCCATGCCCTTCTTGCAGAAATCGCAGTGGCAGGGTTGGTCGTCGACGATGTCGAGGAAAAGGCCATCGACGGGCACGAGTTGGAAAAGCTCGGCGAGATGTTTTTTGAGGAAATCGACGTAGGGGGAATTGAGGCAGAGGCGGCGGTAGAAGCCACCGTCGATGGGCCCGGGCGTGTCACCGACGAACTCGCCCTTTTCGTTGCGCATGACCCACTCGGGGTGGGCGGTCGTCGTGAACCGGTCCCACTGGACGGTCACATACACCGGGGCGCGGATCCCGCGTTTATGGCAGGCCTCGATCTGCTCCTTGAGGAGGTTGGGGCGCTTGAGGTTCGGATGCTTGCGCTCGGGGAACAGCTTCGTGTCGTAGTAGATCCAGCCGTGGTGGCACCGTCCGAACACGGTCACGGAATTCACGTGCGCCTCATGGAGGGTCGTGGCGAAGTCGTCGGGATCAAAGTCCTTGCCCACGTCGGGGATGTCCTCGCTCGTGTGGAAGTCGAGGTGCACCTGGCGGAAGGGCAATTCGAACTCGGTTGAGACATCCTTGACATCGATGGCGGGGGCGGACAGGGCCAAGATCGCGAGGAACGGCAGGGCGGGCGCGAGACGGCGGATCATGGGGCATGTTTCCTTGGGGCGGGACCGGTGGAAAGCAGAAAAGAGCGGAGCGGTGCGAGGGCGCGCCTTGCGGGCCTTGTGTGGTGACGATCCCATCACCCGCCGATAGAGGATTGCTGACTCGGGGTGCGGCAATTAGAGTTGTCCCAAGTCTTGGCGAAGGGGGTTTGAAGCGAAAGGAGTGGCGGATGAAAAAAGAAATCACGGTGCGGGAGTTGGACGTCGAAGGTTTTATTCGCGAGAAAGTCAGCGCCATCAGCGAAGCGGTCGGCGGGGGGATGGCGATCAACGCCCTTTCGGGGGGCGTCGATTCATCGGCCGTCACGATGCTGGGCCATCGTGCCCTGGGCCAGAGGCTCAAGACGGTCTTCATCGACAACGGCCTCATGCGCGAGGGCGAACCTCAGGAGGTTGGGGGGTTCTTCGCGAGGCTCGGGGTCAAGGTCGACATCGTCGATGCGCGGAAGGAGTTTTCTGGCGCGCTGAAGGGGATCACCGACCCGGAGCAAAAGCGCGAGGCCATCACGCAGACCTTCTACCGGCACGTTTTTGGCCGCATCGTGAAGGAGAGCGGGGCGAAACATCTGCTCCAGGGCACGATCCTGACCGACGTGGATGAGACCGTCGCGGGCATCAAGCGCCAGCACAATGTCTTCGAGCAGCTCGGGATCGACCCGCAGGAGGCTTTCGGTTACCAGATCATTGAACCTCTGATCCAGCTCCGCAAGGATGCCGTCCGGAAAGTCGGCAAGGCCCTCGGCCTGCCGGGTGAGCTTTTCGATCGCATTCCGTTCCCGGGCCCTGCGCTGGCGGCGCGCGTGATTGGCGAGGCGACGCCGGAGCGCATCGAGACCGTTCGCAAGGCGACGCGCGTGGTGGAGCGTCTGCTCAAGGGGGCGGGGGCCTTCCAATACATGGCGATCCTTCACGCGGACCGCGTGACCGGCATGCGCGACGGCAAACGTGACTTCGGCCAGCAGATCGAGGTGCGCTGTTGGGATAGCGTGGACGCCCGGAAGGCGACTCCCACGAGACTCCCGTTCGAGACGCTCGAGACACTGGCGCGCGAAATCATCCGCGACGTGCCCGGCATCGTCAGCGTCACGTACAACATTGCGCCCAAGCCGCCTTCCACGATAGAGGCCGTTTAGTCGCCCGCCGGATCCCCATCGATATGTCGTGACGTGTGACCCGCGATGGCGCGGTCCCTCCCGGCGCGATTCGGGGGAGGGGCGCCAGCATTGCATCCGGTGATGTTTTTCAAAAGGCTGCTAAAGGTATTGTGACTCTCTGAAACCCAAACCAGAAGGCGGTTTTGCCAGAAGAGTTCGTCGGCCCAAGTCCGACAAACTCCAGGCCGAGGCGTCACGCCCTGTGAGAAGCGGCGTGGGCGCCCGACTTTCCACCAAGGGCGACGCGCGGGAGGTGGAGGCGCCGCGCGCAAGGCGATGGGCCAAGAGGAAAAGGCGCACAACAGGACGGGACGACAAAGCTTCTCCGCCGGTGATCAGGGCAAATGGCCCCAGGCGCCGCAGGGCCCGAAAGAGATCCGGTGCTCGGTCGGGTATTCTCGCTGCGGTTTTTCGCCGTGCGTATTCGCCGATCGCTCGGGCCATCGCAAAGAATGACGTCCTGATGGTCATGCTGGTCGGCTCGGTTCTGCTGCACGTGGTCGCCCTGGGTCTGTTTTGGGGCATCCGGCTGGTGAGCGGCAACGCGCCGCGGAAGGCCCATTTGGTCAGCCGCGAAATCCTTATCGACGTGGGGCCGCCGCTGAAACCCGTGGCCCCCCCGGTGCGGTTGCCCCAGCTCAGGCCTCTGTCGGAGCCGGCCATGTCAAAATTTGAACCGCCGGCTGGCAAACCGATCAACGTGTTGGCCACGACGGCTCCCACCGCGATGGCAGGCGTTCCTTCCGGCGGCGAAGATCTCAAGTCCAGGATGCTCGGGTTGGGCGGTGTTGGCAAAGGCCTTGTGGGGGGTGGCACGGGCGCCCGCAGTTTCTCTCTGGGGGGTGGCACCGTGCGGGCGAACGCGATCATCGTATTGCTCGATGCCTCTGGATCCATGCAAGAGAACCGAAAACTGGAGCGGGCCCGGGAGAAGATCCGCGAGTTGGCCAAGGGTGTCGGCATCCGCGTGATGGCGGAGATCGAAGTGCCCAACTGCGAGTTCCATCGGATAGCCGAACCCGGTGCTGACCCGCAATCACCGCTGGATGCGGCCTACGCCATGAGCGCCGCCATGAGGCGCTTCGCGTTCGCCGACGCCATCTACTTCTTCAGCGATTTTCAGGATACCGTCTCTCCCGAGGCCGTCGACCATCTCCGCCTCATTGCGACGGAGTGTGAGCCCAAGGTGCGCGTCTATCTGCACACGCTGGAGCAAACGCCTGACGTTTCTCTCGTCGCCTTGTGCCGCGCCACCGGCGGTCAGATTCTGAAATAAGGGTGAGGCCCCAGGATCGCGTTGGCCCACAGCGGTCGGACCGACGGTGGGAGCTTTTCGGGCGCAGTCGTTCTATTCTCCCTGCCGGCCGCCTAGCCCGGATATTTCACAGCCTTGCGGGCTGTGAAATTCCGGGCTCTGGGAAAACCGCGCCATGAGAGCCATTTATTGGGAAAGGTCTGGCAAAGACTGGGATTTTTCGTGGTTGCAGAGTGTGTTTCGCGGATCGGTGG
>JAKQKQ010000235.1 GCA_029560585.1 Verrucomicrobiota bacterium | reverse complement strand
AAGCGGACGCGGCCCTATCTGCACAACACCCCGAACAATACCTGCATCGAGAAGGCTGACGCGCTTTCGAAGAGTTTTGACTATCCGTCGGGGCATGCCTCGCTTGGTTGGATGGCGGGACTTGTGGTGGCGCAACTCGCGCCGGATCGGGCGAGCGCTGTGCTGGCGCGCGGGCGGGCTTATGGCGAAAGCCGGGTGGTTTGCGGCGTTCACAACATGAGCGCGATCGAGGCGGGGCGGACGAATGCGGCCGGTGTGTTCGCCGCGCTGCAATCGTCTGGCGAGTTCACGGCTGTGATGGCGAAGGCGCGGGGAGAGATCGATGCTGCGCGGGCTTCGGGTGCGAAGCCGGATGCGGCGTGGTGCGCGAAGGAAGCCGAGCTGGTGAAGCCGCTGGTGGTGGAGTAGGCGCGCGGGCGCGGCCTCGCGGGTGGCGAGTTGGGGTGGGCTTTGATTTTGAGCGCGGCTGCCTAGGCGGCCGCGTTTTTGTTTGTGGCGGTGAGTGATTCACCGCTCTTCCCGGCGCAAGCCGGGATCCAGGGCTGCGTGAGCAGGCCTGTTACGCAGATCACCCTTGATGCTCTGGGTCCCGGCTTGCGCCGGGATGAGCGGAGTGAGGGTGGTGCGATATGGAGGGAAAGAGCCCCCTCCGTCTCGCCGCGAAGACGCGGCGATCCACCTCCCCCAGTCCTGCGGACTGATGGAGGCAATTCCCCTTCGTTGCTCTGATCTTGCCTCCATCTGCGTAGCAGGGGGAGGTGGATCGCTTGCGAAGCGCGCGAGACGGAGGGGGATGGTGCGGTGTGGCTCATGGTGGTGAGCACGCCCTCGTCCTTCGACGGGCGCACGCTTTGCGTGCTGCTCAGGATGAGGGCTGGTGGGCTGCGGTGTTGCGCAGCGTTGTTGTCCTTGATGGTGTCGGTCTTCGCTCGGGGCAGAACCGTAGGCATTAGGCGTGTGGCATTCACGCGGTCACGGCGGCGGTTCATCTGGAGCGTTGAGGCGACGTAGTGCACGAGCATCGCAAATGTGCGCAGCACAGCTGTCAGCCATTGCTGAGGAAGCTGCGGGGTTCCTAGTCCAGTTTGCGCGTGTTTGTGCCGTGTCATGGGTGAGAGAATAACCCCGGCTCAGGGCCCGGTTGAATCTGGGC
The DNA here is from genome assembly GCA_029560585.1 of Verrucomicrobiota bacterium. GTDB lineage: Bacteria > Verrucomicrobiota > Verrucomicrobiia > JADLBR01 > JADLBR01 > JADLBR01. Next base: position 465 of record JAKQKQ010000235.1, on the reverse strand, counting down.
CGAGCCATCCCCCATCTTTGTTGGCTAGTGGTTTGAATTCAGGAGCGAAGAATTTTCGCCCTCCTACGAATTCGATATCGCTCCATCCCTCATTCTTGCATCGCGCTCGTGACTCGCCCCCTTCGTCTCGCGTGCTCTGCACGCGATCCACCTCCCCCGCCTTCGGCAGGGAGGACGTTGTCCTTGGCGGGGCAGCAGGGGCGGGGATGGTGGGTTGGCGGGAGCGGAAAAGAAAAGGCCCGCTGTTGTCAGCGGGCCTTTGTGTTCGGGCTGGATCAGCGCTTACGGCTTCGAGGCGGCTTCCTGGGCGGCTTTCTCGTCGTTGGCGCGCTTGATGACGTACTGCATGATCGCGTCAGTCTGCTCGTCCGTGAGGATGTCCTTGAAGCCAGGCATGCCGCGTTGGGCGCGGTCGCCGTCGCGAACTGCGCCGTTCCAGCCGCCGCGGGCGTTCAGGAGGGCGGA
>JAKQKQ010000221.1 GCA_029560585.1 Verrucomicrobiota bacterium | reverse complement strand
GGCGCAAGAGCAGCTGCGCGAGGTGCTGCGCGAGCGCGGGGCAACGTGGGTCGAAGAGAATGGCGAGGCGGCTTTTTACGGACCGAAGATCGACTTTACGGCGAAGGATGCGCTGGACCGGTCGTGGCAGCTGGCGACCATACAGCTCGACTTCAACCTGCCGGCGCGGTTTGACCTGAAGTACATCTCGGAGTCGGGACAGGCGCAAAGGCCGGCGATGCTGCATCGCGCGGTGCTGGGCTCGGTGGAGCGCTTTATGGCGGTGCTGATCGAGCACTACGCGGGGGCGTTCCCGACCTGGCTGTCGCCGGTGCAGGCGATGGTGGTGCCGATTGCCGACCGCCACAACGACTACGCGCGGGCGCTGGCCGAGCGGCTGCGCGCGGTGCCGCTGAAGAACGGGCTGGGTCAGGGCATTCGCGCAGAGGTGGATGACTCCCGCGAGTCGATGCAGAAGAAGATCCGCAACGCGCAGCTGGTGAAGATTCCGTACATGCTGGTGGTCGGCGATCGCGAGCAGGAGCTGGATCAGGCGGCGGTGCGGCTGCGCTCGGGGGTGGATCTGAAGGGGCTGTCTGTCGCCGACATCATCGAACGCATGCGGACTGAGATCGAGACACGGGCGGATCTGCCGGTGCCAGCGGCTCCGGTGCCTGCTGCGCCTGCGGCTACTGCTACTTAGCGAGCGTTGGGGCTCGGGCTTCGCCCATTGGCTTTTTTTGGGGGGCGGGGCTCGGGCTGCATCGCCCCCCCATCCTCCCGTGCTCAAACAGTCCTCGCTCTTTTTTTGGCTTCGATTTGACCTCGCTTCTTGGGCAAAGGGAGCTGCGGAACTGCGCGCGGGAGGACGGGGGGGCGACGCAGACCGACATCGACAATTGGCTTTGGGACGGGGGGATTTTTAGAACTGGCCTTCTAGGCGGAGACCGAAAGACGTGCCGCCTTGGGGGTCCAAGGTGAAGTAGGGCTGGGGGGGGCTGGCTCGGAAGGTGGATGTCTTGGGCAGGGTGAGGCTGACGGTGGCGGGGTCGGGGCGGCGGGTGAGGAAGGCGGCGGAGGCTAGGCCCCCGGCTAGGCCGATGATGGTGGCGGGGATGGCGATGCGGCAGGCGCGCTCCCAGGACTCGGTGATGGCGTAGGACAGGCCGAGGGTGATGGAGCCGACGCCGACGCCACCCGCGAGGCCGCCTAGGTCGATGAAGGCGACGCGCTCGCGGGTGAGGCTTTGTAGCCAGGGGATGGGCAGGTTGGCGAGGCCGATGCCAAGGACGACGCCGCCCAGGGTGCTGCCGAGCATGACCCAGCCGCCCTCGCCGGTGCGACCGATGGACTGCTGGCCTAAGAAGGCGCGCTCGGGGCG
>JAKQKQ010000212.1 GCA_029560585.1 Verrucomicrobiota bacterium | reverse complement strand
GACGTAGATGCCGGCGTCCTCGATCATCTTCTCCAGTTCCTTGACCTTCTTCTCGCTCACGACCTCGCCACCGAAGGCGACGCCGCAGCCGAGAACAAGCGCCAGGAGTCCGCTGATCGTCTTTTTCATCGTCATTCTCCTTTGCTGTTTATTCGTATCTTTTCCTTGGTGTCCGGACGACCCGCCCCTCGCAGGACAGAATCCTCCGAAACTCATTTTTCTAAACGCTATGCATCAGCCCTGCCGCGTCAACGACTTTTTGCAGATTTTTTGAACCGTGGAAGAAAAATCCTGTATGATCTCTAACTATTTGTGCACCAACGTATTCCATATGTCATCCAGATCGTCTGGCCATTTGGCTTGGGCTCGGAGAGGGGCTCCGCGCCATGAGAAAGCGACGTAATCGGCGTGGAGCGCGTGACGTGGGCACAGCAATGCCTTTTTCAGGTCGTCTGTCCAACCTTCCTTGATGAACCGAAGGTACAGCCGCTCGTCTGGGCCATAGAGTTTGTCCCCGATGATGGGGAATCCGATGCCAGCGAGGTGCGCGCGGATCTGATGGAGGCGCCCGGAGCGCGGCCAGAGTCGGAGCAGCGTGTGGCCCCGCAAGCGGTGCTCCACCCGATACTCGGTTTTGGAAACGTGGCCACCGGGAATGATCGCCTGTTTCAAGTAGATCTGGGACGGGGCGTGTCCGCCGAGTCGATCCAGAGGCGCATGGATCTCGCCCCGGTCGTCGCGGATCTCGCCCCAGACGATGGCAAGGTAGCTCTTTTCGATCTCGCCGCGGCGCATCATGCGCCCGAGTTCCGCGGCGGCATCGGGATGCCTCGCGACGAGAACGAGGCCGCTGGTCTCCCGGTCGAGTCGATTGACGAGCGAGAGCCGTTCTCCGGGATAGGCATCGCGCAATTCGTCCAGCAGCGTGCGCGGTCCCTCAGGTTTGGTGGGGTGGACCAGCTGTCCGGCGGGCTTGAACGCCAAGAGCAATTCGTCCCGCTCCAAGACGATCGACAGGGCCATGGGCCACATGATGGCGGCATGCCTCTGGCGAAGCAATGGCGCTGCAGGCGATCGGCCACGTCTCGCGGACTTTCTCAGGAACTTTGTCCGCCGACGGGTTGGCCAACATGCCAGCGCTGGCGCTTTTCACTGGAGGATAGCCTCCCGATGGGGTATTTGTTTTCCCTTATGGCCAAGCTGGTCATCCAGATCCCCTGCCTGAACGAGGAGGCGTCGCTGCCAATCACGTTGGCGGACCTGCCCCGGTCCGTGCCGGGATTTGACGAGGTCACCGTGGTGGTCATCGACGATGGTTCGACCGATCGGACTGTCGAGGTCGCGAGAGGCCTCGGTGTCACCCAGATCGTTTCATTGGGCAAACGCTGCGGCCTGGCGCGCGCGTTCTCCGCGGGAATGGCCAAGGGCCTGAGCCTCGGGGCCGACGTGATCGTGAACACGGATGCCGACAACCAGTACTGCGGCGCGGATATCGCGAAGCTCGTCGAGCCGATCCTGCGCGGCGAGGCCGACCTGGTGGTGGGCGCGCGCCCGATCGCCGACATCGAGCACTTCTCGCCATTGAAGAAACTCCTCCAATTCGTAGGCAGCGCGCTGCTGCGCCACGTCTCCCAGACGCGGGTCGCCGACGCCCCGAGCGGGTTCCGGGCCTACTCGCGCGAGGCGGCCCTGCGGGTGAACGTCTTCTCCAAGTTCACCTACACGATGGAGACGCTGATCCAGGCGGGCCGGCAAGGTCTTCGCGTGGCGAGCGTGCCGATCCGTGTGAACGCGAAGCTGCGGGAGTCCCGCCTGTTTTCGGGCATGGGAACCTATATCCGGCGCTCGGTCGCCACCATGCTCCGCATCTACCTCCTGTACTCCCCACTCCAGTTCTTCCTGACCCTCGGCACCCCCCTGTTTCTGGTGGGCGCGGGACTCATGGCCCGCTGGCTCTACTACTATCTGTACGTCAACCCGCACATCCAGAAGATCCCGTCGCTCATCCTCGCCAGCGTGCTGATCCTCATCGGCGTGCAACTGCTCGCCCTCGGCGTGATCGCCGACCTCATCTCGCGCAACCGCACCCTCCTGGAGGAACTGCTCTACCGCGAGCGCAAGCGCGACCCGGGCGCGGGCCTCGCCACGTTCCAAATGGTCCCCCCGGGGCATCCCCGCCCCTGATCGCGATTGCCGAAACGCCCGCGGCGGCTACCCTCACCCCCCATGCCCACCGACATCAAAGCGCTGGTCGCCAATCGCCTCGGCGAGAATTACGAGCTGCACGACAGGTACGTGAATCGCACGCTCGTGAAGGTCCAGCGGACCATCGGCTTCGACAAGGTCTACGCGCGCGCGAAGGGCGCCTATCTCTACGACAAGGAAGGCCACGACTATCTCGATTTCCTCTCGGGCTTCGGGGTCTACGCCATGGGCCGCAACCACCCCGCGATCCGCGCCGCGATCCAGGACGTGCTGGATCTCGACCTGCCCAACATGGTGCAGATGGACTGCGCCTTCCTCGCCGGCGTGCTCGCCGAGAAACTCGTCACGCGCCTGGCCCTGCAGGGGGCCCCGCATCTCGACGCGGTCTTCCTCTGCAACAGCGGCACCGAGGCGGTCGAGGGAGCGCTGAAGTTCGCCCGCGCCGCCACCGGCCGCCCCAGGATCATCGCGCTGGAGAATTCCTATCACGGGCTCTCCTACGGCTCGCTCTCCGTGACGGGCAACCCCTTTTTCCACGAGGGCTTCGGGCCTTTCCTGCCCGGCGTGGCGCACGTGCCCATGGGCGATATCGAGGCACTCGAGCGCGAACTCGCCGAGGGCGATGTCGCGGCCTTCATCGTCGAGCCCGTCCAGGGCAAGGGCGTCAAGTTCCCGAAAGATGACTATTACAATCAGGCGCAGGCGCTCTGCCGCAAACACGGGGCGCTGCTGATCTGCGACGAGGTCCAGACGGGCCTGGGGCGAACCGGGCGCTGGTTCGCCTTCGAGCACTGGAACCTGGAGCCGGATATCATCACGCTGGCCAAGGCCCTGAGCGGCGGCTACGTGCCCTGCGGCGCCATCGTGGCGCGTCGCCGCATCTACCAGTGCGTCTTTCCGCGGCTCGACCGCTGCATCGTCCACTCCTCGACATTCGGCCGCAATAACCTGGCCGCGGCCGCCGGCATCGCCTCCCTTAACGTCATCGAGGAAGAGGGCCTCGTCGAAAACGCCGCGCGGATGGGAGAACTGATGGAGAAGCGCCTGCGGCAGATTCAGGACCGGCACGAGATCGTGGACGACATCCGCGTCAAGGGCCTCATGTGCGCCTTCGAGATGACCGAGCCCCGGGCGTTCTTCGCCAGGCTCGGATGGAAGCTCTACCACGCGATGGATCCCGGGCTCTTCCCGCAGCTGGTCGTCACCCCGCTGCTCCAGAAACACCGCATCCTCACTCAGGTGGCCGCCCACCGCGCCGACGTCGTGAAATTCCTGCCGCCGCTGATCATAGGCGAGGCCGAGATCAACCGCTTCTGCCTCGCGCTGGACGACGTCCTCCGCGGTCTCTGGCGCATCCCCGGCCCCCTCGCCGACGTCGCCGCTAATTTCTTCCGCGCCGCGGGAAAGGGCTCGCCCATAAAGCCGGAGTTGCTGCGCGGGTGAGGCCGCTCCGCGAGGCCGCCGCGATGCTGGCCGGGGCCACGAGGCTCGTCCGCGCGCGCGCCCTGCCCTTTGCCCTGTTGGTCGCCATCGGTTTTCTCGCCGCGCTGGCGCTGCTTCCCTTCGATGCGGGCCTCCTGCATGTATTGACCGACAACGATACCCGCGCCCTGCGCGACATCGCCCGCGCGATCAGCCTCTGGGGCGATTTCCCAACGGGTTCCCTGATCCTCTCCGCTGCCCTCTGGTCGCTCGGCACATTGGCCCGCCGCCCCCGCTGGCGTGCCGCCGCGCTGGCGGCCCTTCTCGCATCGGCCATCGCGGGCGTCACCGCCAACTGCCTCCGGCTCACCCTCGGTCGCCCCCGGCCGAACGCCGAGCTCCCCGACGGACTCTACGGCCCTCGCAACGACCACCGCTACCATGCCTTCCCGTCGGGCCACAGCGCCACCGCCATGGGATCGGCCACGGCCATGGCTATCGCGCTGCCGCCCACCGCCGCACCGGCAGTCGGCGCGGCCCTCGCCGTCGGCTGGTCGCGCATCTATCTCAGGCAACATCACCCCAGCGATGTGATCGCCGGCTTCACCCTCGGCATCGCCGCCGGCATCGCCCTGGGCCTTTCGGGTCGGACAAGATCCCAAAAACCGGAAACTGGGGCACGCTGACTCGAAAATTCAGATGCAGGGCAGTAGGAGCCTGCTTGCAGGCGATTCCATGTGCAAATCGCGCGCAAGCGCGCTCCTACGTCTCATTTTCACCCCCCGGGTGGTGCCCCGGACGCCCGACGACCCGCGGGGCATGGCATCTGGTGACTCGCGGATGCGGAATCCAGTCAGTACACCGGCAAGGCCCGGGGCGGCGGACGGTCGTAGCTGATGCGCACGCGGGTACCAACCGAAGTGACCTCGAAGAGGCGATGGGCCATGTCCGAATGGACGCGGATGCATCCGTGGGAGGCGGGATATCCGGGGAGGAAGCCCTCGTGGAGCCCGATGCCACCCCACGTCAGCCGCTGGAAGTAGGGCATGGGCGCCGGCTTGTAGACGGTCCCCGGCGGCGCGGCCTGGTTGGCGCTCGCGTTGTAATCGACCGTGCGACCGCTCGCGGTATCGACGAATGAACCAAATTGGTTCGAGTAGTATTCCTTCTTCTTCTGGAGGATCTTGTACTCGCCGGGGGGCGTATCGTGACCCTCGCGACCGGTGCTGACGATCGAGTAACCGATCAGGATGCCGGAGCGATACACGTAGATGCGCTGCTCGTTGAGCACGAGGTCCAACTCAACGGGACCCGTCGGCGCGGCCTCCGGATGCCATTCGTAGGGCCACGCGATCACGTCGGCCCGCTTGGTCTGGTTGTCGAGCGGCGTCTTGGTGCCGTCGGGATTGAGGATGAACATGCGCTTGTTGGAAGGCCTCGACTCCGTCCTGCCATCCTTGCGCGCGGCCACGGAAGGCGCCGGGACAAAGGACATGGCCACGGCGGCGGCGAGGGCGACCAGTGTGGAGAATCCGACTTTCACGGCAGGTTCATTATCACAAGTTGGGCGGCACTCAAGGCTGCGCGCTCTGGCCCGCTTTCGCGCGCGTGGTGTAGAGCGCCGCGTGAAGCTTTCGCGCGGCGCCGGAAAGTTCGGGATAGGCGTCGTCCGTCGCGTTGACAAATCCGATGTTGTAATTCTCGCCATCGCCCCGCCCGGTGAGCGGCTGGTCGAGGTACTGGAACCAGTGGGCGCCGACGCACCAGGGCGCCGAGGCGGCCTCGGTCAGATAGGCGACATATTTCGACGCGCGATCAACTTGATCCTCGGTCTTCCGCAGCCCGGGGTGAAACATCCCGCGGTCGGTGGCGCCAAAATGGAATTCGCCGATCACCACGGGAAAATCCATTTCGGCGGCAAACTCATCGGCCAATTTTTCGGAGGGGGAATAGGCATAGATGTTGAAGGAGACGACATCACAGTATTTCTTGGCGGCGCGGATCGCCTCCCGGTTATAGACGTGAAAACGGCACCCTAGGTAGAGGGCGCCGGGAAGATGGCGGCGAACGGCACCGCGGCAGGTGCGGAAATACTGTTCCGCGATCATGGCGTCGAGGGCGGCGAGCGCGGATTCGGCAGATTTCAGCTGGGGGGCGTCGAGCTTCCAAGGACCCGCCGCATCATCCCAAGACGCGAACCGGGTGCCGAAGGCGGCGTTGATGGCATCGGGCGACGAGTGGGAAGACCGCAGCGCTTTCAGCAGCGCGACCTTGACCGCCGCCGTCGGCGGGAGATCGAGGGCGGCGGCTCCCACCCCGCGCGGGGGAGCGCCCTCGGTCCATGGAAGTTCGTTGTCGATGAAAACCCCCAGGAGCCACGGATCGTCCTTGATGTGGGCGAGCGCGGAGAGCTTAGCGTCGAGCCCGGCGGCAAATCTCGGGTCAAACGGGTCGGGAAAGGTGCGGACCCAGGGTTTGCCCGCCTTCAGCCTCTCGGTGACGACGAAGGTTGGCCCGCCGGCGTTGACGGGCACGGTGTAGGGCACGCGCCGGAGTGCCCATGACCGCTCGTCGGACCAATTGGCGATCGTGTTGACACCCCACGCGACCAGCCGCCGCGTGGCGACATCGAAGAACGCGCTTTCGAAATCAGCGCCGTATCTTCTAACGAGATTGGCGGCATAGAAATCGAATGCGCGGCCCGCCCCGCGGCCACCGAAGAACCGCGCGAGAGGGTCGCCCTCCGGCGGGAGCCACTCGAAGAACTTCTCCCGCCCCGCCACGCGCGTGGCGTTGTTGAAGCGGACACCGGTGATGCCGCTGGACCAGAAGAGCCTTCCCTCGGGATCGACGAACCACCACTTGCCACCATGCCGCTGCACCCGGAAGTGTCCCGATGCCTCTAGCTTGGGGCCGGCGGCCCAGCCACCGAACTCGTCGCGATCGGCAAGCGGGGACATCTTCGCGAGCGCCTCGCGCTCCACATCCCGGCGGGCCACGAGGTCAGCCTCGCTCTTCAGTTTTCCGGGCCAATCCGCGCCATTGAACTGGCCAAACCGATCGACGAAGGGAACCCTGGGGCCTGCCGCCGCCTCACCAAGCTCGATGCGCTGCAGAATCAGGGCCTGTCGCGCCTTGGGTTTTCCGACGAAGAGCTGGAGACTCTTGATCCCCTTGGGATCAAACGGGGTGGTGCCAGCCTCCAGCGCGATATCACCAGGCCGCGCGGTGGCCTTGGGCGGCTGGCCGATCATACCGACGATGGCGCCCCCTCCATCGAGTGGCATCAAGAGGCGCGCGCCCTTGCGAGGAGGAATCTCCGCCTTGGCCTGCCGCCCGCGATCGGTTGCCGCCCGCGAATCGATGCGCAGGCCAACCTCGACGGGTTTCTCGCCAGGGTTGAACAGGGCGATGGCCAGCGTGCCACGCCCCGTCCAGTCGCTCGGAAATCCGACGCGGCCCGGCTCGAAGCGTATGTTCGGATAGCTTGCGCGCGCACCGAACGTGACGCTGAGGGCGGGCGCTCCGTCGGAGGTGACAATCGAAGCCACGCAATCGGAGAGTTGGTATTTCGCCGCGAGCGCCCGGTTGCCAACGTCAAACAGCGGGACCGGAGATTCCGCCATCGCTGCGAGCGCCGGTGCCGCGAGGACGAAGAGGTGAACGCGGAGAATCGGGGCGAAGGCGGAGAACGGCATGGCGGAATGAGGATACCGGCGCAACGGTGGCATACGAGCGGAAAGCGTTGCCCAACAACCAACGCCCGGCGCAGGACATGCCGCATGCCCCAAACATCGGGACGGACTTGCGCGGCGGGAGGGAGTCGTGCATTATATTTCAATGGCCTTAGGATTTTCGGTCCTGGTGGTGTTGGGTATCATTGTCCTCTTCCTTCTCGGGATCGCCGGTTGGGTGGTGGGCACCTACAACGGGCTGGTCACGTTGCGCAACCGGTTCAAGAACGCGTTCTCGCAAATCGACGTCCAGCTGAAGCGGCGCTACGACCTCATCCCGAATCTGGTCGAGACCGCGAAGGGGTACCTCAAACATGAGCGCGAGACGCTCGAGGCCGTGGTCAAGGCGCGCGGCGAGGCGCTGGCGGCGAGCCAGCGGGCGGCCAGCAATCCCGCCGCGACCGGCGCGGTGAAGGATCTCGTCGGCGCGGAAGCGACCTTGGGCGGGGCGCTGGGGCGGTTGCTCGCAGTGGTCGAGCAGTATCCCGACCTGAAGGCCAACCAGAACATGATGCAACTCACCGAGGAGCTGACGTCCACCGAGAACAAGATCGCGTTCGCACGCCAGGCGTACAACGACGCGGTGATGCTCTACAACACCGACCGCGAGAAATTCCCCGCGAACATCATCGCGGGCATGTTCGGGTTTACGGCCGCGGAACTCTTCGAGGTGTCGGGCGAAGCCGAGCGACAGGCGCCGAAGGTCTCGTTCAGCTAGGCGACGTGCGCCACCGCGGCAACCGGACGGGCGCATGGATTTTTTCGAGCACCAGGAGGCTGCGCGGCGGGCGACCCGGAAACTGGTCTTCCTTTTCGCGCTGGCCGTGGTCGGCGTGGTGCTGGCGGTCTATGCGGCATTCGCGATCGTCCTGATCGCGCCGACTCGGTATCAGGGGGACGGTGCGACCTACGCACTGGAATTGATGACAAACCCCGATTCCGAGCGGCAGCGCGCGCTCGGCGCCGTGGACTTTCTTTTTGATCGGCCCTGGTGGGATCCCTCGCTGTTCCTGTCGGTGGCGGTCGGGACGGCGCTGGTCATCGGTCTCGGCGGCGCGTCGAAGGCGGCGCAGATCTCGTCGGGGGGGCGGGCCGTGGCATCGTTGCTGGGCGGACGTCTGCTCGCGCCGAATTCCGGGGGCTTGGAGGAACGGCGATTGCTGAACGTGGTCGAGGAGATGGCGCTCGCATCGGGCGTGCCGGTGCCGGCGGTCTACCTCCTAGCTGAGGAGCCCGGGATCAACGCATTCGCTGCGGGTTTCTCTCCGGCGGACGCGGTGATCGGGGTGACGCGCGGGTGCGTGCGGTTCCTCTCGCGCGATGAGTTGCAGGGCGTGGTGGCACACGAGTTCAGCCACATCCTGAATGGCGACATGCGGCTCAACATGAGGCTGATGGCGGCGGTCTTTGGGATCACGATGATCTCGAGCATCGGGGGCGCCGTGCTCCGACTGGGGTTCTACGCGCCGCGGCGCCGCGATTCGAATAACCGGGAAGGGGGCGTGGGCGCCGCGCTCCTGATCTTGGGCGCGCTCCTCTATATCGTGGGCTGCATCGGCGTGCTGTTTGGCAGCCTGATCCGCGCGGCCATCTCCCGGCAGCGAGAGTTTCTGGCGGATGCCGCATCCGTTCAGTTCACCCGAAATCCCGGCGGGATCGCCGGCGCGCTCAAAAAAATCGGCGGCCTGGCCCAGGGCTCTCGGCTGATGGCGGCACGGGCCGCGGAGGCCAGCCATTTTTACTTTGGCAATGGCCTGCGGGAATCCTGGTTCAACGCCTTTGCGACACATCCCCCACTGGGGGAACGGATCCTCAGGATCGATCCCGATTTCGATGGCGTGTTTCCGGAGGTGACGCCAGAGGACGTCCCCGAGAGTCGGCTCGCGCCAGCCCGGACCCCCCCGCGACTTCCAACGCCGCTCAACGCGTCAGACTTCGTGGCGGGAATCGGCGTTCTCACCAACGCCCAGATCTACTACGCGGAGGCGATGCGGCGTTCGATACCCAAGCCGCTCCTCGAGGCGGCCCATGAGCCCGTGGGCGCCTGCGCCCTGGTCTTCGGTCTGCTGCTCGCGGAGGATGGCGCCGCCTGCGCACGCCAGCTCCAGGACCTGCGCGCGCGCGTGGACGTCGCGCAATTCGCGGAGACCGAACGGCTGCTGCCCGACGTCCGGGCCATCGATGTCGGCCTCCGGCTGCCTCTTGCGGACGTTGCGGTGCAGGGCCTGCGGCAGCTCTCGCCCGACCAGTTCGATGTGTTGATGCCGGCGGTCGATGCGCTGGTGTGGGGCGATCAGAGACTGGACCTTTTCGAGTTCACATTGCTCCGATTGCTGCGCCGGCATCTCGAGCCGCATTTCCGACCGGCGGAGCGCCCGGCCGTCCGCTATGAGACATGGGAACCGGTGCTGCCGGAGGCGCTGCTCTTGCTTTCGGCGCTAGCGTGGGCCGGTGCCGGCGGCGATAGCGGGCGCTCCACTGCGGCTTTCCGGGTCGGTGTCTCCCAGCTGGAAGCCGGCGAACGCCGCGATTGGCCGATGGCCGCGCAGGAGGAGTGCTGCGACCTTGCGCGCATCGACGCCGCACTCGGCCGACTCTGCGAAGGGAGCCCATGGCTCAAAAAGAATTTCCTGCTCGCGGCCGCCACCGCCGTGATGGAGGACCGCGAGATGTCGCTCGAGGAGGGCGAATTGCTGCGGGCGATAGCCGACAGCCTCGGTTGCCCCGTGCCCCCGTTCGCGCGGGACGAGATGGTTCGCTAGCCCGGATGTTTCACAGCCTGCCGGCTGTGAAATATCCGGGCTCTGGGAAAACCGCGCCATGAAAGCCACCTATTGGGAGAGGTCAGCGCCGCCCCCGGCGCGCGGGGGCGGCGATAGCCAGAAACGTCCACGCGCCGGATTATTCAGGGGGAAACTTCTGGGGGCGGAGCCGTTTTGGACTGCGGTGGAAAAGCGGAGCGGCGACACCGCTTTTGCCCCCGGCGGAGCCGAAGCCGATGGCCCCGGCTCGCGCTTCGCGCGCTGCCAAAGCGGTGGCGCCGTCCGGCGGTTGCCGGACTTTGCCACCGCAGTCCAAAGCCCTCCCGGCCCGGATCCCGGGTCGGGGCACGAGCCGCGGCCGCGAACAGCGCCCGAAGTTTCTGGCTAGGCAAAGACTGGGATCTTCCGCGGTTGCAGAACGTGTTTCGCGGATCGGTGGCCCCAGCCCCTGCAAAACCGCCTCTTTCGGAGCGCGGTTTTCCTTTGAGCCTGCATGTTTCACGCGGAAGCGTGAAACATGCAGGCTTAGCCAGATACTCCCGTGGTCGGCCGCCCGAGCGCCTTGACGGCCAAGGCCTTACGGCCTCGGTTGCGGATTCTCATTCGCCCGTGGTGCCCCTCGATGCCCCGCCCGCAGGCGGTCCCTTGACCACCGCCCGATTTCTGTGGCGCAGTTCCTCTGTTCCGTGTATGGTTTTGTTCGTTATGAAATGCGCCATTCTCGCCCTCACGGCTGCCGCGGCCCTGCTGCTCGGGGGTTGCGCTTCCAATCAAACGACGTGGCCCCCGCCCGAACAAACGATGGAACAGCCCGGGCAGCCTCGGATCGTGCCGAAGCCAACCGAGGGCTATGCGGGTCATAACCAGTTGATGCCCCTTCACACCGGGCCCTACCGGACCTGGTACCCGCGCGGCGCGGACCCCTACTATTGATCGCCGGAAGGCGGGCGGCGCCCAAGGCGGGCCGCGCTATATTTAATCCCATGCCACACATCCTCGCCGCCATGTCGGGCGGGGTGGATAGCAGCGTGGCTGCCGCGCTGCTGAAAGCCCAAGGCTTCGACGTCGAAGCCGCCTATATGAGGAACTGGGCGCACGAACCCAACGTGCTCGGCAACTGCCCGTGGCAGGATGACATCGACAGCGCCCGTGCCGCAGCCACATCAATCGGCATCCCCTTCCGCGTCGTCAACCTGATGGACGCCTACCGCGAGCGCGTGGTCAGAAAGCTCATCGACGGATACGCCTCGGGCATCACCCCTAACCCCGATGCGCTCTGCAACCGCGAGATAAAATTCGGCGCCTTCTGCGACTTCGCCCGCGGGGAGGGTTTCGATGCGGTCGCCACTGGCCACTACGCGCGCCGCGCGCCCGGAATCGGCGGCACTTGGGACATCCTCGACGCGGCGGACACCAATAAAGACCAAACGTATTTTCTGGCGCTGCTGCGCCAACCGCAGATCGCGGCTGCGCGATTCCCGCTGGGAGAGATGACGAAACCCCAGGTGCGGGAAATGGCCCGGCGCTTCAACCTGCCCAATGCCGACAGGAAGGATAGCCAGGGCATCTGTTTCATCGGCAAGATCCGAATGTCCGACTTCTTGCGCGAGTTCATCCCGGATCGCGCCGGGCCGATCCTGGACACCGACGGCCATGTCCTCGGCGAACATCCCGGCCTGCATCACTTCACGCTCGGGCAACGCCGCGGCATCCGCATCCCGTCCAACACATTTGGCCAAGCCTACGTCGTCGTCGCCAAGCGCGCATCGGACAATGCCTTGGTCGTGGCGCTCGAGCGGCCCGACGCACCCGGCCTCCATGCGCGTCGCGCCACCCTAGAAAACCTGTCTTTCACCAACGCCCCGATCGCGTCACCGGCGCGCATCCGCGCCCGGCCCCGGTATCGCGCGCCCGCGACGCCCGCGCTCCTCACGCCCCTGCCGGACAACCGCGCCGAGATCGAATTCGACGCCCCGCAGCGCGCCCTCACGCCCGGACAAGTCTGTGCCCTCTACGATGGCCCACGGCTCGTTGGCGGCGCGATCTTCGCCGAAATCTCCGCCCGGAATAAAACGACGGCCACGCAAGAAGTCGTTTGACACACGGCGCATTCGGATCGATGTTCTAACTGCGTCAAGCCAAAACTGAGACGTCGACCCGCTTCCCGACCCGAGAGGGCGTGCGAAAGCCGGTCACCTCCAAGCGGAGCAAAACTCCGCTTTTTTTGTCGCCCGCCGGCCAGAGCCGGGCACTGGGCGGACATCGCCACATTTTCGGCGATGCCATAATCCCAAACCGGTTGCACCCACCCCCCGACCGCGTTAATAGTTCGACCACCCCTTATGGAATTGGCCAAACCCACAGCTCGCGTTCTGGTTACTGGCGGGACCGGATTCGTGGGGCGCAACGTCGTGGCACGCCTGCGCACCGTCGGCTTCTCGGTCCGGGTGCTCGTGCGCCACCCCGCGCGGGTCGCACACGACGCCAGTTTCGAGGACGTGGAATTAGTGGCTGGCGATGCGGCCGACGGGATCCCGCCAAATTGCATGGAGGGGATCTCCGCCGTAGTCCATCTCGTGGGCATCATCGCCGAACGGGGCGGCAACACCTTTGAGCGGGCGCACGTGCGCGCCACCGCCAATGCCGTGGAGGCCGCCCGGCGGGCAACCGTGGGACGCTTCATCCACCTCACCGCGCTCGGCACGCGGCCCCACGCGGCCTCGGCGTACCACCGAACAAAATGGCAGGCGGAGGAAATCGTGCGCGCCAGCGGCATGGACTGGACGATAATCCGGCCCTCCCTGATCCTCGGCCGAGGTTGCGGTTTCGTGGAAGAGTTTGCCTCGATGATGCGGGGTCGGCGCACCCTCATGCAGATGGGCGTTGTGCCCTGCTTCGGGGATGGGAACACGCTGTTTCAGCCGATCGGCATCGGTGATGTGGCCCATTGCGTGACGCGTTCCATCCCCAACGCCGAGTCCGTGGGGCAGACGGTCGCGCTATGCGGGCGCGAGCGCGTCTCACTGAAGGAACTGCTCTTTGCCATCGGCCGGAGTCTCGGTCGGAATCCCACGTGGATCGAAGAGTCACCGGAATTTTACCCCTTCCTCATCCCGTGGGCCCTTGCCACGCGACCCAAACCCCTGATTGTCGCAATACCTTTCCCCATCGCCCGGGCCCTCGGTTGGGCTCTGGGCCGCCTGCCCAATGCCCCTTTCACGCTCGATCAAGCAATCATGCTCGAGGAGGACAACGTCGCCGACCCCGCCCCCGCGATGCGTCTTTTCAATTTCGAGCCAAGGCCATTCAACGAGATTCTCGACGAATCCCTCTGACTCGAGAAGTCAGATGCCGGGCAGTGGGAGCCTGCTTGCAGGCGATTCCATGCGCGAATCGTGCGCAAGCGCGCTCCTACGTCTCATTCTCACCCCAGGTGGTCCGGCAGCCGCCGGATGGGACCTGGTTCGAAGCACCCAGTATTTCTGTGACGCCCATTCGCCAAAGAAGGTCGGATTCCGGCCGACAAACTCCTCGTGTCGGCCAGTTTCGAGAAAACCTTTCTCGGCCCAAGACGGCGTGCCGCAGAAGTGGGCAAAGGCCGCTCTGGACCAACGCCGTCAGTCTGAGGCTCATCCGCCTGCCAACATCCGATGCGGGGATCGCCCGATGGTCAGCCGCGGGCGGGCGAGAGCCTCAGGCCGCGCTGGGCAGGGATGAAATCGTGAAGCAAGAAATCCGTCCTCAGCGGCTCTATGCTCTCGCCGCGCTGCTCGATCTGGGATTCGCGGATTGGCCCGAGGCGCCGCTCGGCCTCGGCGAGGTAGGGCACCTTCCGCGGATCAACCCCCATGATCCGCGCACAGGTCGCATCCACCGCAGGAAGATTTCGGCCCATGACCAGCGCGCCGACGGTCTTCGGGCTGCCGTTGATGGGGCCATCACCTTCCATGCCCACGATCCCATCAACGATCGCGAAATGCGGTTTCAGCGTCGCGTTGATATCCAGTATCACCGGGCCGATGCCGGCGTAGTGCAACACATTCTTGGGCCACCCGTAGACGATGCCCGGCATCACGCCAAACAGGTTCTTCATGGCGAGCGTCACGCCCGCCCAGTGGTGCGTTTTCAGTTTCGCCAGCGAGACGATCCAGTCGGCGCGCCGGAGCGTCGCCGGAAATGCCAGGGTCTTGAGCGCCGTCCACCCCCCCGCGTTGGGAACGGAAAAGACATCATCGTAGTTCAGATCGACGAACCGGATCTTGTCCTCCGCCAAAACAACGGAGAGACCGCACGCCTCAAGAACCATTGGTGTGTCGCGGATTAGGCCCGTACCCTCCGCCACGAATACCTCTCCGGCACCCAACCGCAGGAAGGCCTCCGCCGCGGCCCCCACGACGAGCGGGTGAGCGTTGATGTGAACGACCCCCTCGCTCAGATCCACCAGATTGGGCTTGAGCAGAATCCTCTTCCCCCTCACCTCTCCCTCGCTGATCCCCAGCTCGCGCATCCCGGCCAGAATCGGACCCGCGAGGTCACCCCCATATCCCACGCCCTTGGCGACAAAAACGGATTCCTGCCATCCCGGAATCGAAAATCGCCTCCACAACAGCGCGCCCGCCCCCCCGACCGCAACCCCCGCAGCACCACGCAGAAAACGCCTGCGCCCGACGCGCCCAGAATCCAAAACACCACCGCCGCCCTCACTCATTGCCGCACCCCACTGAACAGAGGTCCCACCTCGCTATTATGCGCCATGCAAGCAAGGGCCAGTAGCGCGAGATGAGTCGTGTCATACGGGCCATAGCTCGACTGCCGGTCGAGACACTCAGCGATCCACCCGTACGCTTGCTCCGGCTCCTCGCCCCAGGCTGCCAAACCAAGCAAACACCACCCCAACGCCAACGGGGTCCTGTGTCTTCCCACGATCCGTCGGACGTATACAATGGCCCTGTCCATGGTCTCGCGCGGCACGTGGTCACGCAGTGCCACCATCACAAGGCCCGTCGTCTCGGGCAGGGCGGTGCGCTCGCTCTGATACACGCGGGTCTCGCCAAAATTCCAGCCACCCTCCCTCACCTGCCTGTCCAGCAGCATCGCCACCCCTTCTCTTACCCGAGGATGTCCGAAATGGCCCGCGGCGGAGAGCGCCATCATCGCCATCGCCGTGGGCTCCACCCACGAAAACGTCCCCGTCACCCACGACCAGCCCCGGAGCCTCGGGTTCACCGCCACCGCGGCATCATCTCGCCTCCTGTCCCGATGGAGACCACCGGACGCAAGAAGATAATTCGTCGCCCGCGATCCCGCTTCGGCGAATGGTGCCTCTCCCTGCCATGCCAGAACCGCCAAGGGTGTCGGCCAGATCGTCCCCGCAAAGTCGGGCGAAATACGCACGGATCCGTCCGATGCCTGCACTTTCGCGAGCTTCTCCCGCGCGGGATACAGGGAATCGGCGGCGGTCCCCGACGCGCGCTGCGCTATCACCGCCCACGCGGTGGCGTCGGGGCGAAAACCTCCGCCCTCGCCACCCGAGGACCCTCCACCGATCACGGCGCGGCCCTCGATCGTCTTCAGGCATCGCGTTAACACCACCTCCGCCTCTGCAGATAACTTCACCACTTCCAGTTCTCCGGTATGACCCATGGCGCGATCGCGAGCATCGCCACACCTATTCTACGGCATGTTGGTCAGATTCAAAACCAGATCTGGCGCCCGCCCCCGGCAAACGGGGCAAAATCAACCGCTTCATCAAGGCGCCGGATCGTTCTGGCGGAGACGCCTGCTCGTGGCGCACGAGCCCCTGCGCACGATCGGTCGGTTCGACGACATTGACGATCTCGAATTCCTCAACAAGATTCGACGACAGCGCGACGCGCGATGATGGGCAACATCCGTCCTAGGCTGCTCATGTGGTCGTATGGGGGCGTGTTTTTCACCCTCCTGATGGGCCTGATTTGTCCCCTCTCCCATTACGGTGGCGAACTGCTGTGGTTCGGGGCGAATCTCACGGGAGTCGTCGGCGCCGCCCTGCTGAGTTCCTTGACGGCATGGGGTTGCATGGGCGCGCTTTGGTTGTGTTCCACTCGGGTTCGCCCGTGGGCGGGGAAATTGCTGCGGGTCATCGTGGCCTGGGGCATCCTCATCATCGCCGCGGACGCCGTGGTGATCATGGTGTTCGATCTTCGCTTCTGCTTTCGCGATGCGGTCGCTTTCGGGGGCAGCGCCCGAGAATGGCGATCCTTCCTAAGCACGGGCGTCAGCCATATGACGCCTGACTTCGCGCTGGCACTGGTGTTATCGACCTGGACCCTGGCCTCCCTGCCCGGTTTTGTCTGGATCCAGCCACGGGCCGTGTCCAATCGGATGTTCGCGCCAAGCATCGCGGCCGCCATCCTGGGTGTTGGCCTCGGCATGGCGCCCGCCAGTCGCGACCCCGTTCGGCGTTTTGCCGTCGGTTCGATCTGGGAACTCATGATCCGGGATACGATCGGCAGGCGTTACTCCGATGCATTCAAGGCAGAGGTGGCGAACCGTGCGGCCGCGCGGAGGGCAAGCGTCTTCATCAAGTCGCCACCGGCGGAACCCAGGCGACCCGACATCGTGCTGCTCGTCATCGAGAGCTGGTCCAATTACCAGTCGCGTTTCTTTGGGGGCCGAAGGGACTGGACTCCCGAATTGGACGGCGCGGCCAGCCGCGGCCTTGCATTCACGAATTGCATCGCCAATGGCTTCACAACCGAGGACGGGCTCATCGCAATCCTCACCGGCGAGGAACCCATCATGCCGGCCACCGCGACGCAGGGAGTCCTTTTGGACTGCTTCGCTGGCTTCATCGGGGCAGAAAGGGGACTGCCCCGCCTGCTGGCGCCCGCGGGTTACAAGTGTTATTTTTTCACCAACGGTCCGCTAGAGTTCTCCGGCAAGGATCGATTCTTGGATTCCATTGCGTTCGATTACCTCAATGATACTAGAGATCCCTTCTATCGACATCGTCCCGACGGAACACCATGGCAGCAGGGCTGTTTCGGCACGTCGGATGAGGCACTCTATGCGCGCGTTCGCTTGAGGCTCAAAGAAGTCCGTGCCCTAAGGGAGTCCGGGCGCGAGCGGGAACCCGTCCTGGCCTTCCTGGAGACCACCTCCAGCCACCTGCCGCTGGTTTGCCCCACGGGCCCACCCCACACCGAAGAGCGCGTGATGCGCTATGTGGACCGCGCCGCTGGGGAATTCATCCGCTCGTTGGAAGAGGATGGTTTCTTTAAGTCGGGCGGACTGCTGGTGACCGTCTCCGACCACAGGGCCATGTTGCCGCTGAACCGGGATGAACTGCCTGACTTCGGGGCCACCGCCCCTTGGCGCGTGCCACTCTTCCTGCTTGCCGACTGGCTGCCCCGGCGCGGAAGCGACGGTCGATTTGTCAATCAGACCGACATCGCCCCCACGCTGGAGTGGCTCGTGACCGGTTCGACCCCGGCCGCCGGGCGAAGGGGGATTCTGCTCAATCCCAAGCCCCTCGAATCTAGCTTCATCGGGGCGCGCGTGGCCACCGATCGCAGCTCCACTGCCGTGTGGGATACTCGGACGGGTGCCGCAGGAACAATCCGCTGGAATGGTGACAGGTCCTCGGCCACGGCGGGACTGGAGGATGCCCTGCTATGGCTAACGTGGGAACGCATCCAGCGCGAAGGCAGAAATCGGGCGATGCCAGACACGCTCGCCCCGCTGGTGCACGCCCGCTGGATCAGTTCGCCGAGCGCCGCCAGCGCGCGCGACTGACTGGGATCAGCGCGGCTGGATCGGCGCGTTTGGCCCATGCGCGAATATCACGTTCCTGCCGTCCCTGTAGCACTCGCGCCAACCGGCCGCCGATCCCAGCAGCGTGTCCTGGACCGATCCCGAATCCACGATTGCCGAGTCCACCCCATGGCGATCCAGCACCTCACGCCAGTTCGGGCGGATTTCGCGGACGGCGAAATACTCATCGAGGATAAACCGGTCGCCATAGACTTCGTTCCGGTCGTCCACGAACACGCGGAGGCGCGGCCAAAACCGATAGATCAACGAGCCGCCGAGATCATCGGTGTTGAACGGCCGCGCGAAGTTTCCCATGTGCGCCTCGATATAATCAACCGCCCCCCGGCTCAACCAGATCCCGTCGAAATCCCTCCGAAAGAGACCGTCGCAGCGAAGGGCCAGAACGAGAAGCGTGGCCGAGGCGCACCCGATCTGCAACCATCCCCCCGCCAGCGCCGCCTGCTGTCGGCCCATGTCGGCAAGTCTTCGCGCCAATGCCGGGAACTCCCCACACAGGCTCCAGATGCCCCGGGCGATTGGGGGCGCGGCAATGATCGCAAATAGGTTCGTGTGGCGGAGCGACTGCAACCCCCAGTGCAGGAACAGCACCACCAGCAACACCTCCAGCCAGTCAAGGCGCGCGCGCGCGAAGGCGAGTGCCACCACCAGGGTCAGGATCATCACCTCAAACGCCACCACCGCGGACCCGCCACTCAGGAAATCGGGACTCCGGTACTCATTCCAATACCGTATCGATTCCATCCCGAGGTACTCGGCAGTGGATGCATGAAGCCCCCATCCCCAAGGATTGATCACGCTCGCCCCGGCCATCGCGACGAAGAGGCCCACCAGCGTTCGGGTTGGCCCCCAACCCGTTGTCCGGCGGCCCACCACGCGGTCAGCGAAGGAGGCGGCGGCAAAAATGGCGACCAGCAGCAAGCCGACCGCAAAGCCCCTGTGGCAGTTGCACCAGACAATCATGAGCGGCACGTGGATGAACACTGCCCGCGCCCCAATGTCGCCCCGCCGGAATGCCCAGAGCGTGGACAGCAACCAAGCAAACAGGAGGTACGTTACGATGTGGGGCCTGTCCAATGAATGAACCATCAGCACGCCAAACGCCAAGCCACAGAATACCAGCGCGACCGGCGCAGGCACCCGCTCGGCCAACATCCTCCGATACAGCAGCACGGGCACCCATGCGTACAGCAGTGCGCAAACCGCGGTGACCAGCGGCAATCCCCCGAGCCGCTCGCACCACGCCGCGGCCGCCTGAAACAACCACGCGCCGCCCACGAATCCCTTGCCCGCCTGCGTGAACGAAAAGACGTCCTCCGTCATCGGTCTCCCCGTCTCAAGGACGAGCCTGCCCGTCACAAGATGCCAGCCGGTGCCGGGATCTTTCAGTGGCATCTCTGGATTCAGCAGCACCGCCGCCGGATTCAGGCAGAAGACCAAAGCCATGAACGACGGCGCCAGCCAGCGGTTAACCCAGCAACAAAGAGACTGTCCTGAGGTTTCGGGCATCGCGTTGCAGGATGCTCCGGCAACTTATCGACGTTCAAGCCCATTCTACCGGGACAACCGTACACCATTTTGCATTTGACGGCTCCGGGGACCCCCTCGCCATGATCCGGGGGCCATCACGAGGATCCATGACAAATCAAGACGGACCAGACGCGCCGGGCGCCGGCGGCCATCTGCTGACCATCGTCATGCCCATTTTTAATGAGGCGCCGACAGTTCGCGGGGTGATGGCGCGAGTCCTCACCTCGCCCATGGTCCATGAACTGATCGCGGTGGACGACGGTTCGACGGACGATACGCTGGAACAGCTTGAGGCGTCGGCGGCAACCGACAAACGGGTCAGGGTACTCCGACACGAGCGTAACCGCGGTAAGGGCGCTGCGCTCCGCACTGGCTTTGCGGAGGTCCGCGGAGACATCGTCCTGATCCAAGACGCCGACCTTGAGTACGACCCCGCGGAGTACCCCAATCTCATCGAACCGATCGCCTCGGACAAGGCGGACGTGGTGTTCGGCACCCGTTTTCTTGGCTCCAGTTCACACCGGGTCCTCTACTTTTGGCACAGCCTCGGCAACAGGATCCTATCGTTCCTGACGGGTATGATCACGGACATCAACATCACCGACATGGAGTGCGGTTTCAAGGTTTTCCGAACAGACCTTCTCAGACAAATTGAACTGCGCGAGAATGGGTTTGGTTTCGAGCCCGAACTTGTCTGCAAGGTCACACGACTCAAACCCCGCATATATGAGGTCCCGGTCTCGTACCACGGCAGGACGTTCGCCGAAGGCAAGAAAATCACTTGGGTGGACGGCATCCACGCGCTCCGATGCCTCGCGGAATACGGTCTGCTCCGCCGTTGATGTCGGGCGCGTGAGTGAGGGTCCGCACGAGTCTCCGATGAGACCCCATCATGTCGGTGCCCCTTGCGGGACAATCCGCATTTGGGAAACTCGATCACCAAGAACTTGAATGCGCGCGAGTTTTCCTCACCCTATCAGGGGCATGTATCCGGCAACGCGGTGTAGGTCATTTCGCGATGACGGCGTCCTGTCCCCGCGCGGGTTCCTTCACATTATCGCGCTCCCGGGCGTAGCAGAACTCGGGGTTTTCGCCCTGGCGGTTGTTCTTGCGGCAACAATATCCGTTCGTCTCGGTGCACCGGCACCCAAGATCCATGACGAGTTCAGCTACCTCCTGGCGGCCGATACGTACGTGGCGGGTCGCGCCACGAATCCCATCCATCCATTCTGGAAGCATTTTGAGACTTTTCATGTCTTACAACAGCCCACCTACTTTTCGAAGTTCCCTCCCGGGCAAGGTCTGTTATTAGCGTTCGGATGGCGCCTGGGAGGGCACCCGGTTGTGGGGGCCTGGCTGGGGGTGGGAATGGCGGCATCGGCGATCTGCTGGATGCTCCGGGGATGGGTCCCGGTTCGCTGGGCGCTTGTCGGCGGGGTCATCGCAGCCAGCCACAGCGAACTCTTGGCGTGGGGCCACAGGTATGACGGGGCACATGTGGCCGTCATCGGGGCCGCGCTCCTCATCGGCGCCTCCCGTCGTTTCTCGGCGTGTCGCCCGGCTCGTAACGCGGTGATCATGGTGCTTGGCACCGCGCTGATGGCTATCAGTCGCCCATTCGAGGGGCTCGTGCTCGTCTTGTTCACCGCAGCGGGCATCGCCACAAACGCCGCGCGAAACGGACGCTCCTGGGCGGCGATCCGCCTGCCCCGCACCTGGATCGCCGCAACGGCCGTCGCGGTGCCATGCGCCGCCCTAATGGCTTGGAACAACGGACAGGTGACCGGCCACCCTCTCCGCCTGCCATACATCGAATATCAAGAGACGTATGGTTACTCGCCCCTGTTTCTCTGGCAACCCCTCGGCCCGCCAAAGCCCTATCGGCACCAGGTCATGCAGAACTTCTACACCAATTTGGAAGTCTACTCATATCGAAGGCTGAAAACCTTGAAAGGATTCGCCGAATTTCTGCCGTCGAAGTTGCGGGATTTCTCCTTCTCGGTCTTCGGATGCTGGCTTCCGTTGCTCCCGATATTCCTCCGCGTCTGGAAAGTCCCGGCCGCCCGGACGCCGCTGGTCACAATCGGTGTCCTTTTCGGCAGTCTGCTGGCGGTGCCGTGGTTCGCTTCAGCATACGCCGCCTGCGCGATTCCATCGGCCTGCCTTGTTCTTACCGTGTGGCTCCGGGCGGCCCAGCGTGCGATGCGTGGCCGAGGCACCCCATCCATCTTTTTGCTCGTCCTTATACCGACTGGAGCGATCTTGAACATCGCCGGGACCTTACAGCTCACTGCCTTGCATCGAAAGGACTGGGCGATCCAGCGATCGGCGATCAATCAGAAATTGAATCGGCAGGGAGGCAAGCATCTCGTCATGGTGCACTACGCTTCCGATCATTGCCCCCTTGATGAATGGGTCTACAATCGCGCGGACATCGATCGGGCTTCCGTCGTCTGGGCGCGGGATTTGGGATCAAAGGATAACGAACAGCTCGCGACTTATTTCGGAGACAGGCAAGTCTGGATGGTCACGCCCGACGATCCCATCGTAGGGCCCCGCCCAGTCCCAATTTCGGCCGCGACCCTTCGCCATCGCCCCGACAGACTCTCCTCAGAATTGAAACACGATATTGATGTTCGTTGATGGGTGTCTTTAACTGAGCTATGGTGGTTTCTTTGGAAGAAACGCGGAAGGTCCATCGGACACACCAAGGCACCCGCAGGGTCTTAAACGAGTTTCGACTTCTTGCGTGGATGGGGGTGGCATTGCTTTTGCTCGCGCTTGCACGTGAAGGCCCTCAACGTGCCTCGGGCACGGAGCCAATGGACTTCGTGCAGTATTACTTCACGGGTTGGAGACTGGCCCACGGCCTGGCGGTCTACGAGCCGGTGGAGATAAAAGGCGAACTAGCCCGCGCCGTCGGCTGGCAAAATGCCATCGGTTTACGGATGGCGAATCCCCCTGCCATGGTCTGCCTGACGTGGCCCATGGCTCTCGTTCCTTATCCGCTCGCTTGGTGGGCGCTCGCCTCTGGGTCGATCATCGCCTTAGGCATTGGCTCGTGGTTCGCCGCACGCCACTCCGGCTGGGACCGGGCCGAGTCCTCTACCTGGGCTGCGGTGGCGGTCGGTTCGGTGCCGAGTTTGACGTTTATAATCCTAAACCACATCGAGGCACCCATCCTACTGCTTGGGGTCGGTGGTTGGCTCGCCCTCCGCAGGGGTCGCACAATGCTGGGTGCCAGCATGTGGGGCATCGCGGCAGCGTTGAAGTTGTTTCCAGCCTTCTGGCTTGTCGCGCTGCTCGGTCGGCGGGATCGGAGCACCGCCGTTGCGGGATTTGGCACCGCCGCTGCATTGTCTGCCATTGGCGCCGCTGTTGTCGGATGGGAGGCAACCACCGTTTTCGTTCGGGACGTGCTTCCGCAGGCCAAGTTATGGGAGTCTGATCCCGCTAACATGTCGGTGCGATCCTTCGGCAACGATATCTTTGGCCCAATGGGCGGCATCGCACTGACCCTGGCGACGGCCGTCATCCTGCTATGGGCGATTTTCTCGGGGGACCGATCTGTGGACCGCCTGTGGTGTCTAGGCCTGTGCGGGTCCCTGCTTTTGTCGCCACTTTCATGGTCCTACTATTTCGTGCTTGTCGTACCCGTGGCAGCACTTGTTTCTGCCCGACTCGATCTTTCGAAAACCCCGTGGCGCATCGCATTCGGCCTCGGCATCGTAACCCTGTTCTTTTGGCCGCCGCTGTTGGGTCGATGGCTGCCGGGTTCGGCAACCTTTCACTCGTGGGGTTGGCCCTGGATCGTGGCCAGGCATATGCCGACGTTCGCGTTGGCCGCCCTCGCGTGGACGGGGCACCGATTCCTGCGGAACTCGCCGGAGTCTAGCCCGCACGTCGTGGACCCGCCCCCATGAGTCGTTTCCGGATCCTCAGCAGGGCCAGCGCCATATCGATCGAATCGCGCCCGAGGCGCACCTTGCTCCCCGGACGATCGCTCCAATCGATCGGCACTTCGATGATCCTCGCACCGATGCGTTCCAGCCTGCAGATCAACTCCACGTCGAAACAATAGCGGGCCTCCGCCAAAAGAGGGCTGATTCTCCCAAACACCTCGCGCGGCACGATCTTGAATCCGCACTGGGTGTCGTAGGCGCCGGTGCCCGTCAGCAGATGCACCATCGTCGCAAAGACACGGCCGATCAGGTGCCTGTGCAGGTGCCGGCTCACCTCGTGCCCAAGCATCTTGATCCGGGCGGCCATCACGCAAAGGCTCCTGTCGCCCGAATCCCGGGCCATGCGCATGAGCCGCACGACCTCCCGCGGCGGGACGGCGCCATCCGCATCGACAAACGCCAGCCACGCCGCGGCCCCCTCCCCCCGCCACGCCGCATACACCGCACCCCCCTTCCCCCGATTGGCGTCAAGCCGCAGCATCGGCCGGAGAAAACCGAAACGACCCCGCAACTCGTCAACCACCCTCCGCATCGCCGCGGATTCCCCCTCGATGCTCCCATCGTCGACCACCACGACATCGACCCCGAATCCGGCCGCCCCCAGCGCGGGCAACAGTTCCTCGAGGAACCGCCCGAGGCGCGAGCCCTCGTTATAGGCGGGGATAACGACTAAGAAATCGGGCGAATGGGCCATCACCACGGGCACTCCCACCCGCCCCGCGCCCCAGGGGCCGCACCGTAAACACGGCACACCAGGAGCACCCCCATCCCTCGCGTCGACGGAACAGCGCATTCAATTCGTCCGAGTACACTTCCTTCCATTCCGGCGACTCCCTCAATAAACTGGCCAACGTTACTCCCCTTGGCAATATTGCGGACGTCACTCCGCATCTGTCGAGGACGTCCTTCCAGGCGGATCGCCCAAAGACCGCCTCGAAATATTCGTCCAACACGAAGTCGTCCCCATAGAGATCCAATCTGCCGTCGACGAACACCCTCTTCCGCGGCCAAAATGAGCGGATGAGTGCGCCCCCAACGTGTCCGATTTGAAGGCTCGCTGGAACGCCGAAAGATCCCCCTCGATGAATTTCGCCGCGCCCGCGGTCGCCATCCGATCGGATTGACTAGTGTGGCCAGCGCCAGACAACCCAAGAAGGCAAGCCACCGGCCCGCCCGCCGCAGACGGGAGCGACTGCGCCATCGCAACAATTTGAGGGCAGCGGTCGCAAGAAATGAGCCTCAAAGGACGAGGCCCGCGGCAAAACCACCGCGCAGATCCGCCCACGCCGCAAACACCGGCGCCACGCCAAAGGGTCAGTGGCCGCCACCCTACGAGAGCAGTGGACGCGCCGGATCCAGTTCGATGGGGGGCAATTGCCCGAATGCGATCGCCCCGGCCCGCGCGATCTCCTCGACCATGCCGGTCACCTCATTGGCCAGCTTGGCCGCATAGTAGCGCACCAGCCCGATGGAGGTCGAATGTTGGAAGACCACGACGAGAAGCGTCTCAGTGTCCAAAGAGTGGAGCAGGATCCGCAGACCCTCGCCCTCGTGAACCTGTTCCGCAAACTCATTGGTCCCCAGGCGCCGCGCCAATTCTCGGGACGCGGCGAAGGAACCCGCCGCCAGCGCGCACAGGATCGCCACGTCGCTTCCGGGGTCCTTTCCCTCGTGGAAGAGCAGGTTGCCCGCACGGTCGCAAAGGGCCACCCAGTGCGCGCTCGTGGCCTCGAGAAAACCCTGCAGCGCGCCCTGCAGCGCCCTGACCTCCGCCGCACCAACGGATGACGGGACGTTTGCAAATGGGTCCATGGCTTGCCTCATTGTGCCCGGGCGGGCGCCATGCCCGCCTGGGATGTTTTCGAATACTTGACCATGAGGAGCCTCGCGATCGCATTGAGCGTCTCGATGACGCCTTCCCCGCGCGGCGCCACCGCCTCGAACGACGGCGCCCGGATGGCGCGGTTGTTAAACGCGTACTCCAGATACTCTATGTTGGCCGATTCCGGCAAATCCCGCTTGTTGTACTGGATGACGCACGGGATCTGGGCCAGCGAGAGGTTGTTGGCCAACAGGTTCTCCTGAAGATCCTGGAACGATTCCACGTTCTCGGGCATCCGGTCCCAACCGGAATCCACAACGAAGACGATCCCATCGGCACCGCGCAGGACCAGCTGGCGAGTGCTCATGTAAATCTGTTGCCCCGGCACGGTGTACAGTTGGAACCTGACGGTGAAGTTGTTCAGCGTCGGGGTCTTCAGCGACATGAAATCGAAGAACAGCGTGCGATCCCCGCTCGTGGCGAGCGACACCAGATCGCTCTTCTGCTGCGGATCGAGGGTGTGATGGATGGCCTGAAGGTTCGTCGTTTTGCCGCAGAATCCGCAGCCGTAATAGACGACCTTCAACTGTATCTCGCGCTGCGCGTAGTTTATATAGGCCATATCCGCCGTTTACCGACAGCTCACGCGTGCCAACTCCTTTTTAAGCCTGCACGAAAACACCACAGACTCCAGCAGTTTCCCGCAGGGTCAGCCCCCGAATTCTTGGCGGACTAATGCACCCGCGATCTTGCGCATCCGCCTCGCAACGGCGGGCGGGAAATGGGGGCTGTCGTGGAGCGTGACCAAGTAGAAGGGCTTTTCGAACGTGATCTGCACGGTCCATCGGCCGAGGGTCATGATCGCCTGATTGGCGAACTGCGAGCCCACCTCACTGGCTGCGGTCCTGAGCTGATTGAAGAGTCTCGACGATAGAGCGCCCACGGCCTGCTCCGAAACGCCCTCCGGCAGGTGACTCGTGAGGGTGAGTCCCTCTTCGTCCACAATGGCCGCCCCTTTGACGTGCGGACTGTTGACGAGCAGATGGGGCACTTGCTGGATGGGCACTTCCCTTTCGACTTCAAGGCCAAGCCATCTGGACAGTATCCGCCGGGGATTGATGGGGCGCGCCGCAACCGCGATGGCGCTCCGGGGGGTCCAACTCGCCGCTGCCCGCAAGAGCCCCGAGAGCCGATCGGCACGCATTTTGGGAACCGGGATTGGCGATCGCTGCCGAGGCGCGCTGAGGACCTCGGTCTCGCGTATCGGCTGAATGGGAGGGGTCGTGCCCTTCGGTCGGCCCTGGGCCCCGATGCGCCCGGCCGACGCAAGCGTGACGGGTTTGCGCGGGGCCGGGACGGGCTTCTGCGGCAATGGTGCCGGAGCGACAGCGGAAGAAGGGGCGGCTTCCGCCGGGAAGGCGAATGCCGCGAACTGGGGCTCCGCCTCGGGCGCGCGCACCAAGGGCGGTCGCGACGGCTGAGGTGGCCTAGAGGGCACCTTGGGGCTCACGGGCATGACTCGAGGTGGTGTCTCCGGCCGCAGCGCTGCAACTGGCGCGGCCTCCGGTCTCTGGACCACTGGGGCGCTGACAGGGACTGACGGTGGCCTCGGCTGAGCGCCCGGTCTGTGCCTCAGGTCTGGAACGACCGCGCTCAGAGGCGGGACGAACCCCGGAGCCGCCCCAGGCTTGATGACAGCCTTCGCAGCGAAAATGGGTGGCGGTTCAGCCGCAACCGCCGGCATCTGAGGCTCTTCGGGTTTGGGTGCTGCCTTGGCGACAAAAATGGGCGGAAATTCTGCTGGGATCGCTGGTCTGGATTCCACTTCGGGCTTCGCCTCCAGTTCGTCGGGAAGTCCCACGTCGGACACAGCCGGACTGGCCTCGACAAGCTCGGATTCCTCTAAGGGCGTCTCCCACCAATTCCTGGCGGTCGGGGCGGCGGTCTTTTCTTGCACGGGACGAGCGGGCGCGACGGTGGGCGGTTCGAAAGCCGCCGGGGGTTCGACTGCCGGTGCCGGCACGCTTGGCGGGGCCTTCGCCTGCGATTCTTCTTCCGCGCTCCCCTGCATCGCCAGCCATTGGGCCGCTAGGCCAGAAAGCGGACTCTTATCGGGTGGTGCGGGCGCCGCGACACTCGCGGGCCCTGCGGCATCTGCCTTGCCCGCCCCAGAATCCCACCACGCTCCGCCTTGGGCCACCGGTCCGGCCGGAGGCGCCCCCATGAGTTGCGGTTCGACAGGCGCCGGTTTTGCCTGAGGTGGCTCTGGAGAGGGCTCTTCTTCGGCTTCGGGCGGTTCGCTGTCCGCCATCGCAGCCAGAGAGGCCAGGGCGGACAAACCGCCGCCAAATCCTTCCGCTTTTTCCGCCGCAGGTGGTTCGGGGAAGGCGGCCCTCGCCGGTTCTGGGGCCATCAGTGGGATCCCCGCAGGGAGATCGCCTTCTTCCGCCGGGAAAGGCAGCGCGCTGGTCGCTGGCGGTCTGATCGCAATTAATCCTGGCGGTGGTTTCGACAAGCGTTGAGTAGGTTCCCGTTGAATATCGGCCTCGCTCTCCAAATCCATGAGCGATATCTGCCCCGTCATCCCCATGGTCGGCGCACTCTGGGATGGCGTGACACCCTGAAAGGGCACCGTGCCCAACGGCTGCCCCATGGGGGCCGCCACACCCGAACCCGGCGCTTCCGGTGTTTGCCCGACCGGAGCCACCGCCTTGCGGAACGGTTGGAAACCTTCGGCCTCGAAGGGCATCGCCTCGCTAAACGCGGGCACATCGGCGGGGACTTGGGGAAATTCGGGTGATGGGATCCCCGCCTGAACTGCGGGCTCGGCAACAGGCTCAGGAACAGGGGCAGGAGCCACCGGTTCCTCTGGAGGCGGGGTGAGCCTCGACGTGCGTCGGCCCCTGGCGCCCTGAGGCTGCACGCGGAAGGGCGCATCGATTGACTCATACTCCTGCTGTTCCTTGACGGGAGTCGCGCTCCGTCGGCCCATTGCCTCCGGCGGTATCCTGCTCACCACCTCGCCGAGCGGCAGCCGAATCGGGCGATCCCAATGCGTGGCCAACTGATCGGGCGGCAGCAAGAGATCACGTGGGATCTGTGCCTGAAAAACATCAAAGGTGAATTGTACCACCCCCGTCGGCAACTGCCGCAAAACCTGATCCATCGGCACCGACACGGTGCCCCCCGCTACCGTCGGCCGAGCCAGCAACTGCCCCAAATCGGTACTCAGCACCTCAGGTGGCAAACTCCTCAGCACCATGCCAAGGGGGAAGATAAGCCTCTGGGAATCGCCGCCTTCCGCAGGGGCCCCAGGCACGACACCCGCATCCGGCGGCGGCAGCGGGGTCCCACTCGCGGCCGGCGCAAGGGCAAATCGTTGCGTTTCCTTCTTCGGCCTGGGTGGCGTCATCCCTGCCTGAGGAGCCCCGCCCGGCCTAAGTGAAATACGCTGCGTCAACTGAACCGGAAGCCCTGTGGCACCATGTGTGGCAGCGCCCGTCCCCTGCGGCGATGCTGGCCTCGGTATGCCAGCTGCGCCGACGCCCACCGGGGCCTGGGCGCCTCCGGTGATCATCCCGGGACCCCGCGGACGTATGACCATGGTGGGCGCGGGCCTCGATGGCCCCGACTGCGCCGGGACATCCGGCTCGGCTGGACGCGGCGGTGCGCCGGGGGCCTCCGATACGGCTTCCGGCACACCGGATTCCGCATCGCGATCCCCCGGACGCTTGGACTTGAACAAACGGTCTAGAAGGCCCATGCTAGGAACGACTTGAGTGGCTGCGATGTAAACCGACTCGAACATACATTAGGTGCTCTGCCCATAAAGCGCAACAAGAAAGCACGACATCTGTCCGCTGCGTAACATACGATTTACTACCGTGTTCCCGACCGAGTCCAGTTCTGCAATCCAGAAGGGTTTTTTCGAAAAGATTCGAAATTTCCCTCCCTGCGATATTCTCCAGATGTGCTGTTTGAGCCGTCGGTCGGGAGAGTTGCGGTTCGAGTACGAGGGACAATGCGGGCTGATCCATCTTGAAAAGGGCGAGGTTGTTCACGCGGAACTTGGGCACTCGACCGCCGAGGTCGCCGCAGCGGAAATCCTTTCTTGGCCGCCGGGCGAATTCACCTTCCGAGACGGGGTCACTCCACCCCAGCGCACCCTGAAAGCCACGTGGGACCAGATGCTCGATGCCAGTCACCACCAGCAACGGGCCACCCTGGCGGCGGAGGCGCCGCCGCCGCCCGGATTTGAGAGCGTTGGCGCGACGGACGCGGCTGCCGCCGTCGGTGCCCGCATCGATCCGGCGACCCAAACCGGCAGGCTCCTGATTTACGGAGAGAACATCGAGGGTCGCACCTACGACATCAATCTGCCGGTCGTCCATCTCGGTCGAGCACCCACCAACGAAATCATCCTGCCCGATCCCAGCCTGTCCGGCCGACACTGTGTCTTCCTGCTATCGAACGGACGGGTCACGGTGCGCGACCTGAATTCCTCCAACGGGACATTCGTCAACGGCCAGCCCGTGACCGAGGCCCAGCTCGAGGTCAACGATATCATCCGGGCGGGAACCGCCTTGATCCGGTTCGAGATCGCATTGAAGCGCCCCCGGCTGAGAACCGAAACCCTCCAGCTCCCCTCCAGGCCACTGCCACAGGTGCCGCATCAGATGGGGCCGGTGGCCGTGACCCGACAGCTGCCCATGCCGCCTCCTCCGTCCCGCGCCGATGATGACAGCGGCCACCAGGCGCCTTCCATGAGCGGACCCATCTCGTACGCGCGGATCACCCGATCCCAAAGGACTTCCAGGATCGCCCCCAAGGCCCCCCCCGTGGCTGATCATCCTCGTCGCGGCTAGCGTCCTGATAGTGGCGTACCTCATCATCGGAAGCCAAACCTGGGCGCCCCCATGGCTGCGCCTCTGGTGAGCACACAATGAAACATCAGCAGGACCCGATCCTTCATCGGAACGCAGTCATCCGCTCATCGGGCGTCCCGACGGCTCCGACCAAGAGCCGACTCGGCGACATCGTGGGCGCGCACCCGTCGATGCTCAAGGTCTTCGAGCAGATCCGGCTCTGGGCGCCGACCTCTGCCAATATCGTCATCGCCGGTGAGACGGGCGTCGGCAAGGAACTGGTCGCGCACGCGCTTCACAGCGTCTCCGCGCGCGCCGCAAAGCCCTTCATCGTCCTGGATTGCTCGACGCTCTCCAGGGAATTGCTGGAGAGCGAGCTCTTCGGCCACGAGAAGGGGGCATTCACCGGCGCGGTGAGCCTGCACCTGGGCCGGTTCGAGCGCGCCAACGGGGGCACGCTCTTCATCGACGAGATCGCCAACATGTCCCCCGAGGTCCAGTCGAAGCTGTTGCGCGTGCTGCAGAACCGCACCTTCGAACGGATCGGGGGCAACCGGGAGATCCGGGTGGATGTCAGGATCATCGCCGCAAGCAACCGCCCGCTGCGGGACTGCGTGGCGGAGGGCAAATTCCGGGAAGACCTTTACCACCGCCTGAACACCGGCGTCATTGAGGTGCCGCCCCTGCACGAGCGCGCCTCGGACATCCCACTGCTGGCCGCGGAATTTCTCCAGCAATTCCGCGCCCAGTACCTGAAGGACATCGACGCATTCACCCCGGAAGCCCTGGTGGCGCTGACCCGCTACAAATGGCCCGGGAACGTCCGGGAGCTTCGCAATGTCGTGGAGCGCTCGGTGATCCTCTGTGGCGAACGCACGATCGACGAGACGATCCTCCCGCCACACATCGCAGAAACAGGCGGCGCCCGTCCCTCGCAGCTCGCGCCAGTCGCCCCCCCGCCGCAGCGCGCCCCGGGGCTCCGCCCCGCGGAGGGCGGCGCGGATGCCGCATCCGCCGAGGACGAGTGGGATGATGTGGACGCGGCGCTCCGATCGCGCGCAAACCCGGCGGGCGGGCGACTGTTCGAGGCACTGGCGCGCCATGAGCAAAAGCTGATCGGCAGGACGCTGCGCGAGTTTCGGGGTAATGTACTGCGGGCGGCGGCGTATCTCGGCGTGAGCCGCACGACCATGTACAAGAAGATGCAGCGGTACTCCATCGATGTCGGATCCATCCGGCGGTAGGGCCCATGATAACCATCGCCGTCGTGGGTCGCCCCAATGTGGGCAAGTCGCTGCTCTTCAATCGACTGGCGCGACGAGATATATCCCTGGTGCATGACCAGCCCGGCGTCACCCGCGACACGGTGACCACGCAATGCAGGTGGCACGGGCGGCCCGTGACGCTCGTGGACACCGGGGGCATCGGCGCGCCCGAAGGGGGCAGCCTTGACGCGATGGTGAGGCGCGAGGCGGAATTCGCGATGGGCGCCGCCGACGTTCTCCTGTGGGTCGTCGACGCGCGCGAGGGCATGCATCCGCTGGACGCCGCCCTCGCCAAGACTCTGCGGCGCACGAATAAGCCGGTCGTGATCGCCGCCAACAAGGCGGACGAAGAGCGCTGCCTGTATCTGGATCACGAGTTTGGCACCCTCGGATACGGCGAGGCGATCCGCGTCTCCGCGGCGCATGGCCTCGGTGTCCGCGCCCTCGTCGATGCCCTGCTCGGCTCCATGGCCGATCCCGGGGATCAGGGCCCGGGGCCGGGTGAGGCCCGGGCCATCCGATGGGCCGTGGTCGGTCGCCCCAACGTCGGCAAATCCTCCCTCATCAACTGCCTCGTCGGCTCGCGCCGCACCCTGGTCTCGGAGGTGCCCGGCACCACGCGCGATGCCGTGGAGGTGCCCATGCCAATCGCCCGAGGACCGGGCGGCACCAGCATCCTCCTGACCGACACCGCCGGAATGCGCAAGCGCACGCGGATCAAAGATTCGCTCGAGGCCCGCATGACCGCCCGCTCGGTCCACGCCATTAACCGGGCCGATCTCTGCGTGCTGGTCATCGACGCGACCGATGGCGTCCTCGAGCAGGACAGGAAGATCGCGGGCATTATCCAGGCCGCGCAAAAGCCGCTGGTCATCGCGGTTAATAAATGGGATCTCCCGCAGGCCGCCAGATGGCAGCCCCCCGTCCATGCCAAGGCGGTTCGCGAGGTGCCCTTCAAGCGCCGCTTCGAGCAGACTGTCCGGGGCGACCTGTTCTTCTTTAGCCATGCGCCAATCGTGTTCGTCAGCGCGCTGGCGGGCGACGGCATGCCCGCGCTGTTGGCGAGCGTCGGACGCACGGCCCAGACCCTGGCGACCCCAATCGGGACGCCCGCCCTCAATAAAGTCATCCAGGATGCGCAGCGCCGCCAGCCACCGCCCACCCGCCACGGCCGCAGTTTTCGGATCTACTACGCCACCGCCCAGCAGGAACCCGGATCCTGGCGCCCGCCGCGCATCATAGGATTCTGCAACGACGAACGGCTCTTGGCGGATTCCTGGCTCGCCTTCTTGGACACCATGGTCCGCGACGAGCTTCACCTCGCGGGCATCCCGATCCTCTGGAAATGGCGCGGGCGCGAGCGGCCGGGTCCCCGGGGCGATTGAGACGCCGCGGTTTTCCCTTCGGTTTGCGGCCAGATCCGCCTAGGCTTCAACCCACACATGATAGCCACAGAATTGTTCGCCCGAATGCCCGCGCCCCTCGCGATGCGCATCCTGGAGCACGCTTACGATGCCAACAAATCTCTTTACCGGGAACTCATGGGCCGACTCGCCAAGGCCCGTCGCGTGCACCCTCCCGTTCTCCAGCGCGTCCCGCGTTCCGAAAGGCATCCGTGGATGATGGAAATGCTCTCCCGTCCCGCCTCCATCGAGCCCGCCTACCAGTGCATCTCCGGGTGGCTGCTGGAAACACAATCGCCCATGCTGATCGATTTCCTGAATGCGACGGGCATTCCGCATGACGGCCATGGCTGTGCCGAGACCTTCCCGGCCACCCCCCCCGCGGCGGCGACGATCCGCCGCGCGGTCGCCGAGCTCCTCCAGCGCCATCCGAAGGACAGCGCGATCGTGTACCTCCACGCCTTCAACGGAATGCCAGACACGCGATGGCCGGAACTGGACTCGATGCTCCAGCAGGATCCGGCCCTCCAATTTGGCCCCGGTTGAATGCCTCGGCGCCAACCGCCTATTTCTTGGGAGCCCAGGGGGCAACTCTGGGGCCATGGAAATGGAGCACGGCGAACAGCACGCAGGCCGCGGCCATGATCCATTTCCAAGGCACGCGCCAACCCCGGCGCGGCGCGGCGATCTCAACTTCAACGATGGGCGTTCGCCTTAGGGGCTTGTCGTCGTCAGCCACATCGGCCAAGGCAAACTCGAAACGCCTGCCCTCCTTCAACTCCTTGAGGATCACAGACGCCGTTTTACCGTCCGCCGAAAGCCGGGGCACCTCTGGGCGCCTTGACCAGACCGACCCCGATCCGCCCCCCGGCAGCGGCTGAAAACGCCTCTCGTACAGATCCAGATGCTCCAAGGACAGGTCAACGGAGGGATCCCATTCCACGGCCACCGAACCCTCCCCGAAAACCGACGCCCGAAAATTCGCCGGCTCGAAAACGGGCAATGGGTCCAAATCGAATTTCGCCGCTTCCCTGAATCTGGGGCGATCGGCGGCAGGGGCACTGCCACTGACGGCGAGCGCAGACTCCCGCGTGCTGGTGACGGACTGCGGCGCGAGGGGTGTCGCAGGCGGTGCCGCAACCGGTTGGGTCACCGGCCCGGCTGCAGAGGGGACAACGCTCCGGGCGACCACTGTGACGCTGGCGGTGGTCGGTCCAGCGAACACGATGGCCCCGGTGTGGACGCCAAAGGCGGCGGGTCGATAATGGACAGCCACGGCCTGCGTTCGCCCCGGCTCAACGCGCACCGAGAGCAAGTCTGTATTGAAGGACGGATCCCCGGTGACCTTCCCTTCCCAGGCCATGTCGCCCCGGTTTGTCAGCAGGACGCGACAGTCCACACGCGAGACAAGCCCGGTGACCGTGCCAAGATCGGGAAATCGGTCCGATGTGACCGAGACGTCTGGACCGATGCGCGCAGATCCCGCGAGCTGGCATCGCCCCACGAGATTCCCATTTCGAACCACCAGCCACCCCGCCGCCTCTCCCGGCACGGCAGGCCGGAAAACCACGCCAATCTCTGTCTCGGCAAGCGCCGGGATACGGACGCTGGCAGGTTCTGCCGCAAAGGGACCAGAAAGCCTCACCTCCACATCCCGCGCGGTCCGCGCGCTATTCTGGATGCGCAGCGGCAACCGCAGGTCGGACCCAATGCGGACGGTCCCAAAATCCAGGTGGTTCGTCGACAGGGTCACGGCCTCGATGGCCTTCGCCTCGATGGAGTAACCGCGCACCAGATCAGGTTTCAATATCAGGGGTGTCTCAAAGAAACCGGGTGCCTCGGGTTGAAACTGAAACCGGAGGGGGATCCGCGCCCCAGGTGCCAGGTAGATCTGCCGGCCCGCCTCCTGCACGTAGAACGGCCGCCATGCGGCGACCTGAAAAGACAGGGGCGCCCCCCCGATGTTCTCGATCGTCACCACGCCTTCGACGCGGTCGCCCGTGACGCAATTGCCCAGCCAGAGACGGCCCCTGGGCTCGACATTGAGAACTGGCCGCAGGATCCGAATCGTCACGGGCACGTTTTTTAGCACCGTGCCATCTTTCGCGTCTCGCACCTCGAAACGCACCGCATCAATAAGGCCGCCCGCCTCCGGTTTGTGCCTGTAGACCGCCGTTGCCATATCACGGTCGCCCATCAGCGGCAATTGCCTCACCTCCTCGATCACGCCGAACTGCGGTGGAACCACGGGAACGAATACGACATCCCGACCGACATTCCCCCCGAAAAGCCCAGGGCGACCGGTAAAGAGGACGCGCAACTCAATCTGAACGCCGCCGCCAGCCTCCACCGACACCTCGACGGGCGGCGCCAGCACGTCGTCCCGCTCCCTTCCAGTCGCAGCGAGCGATGCTCCTGACGCGAGGCCGATTGCCAGCGCCACGCGCACAAGCGCCCAGAGCCATCCGCAACGCCGACTGGTCATATGTGTTCGCACGTTCCCCAACGGTTTCCGCGTATCGCGGCATCATACGCATCCGTCCCATGCAATGCCGCAAAAAAGAACCCCCGGTCCGCCGTTCGGGCGGGACCGGGGGTCCCAATCTCTCATGCCCGGCCGGGGGCCGGGGCCGACTCGCGTCAGAACGAGTAGCTGAAATCCAAAATGAAGGTGTGCTGCGTGCTCCTGTTGTTGGTGAACACGTTCTGCTCCACCCCATCCTCGCCACCAAAATTGATCGGCTGAAGATCGTCGTCGTCGTCCGCGAAGGCGAGGATTCCACCGTTCTCGATGGCATTACCACCGTCGGAGCTCGCGATGTCGAGCCGGTACTCCAGCCGCATCAGCATGTTCTCCCACAGGTCGAACCCGACCGTCGCGGTCACGCTCCACAGGTCGGTGCTGTTGACGAAGTACGCGTCGCCGTTGTAGCCGCCCCGCCCGTTGTCGCTCCAGTTCTCGTTGTCCCAGTAGTTGGTGGCGAGATCCTGGACGCGGGCCGTCCCGTCTCCGTCGTGGAAGTATTCGCCGCGCAGCGCCAGGCTCACCACGTCCGTCAGTTGATACTTCGCGTAGACCGAAAAGCCCCACCACGTGTCGGTATTCTCGTCGATGCCGATGTTGTAGCTGTGGTCGGTCCACTTGTCGCCCTGGTGGTTGTCGTACACGTGCCCGATGCCGGCGTCGAAGGCGAGCAGCAGCTTGTCCTTGAACGCCAGCGGCCGCCACTGGCCCCAGATGTCCCACAGAAAGACCCCGGCATTCTCGGCGATGTTGTCGCCGTCCCAATCGCCATCCCACCGCTCGAGCGTCTGCGTCTGGCCGATCGCCTGCTCGCCCTCGAAGGAGTAGATGAAGCTGTTGACGAGATCCGCGTTGCCGCTCGCCGAGTGCAGCGCGATCTGCGCGGTGATCGCCTTGGCGAAGTCCGCCGGCCCCTGGTCGCCGTTCTCTCCGTTGATATCCCCGTCCAAATAATTGCTGTCGGAGTTGTTCCAGCCGTTGACCAGGCCCAGCTTCACATCGACCATGTCGTTGAATTTGTAGCTCATCAGGAAGCCGGTGTGGAAGAGCGGGACCCCGTAGGTGTACCAGTAGCTCCGGCTCACGTTGAGGTTCGCCGGGGTCTCGATCACCTCGTAGCCCATCAGGCTCACGAACTTGCCGAACTTGAAGTCCAGCCCGTTGCCCACCGGCACCCGGAACTGCACGTAAGCCTGCTCGACGGCCAGCTGGCCATCGCCCATGCTCCAGTCGTTGTCCGCGAGGTACTTGACGTCCTCGCCGAACATCAGGTCGACCCGGAAGCCCGCCGCCCAGGTGTTCTCGGCCGGCAGCGCCTTCTCCAGCGCCAGCTTGACCTGGTTCACGTTGAAGTCGTTGCTGTCCACGTCGAACTGGTGGGTCCGGATCGGCCCGGGCGTGCCGTTCGCACCGGTATCGGTGCCGCCGCCGTTCATGTTGTACGAGTAGCTCGCGTCCACGTAGCCGCTGAGCACCACGCCCTTCTTGGCGGTCTCCACGTAGATGCCCGCGTCCTCGATCATCTTCTCCAGCTCCTTGACCTTCTTCTCGCTCACGACCTCGCCACCGAAGGCGATGCCGCAGCCAAGAACAAGCGCCAAGAGCCCGCTGATCATCTTCTTCATTACGTTCTCCTCCTACGGTTGTGTTCCTTTTTCCCACTGCAGGGCCGTCTGCTTCAATCCCCTCCGGGACGAAAGCACCCAAACCTGCGCGCACCAGCTAATGCCCAGATGATCGCCTGTCAACTAGTTTTCTTAGAAAATGACTCGTTGTGGGCAGATGTGGAATTCTTTATACAAGGCAACGTCAGGGGCATTCGCATATCCTTCACTCTGCCATCGAGGCGTATCACGCTCATTATAAATTTGTTATCTATACTATGCGGTAATTCACAGTGTGACGCATTATCGGATTTCCGAAACAATTGTCGGGTGATTAAAACGATACACCTGCGATTGAAACGTTCTAGGCAGACCCCGAGGGATCGGCAGGTCTGCGGTTGGGCGGAATGCTGTGCGGCCGATCCGGTACTGACTTGAGCCCGGGCACCAGATCCGCTAGTATTCTCTGCTTCATGCGCAGGCTGTATTTTGTTTTCGCACTGTGGCTGGTCGCGATGTTTCCGCGGCCCGCCGCAGCGATCACCGATGGCGTGGCGGCGGTGGTCAACGGCAAGGTGATCACCTTTTCCGACGTGAAGCGGTATGTCGGGGAATCCGAGCAACAGCTGGTGGACCTCGGCCTCCGCGGCGAGGAACTGGTCAACCGCGTCAAGGAACTACGGCTCGACGCGCTGCGCGCCCTCATCGACCGGGCCCTAATCATCCAAGAGTGGGATTCCAAGGGCCTGACGCTGCCAGAGAAAATCACCGACGATCGGGTGGACGAGATCGTGCGCACCAACTTCGGCGGCGATCGCGCGGCGTTCATCCGCACGCTGCAGGCAGCCGGCAAGACGTACGAGGGATTCCGGCGCGAGCAGAAGGAGAACATCATCGTCCAGGCGATGACGCAGAAATTTGTGCAGGAAGAGGTGGTCATCTCGCCCTACAAGATCGAGCAGTATTATCAGAAAAAGGCCTCGGAGCTGCGCACCGATGACGAGGTGAAGCTGCGGATGATCTTCCTCAACCCCCGGTTCAAGGAGAAGCGCACCCAGGCCGACGGCACCACCGTCGAGGTCGACCCCCAGAAAGTGCTGGCCGAAGAATTGCGGGCCAAACTGGACGCGGGGGCAGACTTCGCCGATCTGGCCAGATCGTTCACGGAGGGGACGCACAAGTCCGACGGCGGCGACTGGGGCTGGGTCAGCCGCAAGACGCTGCGCAAGGAGTTGGCCGAGGTCGCCTTTGGCATGTTCCCCGGCCAGCACAGCAAGGTCATCGAGACCGACAACGGTTACTACATCATCAAGGTTGAGGATTCCCGCAAGGGGCGCGTGCCGCCGCTGGAGGAGATCCGCCCGGAGATCGAAAAGATGATCCTCGTCGACGAGCGCAAGGCGCGCCGGGACGAGTGGGTGAACACGCTCCGCCAAAAGGCCTATATCAAAATGTTCTGAGCACCCGCCGGCGCGCCCGTGGCGGGGCGGGGCACAACCCGAGAGGAACGGAACGAAGTGGCGGGCGCCAAGCAGGTCATCGCGATCACGCCGGGAGACCCGGCCGGCGTCGGCCCAGAGGTCGTTGGCGCGGCACTGTCCACGGTGCGCTTTCCCCGCGGCGTCACTTTCGAAATCGTGGAGGGCGGGGATGTCGCCGCCCGACCCGGCAGGCCCACGGTGCAATCCGCCCGCGCAGCATTCCGGGCGCTGGAGGCGGCCGTGGCCGGATGCCAGATCGGCAGGTATGCCGCGTTGGTCACCGGGCCGGTCAGCAAGGCAGGCCTCGCGCGCGTGGGCTTCGATTTCCCTGGCCAGACGGAGTTTCTCGCCTCGCGCTCCGGCCTGGGCACCGATGCGGTGACCATGGCAATGGCGGGAGAGCGACTGCGCGTGTTCTTGCTCACCACCCACCTCTCGCTGGCCCGGGCGATCCGCCAAATCACGCCCGCGCGGCTCGGCCGCACCCTGTCCCACGCCAAGGACTTCCTGGGGCGCCTTGGCATCGCCGCGCCTCGACTGGCAATCGCGGCACTCAACCCTCATGCCGGCGAGGGCGGGCTCTTCGGAAACGAAGAGGGCCGCGTCCTGGCACCGGCCCTCCGGGCCATCGCCGGTCGCCTTGGCCCCTGGGTCCAAAGGATCCCCATTCTGCCCGCCGACACCGTGTTCATGCGCGCCTCCCAGGGTGCGTTCGACGGAGTCATTTGCCTCTACCACGACCAGGGCCTCATCCCATTCAAACTCTTGGAATTCGACCGCGGCGTGAATGTCACCCTCGGCCTCCCCTTCCCCAGGACCTCCCCCGACCATGGCACCGCCTTTGATATCGCCGGCACGGGGAAAGCCGATCCCGGCAGCATGGTCGCCGCAATCCGCCTCGCTGCGCGCCTCGTCGTGAAGCAAAGGGACCGCTGACCGGATCCCAGGCCGCCGTTGGCCTCGTCCAGGCGAACGGCCATTGACGTCCGAACCTTTTTTTGCAAGGGTCTGCGCCACTTTGAAATGAACATCCACGAATATCAGGCTCAAGAATTGCTAAATCGCTTCGAGGTGCCCACCCCACGGGGCAAGGCCGCCTCGACGGCCGACGAGGCCGAGGCCGCAGCCCGCTGGCTCGGGGTAAACACCATGGTGGTCAAGGCCCAGATCCACGCGGGAGGCCGCGGCAAGGGCACGTTCAAATCCGGTCTCAAGGGCGGCGTCCAGCTCTGCAAGACTACGGCCCAGGTGCGCGAGATTGCCGGCCAGATGCTCGGCCAAGTCCTCGTCACGAAACAGACCGGCGCGGAGGGGCGGCTGGTCCGCAAGGTGATGGTGGCGGAGGCCAAGGAGATCGAACGGGAGCTCTACGTGGCGATCCTCTTGGACCGCGCCCGCGGCTGCCCGATGCTGCTGGCCAGCATCCACGGGGGCATGGACATCGAGGCGGTCGCCGAGGAACACCCCGATTCGATCGTGCGCGAATCGATCCACCCCGCCCTCGGCCTTCAGCCGTACCAGACCCGCAAGATCGCCCGGCGCCTCGGCTTTCCCGCCAGCCAGACGCGCGCCGCCTGCAGCCTGCTTCACTCCCTCTATCAGGCGTTCATCAAACTCGACTGCAACCTCGTCGAGATCAACCCCCTGGTGGTCACCAAGGGCGGCGAGGTCCTCGCGCTGGACGCCAAGTTCGGCTTTGACGACAACGCCCTCTTCCGGCACCCGGAGGTTGTCGAATTGCGCGACGTCAACGAGGAGGACCCCCGCGAGGTCGAGGCCTCCAAGATCGGCCTCAACTACATCGGCCTCGATGGCGACATCGGCTGCATGGTCAACGGCGCCGGCCTGGCGATGTCGACCATGGACATCATCAAGTTCTACGGCGGCAACCCGGCGAACTTCCTGGACGTCGGCGGCGGCGCGGACGAGGAGCAGGTCACCGGCGCCTTTAAGATCCTGCTCGCCGACAAGCGGACCAAGGCGGTGCTGGTTAACATTTTTGGCGGGATCATGAAGTGCGACGTGATCGCGCAGGGCATCATCAACGCGGCCAAGGCCGTCGGGATGAAGGTGCCCCTGGTCGTCCGACTGGAGGGCACCAACGTCGAAGAGGGCCGACGAATGCTTAAGGAATCGGGCCTGGCCCTCCAGGCGGCAACAGATTTGGCCGACGCGGCCCGCAGGGCCGTCGAGGCCGCGAAAGGAGCTTG
The DNA here is from genome assembly GCA_029560585.1 of Verrucomicrobiota bacterium. Classification (GTDB taxonomy): domain Bacteria; phylum Verrucomicrobiota; class Verrucomicrobiia; order JADLBR01; family JADLBR01; genus JADLBR01. Next base: position 4,399 of record JAKQKQ010000212.1, on the reverse strand, counting down.
AGTCATGGCAATCCTGGTAGGCAGCAACACGAAACTGGTGGTGCAGGGCATCACCGGAAAGTCGGGGGCATTCCACACGAGGGCCTGCATGGCCTACGGCACAAAAGTCGTCGCCGGTGTCACGCCGGCCCGCGGCGGCGAGATGTTCGATGACAAGGTCCCGGTCTTCGACACCGTTGCCGAGGCGCGCAAGGCGACCGGGTGCAACGTCTCGATGATCTTCGTGCCGCCCGCATTCGCGGCCGACGCGATCCTTGAGGCGGTCGACGCGGGCGTCGAACTGGTTGTCTGCATCACCGAGGGCATACCCGTCCTCGACATGATGCGCGTGAGGGTCGCCATGCAGGGATGCGGCAGCACCCTCATCGGCCCGAATTGCCCCGGCATCATCACCCCGGGCGTCTGCAAGATCGGCATCATGCCCGGCTACATCCACAAGCCCGGCGGCGTCGGCGTGGTCTCGCGGAGCGGCACCCTCACCTACGAGGCCGTCTGGCAACTCAGCGAGCGCGGCTACGGCCAGTCCACCTGCATCGGCATCGGCGGCGACCCGATCCACGGGCTCAGTCACATCGATTGCATCCGGATGTTCAATGAGGATCCCGGCACCGAGGCCATCATCATGATCGGCGAGATCGGCGGCACCGACGAGGAGGAGGCCGCCGACTACATCAAGGCCCACGTGCGCAAGCCGGTCGCCGCCTTCATCGCTGGCGCAACCGCGCCCCCGGGTCGCCGCATGGGCCACGCCGGCGCCATCATCACCGGCGGCAAGGGCACCGCGCAGGCCAAGATCAAGGCGCTCGAGGCGGCCGGCATCGCCGTCGCCCCAACGCCCGCGCAGATGGGCGAGACCATCATCAAAGCGATGGGCCGATAGAAGACCCTACTCTTTGATCACGTCAAACGCCTGGATCGCGTCGCCCGCCTGGATCTTGTCGATCACCGACATGCCATCGCCGAGGACGCGCCCGAAGACGGTGTCCCGGCCGTCGAGGTGCGGTGCGTCCTTCAGGACGAAATAGAACTGGCTGTTGGCCGAGTTCGGATCGCGCTTGCGGGCCATGGCGAGCGCGCCGCGGGTGTTGCGCTGTTTCGGGCTGACCTCCAGCGGGAGGTTCGAATATTGCGAGCCCGCGCTGCCGACGCCCGGGGTGTTGAGGCCCTTCTTGGTCAGCGGATCACCCACCCGCGCCACGAAGTCGGGCACGATCCGGTGGAATAGGATCCCCACGTAGAACTTATCCCTGGCCAACTGCTTCATGCGCTCGACCTGCTTCGGGGCAATCTCGGAATAGAGTTCGATGAAGACCGCCGCCAAAGGGGTCGGTCATGGTTTCTTGTCTTTTGCGAGCCATCGCCCTCATCCCCGAATTTTGGCAACATGTCAATAAACCATGACTGACCCCTTTTTTCTGACCCCTTTTTTGCACGCAACCGAGAATGTGCGAAAGATTCTGGACACTACCCGACTGGTGCCCTTCCCCGAGGACGCCGACCTCACGGACTACGGGGGCGAGGGGAATTTTCGGGACTGCGCGGCCGCCGGAAGCGGTCGCTGGCGCCGGGGTCTTGTCGCGTGCCGCCGCGGATCACAGAATTCTTTTTATTTTCTCATCCTCAATCATATCCCGTAACCGACCTAATAAGAGATTTTGTTCTACATCGATATGTCCATCTTCAAGCACAATCGACGAAAACTCTTCATATTGTGATGTAGTTAGAGACACTGAATTATTCCAAATCAAATGAGTGGTGAGACTCCCACGCGGCAAGCCGCTGGGAACTCAACAAAGAGTTCTGTTAGCCATTATTATCTCGGCGCGTCGGCAAGAGTCTGCCTGTAGACTCGGAGACGCGTTGCCGCGTCTCGCCCGGGTGTGGTATAACCCGGACATGCAAACCAAGATTCTTTTCGCTGCGCTGGCAATCGCCGGCACGCCGGCCGCCGGAGACGAGGACTACCGCAAACCCAACTACGACGAGTCCAAAATCCATCCCTACACGCTCGAAGATCCGCTGGCGTTCGCGGACGGCACGAAGCTTGCCTCGCCGGCTGACTGGCCGAAGCGCCGCGCCGAAATACTGGAGATTTTCGCGAAGGAAATGTACGGTCAGCCGCCGCCGGCGCCCGAAGCCGTCGTCACTGAGGTCTGGGACGTCAAGGAGAACGTACTCGCCGGCTACTGCGTGCGCAAACAGGTGAAGATGTGGTTCAAGAAGGACAAGACCGGCCCCTGTGTCAACTGGGTCATCTTCGCGCCGCGTCACGCGAAGGGGCCTTCACCCATCATCCTCTTCCTCAACTATCGCGGCAATCATGAAATCGTGCCCGACGAGGACATTCCGGTGCAGCAGGGCTGGTCGCGCGCCGGCAAGCTCACCGACGGACACCGCGCCTCCGCGAAGACGCGCGGCCGCATGTGCGACCCCAATCGCGACGATATCTGCCCGGTGGGCATGCTGCTCGCGCGCGGCTATGCCGTCATGAGCGCGTGCTACTGCGAGGTCTCCCCCGATCCTGACTGGAATGACAAGGATCCCGCCTTCAACCAGAAAACGTTCCCCTACACGGGCGTCTTCGATCTCTGGCCTAAGCGCGACGAATCGCGCGCTGACAACACCACCGCGCTTGGCGCGTGGGCCTGGGCGCTTTCGCGCGGCCTCGACTACGCCGAGAAGGACCCTCTGCTCGATGCGAAGCGTTCCGTGGTCACCGGCTGTTCGCGCCTTGGCAAGGCGGCGCTCATCGCCGCCGCGCGCGACGAGCGCTTCGCGGTGTGCGTACCGAACCAGACCGGGGGTGGGGGCGCGCCGCTCGCCAAACGCGACTACGGCGAGAACACGTCCACCGAGAATACGATGTTCACACATTGGTACTGCAAGGCATACCGGAAATACGCCGAGAAGCCCTGGGAGACGCTGACATTCGACCAGCACCTGCTTCTGGCGTCCATCGCACCTCGTGCGCTGCTCATCGAGGGCTTCGACACCAGCAAGTGGATGCACACGAAGGGCGAATACCTCGCCTGTCGCGCCGCCGCACCCGTGTGGAAGTTCCTCGGCCGCGGCACAATGCCCGACGTGCCATATCCCGACAACTACTCCATCGCCGGCATCGGCGAATCCTTTGGCTACGTACGCCGCAGCGAACAGCACGGCATCTCCCCATACGACTGGACGTGGCTGATGGACTTCGCCGACCGCGAATTCAAACGCCGGTGATCTGGGTTTGATTTGGTTTTCAACAGCCACTGTAGAGCTTGTTGCCCAAACCAATTATTAGTTATTCTCGGTAGGGTGGGTATACTGCACCCGGTTAAGGCGGGCTTGAAAGTTGTTGAGCGGCTCGAAAGGATCGAGTCGCATGAAACGCAGGAAATGGACCAGCCATCAAAAGCTCCAGATCGTCCTGGAGGGCCTCAAGGGGACGGTTCCCCTGGCGGAGATCTGCTCCCGCCACCAGATCAGCCAGGCCCAGTACTACCAGTGGCGGGACCGCTTGCTTAAGGACCGGCGCGAAGGTGTTCGACTACGGCGGCCCGGAGAAGGAGGAGGAGCGCCGACGCAGGGAGAACGCCCGGCTCAAGGGGCTCATCGGGGAGCTGACCATCGAGTTAAAAGAAAGCGAGGACGAGTGGTTGTGAGGCGCCGGAGGCGCTCCGATTCAGTGCTCGGACGCGACGGGGCCTTGATGGGCCGGATCCGGCCCATCAAGGCGGAGCACCCGTGCTGGGGCTACCGGCGCACCTGGGCCTACCTCCGATACCGCGAGGGGATCGTCGTCGGCAGGAACCGCGTCTATCGGCTCTTGCGGGAGAATAATCTGCTGGCCGTGGACACGCGCCGGCTGCGCGCGACCCGCGTGCCCGGCCGCTCCAAGCCGCGGGCCACCGAACCAAACCGGCTCTGGGGCATCGACATGACCAAGATCTGCGTGGAGTCCTGGGGCTGGCTCTACCTGGTGGTCGTGCTGGACTGGGCCTCCAAGAAGATCGTCGGATGGGACCTGGCCACCACCAGCAAGACCGCCGACTGGCTCCGCGCCCTCTGCGCCGCCGTCAACGGCCAATTCCCCGAGGGAATCCGCGAGCGCGCCCACCTCCAGCTGGTCAGCGACAACGGTTGCCAGCCAACGCCGGCCTCCTTCATGGCCTCTGTCAGGAATGGTTGACTGACCCCTATTTTTACACCACTGCGGATAGCTGTCCTTGGGAATGCGAAAGCGGTCAGAGAAGTCACACATTTCTGACAGATTCCTGACCTGACCCCCGCGGTGGGACAGGTCAAAACTGAAGTTCCACCGGTTCCTTAGTGTCTCCGTTTGGTTGTGGTTTTGCAATCCGGGGCGCAGGGAGCCCGGAGGGCGACCGAAGCCCCGGATTGTTGCCGCCCGCGA
>JAKQKQ010000210.1 GCA_029560585.1 Verrucomicrobiota bacterium | reverse complement strand
GATTTCCATTCCGCGAGCCATGTGATGTCGTGGGACGCGTGGACCTGGCACCAGAACGCGCGCGGGTACCAGTTGGTGGTGAAGTCCTCGTAGGCGGGGGTGCCGTTGAGGGCCGCGTTGCTGGTGGTGTAGCAGAAGACCTGTGCGCCCGAGGTGTGGATCGGGCCGTTGGTCCAGCAGCGCACCTCCACGTCGCTGAACATCGGCATGCCGTTGGTGGACATCGAGGCGGGATCGTCGACCGTGATGACCGCCCACCAGTCCGTCCCCGGAAGGAAATTCTTCAGTCGCGCGTCGGTGAAGTCGATCTCCCCGGCGAACTTGCCCCCGGCAACCAAGAGGTTCTCGGCCAGCGCCATGTTCGTGCTCCCAATCGCCGTCGAGATTGTTGGGTCCGCCGCCATCGCGGCCAGCCCCGAACCATCGTCCTCCCAGCTCGTGCCTGTCGTCTCGATGCCGTGGTCGTAGGCGTAGCCGCTATAGCTGTCGCTCTTGAGGACCATGTAGCCCACCGCGCCAGCGACCGAACTCCACTGCCAAGTCAGCGTGTAGTTCTCCGACGATTCGCCGCTGTCGTAGAACGTGTCCGATTCCGCGTGGGCCGTGGAGTAGTACCTCTCCCCGGCGTAGTTGGTGCGGTACGCGTAGACACGGATCGCGTGGTTGTATCCCGAGTTGTAGTAGGTCGAGCCCGAGCCCCCGTTGTAGGACCCGAGGGAAGCCGATGCCGGGGCTTCGGAGGACGGTCCCAGCGGCACGATGATCGGCACGTTTGTCTGTTCGAGCCCCGCATCGATGCCGGTCAGGAGCGAGCCGTCTCCGACGAACTGCGCTCCCGTCACGTTCCCCGGAAACACGATTCCCGCGACCGTCGATGTTCCCTGTTCGTTGACGAAGACCCCATTGAACGGCTTGATCGGCGCGGCGGCGCCCGCCAGCAACACGGCGGCGAAGCCCCCAACGACCAATGCAAGGTTCCTTTTCATCACACCACCTTGACCCATAGCCCGATGTTCTCGTCAACCGCCCCTGGATCCTCGGGGTCGTAGTTGTAGTCATCGGGAATGATCACGTTCGGGCTGTCCTCCACCGTCGCGCCGGGGGCCGGGTCCTCGACGTAGCGGTACGACGAGGGCGGCTCGCCCTCAAGCTGGAGGATCAGCAGGGTCTTTCCGTACTCCAGGTGGGCGGTCGCCTGCCCGTCGAGATCGGTCGCCGCACCGCCCGTCAGGCCCGTGATCCACGAGCCGAAGTTCACCCCCGAGCCGATGAACCCGAGGGACGTCGGGACGTCGCCCTCGCCGCGCGAGTGATCGTTGTAGAGACGGATGGTGAAGTTCGCGCTGGAGAGCCGGTCGTCGCCCTTCCAGACCTCGATGTCGGCCTCGATGTCGATGTGGGGCAGTTCGAGACCGCCCTTGCCGATGGCGGCATTGATGGTTGGCGTGTCGAGGTTCACCGTGGCGTCGTAGTGCGGGTCTGTCGTCGCGTCGGTCTCGACCCAAGTGTTTTGCTGCACCAGCAGTTGGCTGTAATCGACCGTGCCGTTGGCCAGCTTGCGGTGGCCCTCGAATCGGATCTCGATGCCCTCCGGCAACTTGATCAGCTCATCGGTGCCGTCCAGCTCCTCGTTGACGAACCGCTGCTGGACCGGGACCCTGTCGCCGCGCTTGGCGGGCCAGGTGGTGATCGGGCTGCGGTCGCCGCTGCGCAGGTAGACCTCGCCCGTGTCCATGTTCGTGAAAAGGTTGCGGGCGAACACCGCCAGGATGCTGGGGCCCGAGACCCCCGCCCCCATCACGACCCCCGGAATCTGTCCGGCGAATGGCATCAGCTATTCCCTCCCGCCTTGCGCTTCTGGTCCTGTCGCTCCCGCTCGTCCCTCATGCCCTGCTCCCGCTTGACCGCCGCGAGCCTTGCTTGCTTGTCGTTCTCGCCAGCGGCCCGGAAACGGCGCGAGAATTGCCGCGTGCCATGGTCCGCGAGCGCCACCGCCCGGCGATGCCCGGCCCGACCCTCGAGCGCCTTCCCGTAAAGTTGGAGCCACGCCCCGGCGTCGGTGATGTCGCCCTCGGCCCTTACCCCGAATGCCGCGCGTCCCCGCCTCATGCCTCCTCCGTTGGCCCATGGTGCGTGACGCTGACCACCGTCATGAGGCACTCGTATATTCCATCTGGCA
>JAKQKQ010000200.1 GCA_029560585.1 Verrucomicrobiota bacterium | reverse complement strand
GATCGGCGCATCCCAGTTGGAGGTGTGGTGCGCCCCGATCATGACGTACTTCGGCAGGTCGGGCACGCAGCCGACCCGGCGCCAGCCGGCGAGCTTCAGGAAGACGATGGACAGGGCGCGGAACAGGCCGCTGAAAAAGCGGCTCTCGTAGATGGTTCGATGCATGGACGCTCCCGGACGGACCTGAAAGAAAAAACCCCAATCCAGCGATAAGAAGCATAAATGCGGTTAGAAAGGGTCATTGCGAGTACCCGCAGGGTGCGCGGCAATCTCAATGGAAACGGCAAGATCGCCACGCTTCGCTCGCGATGACGTGGTTTATCGCTGGATTCGGGAAAAAAAATCAGAGTAGCCACTACTAGCGAACGGGAGCTTTGTCAAGCGCGATTCGCGGAGCGGTTCCTGCGTCCGATTGGGCTTGAAAACGGCGGTTTTTTGTGCGAGGGTGTGCCCCGTCAATGGGGTCCGTCCGACCCGCCAGGGCCGACTCGGGCATCGAGGGTACGCCGATGAAAGAGACACACCTGGCCCGCATGGTCTTCCGCCAGGCCGCCCGCTATGGGGCCAAGACCGCCCTGCGAACCAAATCAGGCAGCCGCTGGCTCGACATCTCCTACGGCCGTCTCGGGGAACTCGTCCGGGACGCGGCAAAGGCCCTCCTGGACCTGGGCGTGCGCGAGGGGGAAATGGTGGGCATCTACTCGGACAACCGCCCCGAGTGGACGATCGCCGATTTCGCGATCCTGAGCGTCCGGGGTGTCTCCGTGCCCGTCTACGCGACGAGTACGGCAGGCCAGGCCGGCTACATCGTCCGCGATGCGTCGATCCGGGTCCTCTTCGCGGGCGGCCAGACCCAGTACGACCGCATCGCGGGCATCCCGGAGTCCGGCTTGCCGCCCGCCGTGATCGTCGTGTTCGACGAGGCGACGGACCTGCGCGGCGACCCGAGGGGCATGTTCTGGCGGGACTTTCTTCAGAAGGGGCGTTCGTCGCTGCGGGGGGACGCTCTTGACGCCAGGCTCGCCGGCGCCTCCGCGGAGGACCTGGCCACGCTCATCTACACCTCGGGCACCACGGGGGAGCCCAAGGGCGTGATGCTTCACCACGCCAACTTCCACCACTCCTTCCTCGCCCACGACAAGCGCCTCAGGGTCAGTGACCGGGACGTGTCGCTGTGCTTTCTTCCCCTGGCCCACGTCTTCGAGCGCGCCTGGAGCTTCTACGTGATCAGCCACGGCATGACCAACGTCTACGCAAGCGACACGAGAAAGATCATCGAGTGCCTGCGCGAGGCGAGACCGACGATCATGTGCGCCGTTCCACGCTTC
>JAKQKQ010000187.1 GCA_029560585.1 Verrucomicrobiota bacterium | reverse complement strand
GTCTGGCAAAGACTGGGATTTTTCGCGGTTGCAGAGCGTGTTTCGCGGATCGGTGGCACCAGACCCTCCAAAATCGCGTTTTTCGGAGCGCGGTTTTCCTTTGAGCCTGCATGTTTCACGCGGGAGCGTGAAACATGCAGGCTAACCCATGTCGTGACTGGAGCGCGCGGGTCTATTGTTTGGCGGGTGGCGCGGGGATTGGGAATGCGGGGGCGTCTGTGCCCGCGGGCGCCGGGACGGGTTTGGCCGGGGGTTGTTCCTTCTCTGCCGTCGGATCGCTGAGTTTCGGCAGGATGGGGCCCATGGTCGGGGGAGCCGTCGGCGTGGGCTCTTCTTTGGCGGGTTTCGGGGAAAGGGCCGCGAGCCTCTCGAGGTCGAAGCCGGGTATCTTGACGGAGGCCGCCTGCAGGATTCGCGTCAGGACGGCCCGCTGGAGATCGCGCCCATTCTGGATGTTCGTGAAGGCGATGCCGGAGAGCTTTATCTCGTTGATCAGGGGAGGGGGGTTGGGTGATGCCGAAAAATCGAGGGCCTCGATGCGTTCGGCGCTCATCTCGACGCGCTCGATCAGGAACTGGTGGGGCGGTATCGGTGACTTGCCTGCGGGACGTTTTTCTTCGGGGGACAGGACGAGGGCCTTGATCCGCTCGAGGTTCAGTTCGCCCAGGGCCGTGCGGACGATGACGAGACGGGCGATGTCGAGCGTGAGCTTGCGCACGACCAGGTGGCCGGACTGGAGCCGCTCGAGGTCGAACTCGATCTTTGCGCTGGGGATATCGAGGCAGCGGCGTTCGGGGAAGTGGCCCGGATTGACGAGTTCGAGGCCCTTGATGTTGATGGTTGCCTTGGCCAGATTGACCTCTGCGGTGCCGCCGGTCCACGTGAGACCGGTTTCTCGCTCGACGGCGCTCTCAAGCAGGCGGCTGGCCAGACGGTCGCGAAAGAAGAAGAGTCCCGCGACCACCAAAACCAGAAACCCGACGAGCGTGCATAGCCCGCTGAACAGGCGCAGCATACGACTCCCTTATAATCACGATTTGGCGGGCCGCCAACCGGAAAATTGGTCAGCGCGGGCGCACCGTGTGGGGGACTTCGGCCTCGAATGAGGCTTTCGACGGGGTATCGACGAAAGTCCGGCGGGATACCCGGCCCAGGATTTGCGGTGCATGGGCGGAGGGCGTTGTGCAAGAATGCGCGCCCATGGGCTGGTTGAGTCGAGCGGGCCGCGCTCTGGAGCTAATCAAATTCTCGCACACGGTGTTTGCGATGCCATTCGCATTGGCGGCGATGCTGGTGGCGGCGGGGGGGCTTCCGGCTTGGCGCGTGCTGGGCCTGATCCTGTGGTGTCTGGTGACGGCGCGGACGGCGGCCATGGCGTTCAACCGGTATGTCGATTGGGACTACGACCGGGCCAATCCGAGGACGGCGGGACGGCAGCACCTGGCGACCCGGCGGCTGGCGCTGGGGCTGACCTGGGTGGCGCTGCTTGGGTTCATCGCGGGCACGTGGTTTCTGAACGTGCTGTGTTTCATGCTGGCGCCGCTGGCGATGATAATGATTCTGTCGTATAGCCTGACCAAGCGATTCACGTCGTTCACGCACTTTTTCTTGGGGTTGGCGCTAGCGGCTGCGCCGATGGGCGCGTGGGCGGCGGTGACCGGTGACCTCCGCGCATGGCCGCCGTGGGTGCTGGCGTTCGCGGTGCTCTCCTGGGTCTTCGGATTTGATCTGATCTATTCCACCATGGACGTGGAATTCGATAGGTGCGCGGGGCTGTCCTCCTTCCCGTCACGCTTCGGCATTCCGGCGGCACTTCGGCTCGCGGGCGCCTTGCACCTGCTGGCGTGGCTGGGGCTTGGGGCGTTCGGCCTGGCGTGCGGCTTCGGCTGGCGATACGCGATCGGCTGGGCGCTGGTCGCAGCGGCGCTGATATTTGAGCATGGGCTCGCGCGGACCGGTGACGTGGCGCGGGTCAACACCGCATTCTTTCAGGCAAACGCCTTTGTCGGGATAGTCGTGCTCGGCGCCGTGGCGGCGGAGGTATTTGGGTAAGGCGAAGACAAATCCCTCCAGCCGGGGCCAACTCCCAACAATCGACGTTCAACAATCAACGTCGAAGGCAGGTCTCGTGTCCGTCGCGGCAGGTGCGACGGACGGTGTATAATGCCGTTTGGGAACGAGGGGTCTGGCCAGCGCCGCCCCTCAAGCTCACCGCCTGCGGCGGCCGGCCCCGCCACCTCCTCCGCCCCCACCGAAGGGACGGTCTGCCCCGCCCGAGCGCTGGAACTCTGCCGCCCGCTGGCTGCCCCGCTGGCGCGAGTACGACTCGCGATTCAATTGGCTGGTGATGCCGCCGCCTGAGAAATCGGCCCCTCCTTGTCCGAACTGGCTCCGGTCGACGGAGGGTTGCGATACCGCCTGTGCCCTGGGCGTCTCGCGGTTGGCGGCTTGCGCGCGCGGCGCGTCAGTCTGCTGGCCGGTGCGCGCCTCGCGGGCCTGGGCGATCTGGTCGCGCCCTGTGCCCTGCGCCCGGTCCTGCGCCGTCTGTTTCTGCTGCTGCCGCGCGTCCTCGCCTTTCTTGGGCGGGGGATTCACATCATTCCAGTCCCCGTCGTCGTACTTCTGCCACTGCCCGTCCTCTTTCCTGTACAGGTTGCCGTCCTTGCCAGCATAGATATCGCCCTCGTCATTTTTCACGATGCCGCCTGTGTCACCCGTAATCCGCGAATGGTGAATGACCCCTTTGGCGCCCTCCGATGTTTCGAAGCCCGCGGTCGCGCCCCTCGGGCTAGATTGGTGCCCCATCCGCGCCCAGCCGTCGTCGGTCTCGACGTAGGTGCGCCCCCACGAGCCATAGATGCTCGAGCCGCCCGCGTGCGCGGCATAGTTGCCCGTCCAGGGATTGTATGCCTCTCCGAAGCGGGCGCTGCCGTACGGTCCGTACACCGCCGCCCCGCGGGCAAAGGTGCCGGTGCTCGGGTTGTAATAGGCCACCCGGCCGGCGCCCCCGTAGGGCCCGTAGACATATCCCGCCCGATAGAATCCACCGTGGTAGTAGTCGTAGCGCACCCCGCAGCCGTACGAAAAATAGACCGAGCCACAGTAGTAATGGCAGTCGTCCCAATCGTGTGCCAGTTCGGCGCCGAGCCACATGCCCAGCCCGAACATCACCGCGCCGCCGACGACGTACGCGCCGGTGTATCCCGAGGTGTAGCCCACGGTCACCGTCTCCGGCTGCGAGTCGTACACGTACACGTACGTTACGTTGTACTTGGGGCTCGAGGGAGGGATTGTGTAGATCGCCGGCGGCACCTTGTCGCACACGGCCCACGGCCCCGTCGGCGCGGCGGCCACGAACCAGACGCCCTGATAGCAGCAATAGTATCCGCCCCCGACCAGGAACACGTCATTTGGCGTGTTCTTCGCGAACTGGACCTGTGTCCCCGGGATGGCGACGAACTGTGGTGCCCCCTGGTATTGCACCGTCAACTTGATCGCGTTGCGCTTGACCGTCGCGGTCCGCGGGATCGAAGCTTGGATCACCGCCTCTTCCGCCTGCGGCGTGTGGGGTACCGAAGCCAGCACGTCGGCCTTCGCATGGTTCTCAGGGATCGCCGCGAAATCTGCCGGAAGATCCTTCGACGCCGCCGACCACGGCCCCTCGAGCTTTTTGGCGCGGAACCATCGACCCGCGGCTAGAAAATAGTAATTCGCCTCCCCAGAGTGCAGGAACAGGTCGTTGTCGGCGTTGGTTACATACAGCAGCTTCGTGTTCGGGATCGGAGCGAAGGCGGGCTGCCCGTCGGTGACAATCAGTTCCGCCGGCTGCTGCGAGACCAGGACCACCGGCGCGGCCGCCGCCTGGGTACCGGGGATGTGTTTCTTGACCTCCGACCAGTTCGGGTCATCCGGCAGTTTGGCGAGACCGGCCGGGAGTTGTCTGGCGGGTTCCCACGGCCCTTTCTGCAGATCCTGAGTCGTGAGCCAACTCTCGCCATTCAGCAGGAAGTAGCGCCCCGTGCCCACCTCGAGGAAAATGTCCCAGTTGGTGTTGGCGGCAAATAGCAGATCGGTTCCCTCGACCGGCTTGAATTTCGGTTCGCCCAGAAAGATCACCAGGATCGCTGGCTTGTCGCTGTATAGGATCGGTGGTGGCTCGAGGTTCACCGCGACGTCTTTTTCCTGAAGTTTCGTGCGCTCGAGATTCGCGATGATGCGGTCCAGCGACACCACCAGATCCCGCTGCGGCGGCAAAGCCGACATCACGATTTCCCGCAGCTGCGCGGCCCGCTCGGGCGCCTGCCCCGGAAAGTTGAGCTCCGTGACTTTCCGTGTGCCCAATAGCACCGTGCGGTTTTGGAAATCCGTCCGCGTGGACGCCTCGACCTTCGCCGCACCATACACCTTCTCCTGCGTGCCCGCGGCGGTCACCGCCACCGCCATCCGTGCGCGCAGGAGCTGAGAATTGGCCCACTCGTCGACCTGTGGCTGAAAGATCACCACTTGGTTGCCGTCCTTCGCCAGGACCCGCGGCCAGCCTGGATCAGCGACCGGCTCAGGCGCCTGTTGGCCCACGGCCGAAAGCGCACAAGCGCCTGCGAACCACGCGACCCGCGCAAATCCCGAAGCAACGCTCCGCAACTCTGTCCTCATTGGGTGTCTCGCTTTCTAATTTCGATTCGCGGCCCAGGGCACCCATTGGACCGATAGCTGGGTCCGGTGCCGGTGCCCAGGACACGTGGATAGTGTCCCGCGATAAAACGGATTAGGCAAGCGGGCCGTGGCGTGATACTTGCCACCCAAAGCCCATCGGACGGAGACGGGTCGCTGGCGCTTCCCAGCTACCGAGGGGGACCCGATGACGGTTCTTTGACGCGCATCGCCGCGGGCGGGGTGGTGGGCGCGGGCGCGAGGAATGGGCGGAAGGTGTCGAGATGGCGGTGCGGGAGGGATGCGACGATGCGTGTCCCATCGTCGAGATGCTGGGTTTCGATGACCTTGGCGATCTGGTGCAGTTTCGCCACCAGAGGGTATTTGTCGTGGGGGATGTCGAGGCGGACCGTCGCCAGGTCGAGGTCCAGTCTGGCGGAGATACGGTGCAGGAGGGCGGGCAGTCCGTCGCCGGTGATGGAGGAGATGAAGAGGGGGTCGTCGAAATGGCTGCGGATGGCGGCGAGTTGTTCGGGCGGGGGCTGGAGGTCGATCTTGTTGAAGGCGAGGATCGTGGGTTTCTGATCGACGCCGAGCTCGCGGAGGACATCGAGGGTCGTGCGATGGAATTCGAAGATCTGCGGGTTCGTGACGTCGAGGACGTGGATGATGAGATCGGCGAGCGTGGCCTCCTCGAGGGTGGCCTTGAAGGCCTCGACGAGGTGGTGGGGGAGACGACGGATAAAGCCGACGGTGTCGGAGATGAGGATCTCCTGCCCATTGGCGAGGGCGATGCGCCGCGTGGTGGGGTCAAGGGTGGCGAAAAGCTTGTCCTCGACGAGGACCTCGGCGCCGGAGAGGGCGCGGAGGAGGCAGGATTTTCCGGCGTTGGTGTAGCCGACGATGGCGCAGACCGGGACGGGGATGCGCAGGCGCTGCTTGCGCTGGGTGGCGCGGCTGGAGCGGACGCCCTCCAGTTCGGCGCGCAGGCGCTGGATCTTCTGTTGGACGATGCGACGGTCGACCTCGAGCTGGGTCTCGCCCTCGCCTCGCCCGCCGATGCCACCGGCCTGGCGGGAGAGGTGCGTCCACGCGCGGGTCAGCCGGGGGAGCGAGTAGCGCAGGCGGGCGAGGCCAACCTGGAGGCGGGCCTCGCGGGTCTGGGCGCGGCGCGCGAAGATGTCGAGGATGACCTCCTCGCGATCGATCACGCAGAGTTCCGAGCGCTTTTCCCAGTTGCGCTGCTGGGCGGGGGAGAGGGGGTTATCGAAGACGATGATCTCTGCGCCGCGCTCCTTGGCGAGGGCGGCGAGTTCGTCGGCCTTGCCCGTGCCGACGAAAAGGGGCGCGTGCATTTGGCGGAGTTTGACCATGACGCTATCGGCGATCTCGATGTCGAGGGAACGCACGAGTTCACCCAGCTCGGCGAGGAGATCGCGCGTCGTGTCGGGGTCGTCACGTGGGGTCTGGATGCCGACCAACAGGGCGCGGTCAATCTTTCGCGTGTCGGGTTTTTGGCCGATCATGGGCGAGCGCGGTGCGCCGGTTCAGCCGAGGGACTCCATGAGGTGGATGACCTCGCGGCGGGTGTCCTCGTGACCGCCGGCGACGGCGAGGACCAGGGCGCGCGCGAGGTATGAGCGGGCTTTTTCGATATCGCCCAGCTCGATGGCGCAGCGGCCGATGAGCACGCACGGGACCATCCAATCCGGTCTTTGTGAGACCGCGCGTTCGAGATGTTCGCTGGCCTTGACGTAGTCGCCCGTGTCGAAGCACGCTTTTCCGAGACTGAATAGGTAGAGCTCGTTGTCGGGGTGGCTATCCACCAGGGCGCGGAAGCGTTCCACGGTCCCTGTTTGTGAGAGGCGCACTGTCTTGGGGGTAGTCATTAAAATATCGTCTGCGGTGCGCTGTGGTGGGCAGCCCAATCAAACCTAAGGACTAGCTTAGGTCTTTCTTTGGCGGATGCAAGGAATAGGCGGACTTGCGGATTGGCGGGGTTGCGGCAACACTGCAAATCATGTCAGCGGTGGGTCGAGCCATCCGGGTGGCGGTGGCCTGGGCGATGGTTGGGCCACTCCTCGGGCAAGACGGGATCGCGCCGAATGTCGGCGGAGCGGCGCCATCGCTGGAACCTATGGCCGGGGTTACGGCGCAGGCGACCGGTTCCGTGGGCGCGGTGGCCGCCACGGTGGGTGCGCCGTCCGGGAGCGTGGCCGCGGCGGCGTCAGGGCAATCGGCGCCCACGGGGCAAGTGGCGATGACCGAAGGGGCGGCTGCTTCCCTCACGAGGGTCGACTCGTTTGCCCTGGATGCGGCCGCGGATAAGATCGATTTTAGGACGATGGATATCCCGGCAGCGGCTGGCCAGGCCGTGCTTGTCGCGACAATGGAAAAGACGTTCTTCAGCGAGAAGGCGCGGCCGAGCCTGACGGCGCGACTGGCGAGCGAGAACACGGAGATGCAGCGGGTCGTGAGCCTAAAGATGGTTGGGGGGCCACTGGAACCGCTGGCGGTGACGACGTTCGAGGTCCGCAGCGGGGGTCTTGATGGCAAGCGCGATCAGCTGGGGCGCGGGGTGCCGGTGGGCCAGAAGTTCGACCTGACGTTCGTCTGGGGTGGTGGGCGCCTTGAGATCCGGGTCGATGGGGTGCCGCGCTACCGGGGGCAGATGGAGTTTGTGCCCGTGTTCTTTCATGTGCAGGTCCAGTCGGGGCGCGCCTCGGTGGAATCGATACAATTCGAGGCGGCGAGGTTCACGGAACGGGGCGCGACTGGTTCGCGGCGGCAGAAGAAGTGACGGGCGCGACCGCGAGCGTCAGCGAGCCGGGGGTGCGACGGGTCGCAGACGCTCACCGCTACGGGGGGGTGATTTCGCCAAGGATCAGGCGGCGGAGCGTTTCGGGGTACAGGCGATGCTCTTGCTGGAGCACGCGCGCGGCCAGGGTCTCGGGAGTATCGTCGGGCAGGACGGGGACCACGGCCTGGGCGAGGATTGGGCCGCGGTCGTAATCGGAATCGACGAGGTGGATGGTGGCCCCGGAAGTTTTTTCTCCGGCGGCGATGACGGCCCTGTGGACGTGCATGCCGTACATGCCGGGGCCTCCGTGTTTGGGCAACAGGGCGGGATGGATGTTGAGGATGCGGCCTTTGAATGCGGCGAGGGTGGCCGGGCCGATCTTCTTCATGTAACCGGCGAGGACGACCCAATCCACCCGATGCTGTTGCAGCGAATCGCGGATGGCGGCATCGAGCTCTGCGTCGTCAGGGTGTGCTTTGGCGTTGAGCACGATGGCGGGCATGCCGGCGGCGCGGGCGCGTTCGATGGCCTGGGCCTCGGGATTGTTGCAGATGAGCAGGGCGGGGTCGGCGGGCAGACGGTTCGCGCGGCAGGCATCGAGGATGGCTTGCATGTTGCTGCCGCCGTGCGACGCAAGAAAGCCGAGACGGGGGTGGGCGCCGGGGCCCTGATCTTCGGACAGGAGGAATTGCGCGAGCGCGCGGTGCAGGGGCGTCGAGAAAATGGCCCAAATGTGTGCGGGCACCCGCGAGCAAACCGTGTGGCGAGCGGGACCCCAGACTGCGCTCGAGTTAGGGAGGACCATGAGGTCGCCCACGCACCATGAGAGGAAGGCGGGGGTCCGCCACGAGACATCTTCGAGGCGACGGAGAAATCGGGAGCCGGGGCGCATCTGGAGGGTGGCGGGCAGGGGGAGCAGGTTCGCCATGAGGGTGCCATGGTGGGGCGTGTTCAGAAATGCAGCCTTGCTGACGGGTAGGTCGGGTCGCATGGCGATCGCCCGACGAATGACCAGTCCGCCCATGCTGTAACCGACAAGGTTCACGGGGCGGTCAATTTCGGTGATCCGGCGGATGAGCCTGCGGGCGACGAGGCCGATGGGGGAGCGGCCCGAGGAGTCATAGCGAAAGATCTCCGACGGCACACCAAAGCGTTCCAGGTTGTGGGCCAAGAGCCCGAGCCGCCAATGGGTGCCCATGAAGCCGTCCAGGAGCACTGTCTGGCCGACTGAGTCGCGCATGGAATCTGTTTAACGCCCCCAGGGGGAATATCCAATAGCCAACGGGCGAATAAAAAAGCCGGCGGCGCATGGCGCCGCCGGCTTGGTTCCGGGCCATGGCTGGCCCCAAAGGTTATTGGTCGGCTTTCTTTTCCCCGCCGGGGGCTTTTGGTGTGTCGCTGAATGCGCCACCCGCTCCGCCGCCGCCCGGTGCTCCGCCCGGTGCTCCGCCCGGGCCGGGACCTTTCTTGCCTGCCCAGCGTTCTTTCATGGCGGCGTTGCGCTTCTCGAGGATTGGCGCGATCGAGGGATCGGCCTTGACGAGTGCCGCATCGACCTTCTCGCCAAAAGCTTTCATCTTGGCGAAGGCGTCTTCTTTGGTCATGGCGCCGGATTGGACCTTCTCGCGCATTCCGCGGAGTTCCTCGCCTTCGGTCTTGAGCGACGGGTTGTCGGCGAACGCCTTTTCGCGGGCGGCCATGAGTTTCTGTCTTTCCTCGTCGTTGAGCCCGGCGGCGAAGAAACCACCTCCCCCGGGGCCGCCCGGGCCCCCGAAGTGCTTTCCATTCTTGCGGCCCTCGCCGCCCTGATCTTCCGCGGCCATCGCCACCGGTGCCAAGAGCGCGATGGCGGCCAACGTCACCAACGACAATCGGATCGTTTTCATGCGAGGGTAAACCCCCGCCATTCAAGAAAGTTTCGCGGGGATGAGTCGCCCTCGGCACCCGCCGCGGGATGATCGTCAGGCCCCGGGGCCGAGGGGTTGATTGCCGTCGCCGAGCGTGATGATACGGGGCTTGTGGCCGGCGGCCTCCTCGGGGGTGTAGTGCCCGAACGACATGATGGTCAGGATGTCGCCGGGTTCCCCCAGGCGCGCGGTCGCGCCGTTGAGGCAGATCGCGCGGGAGCCGCGAGGTCCGGGGATCGCGTAGGTCTCGAAACGCTCGCCATTGGCCATGTTGCCCACGAGGATGCGCTCGTGGGGCATCAGTCCGACCATCTCCATGAGTTCGAGGTCGATCGCCATGGAGCCCTCGTACGCGAGGGACCTGTCGGTCACCCGGGCCCGATGGATCTTGGACTTGAGTAATGACGCCGTCATGAAAGTCGAAAGTCAGGCAACCCGAGAACTATAAGGCAAGGAGAATCCAAGGCAAATTGGCCCGCGAGCCGACCGCTAGCCCACTCGCCGCCGGTGCCATCCGGCGGCCAAGATCAACGCCAGGCCGGTTCCCACAAGCACGCAGGTCGATGGTTCCGGGATCGCTGCCAGCAACCGTATGTAATCCACCTCGAATGTTTGGCCGGTGACCTGGAAGGGGTCGAGGCGCACCCGCATGTTCGTGTTGGTCCAGTCCGCCTCCAGCGTCATGTCGAAAAGGTACTCGTGCCAGTCGCCGTCGCTCTCGCCGAACTTGAGGGAGTTCGCTTCGGTGAACGCGCCGCCCGGCCCCCAGAAGAGCTGGGCATAATTGGTGCTCGTGGTGATCGTCGTGCGCATCCGGATCGTGAGATATCCGTACTTGTCGGCGTCGAACTGCGTGGCGTTGTTCAGCATGAGGTCGCCGGTGCCCTGGCCCGCGATCGCGCCGCCGATCACCGACACATTGGTGGCGCTGGCCACCGACCAGCCGTTGAGGTCGCCCTCGTGGTCCCACTCGCCCAGGCCGACCGTCTCCACGGCATCGATCATGATATAGTCCAGGGCGAAGACGTTGTTGGATGCCGCATTGCTGAAAGGATCGATGCGGAAACCGCTCCCGTTCGGGGAGGGATTCGGGATGTCGCCGTGGAACTCGCTCCAGGCCGTGCTCGAGGTCAGGTTGGCGCTCTCGCCGCCCCTGGCAGGGTTCTCCCAGATCTGAGGGGCCCCCTGTCCCGTCGTGCTCTGCTGATATCGGACCCGCGCGTAGGGGAAGGCCGCGTGGTCATAGGTGCCGTTGCCGTCGCTCCACACGATCCGCGGGTCGCTCACGGACCCGTTGTAGGTGAACGTGCTGGCCCCGCCGCTCACCACCTGCACCGGCGACGTGGTGGTGCCGTTATTGCTGAAAAAAACATTGGCGTCCGAGGCGCCATTGAAGTCCCGCACGATGATCGGATGGACCACCTGCGGCGAATCCACCGTCAGCGATACCTGTGCCCACATCTCGCCCGCCAGCACCACAGTGCCCAGCACCCCGAACCCGACTCTCCTCAGACCCCGCATAAACATGGCATGCCCGCCAGCGCGGGCCAATCCCGCAATTGAACAGTCGCGATCATTTCCGTCAACCCGTTTCTGGGGGTTTCCTCCCGCGGCGCCCGCGCGGCTGGAGGGGTGTCGCGGGCCGATGTCAAGAGTCGAGAGTTGACCCCCGGCGGCGATCTTGTGATTGACGCGCCGGGAGTGGAGGGGTCATGCTTGGGGGCATCGGATTGTCAGGAAGCGAGGAGAGATGCATCGATTTCAGGTCAAGGGAGGCCAGTTGTGGGCAGAGGGCGTGTCGGTGGAGCGGCTCGCCAAGGAGCACGGGACGCCGCTGTACGTGTATTCGCGCGGGACGCTGGTGGACCATTATCGGAGGCTGGATGCGGCGCTGGGCGAGGTCGGGCACATGGTGTGCTACGCGGTGAAGGCGAACTCGAATCTGGCGGTGCTGGGCGCGCTCGCGCGTGAGGGCAGCGGGTTCGACATCGTGAGTGGGGGGGAGCTGCACCGGGTGCTGAAGGCGGGAGGGGACCCGAAGCGGTGCACTTTTGCCGGGGTGGGCAAGACGCGCGAGGAGATCGAGTTTGCGCTTCGGAAGGGGATCTACTGTTTCGTCGCCGAGAGCGAGGCGGAGATGGACGAGATCGACCGGGTGGCGCGGCGGTTCAAGCGGCGGGCGCCGGTGGCGGTGCGGGTGAATCCGGACATTGCGGCTGGGGGGCACGAGAAGATCACGACGGGCACCTACGAGAACAAGTTCGGGGTGGCGTACGAGGCCGTGGCGGGGCTGTACGGGCGGGCGTCGCGGATGCGCGGCATCGCGATCCGCGGGGTGCAGATGCACATCGGATCGCAGATCACGGCACCGGGGCCATTTGTCGCGGCGATCCGCAAGATGGCGCCGCTGGTGCGGGAGCTGAAGGCGGCGCACGGCATCGGATTTTTCAGCCTCGGCGGTGGCGTGGGCATCGTGTACGATCCGGCGCTGGCGAGCGGCCTGACCGACTGGTGGGAGAATAGGACGACCCAGCTGACGATCGATGACTACGCGAGGGCGGTGATCTCGGAGACGCGCGACCTGGGCGTGCAGATCCAGGTGGAGCCGGGGCGGCTGATCGTGGGCAACGCCGGCATACTGCTGGCGCGGGTGCTGTACGTGAAGCGCACGGGGGTGAAGCGGTTCGTGATCGTGGATGCGGCGATGAACGACCTGATCCGGCCGGCGCTGTACGGGTCCTATCACGAGATCGTGCCGGTGCGACAGCTTCGCTCTGGCGCATCGGATCCGGAGTGGGTGCCGACCGACGTGGTGGGACCGGTTTGCGAGTCGGGCGATGTTTTTTGTCGGGATCGGCTGATGCCGGACTTGCGGGCGGGCGATCTGGTGGCGGTCCTCAGCGCCGGGGCGTACGGTTTTTCGATGGCATCCAACTACAATTCGCGCCCACGGCCGGCCGAAATCATGGTCGATGGCCGGAGGGCGCGGGTGGTGCGGCGGCGCGAATCGCGCGCGGACCTCATTCGGGGCGAGGCGCGGTGAATGCCGGGGCCGGTGGGAGGAAAGGTGGCGGCCCCGCTGGGGTCAGGCTGACGGGCGGCATCGCGCATCGATGTTTCGGCGGTCATCCTTGGATTTACGCCAATGAGATCGCCGGGGTGCGGGGCGAACCTGCGGCGGGAGAGACCGTGTGGGTGCGTGACGGGCGGGGCGGATTTGTCGGGTCGGGCCTCTACAATCCCGGTTCGGAGATCCGGATCCGGCTGTTCTCGTCGGACCGGGAGAGCTTTGACCTTGCGTTCATCGAGCGGCGGCTGCGCCGGGCGGTCGAGCGTCGCGGCGGGGCGGAGGTGTGCCGGCTGGTCTGGTCCGAGGGCGATGGGCTGCCGGGATTTGTCGTCGATCGGTACGGGGGCGTGGCGGTGATGCAGTCGCTGACGGCGGCGGCGGACGCGCACTTCGATGAATTCCTGCAGGCGGTCCAACACGTGGTGGGGCCCACGGCCATCATCGAGCGGAGCGACGCGCCGGGCAGATCGCACGAGGGGCTTGAGTCGCGAGTGGGCGTGGTGATGGGCGAGTATCGGGGCCCGTCGCGGCACCGGGTGGGCGACGCGCTGTTCGAGCTGGACCTTTTTGGCGGGCAGAAAACGGGGGCATATCTCGACCAGGTCGCGAACTATCGGGCGGTGGTGGCGCATGCCAGGGGCAGGCACGTGCTGGATTGTTTCGCGCACACGGGTGGATTTGGCGTGCACTGCGCCATGGCGGGTGCGGCGTCGGTGGACGCCGTCGAGGCGAACGAGGCCGCGGTGGCCAGCGGGCGGCGGAATGCGGAACTCAACGGTGCAGAGGTGAGGTGGCATCTGCAAAACGCGTTCGACTGGCTGAGGCTGGCCGAGCGCGAGCGGCGCAAATTTGGCCTCATCGTGCTGGACCCGCCGTCCTTCACGCGATCTCGTGCGCGGGTCGAGGACGCGTTGCGCGGCTACCGGGAAATCCACGTTCGGGCCTTCGGCATGGTCGAGCCGGGCGGCGTGCTGGCGACCTTCTGTTGCTCGCACCACGTGGACGCCGCGCTATTCGAGGACGTGGTGCGGGCAGCGGCGGGGGACGCCGGGCGCCGGGCGAGACTGATGGAGCGACGCGGCCAGGGCGCAGATCATCCCGTGCTGTTGGGGATGCCCGAGACAGAGTACCTGAAGGGGCTGATCCTTGAGGTCGAGTGAGGGCGCGCCGGGGTCCGTTGCTGCGGCGCCGTCGCGCAACGTTTGCGCGCAACGTTTGCCTTGACGGGCGGCGGTTTCGGACGGAGATTCATTGGGCAGAGAAGCAGTTTGCGCCGGGGCGGTGCGTTGCGCCGAGGCCCGCTTTCTCCCGCGATGATTTGTTTCAGGGCTCCGGTGTAGCGTGGGGGTGCGATTTGTCGCATTCTGGGGTTTCCGCAGCTTATGGTTATGGTATAATCGCGTTGAAGGTTGAGGTGGTTCATTTGGTTAGTGATGAGCATTCCAGCGAGCAGGCCGATGAGCTGCTCAAGAATTCGCTCCTGTATCGGGAATTCTTGGCGGAGCGGGAGGAGATTCTGCGCCACAAATGGCTCGAGAGCGAGAAGGTGGGCTACGATGTGGGTTTTGAGAGGGCCCTGCTTGACTGGACCAAGACGCACAGGGCGAGCTGGCGGGCGTCCCGCCAGAAGCGACTAGCGGAGCACCATGTTGAGTGATCTGGCGCGCGGAAGCCCGGGGGCGTTTTCTTCTTGGGGGGCGACCCATGGCGCATGAGCCCACAGTGCCCAAGGGACGGCTCGTCATGGATGCGGCGGCGATCGAGGGGGCGCTGGATCGCATCGCCTCCGGGATCGTCGAAGGCAATCCGGATCTGGGCGCGGCGATGCTGCTGGGGATCCAGAAAGGGGGCGTGCCTTTGGCCCGAAGGATCGCGGCCAAGATCGAACGGCTGGCCGGGATGGCCATCCGGTGTGGGACCCTGGATGTCTCTTTTCATCGCGATGACCTGGGCAGCCGCCTGCCGACTCCGGAGGCCACGGAGCTGCCGGGCAGCATCAGCGGTGCGACGGTCGTGCTGGTGGACAGCGTGCTTTATTCCGGGAGGACGGTCCGGGCGGCGTTCGAGGCGCTGCATCACTACGGTCGGCCCGCGCGAATCCAGCTGGCGGTTCTGGTGGACCGGGGGCACCGGGAGCTGCCTATATCGCCGGATTACGTGGGCGCCGAGATCCGGACGGAGCGAGGGCAGCGGGTGCGGGCGCGAGAGGACTACGTGATGGTGATTGACCCATGAGCGTGTGGAAGCGCAAGGATCTGGTTTCAATCCAGCACATGGATGCCGACGAGATCCGGGAGGTGCATGCGGCGGCGCGCACTTTCAAAGACGTGATTCGCCGGGAGATCAAGAAGGTGCCGGCGCTCCGCGGCAAGACCGTGGTGAACCTCTTCGTGGAACCGAGCACGCGGACGCGCATCTCTTTCGAGCTTGCAGCCAAACGCATGAGCGCCGACGTGGTGGCCGTGCACTCGGAGAACAGCAGCTTCCGGAAGGGGGAGACGCTCAAGGACACCGTGCGGAATCTCGAGGCGCTCAGGGCGGATTTCGTGGTGCTGCGGCACAAGGCGGCGGGCGCGGCGCAGTTCATCGCGGAGCGGCTGGGCTGTTCGGTGATCAATGCCGGGGACGGGGCGCACGAGCATCCGACGCAGGCGTTGCTGGACACCTTTACGATGCTGGAGAAGCGCGGCCGGATCGAGGGCCTGCGGGTGCTCATCGCGGGAGACATACTTTTCAGCCGGGTGGCCCGATCCGACATCTGGGCGTTGACCAAGCTCGGCGCGAAGGTGGTCTTGTGCGGCCCGACCACGCTGCTGCCCGACGTGTTCCGCGAAATGGGCGTGGAGGTGTCGCACGATTTTGACCGCGAGCTGCCCGGGGCCGATGTGATCTACCTGCTGCGCGTGCAGCACGAGCGCCAGCAGCACATGATGTTTCCGAGCATCGGGGAATTCGTCACACTCTTCGGGCTGACGCCGGAGCGGATGGAGAAGTGCAAGCCGGACGCGCTGATCATGCATCCAGGGCCGATCAACCGCGGCGTGGAGATCACGAGCGAGCTGGCCGACGGGCCGAATTCCGTGATCCTGGAGCAGGTGACCAACGGGCTGGCGGTGCGGATGGCGGTGCTGTATCTGCTGAACGGCGGCCAGGCGCCGGAGACGGTTCGGGAGGTGGCGGCATGAGCGGGCCGAAACCGGGGGCGGGGGTGCTCCGTATCCGTGGCGGGCTTGTGATCGACCCGGCCAACGGGGTCGAGTCGGTGTGTGACGTGGTTGCCGTCGGTGGGCGGATCGTCGACCCCGCGGGCGTCGCGCATGCCGCGACCGATGATGTGATCGACGCCAGGGGACTCGTGGTTGCGCCGGGGCTCATCGACGCCCACGTCCACCTGCGGGAGCCGGGACGTCCGGACAAGGAGGACTTTGCCTCCGGCACCCGCGCGGCGGCGCGCGGCGGGTTCACGTCGATTGTGGCGATGCCGAACACTGCGCCGCCCGCAGATTCGGCGAGCGCCATCGCATGGATGAGGCAGCGCGCCGAGGAGCGTGCGGTGGTCAACGTCTTTCTAACGGGGTGCATCTCCCAGGGCCAGAAAGGCGAATTGCTCACTCCCATGGCATCGCTGAAGAAGGCGGGGGTGGTGGCGGTCACCGACGATGGCCAATGCGTTCAGAACGCCGAGTTGATGCGGCGGGCTTTCGAGTACGCGGGCATGATCGGACTGCCCATCATGGACCATTGCCAGGACAACAACCTTTCGGCGGGCGGGGTGATGAACGAGGGTTACTGGAGCAATCTGCTTGGATTGCCGGGTTGGCCCGCGATCGCGGAGGAGATGATCATATCGCGAGATGCCCTGCTGGCGGAGTTCACGTCGCATCACGTCCACTGCCAGCACGTGACCACGGCGGGGGGCGTGCGGATCATCCGGGAGGCCAAGCAGCGCGGCGTGCGGATCTCGGGTGAGGCGACCCCCCACCACCTCACGCTCACCGATGCCGCGGCCCAGGATTTTGATACGAACTTCAAGATGAACCCTCCGCTCCGCACGGCGCGGGACATCGACGCCCTCGTCGAGGGCCTCGATGATGGCACGATCGAGGTCCTTGCCACGGATCACGCGCCACACTGCTCCTATGAGAAGGAGGTGGAGTTCGAGGCGGCGCCCTTTGGGATCGTGGGCCTGGAAACCGCGGTCGGCGTGTTACTCCAGGCACTGCACCACCACCGGAAGCTGCCGCTGTGCAAGATCTTGCGGAAACTCACGATCAATCCGGCCAAGTTGCTAGGGCTCGCCAACAAGGGGCACCTGGGAGTCGGCGCCGACGCCGACATCACGCTCATCGACCCAGGCGCCGAGTGGGTTGTTGATCGCGCGAAATTTGCCAGCAAGTCCCACAATACGCCATGGCACGGGACCCATCTCAGGGGCCGCGCCGTCAAGACGATCGTCGGTGGTCGGGTCGTTTGGGACCTCGCCCGAGAGGCGCCGTAGGCAAAGGGCTGCCGTCATTCTCGATTCGGGACTCATGCCCGGCGCGCGCGCAACGGGAAGCGAATCTGGGGCGTAGGAGCGCGCTTGCGCGCGATTCGCGCATCGGATCGCCTGCAAGCAGGCTCCCACGATTCGGTGTCTGAGTTTCTGAGCTTGTTTTGTTTGGTCCTGATACGTGCGCCGGGAGGGCCCGCGGTCTGAGGCTGTCTCAAAACTCAAACGCCCAACACGGAACATCCAACAATCAATGCCCATCTGATGGTAGAGGGGACGTCCAATGGTGTGCGGCGCGCGACAATGCACGGCATCTCACAGAGATGCCCTACAAGATTTGTAGGCCGCCTGTGCCAGGCGGCTCGGCTCAGAGGTTTTGAGACACGCTCGTCTCGCGGGCCGGGTCGGCAAAGGAACCGGGCATCCGGTGGGACGCGGATGTCGAGGCGAACCTGTCTCAATACCCGATCGTCCCAGGGGGCGTGGCACTTCGATGGATGCTCCAGTTCTTGGTGCGCCGCCAGAGTCCGGCAGGCGCCGGCGCATTGCGCCGTCCGTGGAGCCGGCGTATCGCGAGCCAAGCCGGGGCGTCGCTGCGCGCCGTTCCAAAGCGGTGGCGTTGCCACCGCGCTCCAAAGGTGGGATCGCGCCACGGGCCTTGCCTGCACTTGATCCTGGGTCGGGCGGCCTGCTGCGAACTCTGGGCGCGACTTTTGAGACAGGCTCAGGCCGGCGTTCCTCCCTGGATTGGAGCGAGGTGCCTTCCATGTTCAGATTCATCTGGCACCCGGGCTAGGCGGCGATCTGCCCCCGGGCATTGACGGTGCCGAGGATTGGGGTGGTATCGATCTGGGCGCAGAAGAGGATATCTTCTCGGAGGCCGAGTTCCTTGAGGCGGCGACCGTTGCGGGTGAGGCCGAGGGCCATTTCCAATGGGCCCGTACGGCCGGCCCAGAGCGACCGGATGGGATGCCGCCAGCCGAGGTGTTCGACGAGGGCCCCGGCGAAAAGGGCATCCTCCATGGAGAAATCCTCGAACGTGCCGGCACAGGCGAGGACGAGACAGTCGATGTCACTGGCACGCGCGCGGATGCGGTCGGCGACGGCCGAAATGTTGAGGAAACAGCCTATGACAGTCTCGGCGGCGGTGGCGCAGGCGCGGACCGCCCGGGTGCCGTTGGTGGTGGTGTGGACGATGAGGCGGCCTGCGACGCGGGCCCTGGTGAATTCGCGGGGCGAATTTCCGAGGTCGAAGCCGTCGGGCGGAAGGCCATGGCGCTCGCCGCAGAGGAGTGCCCCGGGGTTTGCGGCATGAAGTTGGCGCGCCTCATCCAACTCGGCGGCGGGGATGATGGCGGTGGCGCCGTTGGCGAGGGCGGTGGTTAGCGTGGAGGTGGCGCGGAGCACATCGATGGCCACGCAGAGTGATCGGGAGAGATCCTGTCCGGCTAGGGCGGCGACATCGGCGGGTGTCCATGCGACGCGGACGCTGGGCTGTTTTTCCATCGGGGCGGGGGGCGCCTTTTTGCCGGACGCCCGTGCCGTGTTATGGTGCACCACATCATGGCACAAGCGAGAAACGTCCTCGGGGGCGAATTGGAGACCTGCTGCCTGGACCCGGTGACGGGGTATTACCGGACGGGATGCTGCGATACCGGACCAGAGGATCTCGGGCAACACACCGTGTGCGCGCGGATGACAGAAGAATTCTTGGCCTTCTCCAAGGCCCGCGGGAATGACCTGTCGACGCCCGCGCCACAGTTTGGATTCGCCGGGTTGAAGCCTGGCGATCGGTGGTGCCTTTGCGCCGCGCGCTGGCTCGAGGCCTATGAGGCGGGGGTAGCACCGCCTGTGTTGCTCGCCGCCACGCACCAGGCGGCGCTCGACGTCGTGCCGTTCGATGCGCTGCGCGAGCAGGCGGCCGACCTCGGCGGCTGACGGGTGACCTCGGGACAGGCTTGCCCTAGGGGCCCGCTCGCCGGCATAATGAGCAAGCATGAGCAGATCGCGTCATTTCACTCGCCGCGGATTTTTGGCGGCGGCGTCCGGCATCGCGGCACCATTCATTCTCCCGTCCCATATCTGGTCGGCGCCCACGGGACCGAACGACCGGATCACGATGGGGTTCGTGGGTCTTGGCAAGCAGGCCCGCGGACTGCTGCGGAACTTCCTTGGGCGGGAGACGCAAGTGGTGGCGGTGTGTGACGTGGACACCAGTCGGCGCGAGGACGCCAAGAAGATTGTGGAGGGGCATTACGCCAAGCAGGCGGGATCGGGGTACAAGGGTTGCGACGCAACGGGCAAGTTCGAAGAGCTGGTGGCGCGCAAAGACATCGACGCCGTGGTGATCGCGACCCCCGACCATTGGCACGCTATCATCGCATGCGCCGCGCTCAACGCCGGCAAGGACGTGTACTGCGAGAAACCATTGACGCAGACCATCGGGGAGGCGATCGCGGTGATGGGGGCCGTCCAAAGGAACAAGCGCGTCTTCCAGACCGGTTCGATGCAGCGGTCGATGAAGGAGTTCCGTGTCGCGTGCGAGCTGGTGCGCAACGGCGTCATCGGGAAACTCGACAGGGTTGAATGCGGGTTTGGCGGGCCACCGACGCCCTGCGATTTGCCCGAGGAGGCGATGGAACCGGGTCTGGACTGGGACCGCTGGCTGGGGCCGACACCGGTGCGCCCTTACAATTCGATTCTGAGTCCCCGCGGCGTCCACGACCATTTTCCGATGTGGCGGAAGTATCGGGAGTTCGGTGGCGGCATGGTGACGGACTGGGGGGCCCATCACCTCGACATCGCCCAGTGGGGTTTGGGGGAGGACGAAAACGGGCCCGTGGAAATGGTGCCGCCGCAGGACTGGCAGACGGCCCAGAGCGGGGGACGGCTCATCTATGCCAGCGGAGTGTCTGTCATCCACAGCACCGAGAGGGAGAAGGGCGTGGTGTTCTTCGGTTCCGAGGGCACGGTTCAGGTCAACCGCGGCAAGATCAAGTTCGACCTGAAGGGTGAAACCAAGGCGAAGTTCCTGAGCCGGGAGGACACCCCCTCGCTTGCGGCGCAGCTGGCACGCATCGAGAAGGAGTTTCTGTCTGGCGCCCGCGTCCAACTCTACCGGAGCGAGAACCATTACGACGATTTCCTGGCGTGCGTGCGCAGTCGCAAGCAGCCGATCACCCGCGTTGAGATTGGGGCGCGATCGGCGACCTGCTGTCACCTGCTCAATTTTGGCTACTTCTACGGCCAGCGGATCAAGTGGGATCCGGCCAAGCTACAGTTTGCGGGCGGGGCGGGCAACGCCGCTTGGCTGAAGCGGCCCTATCGCGGCAATTGGAAAGTGTGAGGCGGACTCGCGTTGGCTGCGGCGGGTTTCGTGGCCGGCAAGAATCTGACGCAGGGGTGGCCTTGCACGCGATTCGCATCGCCCATGAGTCGGGGTCCTGGCATTCGCGTGCCAGAAACCCTCAAGTCTGTGGCGCTGCGATTTTCCCCGCGAGTTCTTCGGCGGGGTAGGTGAGGATTTCCGCAAGCGTGGGGTGGTAGTGGGGCATGGCGGCGAACTGAGCGACGGTGCCGTGCCAGTGCATGGCGGCGATCACCTCATGGATCAATTCCCCGGCCTGTGGGCCCACGATGGCGCCGCCGAGGATCTCGCCGGTGGAAGGTTCGCAGAGTATTTTGACGAAGCCGCGAGTGCTGCCGTGAATCATTGATTTGCCATGGTCCGCGAAAGGGTACGATGCCGCGAGGAAAGGGCGCGCGGCCGCGACGAGTTCACGCTCGCTGGAGCCGCAGGTGGCGACCTGCGGTTCGGTGAACACGACGTGAGATTTCAATCGGCGATCCCATGCGGCGGAGGCGCCGGTGGCGGCGTTGGCGCCCGCGATCTCGCCCTGCTGGATGGCGATGTGGACGACCTCGATGAGGCCGTTGCAGTCTCCGACGGCGAAGATGGCGGGATTGCTGGTGCGCATGGAATCATCGACGACGATGGCATGGTGATCGGTTTGGACGCCGGCGGCATCGAGGCCGAGCGAATCGATCGCGGGCCGTCGGCCGAGAGCGCAGAGGATGGCATCGGCCGTGGCGGTGCGGGTTTTGCCCTGGTGGTCGAAGATGGCGCGGCGCACTCGCCCGAGTCTTTCGACGCGGATGAGGCGCGTGCCTGCGAAGAGGCGGATGCCATCGGCGCGGAATTGGTCCTCGATCACGGTGGCGAGGTCGGGGTCCATGTCGGAGAGGACGTGGCCGCTGCGCTGGATCTGGGTGACCCGCGAGCCGAGGCGGGCAAAGTGTTGGGCGAGTTCGCAGGCGACCGACCCGCCGCCGAGGACGATCAGGCTTCGCGGGATTCGGTCGAGCGCGATCGCCTCGTCGCTGGTGAGGCAGTTCGCCTCGCGGAGACCCGGGACGTCCGGCCATGCGACCTCGGAACCGGTGGCGATTACGCAGCGGTGGAATCGGAGGCGTCGCGGGGCGAGGGGTAGAGTGCCCTTGTGGCGGGACGGCGCACCGGGGATCGGATCGATCTCCAGTTCGCAGGGGCCGACGAAGCGCGCGCGGCCGCGGATGAAGGCGAAATCTCCGTGCTCCAATTGGCCGCGACGGTAGCCGGCGAAATCGGCGACAAGCCGATCTTTGCGTCGGAGAATCGTCGCGGGGAGGGGGCGCGCTTTTGGCGCCGCGATGCCGAACTCGCGCGCGCGGTTGATGTCGTGCAGGCGATGACTGGATTCCAATAGGGCCTTGGTGGGCATGCAGCCGCGAAGGATGCAGAGGCCGCCGATCTGCGTGCCGCCCTCGATGATCGCGACGGAATCGGTGTGGGCGACCGCGGCACGGGCAGCGGCATAACCGGCGCTCCCACCTCCAATGATCGCGACATCGAACTCGGAAATCTCGTTCTCGGCATTTTTGGCCATTGCGCCTCCGCGGGTTTGGGACCGGGGTCAGCATCGCGCATGCGGATGGGGGCGCAAGGGGAGGTTTCGGCCCAGTGGCCGCTAGACTGGATGTGGGTTGAGGGATAAACTGCCGGCATGAAATTACAGAGTCCCCGAGAGGCGATCTCGCTTCGGCTTAAATGTTTTGTTTGGTTCCTGGCGCTTGGAGCTGCGGCATCATGCGCCTTTGCGGAACGTCGGCTCGTGCAGATCGAGTTTGACGCGGGAAAGATAGGCGCGGGCGCGAAAGTCGAGGGGATGGTTTCGGTGGATGGGGGGTCGGTGGCGCTGTTGCCGTGGCTGCTGGATCGGGGCGACCAGATCGACGGGAGCAATTTCCGCGTCCAGATGGAGCACGATGAGGCGAGTGGCAGGGCCGCGGGCCTGAAGACGGTGTATCGCGCGAGCCTGGCCAAGGGCCTGCTGGCGGAGGTCGAGGGGCCCGCGGGTGCCGCGTTGCGCGTGGAGACAGCGCTTGGGAAAGAGGCGGTACCTCTGGCGCAGCTGGCGCCGGCCGCGGCCAGCGAACTTCTTGAGGGTAGACTTCGCGTGAGGGCGTTGCCGTTGGCGGACCGCGTGACGGGGAACGAGGGGTCGGAGGAGTATCCTTCAGTGGCCGTGGCTCCGGATGGGGAAATTGTCGTGGCCTATATCGCGTGGGATGGGGCGCGAGACGCGGTGATGATGCGCCGCGGAGAGAAGACGATAGTCGTGAGGGGCCCCGGGGCGGACG
This sequence comes from Verrucomicrobiota bacterium, assembly GCA_029560585.1. Taxonomy (GTDB): domain Bacteria; phylum Verrucomicrobiota; class Verrucomicrobiia; order JADLBR01; family JADLBR01; genus JADLBR01. Next base: position 96,966 of record JAKQKQ010000187.1, on the reverse strand, counting down.
CCCTCGATCCGCGCTGTGCGGTGGATGGCGACGGGCAAATCCGCGTGATCTGGACCGAGAGCGACGGGAAGCAGTGGGACCTTTACGGATGGAGCAATGGCAAGGTGATCCGTCTGACCAGCGGCGGCGGGAATGACTTCTGGCCCCGGATGGTGCGGGATAGTGCCGGGCGCCTGTGGGTGGCTTGGCAATCGGCGGGTGAGGATCGGCATTACGAGATTCGTTTGGCGCGCTGGGATGGGGAGGGTTTGAGCGGGCCGATCAACGTGAGCGAGTCGGGTGCCGACGATTGGGAGCCGTCGGTCTGTGCGACCGGAGATGGGCGTGTCGTTGTGGCGTGGGACTCCTATCGCAACGGGAGTTTCGATGTGTACCTGAGGGAGTTTGGCGTGGATGGGGCGGGCCTCGCGAAGCCGCGCGGGGCGCCGGTGCCGGTGGCGGCGACTGCATCGCGGGAGGCGCACGCCACGGTCGCCTGCGATCGGGAGGACCGTGTGTGGGTCGCATGGGATGTCGCGGGCGAAAACTGGGGCAAGCATCCTGGCGGGGGCGCATCACTGCATTCGGAGCGAGGTATCGACTTGGCCTGTTGGGCGGAGGGGACGCTGAGGCGCCCGGAGGCCGGGATCGGGAAGTCCTTGCCGGAGGGATACCGGAAATTTTCAGAATACCCTCAGGTGGCCATTGACGGAAGGGACAGGCTATGGGTGATCTTTCGGTATCAGAACCGCGTGGCCCCGAAGATCCTCGGCGGACGCATCAGGGCGCAAAGCTATGGCATGTGGCACGAATTTGCGGTCCAGTGGAGCGATGGGGGTTGGACCGATCCCCTCCTATTGGCACTTAGCAATGGACGACAGGACATTCGTGCCGAGGTCGCGAGGGACAAGGCCGGCGACCTGGTGGTGTGTTACGCGACCGATGGCAGGACGAGAGAGTTTCCTTATCGGCCGGTCGATTACGATGTGGCGAGGGTCTCCCTGGCGGGGTTAGGGCGGGAGGCGTCGACACCGAGGCTGGTCGAGGCGGCAGATCTGGGCAAGGTTGGGCCAGTCGATCTGGATCCGGAGCTGGCGCCATTGCCGAGAGAATGGACGGTGGCTGGCAAGGCATACCGTCTGGTGATCGGCGACACCCACCGGCACACCGACATCAGCCGCTGCGCGAATGGCCGCGACGGTTCGCTACAGGATGCGTATCGGTATGCGCTCGACGCGTGTGGCCTGGACTGGTTGGCCATCAGCGATCACGATCAGGATATCCTGCGGCATCGGCAGGACCGGGAGGAGCGACCCCGGCAGCTGTACGATTGGTGGAGGTCCCAGAAATACTGTGACCTGTATTCGATCCCCGGGCGGTTCGTAGCCTTATACGGCTACGAGCATGGGGGGGGGTACAAGGACCGCGGTGGGCACAAGAACGTCGTCTATGCCGATCGCGGGCGGCCGGTGTTTGAGCAGGACGCGCCCGAGGAACTCTTTGCGGCACTGACGGGTTCGGGGGCGCTGGCCATCCCCCACCAGCTGGCGGATGGGGCTTCGCGGACCGACTGGGCGAAGTGGAATAAGGAGTTCGAGCGCGTCGCCGAAATCTTTCAGGCCCGCGGGAGCTACGAGTTTCAGGGATGTCCGCGCGAGGCGCAGATCGGCACGGAAGGGAACCTGATGTGGGATGCGCTGGCGAAGGGTGTGCGCGTGGGGATCATCGCATCCAGCGATCACGGGCAGACGCACGAGGCGCGTGCGGGGGTGTACGTGGCGGGCGAGGATGGATTCACGCGGCCAGGGATCCTGGCGGCGCTCCGTGATCGGCGAGCATTTGGGGCGACGGTCGCGGTGTCGTTGCGCGCGTCGATCGCGGGGCGGGCGATCGGCGAGGAGATCGAGGTCGATGGCGCGCCATCGCTGGAGGCCCGGATCGATGCCCCGGCCACCATCCGGCGCGTCGAAGTCGTCAGGGATGGGGCGTTTGTTTACTCGATGGAGCCGGGCAGACCGCAGGCCGAAATCAGGTTTGCCGATGTCGATCTTAAACCGGGGGCTTCGGCGTACTACTACGTCCGGGCCCTGATCGGGGAACGGGACCTCGCATGGTCGTCGCCGATCTGGGTGACGCGGACGGAGAGGTGACTTTGCGCCGGGTCGGCACGGGGAAATCGTTCGACGGCTGGGCTTGTATTTGATCTGGAGCGACAAAGAAACCGAAAGGGCAAGGGAGACAACGATGAGCAAGATACTGGTGGTTTACTATTCCATGTACGGTCACATCGAACGGATGGCGGCGGCGGTGGCGGAGGGCGCGCGTTCGGTCGAAGGAACCGACGTGACCCTGAAGCGGGTGCCGGAACTGATTCCAGCGGAGACACTGAAAAAGGCCGGGGCAAGAGTGGATCAGGCCGCGCCGGTGGCGGCGCCGGCCGAACTCGTCGACTATGATGCCATCATATTTGGGACACCCACGCGATTTGGGAACATGGCCTCGCAGATGCGGAATTTCTTGGACCAGACGGGGAAACTCTGGATGGAGGGCAAGCTGATTGGAAAGGTGGGAAGCGTCTTCACCAGCACGGGCACGGGCGGTGGGAACGAGACGACGATCCTGACCTTCATCCCGACGCTGTTGCATCACGGGATGGTGGTCGTGGGTCTTCCCTACGCCTGCCAAGAACTCTTGGACATATCGCAATTCCGCGGCGGTTCGCCGTATGGGGCGGGGACGGTGGCCGGGGCCGATGGCTCGCGGCAACCCTCGGAAAACGAGCTTGCCCAGGCTCGTTTCCAGGGACGGCATGTCGCGACAATCGCGAAGAAGTTGAGGGGTTGAGCCCGCATATTTCACGCGGAAGCGTGAAATTCCCATGCTCCGCGCGGCGGGGTACGACCGGGGAAGAAAATGGGACGTAGGAGCGCGCTTGCGTGCGATTCGCACAGGGGATCGTCTGCGAGCAGGCTCCTACGATTCGGTGTCTGAATTCTCGAGGCAACCCTCCCGGCCCGGATCCTGGGTCGAGGCACGAGCCGCGCCCGCGAACAGCGCCTGAAATTTCAGTTTGCTTTTGGAAGCGGGAGCGCTGGTGGAAGGGCGGCCGCGATGGCGGCGGTGTCGGCGCCCGCGATGGCTTTTGTGAGGGCGTCGAGGGAGGCGATGTCACCCGAGAGATGTACCGTGGCTTGGATGTGCTCCATCCGGGCGCCGGGCGCCAGCTCGTAGGCGGGCGACGAAGATTCGATCTCGTAAAAAGGACCGAGCTGGCCGCCGTCGTCAAGGGGTCCGTCGTTGTAGGAATTGAGGGCGTCGCCGCTGAAGGGCTTCTCCTGGAGTTTCCATGCCGAGTTGACGTATCCGGAGTGGCCCGGGGCCGGGGGCGAGCACGCGATGAGCGTGATCCGGCTGGCGGCGGGGTCGAAGCTGCCGGCGATATTCTTGGAGCGGGTTGGCGGGATGCCGATCTTGCTGCGGAACTTGCCGTCGCCCCGGAAATAGACGACGTCGCCCTGGACCTGGAGGCGGTTCGGTGGGATATCGCCGAAATAGTCGGTGTTGACCGAAGGCCCCTCACCCTGCTTGACGGGGATGAAGACGGTAGTGGTCGGCGAATGTTTGAGCATGCCGAGGAGCCAGATCGAGAGCAGGCCGGACTCCTTTTTCCAGGGCGTCTTCCCACGATTGATCAGCGCATTGCGTGTCTGATAGGCGACCATCTTGAGATCGGCGGGGATGGGCGTGCCGATGGCCCGAGAAGCGGCGGCCCTGTCGAGGAGTTGTATCTCGCGCTCGGCGCGGACCTGGAATTCGAAGCCGGACCAGTTGCGCAGGGTGAAGTCGTGGGCAAAAGTCGCGGAGGAGGCGTCACGTTTCTCGACTGTGAATACGTCGGTGTCGATGGGCGCGGGCACGAACCACTTGTCGAAGGTAAACTCGGACTTGGGCGCGAAGTAGATGGAGTATTGGCCGCCCTCCGGTCCGAACCAGAGGCGCTCCTCGCCGCCGAAGGCGTGGATGTGTTTCTCCTTCCGACCGGAGCGGATGAGATCGTAGTTGATCCAGCCGGTGGAGCGCCCGGAATCTCCGGCGAACGTGGCTGTCATGACTCGACCCTGGTAACGGGGGACGATCGCCACGGCGGCATCACCCGAACGCAGGACGAATCCACCCGCATGTTTTTCGAGGAATGTGGCGTCGGCGCCAAAGGTGCCATCGGGGAATGATGGGGCTCCGCCGCCGGATTGGGCTGCGGCCAAGGGGAGGCATCCGGAGGATAGGAAGAAAAGGGTTTTCATCATGGAGGCAGTGTAGCCACCGGGTGATGTCGGGGAAGGGTTTTTGATTGAAGGGTGCCACGGCAATTGATCGGCCGGAGATTTGCGGGTGTGGTTTTGGGGCCGTTTTGGGCAGGCTATGCCTCATGTCCTGTTGGTCGTGGGCCGCGGGGGCGATCGTGGTCGGCGTGGTGGTGGGCGGGCCGTGGGCTTGGGGTTCGACGGGGGCCTCGGGGGGAGTTGGCGACGGCGGGGTGTCCGATGGGCGCCGCGGGGCCTTTTCGGAGGAGGAGATCGAGACCGTCCGAGAGGTGTTGAGACCCGAAAACATCCGGCACGAGGAAGGGTTTTGCCATATTGCGTCGCTGGGTCTCGGGCGGGAGGGCGACAAGGAAGGGAGGTCCCTGTGCGTGCTGATGGAGGATGGCAAGGAGGTGGGTCCTGCGCGCGCGCCCCATGCGGATATCCGGGCGCGGGGAATGGGTCGCTACAGCCACTGGACTTCCGGGCAGATCTACTTCTCGGCGGGTGACAATTCGGATCCGCGGGTCAACGGGCGCGAGTACGCGCTCGTGAGCCGCGAGCGGATTGCGCGGCACACATTTGCCCGGGAGGTGTCGGCGGCGGAGACGGCGTATGGGATCGAGGCCACGGTGGATCGGCCTATCCGGAACAGGCGACTTATCATCCGCAACCTTGATCCTCGGGTGGCTGTGGCGCCCCACCTGACCGTCGAGGGATGGCCAGACCTGGCGAGCGTCGAGGGCATGCTCGCGAGCATCCTGTCGCCGGACATGACGGCGGAGCAGCGGGCGATCGCCATATGGAGATTTCTCGTGGATTGGCGGTATCACTATTATCCCGCCGAGGAGGGCGACGAGGTGCACGACCCCGTGAAATTCATCAACGTCTACGGCTACGGTTTCTGCGACGACTCGGCGCTGAATTTCGCGGTGCTCTGTCGCGCGGCTGGGTTGCGCGCGAGGTTCTGGGGGCTGGAGGGGCACGTGGTGGGAGAGGCGTTTTTCGATGGGGGATGGCACATGTTCGATCCCGACCACGAGGTATTCTATCGCGCGGCCGATGGGCGGATCGTCGGCGTCGAGGAGCTTGCGGCGAATCCCGGGCTAATAACGGCCAGGGCGACAGACCCCATTGGCTCGGACAGCGCGAGCATCGCGCGGCTGTATACCACCACGGAGAACAATCGCCCGCACGAGGGCGCCGTAATGGGCGGTGCCCGGCTCGATCCGGTTCTCTACCCCGGCGACGAAGTGATCTTCGACCTGGGGGAGCGCGCCATGGCGCGGAGGGTCGCGTTCCGGGATCAGCCTCTTCCGCCGATGTTGGGTAATGGGAGGCTCGTGCGGCAGATCTCGGTCAAGGGGGAGGGGAACCACGCCGAGGTCCGGGTGGATTGGCCCTATGTGATTCTGGGAGGCGAGTTGAGCCTCGACTTGTCGGTTGCGGGCGCGCCGATCGCCGTCTCGATCTCCGATCGGGGCGATCCATTCACGTCCATTCGGACCGAGGTCCGGGGGATGTCGCTGGTCGCCAACCTGGGCGATTGGCTCGGTGGGCGAAAGGCCGCGCCGTACGGTTACGTCTTGCGTTTGGCCAGCGGCGATGGGCGAAGGTTGGAGAATGTGATCCGGGGCGGTTGGTTGACGACGCGTTTCCAGTTCGCGCCGCGGGCCCTGCCACAAATCCGACCTGGCGCCACGCCTTTTCACTTACGATTATTCGCGCCCGGCGGCGGGCCGTTGCCCGGCGATTGGCGCGGCGTTGAAGTCATCCAGGAGTGGGACGAGATCATCGGTGCGCCGTGAGGCTTGCTGGCCCGAGGAATCTGGCGGCCTAAGTCCGACAGATTCCTAGAGGAAGTGGGCCTTCAATCGCCGGCGGGCCGCGGCAAGCAAGAGCAAGGTGAGGGCGGCCGCGGCCATCGCCGGTGGTTCGGGCACTTCGATCAGATCGGAGATTCCGATCTTCTGCGAACCGGGGTTGGAGTCGGCGTCGTCGGTGGAGAAGAAACGGATCGCGATGCTGGTCACGGAAATGCCATTGAAATTCAAGTTGATGTTGCCGTAGTTCTGGTTGGTGTCGGAGTTGGAGTTGTCTCCCTCCCATCCCTGGAAGTAGCTCTCGTTGTCGGTGGTCACGGTCCGCAGGCGGGCATTGGACTGCCCGTAGGACCAGACGGACGGCGTGTCGCGCACGTTCGTTGACCCGTTATAGACGACGTCGACGCCGTCATCCCACGAGCCGGTATCGATATCGAGGATGCTGAAGGCCAAGTTCGACTGCGCCACGGAGAAAGTGAGGGTCAGCGTTATCCAGTCGTTCCGGTCGTCCGCCGAATTATCGAATCCCAAGAGGACGTTTCCGAGTTGGCCTCCCTCCATGCCGGACTGGTAGGAGACATAGTTGCTGCCGTAGGCGTACGCGAAGGTGCTGCTGGAGTTTGTGGTGATAGACCAGGTCAAGGTGACAGTTGCGCCATTGTACGCGTAGGTCGATCCGCTGGCGATGCCCAGGGCATTTGTCATGCCCTGGTTTTCCCAGATGAGATTCTGGGCGGGGGCCGCGAGCGGCAAGGCGAAGGCGAGGAATGAGGCGCGGGCGAGGAGGCGCCGCGTTCGCCGCGCTCCGGCCCTTGTGGGTCGGCCACTGGATGGCATGGGGAATGTCGGTGCCATTCAGTTTACGTTGGTCCTGGGGAGGCGTTCGAGGACGCTGCGGAAGAGCACTTTCTCCTCCGGGAGTTTCAGGAACGGCCCGCTGGCTTCGGCGAGCGCTCGCGCTCGCGCGGGATTTGAGGCTTCCAGGACGAGGGCACCGATCAGGGACTCCGGGCGGTTTTGAAGGGCGGAGGGGTCCACGCTGGCGAGCGTCTTCACCGCGGCACCTTCGTTGCCGTGTCGGAACAGGCAGTAGGCGAGGACGGCGGCGATGGCCGGGCTGTCGGGTTTCGCGGCGTGGAGCGCGGTCGCTTCCTCGACCAGACCAGCCGATTTCTTGCGGAGGAGGAGCGTGAGATAGATGCGGCTGAAACGGATATCTGCGTCTTGAGGGCGTCTCTGGAGGAGCGCATCGCAGAGGCGCAGGAGCAGCGATGTGTTACCCGATCGCATCGCGAAGTTCATGACGTGCGTTCGCGCGTAGTCGTGCGCCGGATGATCCGAGGCCGCGACCAGAATCCAGACTCGTGCGGCCACATCCGGCCATCCCCATGACTCGAGGAGAGTTCCGACGAGCAGGCGGCCCTCCGGTTCTCTGGTGGTCTCTCGGACGATGTCTGCCGAATGGGTGGCGCGCGCGTTCGCGTCGTCGCGGTCGAGCCAGAAACGATAGGCGCCCCGGGTCGCTCGCATCGTCTCCCATCCGGGCTTGTCCAGGCAGTGCCGCAGATTCGCGATGTCGCACGTCGACCTCCGGATCTCGGCCTCGAGCAGGACGAAATCGGGACGGTGGTCCATCCGCGCGCCGACGTTGCGCAAGATGTCCTCGGCGAGCCCGCGATTCCCCGTTGACCAGGCTTGGCGCAAATGTCCCAGGGCGGCCTCTGCCGCATGATCGGGCGCGCCTGCGATTTCAACATCGCCCAGATACGCGCGCATCCAGGGCGGTGCGGTGGTTGGAGAGAAGTCATCCTGCACGGCCAGCGGAAGCGCGAGAGAGCGTGCGACCGCATCGCGCAGTTCACCGGCACCCGAACCAACCTCGCCATTCGCGTGGGCCGACGCGAGGCACAGCGTGATCGAAACGACGCAACACCATCCGACGACGGCGCGAGCCGCGCCGCGTTCGCAGCCTTGCCATGGTGCTCTTGCGCCTTTGCACATAAACCGATTCGGGTCGAAGCCCAGATTCGCCCAAGATTTTGGGCTGGGCTGGATTCAGTGTGCCGAAAAGGGGCGCCCCGCATAATTAATCGACGGACGATGGCATTAAGCCTGGATTAATTAGCTTTTGTTGAGGGGATGAACCCATTTGTAATCATGCATGGATTTGCCCCAAGGCGTGCGGGCGTTGGCCCTGAGGGCAAAAGGTGACCCGTGAATTGGGGATTTGGCCGCGGCGTAAGACCGCCGGGGGCCGGGCTATTTATGGGCGTTGGCGAGCGCGCCGCGCAGATGAGCGAGCGCCTGCTTATAGTCTTGGGGACCCACGTATTCCAGGACGAGGGGAACCTTTGGCGTGAACTTCGCGGCGAGAGAAACGAATTTCGGGTAATCGAGGTCACCTTGGCCGGCGGGGACCCCGCGGTCCACGTGCAGTTTGCGGTCTTTGGCGTGGAGACAATCGATGTAGGGTCCGAGCTGGGAAAACATTTCTTCGAGGTCGTTGATCTCCAGGAGATTTGCGGGATCGAGGAGGGCGCGGATGCGCGGGGAGCCGATTTCTTCGATGAAGACGCGCGTGCGTTTGGCGCTGGCCAGGAAGCCGCGGAAGAAGGGTTCGAGGAGCACGGTGGCGCTGTGGCGGTCGGCCATGGCGGCGAGCTCCTTGCCGGTGGCGACCATCTGGGCCCAGACCTCCTCCTGGAAGTGGAAGGGGACCTTGGGCGGGGGGCCTGCTTCGGGTTCGTAATGGCCGGCTTCGCTGATGAAGGTATGGCAGCCCATGGCGGCACCCGCGCGCATCATGCCTTCAAAGTAAGCGAGGTTGGCCGTTCGTTCCGCGGCATCGGGGTGTATGAGATTCGTGTAGACGCCGATGCTGTGGATCGTGATGCCGGCGGACCGGTACGCATCGGCGATGGTCTTGCAACGCTCGTCGGTGAGGCCGGAGAGATCCGAACGGCCATTGTATTTCCAGTAATTGCTGTCGGTTTGGCTGAGGAAGAGCTGGATGGTGCGGAAGCCTTCGCGCGCGAGTTCTTGGGCGAGTTGCTGGTTTGTCAGCTTATTGAATCCGAGGGTCGAGATGCCGATGACGGGCTCGGTAGGGGCCGCAGCCGTGACCGGGCGCGGCATTGCGAAGGGGAGGGTTGCCGCGGTCCCGATGCGGATGATATCGCGACGGGTGATGGATGACTGGGTCATGGGATAAATGCATATCGCAGGAGTCGGCCAATGGCCAGATAAGAAGCGACGAAGGTTGAGGGCGGCGGGGGCCTCGTGGATTGCTGGTGGTGGCCGTGGGCCCTTCATACTGGGTTCACCGGCAGGCGGTGGTCCACGAATGAAGCCGCGTCCCGATCTTGTGGATGCGGAGTCACCGAAAGCGTTGGAGGTTTTCCAGCTCACGACGGAACCGGATGCGTCCGGGGCGCATCTCTACATGGAGGCTCAGATTTTCACGATGGATTCGAAGCGGTTTCTGCTTCATCGCTCGGCAACGGCCCACGGCGGCAACCGCAGGGACCCGGGGCACCGCTACTACGTGTGCGATCTCGAGGATGGCGGCTCGCTGGCGCCGATCATCGAGGAACTCGGGGGCGTGGCGCTCTCGGTGTCGCCCGATGGGCGCTTCGTGTATTACTTCATCGATGAGACATCCCCTGGGAACGGCCGACTCATTCTGCGGAGGGTGAACATCGACGGGGCCGATCGCCGCACGGTCCTCGTGGTGGACGGGCCGTTGCCGGGGACGGCATTTCGCCCCAGTAGGCTGTACCCGATTTCGACGATCTCTTCGGATGGGAGGAGGCTGGCGATCTCGGCGTTTCTCGGCGACGGCCATGCGGAGGGCTCGCCTTTTGGGTTGCTGGTGATCGATCTGGAGCGCGCGGCGGTGCGGTTGGTCCTCCATGGTCCGACCTGGTGCAACATGCACTCCCAGTATTGCCGCTCGACCGATGCGGGTGCCTCGCGGGACGTGCTAATCCAAGAGAACCATGGCTGCGTCGTCGATGCGTTGGGCAGCATCAAGACGCTGACGGCTGGCGAGGGCGCGGACATCCACGTCATTCGCGATGACGGCACGAATCTTCGCAACATGCCGTGGGGGCGCGATGGCAACGAGTTCTGCCAGGGGCACCAGTGCTGGCGTGGGCGGACCGATTGGGCCATCACGAGCACGAGCACCCGAGCGCCGCGCGGCGCCTTCCTGATCGAGGGGAGGGCGGCGCCCCACGCGGGCCATGTGGGGCTGAAGACCCCCGGCGGGATTCGCAATGACCTGACGCGCGATCTTAAGGAGGCCCGGTTCTCCCATTTTGCGGGGGATGGGGCGGGGAGGCGATTCATCAGCGATGCCGGCCCTTTCGACAAGGGGGGGCGCATCTTCGCCGCGGAATTCGGTGAGGCGGGGCAGGGGGCCCTGCGGGATTGGAAGTACCTGTTGAACCCGCGTTCCACCTGCAAGAAGGAGTCGCACATCCATCCGTTCCTTTCCCCGGACGGTTCGATGGGTTTCTTCGACTCCGACGAATCCGGGATCCTTCATGCCTACATGGTCCGGGGATTCTGATTGGCGACGCCAGGCCAAGGATGGCTCGGATCTCGCGGACATGCCGCCGACGGCGAACCGGAGGTGGTCGGGGGGCAATGCAGAAGGCCCCTCTTTCCCTTGTCCCTTTGGTCTGGTAGCGTGACGGGATGATCGGAGCCTCTTTTTTTCGCCCATGAAACCCTCGTGCGGGGCGGTGATTTCCGGGCCGGCCACTCGCGCGCGCCACGTGGTCGTGGGGCTGGCCGTCCTACTGGCGATGGTGACGTACATTGATCGCGCGTGCATAGCGACACTGGCACCGGACATCATGCGCGACCTCCACCTGACGAAGGATCAGATGAGCCTGGTGTACAGCGCCTTCGCGCTCGCGTACGCGGCTTTCGAGATTCCGACGGCCTGGTGGGCGGATCGGGTCGGGACGCGACGGGTGCTGACGCGGATCGTGCTGTGGTGGTCTGGTTTCACGATGGCGACGGGCGCGGCGTTCAACTTCATCTCACTGGTCGCGACGAGGTTCCTGTTTGGCTTGGGAGAGGCGGGGGCGTGGCCGAGCGTTGCGCGGACATTTTCGCGATGGGTGCCACGGCGGGACCGGGGGACGGTGCAGGGGATATTTTTCACGGGGGCGCATCTGGCCGGTGGGGTGACGCCCATGGTCGTGCTGTACCTGACGAGTTTCATGTCGTGGCGCACGATATTCGTGCTGTTTGGTTTTCTGGGGGTGGCGTGGGCGGTGGCGTGGCATCGGTGGTTTCGGGACGATCCGTCGGAGCATCGGGCGGTGAACGCGGCCGAGCTGGAGACGATACGCGCGGGGCGAGAACCCGAGGGCGAGCACCCGAAGAGCTGGGAGTACTGGCGCCGCCTGCTGGGGCACAGGAATATCCTGCCGCTGTGCCTCATGTATTTTCCGAACAGCTACGCCTTTTACTTTTGCATCACCTGGCTGCCGACATACCTCAACGAGAAGCACGGTTTCAGCGCCGCGTCGCTTGGCTTTTTCGCGGGGCTGCCCCTGATCATGAGCGTGCTGGGGGATCTGCTCGGCGGGATCACGACGGATGCGGTGGCGTCGCGATTTGGATTGCGGCTCGGGCGCGCGGGCGTGGGGGTGGTGGCCTACGTCATGGCGGGATCGGCGATGTTGCTGGCGACGGTGGCCGATCGGCCGGAGTTGGCGGCGGGGCTGATCGCGCTGGCCCTGGCGGCGAGCATGTTCACGCTGGGGGCCGCATGGGGGACTTGCCTGGACATTGGCGGGAGCCACGCCGGTGTGGTGAGCGCTGCGATGAATACATCAGGCCAGATCAGCAGCGTGCTCAGCCCCCTGATGGTGACATTTCTCCTGGGTCGATTTGGCGATTGGAACGCCCCGCTGTATGTGATGGGCGGACTCTTTCTTTTTGGGGCGGTCTGCTGGTGCCTGATCGATCCGCGGGAGAGGGTGTTCGGCGAAGGGACGTGAGGTGAACCATGGGCGAAATCGTGAAGAGATTGCGGGATGGCAAAGCGGTGCTCGGCGGCTGGACTCTGACGGGGCATCCGGCGGTGGCGGAGATCATGGCCGAGGCCGGGTTTGACTTCATAGGCGTAGATCTGGAACACACGGACATCTCGTTGGCCGACGTGCACCGGTGCGCGCTTGCCGCGAAGGGCACGGCGTGCGATGTGCTGGCGCGGCTGCCGTCGTGCGACCCGGTCCTCGCGAAGCGAGTGATGGATCTGGGTGCCGCTGGCATCATCGTGCCCTCGGTGAACAGCGCCGAAGAGGCGGCCAGGGCGGTGGCGATGGCGCTTTTCCCGCCCGAGGGTTCGCGCGGGGCGTCGCTGTGCCGGGCCACGGGATACGGGCGGCGGTTCGGCGAGTACTACCGCGAGCACAATGAGGGAGTCGCGGTGGTGGTGATGCTGGAGCACCGGGATGCCGTTCGTACGGCGGATGCGATCCTCGCGACGCCGGGCATTACCGCGGCCCTGGTGGGCCCCTACGACCTGTCGGCGTCGATGGGCCTGGCCGGGCGACTGGAACATCCCGACGTGATTGCGGCGCAGCGGTCGGTCTTGGAGGCGTGCAGGCGCCGGGGGGTGCCGGCGGGCATCCACCTTGTGTCTGGGGATCCCGCGGAGATTCGACAGCGGACTGAAGAGGGGTATCGGTTCATTGCATGTGGCATCGATACGCTGTTCTTGCGCGAGGGCTGTCGTCGGGCGCTGGAGTCGAGAAAGGGTTAAGGTGAGGTCGATGGGTGATGTGGTTCTCGTGACAGAGGGGGAGTACCGGAAGGCGGAGGCCGTGTTTCGCGGTGCACCCGGGTTGCGGTTCGCGCCGGTCCCTGCGGCGGAGGAGGCGCTCGCGCAGCAGGTGAGGGAGGGTGGCGTCCGGGTGGTCGTGGTGGGCGTGTCGCCGTACGTGGGCCCCCTGTATGAGGCGCTGGGGGAAACGGGCGGGCTGATCGTGCGGTTTGGTGTCGGGCACGACAACATCAGCAAGCCGCTGGCGCGTCGGCACGGCGTGTCCGTCGCGAATACCCCAGGGGTGCTCGATGCGAGCGTGGCCGAGCATGCGATGTGGCTCATGGGTTGCCTGGCACGGCGAATCAGCCGACTCGAGGCGGGATTTCGGGCGGGGGGGTTCGCGGGCGAGGCGGGCTTCGAGTTGTGCGGTAGAACGCTGGGCATCTTGGGATTTGGCAACATCGGGCGTCGAGTCGCGGCCATGGCACACTTTGGGTTCGGGATGCGCGTCGTGGCGGGCGATAGCCGCACGGTCGAGGAGATCCAGGCGAGGGAGGGTCGTCCGGTTGAAGGCATCCTCGCCGAATGCGGGGCGGAGGAGTACACGACCGACACAGAGGCCGTCTTCCGGGAGGTTGATGTCTTGAGCGTCCATCTGCCGGTCACGGCGGAGACGACGCGTTTCGTGAACGGGGAGAGACTGGCGTGGATGGGGCGGGCCGCGGTGATCGTGAATACCGCGCGGGGGGCGGTGCTTGACGAGGCCGCGCTCTACGACGCCCTCGCGGCTGGCGCGCTGGGCGGCGCGGCCCTGGACGTGTTTGAGAATGAACCCTATCAGCCGGTCCATCCCGCCAAGGACCTTCGGCGCCTGCCCAACGTGGTCCTGACGCCGCACGTCGGTTCGAACACGATCGAGGCCAATTGGCGCATGGGCCAGTCGTGCGTCGAGAACGCGGTGCATTTCCTTGCCGGTCGGATCGCCCGGGTGAGCCTGGTGGAGTGACGGATGTCGCGCTGGGACGACGCGTTCCTGGGTTCCCTGGTGGCCGACGCCCTGGCCATGCCGGTGCACTGGTACTACGACCGCAAGGCGCTGCGCCGCGACTATGGCACCGTGGACCGATACCTGGCCCCGAGGAACCCGCACCCGGACAGCATCCTGTGGCGATCGCGGTACACGCCGCCGAACCCGCGGGGCGCTATCCTGCGCGAGCAGGCCGCCTATTGGGGGCGGCGCGATGTCCACTACCACCAGTTTCTGGTGGCCGGGGAGAATACGCTCAATCTCCGTCTCGCCTGTGAGGTGTATCGGGTGGTAAGGCACTTCGGCGGTTACGATGCCGACGCATGGCTGGGGCACTACATCACGTGCATGCTAACACCGGGTTGGCACGGGGACACCTATGTGGAAGAGTGCCACCGGGGTTTCTTCACCCACTATGCGCACGGCAGGCCGCCGCGGGAGTGCGGTGTCGAAGACGGGCACATTGGCGGTCTCGCGCAGGTGCCGGCGCTGCTTGCAGCACTACCGCCGACCGACTTGCTCGACCGAAGCTCCATCGTGGCGGAGCACGTGCGCCTGACCCATCGGCACCATGAGGTCATCAGGGCGGCCGAGACGCTCGTGCGGATTCTCCATGCCATCGCCGGCGGGACCCATCTCAAGGATGCCATCGAGCGCGAGGGCGAGGGCTGGTTCTCCGCGCACCAGGCACAGGCATGGACGCGCTTGACCGACGACATCGTGGTGGGCGAGGAACTCAGCCCCGCCTGTTACATTGGTGACGCCTTCCCGGCAGCCCTCTACATCGCGTGGAAGTACGCCGAAGACTTCAGCGCCGGCGTCGAGGCCAACGCGATGGTGGGAGGAGATAATTGCCATCGGGGCGCCGTGGTGGGCGCGCTTCTTGGCGCAGCCAATGGGGTGCCCAAGCGGTGGCTCGCGAACCTGTTGTCCCTGGAGGTCCTGGGGGCGGGCTCCTGAGGGGAACGCGCTCAGTTCTGGCGGTCTGGTGGACCTTGTGAAGTCCGGCAGTCTGTCAGCCGATATCCGACGCCGGGTTCTGTGTGCAGGAGTGTCCTGTCAAAGCCTGCCCCAGTGAGTTTCTTGCGCAGGTGGGTCAGGTGGACGCGCAGGTGGTTCCTGTAGCGGTCGCCGTCGGGACCCCACACCTCCCTGAGGAGGTATCCCTGGGTGACGACCTTGCCCACATTGCGCACCAGGCTCTTGAGGAGGGCGTATTCGATGGGCGTGAGGTGGATCTCGTGGCCCGCCACCGTGACCCTTCGTGCGGCGAGATCCATGCGCAACGGTCCGCAGGCGACCTCGGAATGCTCTGCGGGTTGTTCGCGGCGCCGTCTTAAGGCCCTCAACCTGGCCAGCACCTCGCCGGTGTTGAACGGTTTCGGCACGAAATCATCTGCCCCGGCATCCAGCGCCAAGATCCGCGCCTCTGGCTTCTCGCGGACACTCAGGACTAGGATCGGCGTGCCGCTCCACTCCCGAATACGGGAAATCACCTCTTGGCCATCCATATCCGGCAGCCCCAGGTCGAGAATGACAGCATCGGGTCGGGAAATGGCGGCCTCGCTGATGCCGGCCCGGCCATGGTCCGCCTCCACCACCCGCCAACCACAATGCTCCAACGCAGCGCGAAGCAATCGGCGGATCTGGGGTTCATCCTCGATGATCAACACGGTTAAGGCGCATTTTGCCGGGTGCTGGTCAGGCCCGGTCGCGCCAATGGGTTCCACCGCTGGGGTGACGAGTTCCACGGATGATCCTTTCCCTGTTCTAGATACAAAGGATGAACAACCGTTATCATGAAGACTAATTAAGAATAGTGCAATTGTATTAAATTTTTGCCTCAATCTCCGCGGGGGGATGAATGCCGGGCGCCTCATTGGGTACAGCGCGACAGAGTATCAGCGGAGATCGGCCGATTGGCTGTCGGAACGGTGCGGATGATTCGCCCACGGAACGAAGTATGAACAAATGGGTTAAGGAATTTGATTGGGCATTGTGCGGCGGGGCGACTGGATTCTCCACTGGGAAGGGGTGGGGGCGCTGGACTGAGATTTTTGTGTATTGATGGGATCAAAGGCCTTGCGCGCCCAGCGGGGCGGTCCTATCTTAAGCATGAGGATTACTGTATGATTAAGCTGCTTCGGGGTGTTCGGCGGAAGGGATTCGGGGTTTCTAGGGGTGGGGAGCGAGGGCAATCGCTGGTGGAGTTGGCGTTGAGCTTGCCGGTGCTGCTGCTTCTCATGATCGGCATCATCGAGGGTGCGGCGCTTGTCAAGGACCACATGACGCTTGGCAACGCGGTGCGCGAGGGCGCGCGCGCGGCGGCGCTGGGGCGTTCGACGGGGGCGATCACCAACCGCATTGCGACGGTGGCGAGTCCATTGGCGATCACTGCGCCCAACGGCAGTTTTAGCCTCCAGTGGTCCACGAACAACG
Organism: Verrucomicrobiota bacterium; assembly: GCA_029560585.1. Taxonomy (GTDB): domain Bacteria; phylum Verrucomicrobiota; class Verrucomicrobiia; order JADLBR01; family JADLBR01; genus JADLBR01. The sequence continues at coordinate 80,607 of JAKQKQ010000187.1, read as the reverse complement.
GAACGACGTGGTACGCGTGGCCGAGCGACGTGACGAGTCCCTCCTCGGGCCAGTCGATCAACGGCGTCCCGTCCGGCGGCATGATTCGGGTGGACGCCTCGAGCCGGCACAGCAGCCTCACCGGTTTCATTCCCTACATGACCAAGAGCATATCGCGCTTTGCGGTTCTGCGGCGCGAACCGAACTGAAGACGGAGGCGGTCCCATGAAACTTCTGACTTTGCGCGGAGGCCGGCCGGAGCGTGGTCGGCGTGGCAACATTTTGGTGACCCTGGCGCTTTCGCTCATCGTGCTTCTCGGTGCGGTGGGCCTGGGCGTGGATTACGCCATGCTCGTGGCGGACGCATCGCGCCTCCAGCAGTCCTGTGACTTCGCGGCACTGGCCGGCGCGCTGAAACTGAAGAACACGCCCCAGGACGGCGATTCCGATGATGTGGCCAATGCGCGGGCGGACGCGGATCGTGTCGCCCGTGACCAGATGGACGCGGTCCAGGGCCTGCGGATCTCTTTCGCTCAAGACAACACCCAAATCCGGGTCGAGGCCGACTATCTGCGGCGGCACTATTTCATCCGGGTCCTGGGATTCAGCGAGAGCACGATCACGCGGTGGGCCACGGCCGAGGCGTCGGTGGTCGCGGGTCTCAGCGGCGCGGCGCCGCTGGCGATCACCACGACGGACTACAACAATTACAAGAATGGTGACCCGCTGACGGTGCGGATGGCGCGAAACCAGGACGAGTCCTTCGATCCCGGCGATGTGCTTGGCATGAGTATGGACCAGAACACGAGCAAACCCGTCAACGATTGGGAGGACGAGGTGAAAGACGGCTCGGACCTGTCGGTGGCGCTGGGCCAGGAAGTGGTCAACTCGATCAATGCGGACACGCGCAACCAGGGGCGGCGGCTGGTGAGCGCGCTCTCCACGGCTGTGGACAGCCGTATCGCGCGCGCGGCCCAGTCCCCATGGAACGACACGGGCAGCACGTATACCTACCCGAGTTATCCGGGCGATGATCCCCGGGTCATGACCATCCTCGTGTGCGACGAAAAGCCCCAGTACAGTGGGACGTCATTTTATCCTTTCGCGGTGGAGAGGCTGATCGCCGTCTACCTCGAGGACTCCTATCGGACGGGCACCGAGGCGTACATGCGGATCCGGATCCTTCCCTACAAGGCGTACAGCAGCGAGACCCCCGGCCTCGTCATCGGTGGGCCGAACACCGTTAATTCGGGCCTGTATGTGATTCGCCTCATCGATGACCTGGACGCGCGCCAGGTCGCCGGCCTGTAGTAGTAGTCTTCTGCGACGACGATCCCATGCCCAGAGAGCGGGCAGCGGGGGGGGATTAAACGCACAGTGATCGCCTTTGGCGATTAGTGCTCGTGCCAACGACCGAAGGGCAAGCCCTTCGCTACTGGCCGGATGCGTCAAGTTTCCGAGTCGGTTCCCTCATGCGATCGTGATCTCGATCTTTTGCCCCGCAGGGCAACTGGCGGCCTGTTCCAGGGTCACCGTGACTGAGCGACCTTCTTGGGAGATTCGGGCAACGGCGGATTGTCCGGCGACGACGACGTTGGCCCGCGAGGCACTGGTGCCTTCGGGGAGTTCAAGAGTCAGCGATTTCGCCTGGACCCTGCCCCATTTGACATGCAGGGAGGCGGCCAGCTTCCCACCGCCGATCTCTTGCGCATAGGTCCCCCAGCCCTCGGCGGCAGTGAATGCGGCGCGAAACTTTTCTGGATTGAGGCGCGGGGCGAATGCGATGTGGCCCTTGGGGCCGTGGTGCCCGTAGCCGCACGCGGCGAGATAGACTCCGTGGCTGGCCATGGAGCGGGCGTAGTGGTCACCGCACTCGACTTCGTTCCACGGGTTGCGGCGCAGCGGGTGGTAGCGGTCGTGGACCGCGCGAAAGATCGCGAGGCCCTCCTGGAGCATTCCCTCCCAGATCATGTGTCCGGCGACCTGATGCTCGAACCCGTTCATGCACTCGTTGAAATAGCCCGCGAAACCGGCGTGTTTGGAATTCTGCCCCTGGGCTTTTTCGAACGACCAGTCGGTGCGCGGGAACGTGCACATGAGCAGCCCGGCCTCCCCGGCAAGGGCGTACCAGCGGCCGGATTTGTAGGTTTCGCGGTAGGGGCCCACGTCCGGCGCAAAATTGTAGCGCCAGAGGGCGCGGAGCGCGGAGCGCGTCTGCTCCCGAGGGAGGACGCGTCCGAGGCCGACCTGAAAGGCCCAGCTCTGGCCGAACACCTGGTCGATGTGGCAGCCGGTGCCAGAATTGATGGCCTCGGCGTGCGCGGGGTCGGGTCTATTGATGAAGTATTCGCCGTCGAAAAGCCGCTCGACGAGATTGTTGCGACCGCGGTCGATGATGGCGTGGCATTGGTCGGCGAACGCGGCATCGCCTGTTTCGCGGGCCATTTCCTCCCCGGCTCGGAGGGCGGCAAGGTAGAGGCCGCTGAGCCAGGCGACGGGACCGTACCAGTCGGCGTCGAGGGTATTGTGCTGTTTGCCCTCCAGAATGCCGTCGCCGTTGGCGTCTTGGGCGATGAGGAACTCCAACGACTTGCGGACGCGGGGCCATACGCGGCGGAGGAATGCGTCGTCGGGGGACATCTGGTGTTCGCGGTAGGCGCGGAGGACGCAGCCGCATTGGCCATCGATGGCGGGGTTGTTGTGGAATTCACCGCGGAAACCGATGGATCCCGTGGCCTCGTCGAAGGCTATGCCGAAATCAGCCATCTCGCGAGCGGACCGTTCGAGTTCGGGAAAAAGCCGGGCGACCGAGTGGGCATAGTGCCAGACATGGGTGCATGTGCCGGCGCAGCATCCGACGCCCTCCCAGCCATAGAATCGGCCCGAGCGGAGCCGGTGCGATGTGGAGGTGGCGAGGGTGGAGGCATTGGCGATCGAGCGGTCGAGGAACCAGTGCGGGAGTGTCGAATCGTTCCAGGTGTCGCGCCAGAGGCGGGTCCCGGCGAAGAGCCGATCCCTATGTTTCGCGATGTGGGCGACGACCTCTGTGGCGGAGGAGAAGCGAGTCGCGTAGTACCGTCCGCCATCTTGGAGTTTGTTTTCCTTGATCCACTGGTCGGCGCCGAGGGTGAGGTTGGGGAAGTGCCAGGCCAGGAGGTAGGAGACGGTCTGCGCGTCGCCTGGCGCCAAAGTCACGGTCCGGGCGAGCGAGCCGATGAGTTTCTCGGGCGGAGTCGCGGTGCCGGCAGCGTTGGTGTCGCCCGCGAACGCCGAGTCCTCGGGCCTGGCCTGATCCAATTTGGCGGTGGCGCGGTCGCGGGGCGTGGCATCGAGGAGGGCGAGGGCCATGGTGCCGAAGTCGTGCGCGTCGGCCACGGCGACGGGCACGCCACCACCGCCCCGGGCCTCGTCGGCGAACTCGATCTGGTCGCAATCGATGTGCCCCCAGCCGGCGGAATGCTGGTCGATGATCTCGATGCGGGCCTTTTGGCCCTCGATGTCTCCGACGCACCAGGACGCCCAGGCGAGTTCGTCGGTGTTCTGGCCCTGTGCCGTGCGCGCGATCTTGCCATCGACCACCAGATTCACGCAGGTCTGCCCGGCGTGTTTGCCGCCCCCGACGAGGAAGTTGATGAAGCGGCGGATGATGGTGAACTCGGGAGAGACCAGTTTTCCGACGGGTTTATCGGAGCCGGTCCAGGAATTGACGAGGCCCTTGCCCAGGAAGCCGGACAACTTCTGGATGGTGCGGGGGCCATTGGCCGGAGCGGTGCCGAACGCCTCGCCCTCCGGTGTCCACTGGCCATAATTGCCGCCCTCGAAATCGGCGAACACGATGGCGGGGCGGGGCGGGGCCTTGGGTCCGGGAATCTCGCGGGCGGCGCACTCCAAGAGTAGCGCCTCGTTTGAATGGGAGATCTGGTTGGTGCGCTCGATGGCATAGTGGGCCCCCGTGTGGAGGCAAACCGGATTTTCCAACCAGCCGGCGATCTCGGCATTGATCGGGGTCGCGCCGGTGTTCCGGAGGGTGAAATTGAGTGCGGTGGCCGGAAGACTGGAGTCTGCCGTGTCCAACGGGATAAACGGCGAAAACGCCTCGAGTTCGACCTCCAGTGGCAACGCGGGATCCCGGTAGGTGACGCGGCCGATGGGATACTCACCGCGGAAGGAGACGTCCTTCCAACCGGAGGCATCCAGCCTGCGCGTCTTGTCGCCTATCCGGATCGCGAAGCCCTGTTCGACGGGCGATGCAGGATCCATGGGGGACGCGTAGTGCTCGGAACCGGTCCTCAGGTGCTTATTGAAGATATCCCAGTGCCAGAGACGGCCGTCTCCCGACAGGTACAGTTGGCCACAACAAAGCCCACCGATGGGCATGCCGATGTGGCTCAGTTCGGCGGGGTCGCGATAGATCGCGGGCGCACCTCGTTCGGTGAGGGATTTGACCCAGGCGGGGTCTAGTCTCTTGTTCGCGGGAACCAGCCGGTCGAAATCCTCGCGGGAGAAAGGTCCGGCCATGACCGGCAACCGTGCGGCCAGGAGGGCCGTGGCGGCGGCTCCGGCGACCTTGACGAAATCGCGGCGCGTAGCTGTCCCGCAGCGGGCAGAATCGCGGCAACCGCAGCCCGAGAAGTCAATTTTCGCGGGGAGGGGGAGTCGTCCGATCGGGTCAGGATTCATTGGATAAGGATACAGCGGAGGACCCCGAGGCCAATCTTCCGCAGTTTTCAAAAAATACGTGAAACTCAGATCATGGGAAAACTTTTGATTGAGGGGTGCCCGCGCCCTGCGAGAATACCCTTTGACGAGAGATGTCCGAGACTGTGATGAGACGAGGCGGGGTGGGGCGCTGGTTGCGACCGGCGCCACAGCGCGTGGTCTGGCTGAAGCGCGATCCGCGGACCAGGATCGAGCATTTTCCGCCGGATCGACCGGCGACGCACGCATTGCGCGCGGCGGGCATTCGCGGGGTTGGGATCGATCATCTTGTGCGGTCGTATCATGCCGGGACACCGATTTCCGAGACGCATCTGGTGTACATCCCGCTGAGTGGGTCAGTGGAGGCCGATTGCGGGCGCGGGGTATGGAAGGTGGCGCCGGGACAGAAGTTGATCGCCCCGGCCCGTGGCAAACATTGGGTGAAAATGCGGGGTGGCCGATGCGACGCGCTCTGGGTGCACCTGGGTGACGTGCCGCGCTGGCAATCGCTACTTGATGGGGGCCCTCGCGTAGAAAGGGTTCAGGATCTGGAGGCGTTGGCACATGCGGCGCGGGAGGGGCTGAGCGAGTCGACGTCGACCGCGTTCGCCGCTGCGGATAATCTTGCGCACCACTGCGCGATTCTTGTGAACCTACTGGGCCGGGAACTGGGCGTTGGTGGCACGGGGGCGCGCATGCAACTGGTGGAACGGATCGATGCCATGTGGCGCATGGTGGGCGCGCGATTGGGCGAACCGTGGGACGTGGGCCGCTTGGCCAGGGAATCTGGCGTCAGCCACGGCTACCTGCACGCGGTGATGAACGAGGTGGCGGGATTGACGCCGATGCAGATGTTGGCGCTGCTGCGCATGGAGAAGGCCGCGGCGCTTTTGCTGAACACGGGCCTGACGGTGGCGGTGGTCGCGGAGCAGGTGGGCTATGGTTCGCCCTATGCGTTTTCGGATACATTCCTGCGCTACAGCGGCCTGCGGCCCGGGCGATACCGGCGGCGGAAGGGCAAACAGATGGCGCGAGCTGGAGCCCGGCCCCCGACGGTCCGGTGAAAGACCCGCCCGCCACACCGTCAGGATGGGCGTGGGAGGGACGCCGTCCCCGGCGTCCGCGATTGACCGGGCCGCGACACCAGGGCCGACCCGGCCCGCGAGGCCGCGGGCCCTCCCCAGGATGCCCGCGTGGCGTGCCCAAGTGCCTATGGCGTTTTTTCCAGGACACATGAGGCGCAGGGAAGGCGGAAGCCTCTACTCCAACGCCTCAGGGACAGAGAAAAGACAATTGAGTCCGCCCGAGCGGGAGCCACGCCCCGGGGAGTTGAACCCCGGGACGTGGGGATTGGCCTAGGATTATTGCGGGGGCTGTGGCGGTTGAGGGGGTTGCTCCGGCGGAGGGGGCGGGGGAGGCGGCGGGAAGCCACCTGGACCGCCCGGGAAAGCGCCGGGACCGCCTTGGCCACCGGGTCCACCTTTGCCCGCCCATGGAGGAGGACCCCCCTGACCGCGGCCCGGGCCACCTTGGCCACGGCCCTGTTGCCATGGTCCACCGGCGCCACCTTGTCCGCGGTTGGGCGGCGGCGGAGGAAGGAATTCCTCGCGGGTGAGTTTCCCGTCCTTATTGCCGTCGAGTTTCATGAGCGCCTCTGGGGCCTTCTTAATCTCTTCCTCGGAGATGACGCCATCCTTGTCTTGGTCCAGGGCGACGATGATCGGCGGTGGCGGGCGCATGCCCGGGTGTCCCTGTCCATCGCGAGGGGGCCTCTGCCCTTCGCCGGGTGCGCCGCCGGGCTGGGCTTCCGGGGGTTTCGGGGGTTGGCCTCCGGGCGGTTCGACTGGGGATGTCTCCTGCGCGAGGGCGGTCGCTGCCATTGCGGCGCCCGCGGCAAGCGCGAGGAGCATTCTGTTTTTCGGATTCATGTGTGTATCCTTTCTGGGTTGTGCGCTGGGTGTGTTTCTTGCATCCGATAGTAATCAACACCCCGCGTGTAAAGAGACGGTGTCGAAAGGCCGGAAGAATTGTTAAGGGTTGGTAAAAGATGGCGCGTGCGTGCGACGGGTGCGCTTTGATAATTCTGTGAGGGACGCAGATGGAGTGACGGTGATGAAGCGACCGCGCCTTCCGTTATACGGACAGATCTTGCTTTGGTTTTTCGTGAATCTCGCGGTCGTGGGGCTGGGGCTCGCACTCCTGGTCCGGGCGCAACTGAATCTTGGGCTGGATTCCTTGCTGGGCGGCAACGCGGGTGATCGTCTGGTGGCCTTGGGACGGGCGGTCGCGGGTGAGCTGCGGGGGTCGCCTCGGGAAGAATGGGATGGGACGTTAGAGCGCCTGGGGAGCGCGTACGGGGTATCGCTGTCTTTGCGCAGCCCCGCGGGTGATCCGATCGCAGGTTTTCGGGAACCGCTACCCCCGCGCATCATGGAAGTGATGCGGCGCCGATTGCCCGTGCCTCCTCCTCCTCCTCCGGGGAAGATCGGCATGGAGCCGCCGCAGCCCGGCTGGCAGCCTAGGCCGCGACCGGACGAGGGGCCGGTGCGACCTGGGCCGTTTGAGCCGGGTCCGCCCCCCCGGGAAGGCGTTCAAAAGAAAGGGGGCAGGGCTTTGCCAGAGTTGCACGTGCCACCCGGACCGGTGGGCAGGCCGACGTTCTTTGCCCGGGATGGCGACCCGCCTAAGTACTGGGCGGGTGTCCCGCTGACACCGGGCGCCGACCATCGTTTTGGCGGGGGATCATTGCTGATCATCGCCTCGCCAAGCCTCGCGGCCGGGGGGCTGTTTTTCGAGCCCGGTCCTTGGGTTCTGGGCGGGCTGGCGGTGATCGCGGTATCGGCGCTGGTCTGGGTCCCCTTCGTGCGACGGGTGACGCGGCGGCTTGGCGAGATGACGCGGGCGACAGAACGGGTGGCCGAGGGGCACTTCGATGGGCGGGTGGAATCCGGCGGTGGGGACGAGCTCTCTCGGCTCGCGGAGGCGATCAATCGGATGTCCGCGCGCCTCGGCAATCTGGTTCAGGGACAGAGGCGTTTCTTGGGCGACATCGCGCACGAACTCTGCTCGCCCCTGGCGCGGGCGCAGATGGCGATCGGGGTCTTCGCCCGGAAGGCGACCCCGGAATCGCGGGGGGCGATTGCCGATGCAGAGGAGGAGATGGAGCAACTTTCGGGGCTCGTGGGTGAGTTATTGTCGTTTTCCAAAGCGGCGCTGCGGCCAGATGCCGTGCCGCGGTCTGCCGTGGAGCTGAGGCCATTGGTGGAGGCGGTCGTGCGCCGCGAGGCGAAGGGCTGTGATGCGCGGATCGAGGTGCCCGAGGGACTGAGCGCGGAGGCCAACGAGGAGATGCTCTCGAGGGCGCTCGCCAACGTGCTGCGCAATGCGGTGAGGCATGCCGCTGCGGATGGGCCGATCGTGATTCGGGCCGAATATCGTGACGATGCGGTGGAACTCCGTGTCCAGGATCTCGGGCCCGGCATTCCGGGTGAGATGTTGGAGCGGGTGTTCGAGCCGTTCTTTCGGCCCGAAGAGGCGCGCACGCGCGAGACCGGGGGGGCTGGACTAGGGTTGGCGATCGCCCGGACATGTCTCGGGGCCTTTGGGGCGTCCATCGCCTGCCGCAATCGCCAACCCAGGGGATTAGAGGTGATCATCCGGATGACGCGTGGTGCGGCGGGAGCCTCCCGCGGGGGGTGAGGCCGACGGACCCGATTCGAGCCAGGGGCCTTAAGCATGAATACAAACCCGGTCAATGGATTGACGCGTGGCTGTGGTTACTGATGTCCCAAAAAATTCAAGGAGTCACCAGTCCAGGATCAGCGGTTGATGGAATCGTGATCGCGCTGACGGCCGATGCGATGTACGAGTCGGTCGATGGGGAGCTGCTGCAGGTTGGTCGGCAGATTCGGCTGGCGATAGTATAAGGCGTTATCGCGACGAAACACCGTAGCATTGATGCCCGGCATTTCCCATGCTCTCGGTTCTCCGTGGCAGGACGGGGTTACCTTGTCTGTGCAACGATGTTCGGCTGAGGCAAAGTCTTCACCCGACCCCGGGCATCGGCGCATCACGGTGATCAGCACGTCGGGGATGTGCAGAGAATAGGACCACCCAGGGATGGACGCCAGTTCCATGCCCTGCGAGATATTGCTGAGCTCGCACCTTCTGATGCCGAGCGCTTTGAGAAAGCCTATGATTTCGGGCCGATCCAACCCGCAGGAACGGATTCGGTTGGCCATCGCTAAGCTCGGAGGAATATATTGAAGCTGGCAGACGGTGCCATCCAAGTGCCGTACCGGCCGGGGCTGACGACGGCGATTTACGTCCATGATCCGTGCCAGCCGCGGATCGGTCAGTTGTCCCGACAGCAACCTGCCGACCACGGGCGAGCCCAGCCCGCGTCTGCCAATTTCGTGCAACAGTCCCCAATCGGAGGAAACAACCTCGAGGGAAGCGTCTTGGGTCAGGAGGCCCTCGATTAGGCGGACGGAATCACGAAGTCCGGCCTCGGTGAGGTAGGGCACGACCAGCGTAACGCTCTTGCCGCTGTCCCGAAGACGGCGGGCCAGCTCGCGTGCTGCACCGGGGGTGGGCAGAAGCTGCTGGCATGTTTCGTGGCCAAAGTACACCCGTTGGCCGGACGTATCCGAACCCGTGGGTGAGCGCCAGTCATACCAATGCGCTATCTCCATATCCGGGGCTACTGGTTATAGTAGCAATCGCGACAGCTGCAGGCAGAACCAAAAGTCGACGAATAGAGGCGGCGCACGTCTTCTTGGGCACTCGAGTCATCACCAGTTTGCCACGCCTCCATGGCGGACCTCAAGAAGCGTATCGCTCGAACAATCATGTCGCTACTATAGGCGCGCCCGGCGAGTTTGACGTATCTTATCCCCGAACGTGCCATTGCCGGCAACTGGCAGGCGGCACAATTCGGCGAGGAGAGGTCATCGCGGCGGGGCCACCGCACCGGTCCTGCCAACGACCGCCAGGGCAGTTCGCATCCATGCCCCTCGTATTCGGGATCCTGAGCCCAGACAACCGGCAGGGCTGTGCCCGGCCCGGCAACATAGTCGAACTCGGCACTCACGCCCGACGGCAGACGGGTCGCGTGATGAAATCCGCACATGCCGTCGATGAAGTGGCACTTCTGGTACATAGCGACCATCTCGAACTCCATGTTGCCAGAGCCAGCCGTAAGATCGGCGACCTCCCCCAAGGTCAGATCGCGCGGCAGGATCACTCGGCTCACGCCCAGTTCAGCGAAGAAAGTGACGCTTAGGGAGTTGAATGCCCCGGCCAAGAGCGAAAGGTGGCGGTTCATATGGCTGTTTCGTTGGGCGAGTGCCAATAGCAGGCCGATATCTGCGACGATGACAGCTGCCCCGCCGGTCTCCTCCCATAGAGTGACCAGATCAAGGACCGCCCGGATCTGAACGGCATCGTAGCGGGCGTTTATGGCCAGGGCGATGGGTCGTCCGGCTTGGGAAGCGATGTTGACCACTGAAGCCAATTCGCGTGAGGTTCGGATGTGGGCCGAGCGCCCCTGGCGTCGGGTGAGGAGGTCGGAATCACCAAAGGTGCATGTCCACTCGTCAAACATGGCACCGACGTACAGTTCATCAGCGCCCGCGGTGATGACGCTCTCGGCATCTGCCACCGAGCATACCGGCGCCACGATCTTCATGGCAAGGCCATTCATGTCACATTCCTGCATCGATCCGAATTGCCTCCCGCAGGGCCTCCATGGAGGGCGCCAGTCCCAGTTGCACGAGATTCGCTGATGTTTCCAGTGCGATGGTCAGGTTTCGTCGCCGGCAGCTATCGACTACGCCTTGGGGGGTGGCGCCGGTTTCATGGGAAGTCAGCACGGTGAAGAATGTGTCCACCACGGCGCTGTCTTGTCGGCGGATGATTTCGCGGAGCCCGATTAACGTGTCGCCCGCCTCGCCCGCAAGTCGACGTCGCGCAACCGTCGGCGGCAGGGCGCAAAGGGCGTGCATCGAAGGCGGCCCGAGGGGGGCCAACGCCTCCTGAACGTCGCGGTGAAGTCCCTCGATTCGCCGTTGCAGGAAGGGCAACGGTTGGGGGCCGCAGCGAACCGCATCGATCGCGCCAGCCGCCAGAGCCTCTGCGTGCATGGATGAGCCGGGCATGGCATCCAGTCGATTGATGGCCGAACGGTACTCAAGCAGCCCGTACTGGCGCAGCCGTTCGGCGCAGCGCCGGATGCTGGCGTGCGTGGCGTGCGGATGCCACATCATCACCCCTATGTTGACCTCCACCCCGTGTTTCCGGAGGAGATTGACCAGCGGCCAGGGGTCGGTGCGGAATGGGCGACCCCAACGGCGTAGATCCTGTGGGTCGTCCGACTCGATGCCCATAAAAGTGTAAGTTAATCCCGCGTTGGCCAGTGTGCTGATCACGGACTCGCTGAGTGAATCGGGCCGGACTTGGATGCTGAAGGCAAGCCGAAGGCCGCGCTGGCGAATCTCGGAGGCAAATGCCTCAGCGCGACCGATCGCGAGATTGTTAGGGCCAAGGAAGTCTTCATCTATGAAGTTGAAGGAGCGGGTCCTGTGCCGTTGGTGCAAGTGGGCAATCTCCTCTACCACATGCGGGATTGGTCGCCCCCTCCAGCGCCGCCCTCCATGGGAGGTCATTCCGGGCGAGGAGCAGTAGCGGCAAGCGCCGCAGCAACCTCGCGAACCCTGCAGGTTGAGGGCCCCATCAGATGCCACGATCTGTTCGGCGTAAGGACGATCGGGGAAAGGCAGGTCACCCAGGTTGGCGATGGGTTTGGCCGCGAGTATCTTGGGTGGATTGCTTCGTATTGCAAGGTCCTGATCAGAAGGCCGGTCATCAGCCGCGGACCGCAGCAAGACGGGTTCCATCAAGGCGTTCTCGCCCTCGAATCGAACGAGGGAGAATTCCTGCGGCAAGAGCCGCTCTGCTTGGAGCGGCTCACTGGTGATGAAGTTGCCGCCGGCAATCCAACGGTAGTTACGTCCGGGCGACACCCGTGCCACCTCACGGCAGATGGCGAGAACTGAATCGACTTCCTGGGCGGTAGTCATGGAGATGCCAATGGCGTCAGGCTGGAATGCGACCGAACGTCGGGCCAGGCGCACGTCGCTATGCCCGTCTAGGACGGCATCGAGCACGAGCACCTGATGGCCTTGTCGCCTTGCGAAAGCGGAGAGGTATTCCAGGCCGAGCGGTTCTTGGACTTCTGGATCGTAATACGGGCTGTGGTTGCAGGGGCGTATCAAGACCCAACGCATTAGATCCTCGTGATGTCAGCCTTTCGCCAGCCATGGCCGCGCCGGGCACACCCCGGTCATCGGGAATCCGCCAGTCCGGCCGCCAACGAACTTGTGAGGAAGATCGTTGCGGCCATCAAAAACCACCATCCGGCCCCTAGCGGCACGCCCCATACCACCATGTACCAGATCGAGCCAAGGACCGCGTGCGCAAAGGAAGTCGTGCAACCCTTGTTAGATGAACCGGACGTTACCAATACCGCAAAGAAGACAAGGATCAACATGCTGACCAGGAACACAACCACTCCAACAACATGAGCCCAGGTGCTTTCCCTTAAACCAAGTCGGCCGGCCACCAGGCCGGTTCGGTAGCGTGGGGCGGTGGCCCAGAACTGCCTTGTATTGAGTTGTCGGAGTTCCTGATGCTTTACCTTGCTAGTGCTGTCCATTCCCGCCAACAGATCCAGTCGGTCCATGGCTTCTTGGTATTTGCCTTCGACGTTGAGATACCACGCGGCATTGTACGACGCCGAGGCGAGGTCCTCCTCTTTGGCCCGGGTTTCTGATGCCAGGGTCCGGGCTTTCTCGAATTGGCCCAGGCGTTCATATACGACGGTCAAGTTGACAGCCGCGGGCACATAATCGGGGTACAGGCGCCGACACACCTCGAGTTCCAGCTGCGCAATCAGGTCGTTCCCCATGTGCATCGAGGCCAGGCCGAGGTTGTTCCGCGCATCGAGATGGCGTGCGGTGATGCCGAGCACCTTCCTGTACGCATCTGCCGCCTTGTCCAAATCGGCGCGGTACAGCCTGTTCCCTTCGGCGAACGAGTCGCTCGCCGATTTCGGGCTGGGATTTTCGGGATTCGTGCCCATGCGATTGACGGTCGCTTCGATCCACTTTGGGACGACCGACTGTACGTCCTCGGTCTTGCGGTATGGGTTGAGACCCACTAGGAAGGCCCAAACCGACTGATTCTCAATCGGCTGACCGCCTTCCAGTGCGGCAGAAACTGCGCAGACCAGCTGGGCGGCTATAGCGTCGAATGGTATTGTCGTGGCCGTCTGGTGCATCTGCTCGGCTGTCTTGAAGGCGCGTGGATCCCTGCCAAGGTCCACGTTTTTTTTGGCCTCCGTCTCCTGACAGAGCGCCTTGTCGCAAACGGTGTGCGCCAGCAGCAGCATCGAGAGCCCAGCTAACGTGCTGAGGGATGTTCTCTTGGCTTTCATGGTTCTGGCCTTATTCCTCCGGGTGAACCGATCCGCCTTCTTCAACCTTCAGTGAACCGGCGCGCAGCGGCAACCGCGCCCGTAACCGCCGCCGCTGCTGCGGTGGCTGACGCACGAGCAACTGGTGTGTCCGACGCATCGGCAAACCTTCATGCATGTGCAGATCACGGCGCCCACTGGGTGGCATGAGCACCCGTCTTGGGGCTGGCTGGCCTCGGGGGCGGCAAAGAACGTCTCCAGTCCCGGCCGGGGGAACTTCTTCCCGCGCACGATCACGAATATTCTCGGCTCCAGGTCGGTCGTTTCGGCGCGAGGTCGATCGTCGGGTTTATCGCTCATTTTTTTGTTTCCCTCACACTAGACTTGGGCTTGTTCGGCATGCTCCTGACGCACCAGCCGTTCCAGCTGCTCCAGAGTCATTGCCCGGTTCAACCCGCATCTGGCGCTGCCTTGGTGGATCGCTGATCCACTGCGCGCAAACACCTTCGCGAGGCAGTCGCCCGCGCAGTGCCACTTGCAGAAGCAATCCCGGCAGAATGGCAGGTTTTCCACCGAGAGTCGCCGCAGTTCCGCAAGCCGCTCATGGTCAAATGACATGGTTTTTTTGGCAGGATCGTACTGGCCGTAGTGGAAGATTGCCGCCCGCGGATCGCAGGAATCCATGACCTCGAAACATGAGGTGACCGCGCCCTCGGGCAGGACAGTGAAACCGTCACCGGGTGCTGCACAGAACTTTGACGTCAGCACGTCTAGGCGGGCACCGCTGTAGTGGACATCGATGCCCAGCCTGCGGCCAGCCTCGAACGCCTTCATGAAATTCTCAAGGAAGACATTGTCTTCTGGTGGTTGCTCCCCCGTTATCATGCATCGACCGCAGAACCACGCGGGCTCAAGATGGAGGTAACCCGGCCTGAATTCACTCATGAATCCCTCTACGATCTCTGACATGCGGTTCACGGTGAGGGCGGTAATCGTGGTCCGGATACCGTAGAAGAACTGGTGTTTGTCAAAGAACTTCAGCGACTGGCTGACATCGTCGTAGGAGCCGGCGCCCCCAACTTTCGGCCGGTTGTAGTCCTGGATATCCGCGGGGCCGTCCAGTGAAACATTCACAGTTGAGAAATTGTCGACGATGAACTCCCGTTGTTCGGGCGACAGCACGGCATTCGTGGCCGCGTACAGGTCGGTCTCCAAGCCCAACTCGTCGGCCTTCGCTTTGGCGTAGGTCACGCAGCGCGTGACGAATTCCCACGCGACCGTCGGTTCGCCGCCGCCGTGGAAACCCAGGCCGAATTTTCGAAATCCCGCCCTGCCAGCGTTGGTGGCCACCAGATCAATGGCGGCCTTGCCGATTTCCCACGGCATGTCTAGGGCACTCCGTCCGGCGTCAGCGTAGCAGTAGCGGCAGCGGAGATTGCACCGGGTGGTGGGGAAAAGTGTGACCTCGTGCGGGTAGAAAACGCAATTCTCGGGATACACCGGCGGATCCGGTGCCGACTTGCCCATTAGCTCGGCGTCATAGAGACGGTCGATTATCGCCTGCCCTGGCGGGCTCAGAGAGGCCTTGCCCCCTTTAAGGTAGGCTGCCACGGTGGCCGCCGTCGCCTGGTTGACTACCGCCAACCCCCGGCGGAGGGGAGCGTAAAGATAGTATTCCCCATATTTGCGAGGGATGACAAACAGGTCCTCCGAGTGTGGTTTTGCTTCGGACATCAGCCTACGAACTCTTCGACAATATTCACGTAGTATGGCTGCTTCAGGAGGCCCAACTGGCCCAATTGCGCAACGAAACAAGCGATCTTTCCGTCCAATTCTCCACTGTGTGGCGCATTCGACTGTTCGGCCACGGCGGCAGAGATATCCTGGATTGCATGGCACCCGTCTAAACGCCGCAAAACCGCGTGGCCGATGCCGTTGACCACAAACAGAGGGTCCGGCTGGCCCAAACGCGTCAGTGTGAACATCTCGCCGTCGCGCCCCATAACGATGTCTTTCCGTAATTGGGGTTTATCCACCTCGGGGCCGAGGGTCGCCTGATCCGTCTGGGGTAACTTGCCGTCTAGGGCCGCTTCAGATTTCATCAGGTAGTAGCCGGAAATAGTAGCGGCACCGGATCCTAGAGAGATCAAGAAGACTCGGCGGGAGACCTTCCGCTCGGTAGATGACCGCTGCCTCAAGGAAGCTTTCCTAATGGCATGGGACGGCGATTCGCTGTGTGACTTCGGGCTAGAAGGGTTCATTGTGGGGTTGGGCACATTATTCAGGAGCATTTTTTACGATCGACATCATTCTGAGGTTGCGCCGACGCTGATCAAGTTCTTTTTTGAGAGAACATTGGGGACCGCAGTTGCACGATGACGGATCGTTGAAACGGTGGGAACACGATTCCCGCCAGAGTGCCAGGGGGAGATTCACATGACCGAAAAGTGAGGGCCGTCGCCCTGCCCGCGGGATGGATGTGATGCGCGTCCACGCGCGCCGCGACGAGATTGGGTCGGTGATTGCCGCTGCCTCTGCAGGTAGCATGGTCAAAAATCACCCCACGTTGGCCCACGGCGCGTTGAGCCCACCATTTTTCTCCGGGCCAGCAAAACGTCCCCTGGACCAATCTGTGCGCGTTTATCGGCCATAATGATCGTGCGGCGGATCATCGGAGATCGAGGCGAGGCATAGGACATGGGACGTCCGTGGCCATAGCGGGACACGCAGGAACAAGGTGGAACAGCTCGTGACAACCTGCGACAATGCGCGAATGGGGATTGACGCAACCTATCCCACCACATCGGTTCCGACGGGTCGATCCGCGTCACGGACCGCTGCCCATGGCATCCGGATCTTGGGCGAAGCCATCCGGGAAGCGGCCATGACGGTGGCAAGGACCCAGGCGGTGCTGCGACCCCGACGTCGGGGCCCGGCCAAGGAGGTCTGGGCGCACATCGCCTGCACTCTGGCGGCCGACCAAGTGGCGGAAGGGACCCCGTGGACCGAGGCTTGGAGGGAGACCGCCTGCCCGCCCTCGGGGCTCCAGGTGGGCTGGTCCGAGGACGGGCTCTACGCGCTGGTGGGGGCGACCGGCATAGCCGGAACGGTGGCACACCCGCCCTGCTACATCGGCCTAGACGGCCCCTGGCCGATGATAATACGCTCGCCTGTAGTCCTAGATACACAGTCCGGGGCCAAGGGCACCCGGGAGGCCGACGGTTTCACTTCACGTATTGAAGTGGAATAAAGGGAAGGATTCCGATGATTCTGATTCACGAAAGTTAAAGCATGCACTTCAACACATTGGAGATCAAATAGACATGAAAAAGACGACATTATACCCTCCTTCAGTTGACGTTAGCCGACCGGCGACGGGGACAATTACCACGCGGCCAATCGCCGACGGCGTTCGACCACGCCGACAGGTCGGGGCGCCGCTATTCCCGCCGCGCCCTGAATGTAGATCGGCGGAACTGGTCAGAACATCCCGCGCAGGGCCAGGATCATAGGACGCACAGCCTCAGAGTTTCTTCAGGATCTTGACGGCCTTTTCGGCGTCCTCGTCGCTGTCCACGGCGAAGTACGTCACGAATTTTTTGCCGATGGCCGCTGCGGAGACGCCCCGAAGGTTGACACCGCCCTCGGCCAGTGCGCGGCACATCTTTGCGCCGATGCCGGCCTTGTCGGGGCCTTCCACCCGCACGGGATGCATCGTCTCGGTCTTGAGAAACCCGGCCGATTGGGCCGCCTGCTTGGCTTTCTTGCCCTTGATGGGTGCCAGGAAGACAACGCCCTCGCCTGGTTTGTCTGGCGCGCGGCGAGCGATCATGAATTCCAGATTGGCCTTGGCCGCATTGAGGGTCTCGAGTTTCGCGGCGAGACCACCGGGGCGGTCTTGGATGGAAGAGGCCCAAACATCGACGCGTTTAACTTTGAGTTTCATCGTCCTACCTCCGTGTTTTTGTTCCTGTCCTAGTTTACTCGGGCCGGGCGAGAAAATCGAGCGGAACTATGCTGCGGGGGACGAAGATTTTCTTTGTGGGCCGATGGTCATTGCCGCGCATGTCAGGCGAACGGGTCAGAGGCGTCGGCGACCGACATGTGGAAGCGAGGGATGCGGGTGAAGAAGCGTTCGCCCGATGGGGCAAGCCCATAGTAGGCGCCCTCGGCATCACTGTCGCCGTCGATCACGTGAAAGCTGTGGTAGGCGAAGCGGCCGCCCGGCTGAATCACGGGATACTCGCCCACGACCCCGTCGCCATCGAGGACGAGCTTGTCGCCGTTCGGGCCGACGACAATCCACTTGCGTCCCACGATGCGGACAGGCTCATCTCCCTGGTTGTGTATCGAGATGTCGTATCGGAAAGCGAACGGGCGGTCCGGGGGCGCCTCGGCGTCGGGCAGGAAGGTGACGGCATCGATGGAGACCTTGACGGATGGCCGCTCGACGATGGGCGGAGACGCGGGCTGGGTCATGGCGGCGGTCGGCGAGTCGCTCAATCGAGCCCGAGGCAAACGATTTCGTCGTCACGCCGGCGCACGGGTTGGGCACTATGGGAATCAGTCGGGGCTTCCTCGGGATACTCGTAGATATCGCCCCTGAAATTACGGAGCACCAGGCGGTCGCCGTCGTGGGCCAGCAGGTATTCGGGGTTGAGCGGGATCTTGCCGCCACCGCCGGGCCCATCGACGACGTATTGGGGCACAGCGTAGCCGGTGGTATGGCCCCGCAGTTCGTTGATGATGTCGATGCCTTCCCGCACCGAGGTCCGCAGGTGAGCCGAGCCCCGTATCAGGTCGCACTGGTACAGGTAATACGGGCGGACTCGGCAGAGAAGGAGTCTGTGGACGAGTTCGCGCATGACCTCGGGGGAGTCATTGACGCCGCGGAGCAGGACCGACTGGTTGCCGAGGGGGATGCCGGCGTCGGCAATGCGGGCGAGGGCATCGCGGCTTTCGGCAGTCAGTTCGCGGGGGTGATTGACGTGGACACTCATCCAGAGCGGGTGGTGGCGACGCAGGATACCGACGAGGCTTGGCGTGATGCGCTGTGGCAGGAATACGGGGATGCGGGTGCCGATCCGCAGGAACTCCACGTGGGGGATCGCCCGAAGGCGACCGAGCAGCGCGTCGATCTTCTCGTCGGTGAAGAGTAGAGGGTCGCCGCCCGAGAGCAGGACGTCGCGGATCTCCGGATGGGCGGCTATGTATCGGATTGCGGCCTCATGGTCGGCATCGAGGTGGCCCCCGGCGCCCGAGACGACTCGGCTCCGGGTGCAGTAGCGGCAGTATGAGGCGCAACGATCGGTGACGAGAAATAGAACTCGGTCCGGGTAGCGATGGACCAGACCGGGGGCAGCCATGTGCCGGTCCTCGCCGCAAGGATCCTCCATCTCATCGGGGCCGAACGACATTTCCTCGATCCGAGGGACGACCTGACGGCGGATGGGGCACGAAACGTCGGCCGGGTCGATCAGGTTGAAGAAATAGGGCGTGATCGCCATGGCAAGGCGGTTCCCAGAAAGAATGACGCCGGCACGTTCCTCGGGTGTCAGCGCGAGACTCCCCTCCAGTTCGGGGAGACGGGTGATGCGGTTTCTCAGCTGCCAGTGCCAATCATTCCAGTCTGCAGCGGGGACGTCGGACCATCTTCCCCGGGTTGTCTCGGAAAAGCGTACGTCCAGGGCGGCACGGGGGTCGTGGGATGCCGGCTGGGCAGGTGCTTCGGGCATGGACATGGGGTATGCTAGTGAGGGGCGCGGGAAAGTCAAAAGGCACGGGCGCGCGGCCCCTTTCAGAGGGACGGCATTCGTCGCGGCCTATCCGGTTCCGAGTTCCTCGTGGACATTGGATCGATGTGGGGCCAGATAATCTATCGGTGAGGGCCCTCGTCGCCAGCGCGTGTCTCTTCATTTGCCTCCTCTGGGCTGCCGGAGGCTGCGCATCGGCTCAGGGTGGCGGGAAGCCCCCTGCCCGCATCGCGAGACTAACGATCGCGTATCCGTACGATGGCGCCGTCTTCCCCCCCGAGATCGCCGCGCCGCGCTTCCATTGGAATGACGGTATTTCCGAGGTGTCAGTGTGGATGGTGAGCTTTTCCTTTAAAGATGGCCATCGGACGATCCGCACGCGGGTGGCCGCGCCAGAATTCGAGCCGTCCAGGGCGCTCTGGGAAACCATCAAGAGGCACACCGTCGAGTCGCCGGTGCGGATGACGGTCACGGGGTGGGGCGGCGCGGATGGTCGGCGCGCGCTTTCCACGGGAGCGGTGCACTTTTGCACCTCGCGGGACCGGGTTGGGGCCCCGGTTTTCTACCGGCAGGTGCCAGTGCCATTTTTGGATGACGGCTTTCGCCGCGCCCGGTGGCGACTGGGGGACATCGCCTCGTACCGTCCACCACCGGTGGTCATGAAGAACATCCCCGTCTGCTCGAGTTGCCACGCCTTCTCGTCCGATGGCAAGAGGTTCAGCATGGAAATGCACTGCGACAAAGACGGGGGAGCGCAATTCATCGCGCCCGTGCAGAGGCACGTGCGCCTGTCCAAGGATGTCTTCATGAGCTGGAACGACTACCCGAAGCCAGAGACCCTGCCGAAAAGCCGGGGGCTGTTCGGGAGGATGTCTCCGACCGGGAGATATATCGCCGCCTCGGTCAATGAGATCTCCGTGGCCCTGATCACCAACGACAGGACTTTCTCGCAGGTGTTTTTCCCCGTTTATGGGATGCTGGGATGGTATTCGGCGGCGAGTGGAACCATCCGGCCCCTGCCAGGCGCCGACGACTTTCGGTTCGTTCATGCCAACCCCGAGTGGAGCCCCGACGAAAGCTATATCGTGTTTGCGCGCGCTCCGGAAAAGCGGAAGGAGTACGAAGAGGTCACCAAGGTGGCTTCCCTGTTCATCGATGCCAGCCCCGATGAATTGAACCGGCGCTACCACATCGAATTCGACCTGTGCCGCATTCCCTTCAACGGGGGAAAGGGCGGGGTGGCCAAGCCGCTTCGCGGCGCCAGCGACAACGGGATGAGCAATTACTTTCCCCGCGTATCGCCCGACGGCAAATGGATCGTCTTCACCCAGAGCCGTTCTGGAATCATGCTCGAGCCCGGCAGCCGACTCTTCATCATCCCGGCCGAGGGGGGGCGCGCGAGGGAGATGACCTGCAACCGGAGCCGTTTCAATTCTTGGCACAGCTGGTCCCCGAACGGTCGGTGGCTCCTATTCAGCTCCAAGGTGAACACCCTGTTTACAGAGATATTCCTCACACACGTCGATCAGGAGGGCCGTGATTCTCCGCCCGTCCTGATTCATCGCTTCAGTGATAAGGATCTCGCCGCCAACGTGCCCGAATTCGTCAACGTGGGCGCCCGCGCCATCCGGAAGATAGAGCTTGAGGGATTCTGACCTGCAACTTCGGGCGCTGTTCGCGGGCGCGGCTCATGCCCCGACCCAGGATCCGGGCCGGGAGGTTTTTGGACTGCGGTGGCAGAGTCCGGCAACCGCCGGGCGGCGCCACCGCTTTGGCGGCGCGCGAAGCGCGAGCCGGGGCCATCGGCTTCGGCTCCGCCGGGGGCAAAAGCGGTGTCGCCGCTTCGCTCTGCCACCGCAGTCCAAAACGGCCCCGCCCCCAGAAGTTACACCCTGAATAATCCGACGCGTGGACGACTCTGGGTTTCGCCGCCCCCGCGCGCCGGGGGCGGCACTGACATGAAACTTCCCCCGTGGCGCAGGCAATCCTGCCTGCGTCGGCGGCCCTGAGACCCGGTGGCAGACAGGATTGTCTGCCCCACGGCCCCCGGGGCTGCGCCGCGAAGTTTCCACATGACTGATGCGGCGCGTTCTCGATCAGGTCGGCCTCCCCACGCGCGCGGACTCGATCAGGCCCTGCAGGTGGTGCGCCAGTCGCGGGGAGTGGCGCCAATCTCGGCCCGGGCATCGAAATAGGCCTCGAGATTAGCCATGGGGATGTTGCCATGGAGACCACCGCCGGAGGCGATGGCGAAGCCCGGGCGATCGGCGATGCCGTTGGACAACCCGCGGACCATCTCCTTGACTTCCGTCGGCGTCCCCATGGTGAGCCTGGCGGTTTCGATGCCACCGATCAACAGATCGTCTGGGCGCTCGAACGCGGCGAGGACGGCATCCAGCGGTGTTGCGGGGCTCTCGAACATCAGGCCGCCAAAACCCAATTCCCGCAGACGGGGGAGAAGTGCCGACAGATTGCCGTCGGCGACCAGGACGACGCGCCGTCCGGCCCGTTGCGCGGGGGCGAGGATCTCGGCGTAATGGGGGAATATGTAAGTCTCGTACCAGTCGGGACGGAAAACCGGCCCTCGCGCATCGCAGAGATCGTCGTGGACAAAGACCAACGGGCCGTCGGAGCCCCGGACGATTTTCGCCACAATTCCCTGCGACTGGGCCGCAAAGGGTTTCAGGATCTGCTCGTGGAATCGCCCTGGATCCTCCATCGCGGCCGTCATAAAAATCTCCCAGCCGAACAGCTCGACCGGCCACATGAACAGGGTGGTGTAGAGCATCGGGTAATAGAGGCCCACGTCACCCAGGGCCCGTTCCCTCGTGCGCATGTCGGGGCACGTGCAAGGATGGGGCACCGGTGTGATCAGATCCGAATAACGGACACCCGAGGCATCGAAGCCCCAGACATCATCGGCATCTTGGCACGCGTATCGGCGGCGGGAAGCGGTGTCATACACTCCTAGCGCCGTTAGGTCATAATCGGGATTGGCCGGATGCGGGCGCACGCTTCCGGCGGGCGTGGGTTCAGGCGCATTCTCCAGCGGAACACGGTTTATGATATCGATGCCGAGCGCCTGATATGCCCGGCGGAACGCCTCGGCCGTGTGCGCGTAGGCGTCAAGCCCGCTGACCAATTCAATAAGGTCCCGATGATTCAGAGTCTCTTTGGAAACCCTCTTTGTCGCAGGCCGTCCCACGGCCCATGCCAGCGCGTCCGTTTTCACGACTCGTCTTCCGTCGGTCCGAAGATGGGGCGCAGGGGATCGAGCAAGCCCCAGCAGACGACGCCGACCAGGAATAGGCCGCCCATGAGATAGAGGGGCAGGTTCCAGTTGCTGAACCATTGGACCGAGTAGGCCACGATCAAGGGGCAAAGCAGGCTGCCGATTTGCCCCGAGGTGTTCATGGCGGCACTGACGACGCCGGCGTGGTTGCGGCCCATTTCGATGGCGGCGCTCCACGATGCCCCGAGCGTGAACATGCTCGCCGCGGTGGCCAGCGAGATCATGATCGCCGAGAGCATGGGACTGCGCGATGCTGCGGCGACAATGAGCGTCACGCCCGCGATCAGATAGGCCGCGGCACCCACCCCGCACCGGCCCCAACGCAGGCCGAATCGCCGGGTGGCCCAGTCGGTTGTGATTCCGCCAAAGAGATCGCTCGCCACGCTCAAGAGCAGCGGGAGCCCAGCAAGAAAACCCAGCATCGTCGGATCAAACGAGCCCTTTTCCTGCAGGTAGGTGGGCAGCCACGTGATGCAGAAGTAGAAAGAGAAACTATTCGGGAAGTACATTACGCATAGGGCCCACATATTGGGGCTGCCCAATAACCGCCGCCAGTAGGCCCAGCCCACGGCGGCGTGTTCGCCGTCCGAGCGCCTTTCGGTCACGATGCGGCGCAATTCTTCCGCGTTGACCGCCCGATGCTCCGATGGATCGTCGCGGAACCAGCGGTACCAGGCCAGCGCCCAGAGGAAACCGATGACCCCGAAGCAAACGAAGATCATGCGCCAGTGCATCACGCGCAGGAGCGCCACCACGAGGAGGGGCGCGAGGCCTCCCGCCAGATGCGCGCCTGTGAAGAAGATCCCCTGAATCGTTCCGCGCTCGCGATCGGGGATCCACCGCGAAAAGGTCTTCGCCACGCTGGGCCATGCTCCCGCTTCACCCACCCCGAACAGGAATCGCAGCACCAGCAGGGACGCGTAGTTGAATGCGCCGGCCGTGGCGATGGTGAAACTGGACCACCAGATCACGATGCGAGTGAGCACCCGGCGCGTGCCCCGGCGGTCGGCCCACCATGCCGTGGGAATCTCGAAGATCGCATAGGCTAGCGCAAAGGCCGAGAACACCCACCCCATCTGCACCTTCGACAGCCCCAGATCATGCATGATGTCGGGCGCTAGCTTGGAGATGCACACCCGGTCCAGATAGGTCACCATCGCCAGCAGCACGGCCATCGCCACGACCCGGTAGCGGACGCGCGTCGGCCGCGCTGCGGTATCGTCTGTGTTGCCGGATGTGGAGCCACTCATGACCGTTGATATCTTCCCTCCGGAGCGACCGTTGCCTAGTCCGGGGGACCGACCACGATCTCCTGCAGGCGGTGGTATTCCTTGAGTTCGGTGTAGCTTGTGGTTCGGCGCATCCATGACAAGAGTGCCGTGGTCAGGCGAGCGCGCACGTCGGCGTAGTCGGGGCTGTCGGCGAGGTTTGTCTTTTCTTCCGGGTCGCCCCTGAGATGGAACAGTGCCACGGCGCCTCCCTGCTCCGGGTCGAACCACATCTTCCATTGCGCGGTGCGCATCATGACGCCGGTACCCAGTTCGCTGAATACCGCCTCGCGCAAGGCGCCGGGCTCGTGGCGCACAACGCGCTGGAGCGGCCGCCCCGACCACGGCACCGGATCATCGGGTGGCCGAGTCCCGGCCGCTTCCAACAGAGTCATGGGCACATCCAAACTGGTGACAAGTTCTTTGCCGCCCTTGTCGGCCGTCTGGCGATTTGGTTGCTTTCCGAAACCCGGCCCGGCCACGATCAGCGGGACCTTAGCGCTGGCCTCGTAGAACCAACGTTTGTCCCAGATCCCATGATCGCCGAGCATGTCTCCGTGGTCGGCCGTGAAGATCACCAGCGTTTGATCCAACATGTCGCGGCGCTGCAGGCTTTCCATGATTTGGCCGACATAGTCGTCGATACCGGAGATCATCGCGTGGTAGGCGGTCTCGCGAGGGCCAAGCTCCATGTCCTTGAACCGCGCGAGATGTTCGGGCGGTGCGACATAGGGCGGGTGTGGCCCGACGAATGACACCCAGAGGAAGAGTGGCTGTTTCGGGTCGTGGTCCCCCAAGATCTCCAAGGCCCGGTTTGCGATCCAGCCATCGGGTGTGTCCTCCGCCTTCATCGGAAGCTCTGGCTGGGTCTTGCGGATGTTGCGGACTCCCTCGCGGTATGTTTTGAGGGCACCGCGGGCGGCGAGCCATGCCGTGTAATCATCGTCATTGTGCTCGCTCTCGCCCAGATCGAGGACCTGGGTTACCGCGTCAAAGCCAAACTGCTTCAGATCGGGCTGGAGGGTCTTGTAATCGAAGTTCTGCCACCCGAAGTGATCAAAGAAGTGGTGTTTGCCGACCAATGCCGACCGGTACCCGGCATCGCGCAGCCGGTTGGGGAAGCACTGGGCGCGCTGATCGGGTCGGAGCGGGGGCCGCTCATTCCCGCAGATCCCGTGCTGGTGTGGCCAGCGACCGGTAAGCCAGCTCGCTCGCGCCGGCATGCAAAGGGGTGAAGCCGTGTAGGCGTAACGGAACGAGACACCGCGCGCCGCCAGTCTGTCAAGGTTGGGTGTCCGGGCCACGCGACTGCCGTTGCAGCGCAGCGCGTCGAAACGCAGTTGGTCGGCGGTGATCAATAGCAGATGCGGGCGCTGGGCGCATGGGGTATCCGTCACTTCCTCGGTGGCGGCGGCGGCGGAAAAAGTCGCCCCCATGGCGACGGCGAGGGTGACTCTCACGGTGACGGGCTTCATTTCTGCTCCAGGGCGATGGTTAGTTGTTCGATCGCGTCGTTGATCTTTCGGCGGCGCTCGAAGATCGCGCCCGGATCCTTGGTGTAATCATCCAGCCGGCGCGAGATGCTTTCCGGCACTTTGCACAACCCTCGGGATTTCTCCATGAGCTGGGGGGCGGGCTGTTTGTCGGCGGGCAACGACATTGCCCGCTCGACAGTCCGTGACAGCAGCGCGAGGCATTCGTAGTCCTCGATGCCATCGCGGATGACCTCGAGCCGGATGCTCGGCAGAGGCTCCATGCCTTTGCCCGGATAAAGCAAGAGACCGTCGCCGTTCACCTTGAATTCTTGGTAGGTGCCTAGGTCGGCGAACCGGATGGGCGTGTCTGGAAAGCATGGCTCACCGGAGGCGGCCGTTGTCAGTCCTTCCCACCACGCCGTGGACCAGTAGAGCAGGCCGGTCGCGCCGTATTGTCGGGCCTGCCAGAACAGGATGCGGTGGTCGATCGCCGGCTCGTCCACGAAGAAGTTCGCGAAGGGTGGTTTCGGGCTGCAGCACACGTAGGTCCAGAGAGTGTCGCGCGCCCTGCGGCGCTGGCCGTAGAAACTGGAGGCCAGGCTCGGGGTCAGGGGGCACCAGATGTCCACAAGGCCGGCGAGGGCCGCGGGTTGCTGGTCGCTGAGCGTCTGCATGATCGGGTAGCCGGGCGCCGCCTCGCGGATGCGCCGATAGGCCTCGCGCAGGAAAGAGTAATGCTCGGGCCGCGGCTCGTCGTAGCCATATATGAAAACCTGCGCTGGGAGTTTCAGGCGCTTCCACTCGTCCACCCAGGCCCTTGCCAATGAGGCGGCATCGGCGGGGTCGGTCGTGTCGGCGGCCTTGCCGATTGATTTGGCGGAGGGCATGCGGCAGAGGTTGAACGAGTACGGCGCAAAGTAGCGCGGGGCGAGCGGGACCACCGTTTGCTCCAGCGGGCTGAGATCCACGCGGACGTTGCCGCCGCCGCCGCTCTGCGTGATGTATTCCCGGGCGATATTCTTGGGTGTCAATCGATAGCGGCCCAGGAACTCGCACCAGCGCGCGAACGTCTCAATCGGCATCTTTTTCGTCTCTTTCCCGAACCACCATTTGGCCCATGCTTGTTGGTAGAGGCTGAATGGGGTGGCGAGTGAGCCGGGGCGCGGCAGGCGGAAGGAGCGCACGCGCAGTTCCACGGGCACGGTGAGCGAGGTGTTCCCGTGCCTGATGGTGACCGGGCCGCCGTATGCGCCGGGCTTGGTTTCGGGGGGCACGTCCACCGTGAACCAGAGCGGCTGTCGCTCGTCCGCCGCGACATCGAAAGCCCCGGGGGCCAGGAGGGGATCTGGCCACCAGCCGACGTATTCGGTGGGATAATTCGGCTTCGCGGTCTCGACGTAACCAACCCGATGCCACGTCAGTGGCAGCTTGCCGCCGTCGCCGGTCAAGGGGCCCGCCTCAACCGTCACTTGTTTCAACGGCCCGCCCCCTGGCACCATGACCAGCTGGAACGATTCCGCCTCGTCACGCGCGGCGTCGAGTCGAATCTGGCGCGCGAGGATGCCGTCGTTCACGGGTCCCGATCGGCGCACCTTTTGAAGCGAGTGAGCGATCACGACCCGGAAGGCCCCCTTGCCACCGGGTTGGCCCGTTTCGTAAAGCGAGGCCACCGCCGCGGAGCGCGCTGCCGCGATTGTTCCCGAGGCCATCGTCAACCGTCGGCAAATGTCGTCCCAGCCGCCGTCGGGTGATCTTGCGTCCGTTTTCGTGAACTGGCGCATGTCGTCAAGCGCCGACATCGCTTCGTCGAGCAGTCGGCGGGATTGCGCGCGGCCGCCGCCGGGCAAGTCGGCACCCTGCAGTTCGTCGAACAGACCTCGGCGCTCGTGTCGCAATTGCTCCAAGTGTCGCGCCAGCTGCGGTCGGTAGAATCGGCCGAGATCGGGCGAGAGGGTGACGTTGCCGAAGCGCCCGGGGGCATGGAATCCGCCAAGCGACCACGTCGCCGTCTCGCCGTCCACCCGGTTGTTCCAGACAAGGTTGACACCCCACGCGTGGCCAACATCGAGGTCGAGATCCAGGCGCTCAAACGGGATCTCCAACTCGACCGCCCACGCCGTCTCTTCGCGCGCGACGACCACGCGTGCGCCCGATTCCCATGCCGTATCTCGGCCGCGCGAGTCGCGGAGGATCCCGTTGCAGTTGACGCACAGGTGGATGTAGTCGTGGTGACGGTGCCGTGGGTCGAGAAACACCTCGACGCTGTCGTCGAGCCAGACATCGCCATCATGCGCGCTCGCTTGCGCCCGTAGCGTTGTCCGCGGCCGATGCGGGCAGCGAAATGCCGCGTAGAGTTTCGTGTCGTCGTAGGCCAGCCAGGCACGGATCGGTTCCGCGATGATCTTCGCGCCCGTGTGTGCGACGAATGTCTTGATGGCTCGCGCCTCGTCCCAGCACGGCTCGGTCAGTTGCCCATCGAGCGTCGGCGTGAATCGGGTAGCGTCGGCCGTGGGTGTGCCGATGACCGCGAGATCATCGTACCACGTTTTGCCGCCATTGCGCGCGTAGGCGACGAACCCCATCGTCCGGGCCTCGGGCGGCACCGCGACTGTCTGGTGCAGATGCGTCCAGTTTGTCGCTGGCGTCGCCGGGCCCTGGACGCCGACGAAGCCGCGATGGGCGCCCGTCTCATCATAGAAGTGCAAACCGCCGCCGTGGACCGGGACTCCCTCGCTCTTGGCGTACATGGAAACGATCACCGAGGAACCGCCCTCTACCGGCACTTTGTACTGGCTCCACTGCATCGCGGACGTGCCCGGCGGCTGGCCGACAACGCTCGTGATCAAGCCGCTCGCGCGACCGGTGTGGAACATCTTTGTGTCGCGAAGCTGATAGTTCGCGCCTGCGTCCTTCGCCGGATATCTCGCCCAGGCGGCCGGCAGCCGATCGCCCTCTTCAAATCCACTGTTCTTGATGAGGTTGTACAGGGCGCCTACATCTGGGGCGATGGGTCCCGCGGCCAGCGGCGCGAGCGCGCCCGCCAACGGCAGGGTGGCAAGGATGACGTGGCTGATTGGATGTGGCATCGGAAGGGGCACTCGATCGCCCTACATTCCGGCGCGGAAGCTGCCGACCGCCTCGCTCGTGCGCAGGGCGCGGTTGTAGATGCGGAGGGAGCGGACGGCGGGTCCGATCTTGAGCGTTGGCGAGCCATTGGGTGTCCGGAGATTGGGGCTGAAGCGTCCCCAGCCAAATTGTCGCTCGTCGCCTCCATCGCAGAGGACGCCGTTCACGACAAACGTTATGATCTTTGGGCCGCCATCCACCGTGATGACGACGTGCTGCGGTTTGCCGACCCGCACGGCGCCCCGGTCGCTGTCCCAGGACGACTCGCTGCGGCCGTCGTTGAGCGCGATCTTGATGGGGCCGGCGGCGGTCGTCGAAAGGATGATGCCCTTGCCCTCCTCATCGCGGCTGTCGAGGATGGCCTGACCCGGTTTGAGTGAGTCCAGCTGTATCCACAGGTCGATGCTGAAGCCGGCCCGGGCGTCCTTGCAGCCGTAATCGGCGCGCTTGCTGTCGCGGAAGTTCAGCTTTGGCAGTTTCGGCATCTTGGTCTCGGCGGGGATCGGTTTGCCGGCTGGCAGGTTGAGGGCCAGTCCGTTGGTCGAGATGGTGTGGTTGTCCCACTGGTTGAACAGGCCTTCGACCAGCGCGTTCGGAATCTCGTGCAGCCGGCCGACGTTCTTTTGTGTTTCGGTGACAAAGAACTTGCCGCCCTCCTCGACGAGGTCGGGATAGCTCATGCGGATGTAAGGATCGTCGTCGTAGAGGAGGATTTCCGGCTGGGACCATTCGATCATTTTGCCCCGTGGCGTGTCGATCTCGCGGCCGGCCATGAGCCATGCGGGGTTTCGATCATCGTAGGGGCTGCTGGAGGCCCCGCGGGGGTCCGCGGCCATCTTTCCTATGAACGGTCCGCCGTGATTGTGGAACCAATACAGGAACTTTCCGTTGGCGCAGTTCCATGCGAAGTTTGCGGCCCGCGGGTGTTTCACGCGCCGCCCGCCCGGCGAATAGGTCTTGTAGGCGGGCGCCGTCCACTCGTGGCCACCGTTGCGGCTATAGGCGCACGTGGGCCACCCGTCGACGGTGCGATAGACGCAGTACAGCGAATCGTCGCTGAGCTTGACGATGCTCTGCTCCTCGGCGACTCGACCGCCGCCGGCGGGCGTGCGCAGGCCGATGTCGCCGTCGGGCAGTGTCTCGAACGTGATCTTCTCGGGGTCGCGTTCAGTGAGGATGTTCTTGCTCTTGAAGAAGGCGCCCTCGGACTGTGCGAAGAAGCCTTCGCCCATGGCCCCGACCTTGTGGATCACCATGATGGCGGAGTCGCCGAGGATCAGCGGGCGGCCGACGTTCCAGAAGAAGCGCAGCTTTCCGCCGTACACGTTATTGCGGTCGCACTCGAATTCCCGGATCGGCACTTCGTATCGTTTCCCCGACCAACTGCGGCCACCGTCATCGCTGTACTTGAAGACGTAGTGGCCCAGCGAGTCGACGCGCTTATAGACGCCTTTGTCCTCGCGTTTCACCTCGGGCACGCGGTCGGTATTGTGGTTGTAGAAGACGTAGATGCGGCCGGAGGGGACTTTGAGCATCACGGCGTATGACGCCTCGGGTCCGTCGGCGGGCTCGATCGGGACAATGTCGCCCCACGTCTTGCCGCGGTCGGTGCTGCGCATTGAGACCACGTGCTGGCCGCCCGCGCCCTCGACGCCCACGCCGGTCGTCATCACGCACAGCCATGCGCCGTCATCGGTCTTGATGATGTACGGCTGGTCCGCGTACCCCTCGCTGGGAATGTTCTGGCCATTCGTGATGTGGCGCGGGTCGGGGACTCCGGCGGCTGATGCATCCTTTACGGGTTGCGCTGCGCCCATGGTGGCAAGTGCGGTGCCAAGCAGCGCCCCGATGAGCGCAAATGTGGTGCGTGATTTCATATCATGTCGCCTTTCGATACGGTTCCTCTTTCGATCCTCCTGAGAGCCGTCTCCGCCGCCGCGGCTGCCGCGTAAAGACCTGCCGCGCGGCATCGGCCAACATGTTGCTCGCCGCAAGTCGCCCCAGAACGGTCTCCATTCCGAAACGAACGTGCTCGCGCATCTTCCGGTCGGCGGCATCAGGATCACCGCCCACCAGTGCCGCCGTCAGGGCGCTGTGCCAGCGGCCGGGCGACTGGTGGAATCCCGCGGCGCTGTTGTACAGCCAGTTCATGACCAGGACGTGACTCTTCTCAATGGCGCGCAACAGCTCCGGGCATCGGGCGCATTCCGCGATCCGGTGGTGGAAGGCCGCGTGCGCGCCGCAGGCATCCTGGATCCTGTGCCGCGGGTTGGCGTACAGGGCGTCGAGCGCCGACGCCATCGCGCGCAGCTCTCGCCGCTCTGCCGCCGTCGCCTTTTCGGCAAACAGCCTGGCGGATTGGGTCTCCAGTGCCTCCCGCACGACGTAGTGCCCCCGGATATCCTCCCCGGTCGGCATCCGCACGACCGTCCCCGCCCGCGGGCGGCTTTCCACGAGGCCATCGTTCTCGAGTTGCTTGAGCGCTTGGGCCACCGGCAGAAGGCTCATCCGGAGCCGCCGCGCGAGCCCCCGGCCCGAGATCGGGTCGCCCAGGGGCAGTTCGCCGCTCAGGATCGCCGCGCGTATGCCGGCGTACGCCCGCGACGTGAGGCTGCCCCCTCGCGCTTCGCCGAACCGGGCCCGCCTGGGAAACATGATTGACATGCTGCGCCCGGCGCTGCATGAGTCAACGAGAAACTGATATATCAGTGTCAGACGTCCTGGCGCGGGAGTCGTGCGCGCCGACATTTGGCGCGCGAGAACCATGAGAGTCCGCTGCGGAATGGTCCGGTTGGCGATGGCACCGCTGATGGCGCTGGGCGTGTCATGGGGTGCGCCTGCGAGTGCGCCAGCCACTGCGCCGCAAACCGTGGCGGACGTGGCGCTGCGGTGGCAACGCCCCCCGGGGGCACCGCGGCACAGCGATGTCTGTTTTTCGATTCGATGGATGCGGGCGGGTGTTGATCCATTCGAGAAGGTCGCGCTTTTTCACGGGACCCGATTCGACTGGGTGTACGCCACAAGAGAGTTCATCTCGGAATGCTCGAAACGGGGCTACCCGATCAGCCATTGCACATCGCCGTGTCGGCCGGACAACGGACCTGGCGAAGGCAGCGGGGGCGCCACGTATCGGATCGGCCGCGCCGAGGGTATCCACGGGCAACCCCTGATCGCGGGCTGGCAGAACTGGAAGCCGCCCTGGGGATGCTACAGCAATCCAGAGTTCTTTCGTTTGATGGAACAGGACGTGATCTTTGCGGTCGAGGCGGGGGCGACCTACATGCACATCGACGACCCCGACACGGCGCAAATGTTGAAATGGGGCGGTGAACCAAACGACCCGGAGACGCGGGGGTGTTTCTGCGGGTATTGCCTGGGCCGATTCCGCGCCTATCTGGCCGAACTTCCATCGACTGAACTCAAGGCGCTCGGTATCGCGGATCCGGCCGCCTTCGACTACCGGCAGTTCATCCTCGCCGGGAACCGGAATCCGGGATTGCGCAGGCACTTTGAACATACCTACGAGAAGGGCGTTCGGGCTTTTCTTGAGGGGTTGCGCAGGAGTGCCGACGGGAAGGCAGGGCGACGTTTCCCGTTTGCCTGCAATAACGGTTCCTACACCAAGTGGGATTCCCCGATCAATCTGTTCGATTTCGCGGTGGGGGAACTCTCCGCATACGACCCACCTTCGCCGGTTTCCCTCTGGAAAAAGGCGCTGGCCATCACCCGCATGAACAGGGCCCAGGTGTTCACGTTCAGAAGCACCGACGTTGAGGCCAATCGGAAAATTCTGTGCTTGGCCTATTGTCTTGGCCAAAATTTTGTCGCGCCGTGGGATGTCTGGATCAAAGGCTCGGAGCGCTTCTACGGCGAACCGCAGGATTACGGCCATTTCTTCGCGTTTGTCCGAGACAATGCCCGATGGTTCGATGGATACGAGTACGCCGCCGCCGTTGGCGAGGGCATCCGCGATGAATGGTATGGCGATCGGCCGCCCGTCGTGCTGGCTGGGAATGAAGATGCCTGCGCGTTCGTGCGCGCTGTGCCCGGCGGGCGCGACATGCCCGTCGTGGTGCATCTGTGTGACTGGGGCAAGGAGGCGAAGCCGTTGCGCGTCATGCTGGACAATGCGCGTTTCTTTCGCGGCAGGCACATCACATGCCGCCTCCTCACCCCTGCCCGGCGAGGCGCCGACGATCACGCGCGCGCAGAAGAAACGAAGGACTTCTCGAAGTTCACCCGCGCCGCGGACATCCCGTGCGCCAGCACCGAGGGACGTACCGCGTTGGAGGTTCCCGCGCTGGAACCGTGGGCGATGCTGCTGGTGTCGCCCGCAGAACGGAGCGAACCATGACTGTCGTTGGCCTACTGCCCCTTGTCAGTCTGCTGTTTATCTGTCTCACAATTTTTCGGCTGCGTTCTGCCGCCGGGGATCCAAACAGCGTGCCGTACACATTCTTGAGTGGATCGACGCTATGGGGCACTCTCCTTGCCGCCGCCACGGAAACGCTGAGCCTCTTTGAGGCGCTGACCTTTCCGTGTCTGCTGGTCTTCTGGATGGCGGCCGCGATCGCCTCCGCCGCGCTCTATGTTGCGACGCTAAGGAAGCACCCGCCCCGACCCGGGCAACCCCGGCCGCGATACAGCCCCGGGCAGTTGTTGCTGCTCGCCGCGATCCTGGCAATCACGGCAACGATCGGCGCCGTTGCCTTCATCGGGCCGCCGAACACCTGGGATTCGATGGACTATCATATGTCCCGGGTCCTTTTCTGGATCCAGAACCGGACGGTGGATTTCTATCCGACGCACTTCGCAAGTCAGAACCAGCTGGCGCCCGGCGCGGAATACGACGTCATGCACCTCCAGCTCCTCAGCGGTTCCGATCGGCTGGCAAATTTCGTGCAATGGTATGCGTTCATTGGCTGCATGGTCGCGTCGGCGTTCCTCTGCGCGCGGTTTGGGCTGGGCCGGACCGCGTCCCTCTGTTCGGCGCTTTTTATCGCGACGATTCCGATGGGCATCCTCGAGGCCTCCAGCACCTATGTGGATTATGTCGTGACCTTCTGGATCATGGGTTTCGCGTGTTTCACCTTGCGTCCCGAAGAATCCGACCGCGCGCGTGGGCTGTCTCGCCTTTTGCCCGGTCTGGCCCTGGGGCTGGCCATCCTCACAAAAGCGACCGCGTATCTCTATGCGGCGCCATTCCTGGTGCGGTTCGTGATGCTGGAGATCGGACGCCGCCGGCTTGCCGCGGCGACTCCGCTGGCCGCTTGCGCCGCGCTCACCCTGCTCCTGAACGCCTCATTCTATGCCCGATGCCACGAGCTGTGCGGAAATCTGCTGGGCATTACCGACACGACCTTGGACCGTGAGAAGAACATCAACGGCAGTGTCGTGAACGAAATCTTCACGCCCAAGGCCATCCTGTCCAACCTGATTCGAAATACCGCGACGCATTTTCACATGACGCCATCCGTAACGGTCAACCTCGCCGTTGAAGATGCGGCCATCCGTCTCCACGAATTCCTGGGCATGGATGTCAACGACCGGCGCACCACATGGGCAACACAGCAGTTTCGCTGCAGCGCCAATAAGAACGTGTCCAAGAACCCGGGCGAGCGGCGCCGATTTCGCAGCGACGAGGGCGTCTCAAACCCTCTGCATTTTCTGATGATCTTTGCCTCGTTGGGCATGATTGTCGGTCGACAAAGGCTGCGACAGCGGGAGGGGCTCCTCGGTTACGCCCTCTGCTGCGTGACGGGCTTCTTCCTGTTCTGCGGTTACCTGAAGTGGCAGCCATTCCACAGCCGGCTCCACACGCCCTTCTTCGTCATGTCGGCGCCCTTCGTCGCCGCCGCGCTGTTTGGCGCGAACGAGAACCGGATCGGGATCGTCGGTCGGGCCGTGTGTATGATCCTCCTGACCGGACTGGCCGTGCCCCTGCTCCTCTACTCCTGCGAAAGGCCGCTGTTGGGCGAGCATTCCATGCTGCCGAAGAAGCGGGACGAGCGCTACTTTTGGTTTCCCCATCGCAAGGAACCTTTCACGAATGCGCAGCAGTTCTTGAAGGATCGCAGGTTGAGCGCGGTCGGTTTCGTCGGTGCGGATTGGGAATACCCGATGATGGTCCTTCTCTGCGAGGATCATCCGGGTGTGCGTTTTCTGGACGTGAACGTCACGGATCATTCGAGGGTGAAGTACGCGCTGGAACGATTCCGCGGCTTCCGCCCGGACGCGATCATCTCGCTTCGATGGTCGAACAAGAAGCAGATCGAATCCGAGATTGTCCACGGAGGGCGTGTCTTCCAACTGCGCGCCAAGGAGGGGCACATCGGAGTCTTTCTTCCTGAGGGCGAACAGGGACAGAGATGATTGCGCCGGAATGGATATTCATGTGACTCTATGAGCAGGCGGGGTGGGTTTCGAAACGCGGCAGTCTCGATGTCCGTTGCCGTCGCCGCGGTGCTGGGCTTGGCTGCTGATGCGGCCGAATCCCGGGGCCCCAACATCATCGTGATGCTGATTGATGATCTCGGTTATGGCGATGGCGGCGCATATGGCTGCCACGAAATTCCGACGCCGCACATCGCAAACGCCAAACGCATCGCCAGGCCACAATCCACCCCGCCCGCCGGGCGCGGTTGGGCAACTTCACATTGAACAGGCAAGACATGACACCGGTCAGAAAGGAATGATCTCGATGAAACATCTCCCGTTCCTGTTTCTCGCGCTGTCGGCTGTATTGCATGGAACCGACACCAACAAGCATTTCATCGCGTCACCCTCCGAACTTAAGGCGCGTATCGCCATGCAGCTCCACATCACCAGGCCCGACTACGTCGTGTTTGTGCCGGAGGTCGGCGACGCGGGCGTGAGCGACACCGGCAACGAGCACTTTCTCGTGTTCGACGGACCGGATGGTTCGCTGATGGCCGTGTGGACGCAAAGCTCTGTGGAGAACTACTCGCCCGACACACCGCCGGACCAGCACATCACGTTTTCGCAGAGCAAGGACGATGGGAAGACCTGGTCCAAGCCGCGCATCCTCGCCGGGCCGAAGCGGGCGGGGGACGGGCCGATGGCCAGCTGGGCCTATCCGCTGGTGAGCAGGAGGGGTCGGATCTACGTGCTCTACAGCCAGAGCATCGGCAAATCCGATTGTTTCGTCCACCACACCGGCTGGCTGAACGGTATTTTCAGCGATGACAACGGCGCGACGTGGTCGAGACCGCAGAACATTCCCGTCGCGCGCAGCATCAACGACAATCCCGACCCCTCGATGCCACCGAATATGCTCTGCTGGCAGAAGCCGCTGCGGCTCGGCAAGGACGGCAAGTACTTCGCGGGTTTCACGCGCTGGACCAGTTTTGAGGTGAGAAAGCCATCGCCGATCAAAAATCTGGCGTCCGCCGATTCGCGCGTCGAGTTCATGCGCTTCGAGAATGTGGATGACAGCCCGGAGCCACGGGATCTGAAGATCAGCTGGTTCGCGGCCAACGAGAAGGCTTTGGCCGTGCCGTATCCGAAATGCCCTGAGAATAGCGTCTGCCAGGAGCCCTCCATCGTGAAATTGCCCGACGGACGGCTGTTCTGCGTCATGCGCACGGGGGCCGGAAGCCCTTTCTGGAGCGTGAGCGCCGATGGCGGGGAGACGTGGGCGGAGCCGCGCCGCCTGCTTCGCAAGGACGGGGGCGAGCCTCTGTTGCACCCGATCTCGCCCTGCCCGATGTATGACGTCGGTGGCAACGAGGCGGGCAGCGGTCGCTACGTGCTCTTCATCCACGACAACGACGGCAACTTCAAAGGCTACAGGCCAACGCCTCCCGTCACGGGGTTCAATCGGCGGCCGGTCTATTTGGTCGCGGGCCGATTCCAGCCCGGCGCGGACCAGCCCGTGTGGTTCGACGAGCCACGGTTCTTCATGGACCACGACAACGTCAGCCTCGGCAAGCCAGGCACCAGCGGCCGGTTCGATCTCTCGCTCTATTCGAGTTTCACCGTTCGCAAGGGCAGGCCGGTGCTGTGGTATCCAGACAGGAAATTCTTCTTGCTTGGCCGCACCATTGGCAAGGAGTGGTTTGACTCGCCTTTTTTCAAGGAGGTGGGCCAGATTTTCTCACGCCAACAGGTGGATGACCTGCAAATCATCGGGGCGGCGAAGGCGAGCGAGAGGGCGCCTGCTCCGGTCTCCGGTCGAATCGCGTGGTGGCGCGAGGCGAGGTTCGGCATGTTCATCCACTGGGGGCTATTCAGCATCCCGGCGGGCGTGTGGGAGGGCAGGGAATTCAAAAGGAAATACGCCGAGCACATCATGCTGGCCTGCAAGATCCCCATGGCCGAATACGCCAAGCTCGCCCGTGAGTTCAATCCGCAGAAGTTCAATGCCGATGAATGGGTCGGCCTGGCGAAACGGGCGGGCATGCGCTACCTGGTCTTTGTCGCGAAGCACCAGGACGGTTTCGCGATGTTCGATTCCAAGGTGTCGGACTTCGACATCGTCGACGCGGCGCCGTTCAAGCGCGATCCCGCCAAGGAACTGTCCGTTGCTGCCATGGCACAGGGGATCAAGATGGGTTTCTACTACAGCCACGCCCGGGATCACCAGCACCCGCTGGCCAACTGGAACAAGTATGGCAACACCTGGGATTTTCCGGCGCGGACGAAGGAAGATTTCATCCGCTATCTGAACGAGAAGGCGAAGCCGCAGATCCGGGAACTGCTGACCCAATACGGCGATATCGGCGTGATGTGGTTCGACGTGCCGTACGACATCCCTCCCGAGGAAAGCAAGAGCATCGTCAACATGGTTCATGAGCTGCAG
Source organism: Verrucomicrobiota bacterium (assembly GCA_029560585.1). Classification (GTDB taxonomy): domain Bacteria; phylum Verrucomicrobiota; class Verrucomicrobiia; order JADLBR01; family JADLBR01; genus JADLBR01. The sequence goes on along the minus strand of JAKQKQ010000187.1, from coordinate 43,722 downwards.
CCCGGATGCCTGGTGAACAGCCGCGTCGGGGGCGAGGTGTGGGACTATCGGTCGCTGGGCGACAACCAGATCTCGGATGCCGCGCTGGGCGAACCGTGGGAGACGTGCATGACAATCAACGACTCTTGGGGTTATCACCGGCTCGACCACAATTGGAAATCATCGGGGCAGATCATCCGCCACCTCGTCGACATCGTCAGCAAGGGAGGCAATCTCCTGCTAAACATCGGCCCGAAGGCCGACGGCACCATCCCGGAGGAGAGCGTGCGCTGCCTTGAGGAAATCGGCCGTTGGATGATGAAGAATGGGGAGAGCATCCACGGGGCGTCCGCTTCGCCCATCGGCCAGCCCGCATGGGGGCGATGCACGGCCAAGGGCAAGAATCTCTATCTGCACGTGTTCGATTGGCCCTCAGGCGGCAAGTTGCTCGTGGAAGGTCTTCGGGCGGATGTCGGGCGCGCCATAATCTTGGGCGACAAACAGGCGCTGGGATTCACACGCGAGGGCGGGAACGCCACGATCACGCTGCCGGCCAAACCTGTCGATCCAGCCGATACCGTCATAGCGCTGGAAACCGCTGGCCCAGCGATGGCCCCGAGCACGTCCGCCGCGAAGGCCCTGGCGGACCCCGCCACCGATTGGAGACGCAGCAAGCCCGACCTCGTCGTCTATCTGCCGAAGGAGGGGGATCATCACGACGGCGACAACGAGATGTTTATCGTCTTCAAGGCGCCCAAGAGTGAGGAACTCCTCGGCATGTGGACGCAGAGCAGCGTCGAGGGGCGCGGCGACAACCGCATCATGTTGGCCCGCAGTGGCGACGGCATCCACTGGTCCTCGCCGCAGCGCATCGCGGGAACGCCGCCGGGAACGAAGCAGCCCCAGGCGAGCTGGGGTGTGCCCATCGTCGCACGAACGGGCCGCATCTATTGCGTCTATGTGAAGGAGCAGCCTCGCGCCGAGGCCGGGCAAAAGCAGGAGTCCGGCGGCATGGGTTGCCACTACAGTGACGACAATGGCGCAACATGGGCCGCGGGCGCCGACATCCCGATGCCCCGAAACCGCTTTGATCATCCCGATCCTGCGATCCCCAAGAGTTACTGGCTCTGGACAACCGCGACGCGCGATCGGCATGGTCGATATCTTCTCGGGTACACCACGACGACCAGTCAGGCGGTCAAGAAGTGGCCATCGAAACTCTGGGTCCACAAGGACAGTCGCTGCGCGTTCGCGCGTTTCGAGAACATTGACGATGGCCCAGAACCGAAAGATCTGAAGGTCACATGGCTGCCGACGGATCGCGAGGGTCTGGAGGTTCCAAACCGCGTGTTCCCCGACATGTCCGTCGCGCAGGAACCGTGCGTCGTGCTGCTGCCGGACGGCCGACTGCTCGTGGCGATGCGCACGATGGCGGGCGCGATCTGGTACAGCGTGTCTGATGACGACGGGACGACGTGGCGCAAACCGGAGCCGCTGTGCTATCGGGACGGCGGAGACCCCGTCCCGCAGCCGCTCGCGCCAGCCCCGATCTACCCCCTTGCCGACGGGCGCTTCCTGCTCGTGTTCCACAACAACGACGGCACCCGCGGCGACTACAGCCAGTGGAAGACGAAATGGACCGTCAATCAGGCCAACTATCTCCGCAACCCGGCGTTCATCGCGGTGGGCGAATTTCGCCCCGCGGCCCACCAGCCGATCTGGTTCAGCTTCCCGAAGCAAATCCTCGACACGCAGGGTGTGATCGTCGGTCCGAAGAAGACCGCCGAAATCGCCACGTATCCGAGCCTCACCGAATGGCGCGGCCAGCGCGTCCTCTGGTATCCCGACCGCAAATACTACCTGCTGGGCAAATACCTGCCCGACTCCCTTCTGGTCGACATGAAGGCACCGTGACGGGGTTCGAAGGGAACGATATGAGGAATCACCCATCCGGCCAGATCACACGGCGCGAATTTCTCGGGAGTTCCGCCTTGGCCGCGGCGCCATCGGTATTGCCGCTTCGGTGGGCCGGCGGGGCCGCGTCGGGTCCGCTCGCCCAGACCACCACCGGGCGCCCCGGCGCGATCCGAGGCGGGGCGATTCTCCGATATTACGTGCCGACGGAGGGCAGGGACGAACACCTCGCCGAATTGCTCACCACTTGCGAGCGGGTTGGCATTAGCGAGGCGTTCCTTTTTACGACTGATTATCTTGGCAGCCCGCAGTTCAGGACGATCGAGGCGTTGAAAGAGGTCTGCGATCACCTCGCCTGGTGCGCGGATCGGCTGAAGGGAGGGGGGGTGGTCTTCCACCTCAATGTGATGCACACGCTGGGGCATCTCTATGTCCCCCAGCGCGAGGTGGAGCAGTTCGGCTTTCTGCGCCAAATCCAAGCGGACGGGCGACCCGGAACTCATCCGGCGCTGGACCCGCTTTGCCCCGAATTGAGGGAGTATCTCAAGGAAGCCTATCGCCTCTATGGCCAGCTGAAGCCGGACCTGCTCTTTGTGGATGACGACTTCACGATAAGGCAGTCGCAGTGCTTTGCGCCCCAGCGGGTGGCCCGTTTTTCTGCTCGCTTCGGCTGCACCAATGATCCCATGGCGGTGCAAGCGCTGCTCAAGGGCGGGGACCGCAATGCCAGGGCGCTGATGTCAGATCTGATGACGGACGATCTGGTCGCCCTGGCCGAGGCGCTGCGCGAGTCGGTTCATGCGGTATCGCCGGCCACGCGCCTTGGCCATATGCACGCCGCCGGGGTCCAGCATGATGTGGGACGCGTTGCGCGTGCCCTGGCGGGACAAGGCCGCCCTTTCGTGCGCCCACAGATCCCTCTTTACCGGGAGGATGTTCCCCTGGGTGACTACCCGGACCGTTTCGGGAACCTTGACTTTTGGAAGGCGAGCCTGCCCGAGGATTTTCAGCTGTTCCCCGAATGCGAAAACTATCCCTACGATCCGGCACTGAAGTCACCGGTGGCGGCTTTCGCCCACCACGCCTACATCCTGTCCCTGGGCGAGCCACGAGTCGCGTTGAGTCTGAACAGTTTTGGGGCAAAGGTGCCGGCCTCGGAGTCGCGGTCGCTGGTGGACTATTTTGCCGAGCGGAAGGGAGAGATCTGGGCGGTCGAAGAATTGCTCCAGGGTGCCACCGAGGTTGCCGGGGTGGGGTTCTGGCAAGACCCGGACATGCACAAGCTGGGCCCAACAAAACCCTATCTCAAGGCGCTTCAGGCGCGCGGGGTTCCCATCTGCTCCGTACGGCGGCCGGAGTCGGCCGTCCTGCACTGGGGGAATTCACTCCAATACCTGAGTGATGCCCGGCTTGACAAGGTGCTCCAGACCGGGGCTTTTCTGGACTTGCGCGCCGTGCAGGTTCTTCAGGCGCGCGGGCGGCTGGACAACATCGGATTGACGCTGGGCAACCGGTGCGCGGCCAACGATGTGATGCACATCCGCTACGAGCGGCGCGACGGGGGCTTCGAGCTGTGGCCGTTTTACTATTTTGTCGGACGACTGGAGGATAAGGGGCATCTGCCCTTCCGCATCAACGTCCCCGGGGGGCACACGCTCGTTAGCTACCTGGATGACCGGAGGCGAATCAGCGTTCCCCATCTTATGAGGTGGACCAGTCCTTCGGGCGCGCGTTTCGCCCTGCTCAATGCGTCGGCCGATGCAACGGTCGGCGAGTCGCTCCTGAGCTGCTGGAGCACGCCGAATCTCGTGCGGGCGATCGAGTGGGTGCAAGGCAAGTCAATTCCGGCCCATACCACGTCCGAGGGGAGTTTCCTGTTGAAGGCGCTCCGGCTCTGCTCAGGTCGGGAAATGCTGTTGACCCTCTGGAACCTGAGCAGCGCCCCTGCGCTTGCGGCGACCATCGGCCTGACGGCAGAACTGGCCGCGTGCAAATGGTCCCGCATCGATACGAAGGGAGAACTTCATCCACTGAAGATCACATCACGCGACGGAGTAAGCCATGTCACGGTGGATCAGCCCTTGCCGTCTCTCGGATGCTGCTTCCTTCTGGGACGGTGCCGCGAAGGGGGATGACAGAACACGATGACAGGCGAAATGGGCAAAGAGGGATTTCTTCACATCCGGGGGGCGTCCCGATAACCTATGGGAAAACGGGTCGTGATCGAACACGGGCGAACCAACGCCATGAGAGAAATCAGAGTCTTCGCCGCGCTCTTGTTGGCTTCTCCGAACGCCGTGATGGCAGTGGCCGCTGGCGATGGCGCGGCCTGGCGCCGTTACGACTTCTACCAACCGGAGGTGAAGCGCGTCGTCATTCACGAGGGAAAGCTGGCGGAGGGTCACTACGCCTACAACCACATGGCGTCGGTCGAGTGGTTCGACGGGCGCTTCCACGCGGTGTGGGGCGCGCACGCGGAGACGCACCTCGAAGGCAAGCCGGGCCAGGTGAACGTCTGGGCCACGAGCGCGGACTTCGAACAATGGGGCGCGCCGGCGAAACTTGCGCAAGGCGGGCCCGGCGCGTTGCCCCCTGATCCGCAAGGCGTCCAGTGGCAGCCGAACCTATTGAATTATCAGGGCCGCCAACTTTGGTGCGTCTGGTCGTTCAATAGCAAGAATCCCGAACTCGACGGCCTTTACCTGAGCACGATGGAGAAAGGCAGTAACGACTGGAGTCATCGCCGCATCCAGCGCCGCCAGGATGTGGACGGGCAGCCTTGCTCCATCTTCGCCAGCCAGAATCCGGTGTTGCTGAAATCGGGCCGCGTGCTGGCGCCGGTCACGCTGAACCACCGCGATCCGAAGCATGACGCGGGAGGCGGGCATTCGACCAACAGCGTCGTGCGCCGCTGGAATGCCTGTTTCTATACCGATGATGGTGGCGCGACCTGGCGCTGCTCCAACCCGATCAGTTCGGTGGACGACGCCGAGGGGCAGTGGGAGCCATTCCTCTACGAGCAGGGCGACGGAAAAATCCGCGCCTTCATGCGCAACTTCACCAAGGGCGTACCGCATGGCACGCAATGGCGGCTGACGACGGTCGGCACCGGCTCGGCGAAAGGTACGCAGGTCGTTTTCGCTGACGACCCGGTCTATTCGTTCATGGAGACGGCCAACTGCCGGCCACAGATTTTTCGGCTCGACGGCGGGCGCTACTGCCTGTTGCAGCAGGACGCGTTTGTGAACCATCGCGACTACTCGACGCGCCTCAACGTGGCGCTGCATTTTAGCCGCAGCGGCGCGGATGATTTCGTGGCCGGCCCGCCGCTGTCGGGGCCGGGTGTCATCAGCGCCTACCCGCAGGGCGTCGCACACGCAGGCAACATCTACCTCGCCTATACGGTTGGCCCCGGCGATCGGCCGCGGGGCATCGAGGGCGCGGTCGTCACGCCCGCGCCACAGGCGGGCCGTTACTACGTCTGGCCGCGCTCGAAGGAGTTGGTCAAGATGCAGGACATCAAGAATGAGGCGGGCAAGAACAAGGTTGTCCGCACCAATCCGGACGCCCGCACCGCGCTGCCGCGTGTGAAGACGACCGAGGGGCGCAAGACGATCCAGTTCAGCGCGCGGGCCAGCGCGGGCGTGGACATCGATCCGGTGGGCCTCGGCGCCGGACAGTCGCTGGAGTTTCAATTCGAGACGAAGGTGCTGCGGCTCCAACCCGTTGGCAGGCTGGTTTTCTTTTCGCTCGGCGATCGAATCCCCATCCGGCTCGGGATGCCCTCCAACCGCCCCGGCAAACTCTACGCCTACACGCGTAACCAGTGGGTGCCGGTATGCGACTTTCCGATGCAGCAGTGGCACGCGTTGCACGTCTCCGTGCGCGGTGGGGACTTTAGCGTCGCCGTAAACGGGCAATCGCAAAAGACGTTCCCGAATCCAATTGTGAACCCGACGCCTCGCCTCTACCTCGGCGACGGCTTTGAGGTGGACTATATCTACAGCCTCTCCGGCTCCGAGTTCCTCGTGGATTTCGGGTCGCTAGGGAGCCGTGTATTGGAGCAATGACGACCATGAATGGACACGCCCACCTCCTCGCATTCCTGCTCTGCCTGCCCGGCGTTACGCCTCGTGCGACGGGCGAGCTTTCTGTGGCCGCATATGACTCCATCCAGGCCGCCCTCGACGCAAATCCGGGACGGATGGTCTTCGTGCCGGCGGGTGACTATCCGATCGCGGAGAAGATCCGCATCCGAGGTGAGAGGGCGGGGCTGTTTGGTCCAGGCCGCATCATCCAGCAAAGGCCGGATCAGCCGATCATCGAGATCGAGGGCGCGAATGCCGCGGAGGTCCACGATCTCACGCTCACGCGGCCAGAAGGGAAGATGGAGACGAACAATGAAGGCATCTTGGCGATCAGATGCCGGGATCTGGTTTTGGAGAATGTGCGCGTGCTCGACAATCGGACGCGCTCTGGCGCCATCACGCTGCGCGAATGCAAGGGCACCCGAATCAGCCGCTGCTCGGTGAGGAACTATATGCGGGTGAGCGTGGACGATCGCACGAGCAGCAAGGACTGGGGGTACGCCTTCAACTGCACCGACGGCACAGGCATCAGCGTGGGATACAGCACGGGCACGCTAATAGAAGGCAACCGCGTCATCGAGGAAAACCTTGTCCCCACCCCAGAGACCAAGGCGAAGTACAAGCTCGGCGACTGGGTGAAGAAGAACGCGCAGAAAGGGACGTTCCTCAGCCAGGCGGCCTGGGACGCGGCTTATTCGGATAACTGGCAACAGGGCTCCGGGATCATTGTCACGGCGCCGGAGGTGAGCGACCTCACGCGCATCATCGGGAACCACGTCGAGAACGCCGCGCAGGGCATAGACCTGCACAGCGATCATGTCATCGTGGCCAACAACGTCATCGCGAACTCGTTCATGGGCATGAAGGCCATGCACGGATCGCGCAACGTGCTCATCATCGGCAACCAGTTCACAAGGAATAGCCTCTGGGCCATCGGCCTCATGCCCGGGGCCGCGGCGAATGCCGCGAATGCCGACGGCGGATCAATCATTGCCAACAACATCATCTCTGACTTCGGCCACGGAGACGCGCACTGGATCTGGGGCGACGAGCGTTCGCCGCTAAAGTTCGACTCGGGCCAGCAGCCCGACGATCCGCCGCTGACGGATGTCGTCATCCAGGGCAATCTCGTGCAGTGTATCGGCACCCCGCGCTACAAGTATGCGGTCATCGTCGCGGGCGGGCCAAACGCGCCGCGGGGACTACATTTCTCCAACAACCTGCTCCATCCCGGCGCGGCGGGCGTGTCCAATCAGGAACTGCAGCCTTGAGTCGATTCAGAGTCACCGTCTTCGACGGCCCATGAAAAGTATCCTCCTCCTCTCGGTGCTGTTTGCGCAGTTTGCCGCGCTCTCTGCCGCCGACACCGTGCCAGAGAATGCGGTTCCACCAGAACCGGCGCTGCACGCAATGCCCCCTTTGGCGCAATGGAAACTACTCTTCTCCGGCGCCGGCGACGTCACCAATACTTGGGGGGCGCTGCACTTTGGCGTGACGCCCGTACGGCGCATCCGCGAGTACGAGCCACCCGACTTTACCATAATCGGCTGCTTTCCGCATCCGGGCGGCGCGTGGGAGGTGTTTGGCCAACGGATGACGGAGATCAGTCGCGGCGATAAACCGTATGACAGGGTCACGACTTGGAAGCTTCTCCGAGCGACAACGCGCGATGGCGTGATGCTCGAGGGCGCGGAGTCAGTGTTTGAGCCGAAACCGGCTGCGTGGACGGATCATTGCGCGATGGCCTACAATTCGGACGCCAGGGAGTACCTCCTGTTGAAACTCAAGGTGGACCGCTCTGGATTTGCCTACACGGCATTTTTCAGCTCCGACGGCAGGCGATGGCAGGAGCATCCCGGCAATCCATTGTTCTACGACGGTGATGCGATGAGCCTCTTCTGGAGCCCGGTCCTGCGCCGATTCGTCTGTGTCAACAAGAGCCTGCAGCCGCATCGCAAGCACATTCTCGATCACGGCGGCCCAACGCCCGCGCTGGGTGACGATTCCTTGCGCGATCGGCGGGTGCTGATGACCCGCTCCAGCCCCGACGGACGCCGGTGGGAACCGTCCGTCTCACTATCCGATGTCTGGAATCGCAACGGTCGCAAAGGCGCCGTCCCGGCGGAGTTCCTGACCGTGCCTGATGCCGATGACCCTCCGGATCTCGAATTCTACAGCGGCAACGGCTTCTGGTACCACGACCGGGCCTACATGATGGTGCTCAACTACGCGGCCAGCCCGCTGTCACCTCGCAAGCACGGGCCCCAACTGGACAACGAGTGGTGGGTCAGCCGCGACGGCCTGCGCTGGGAACGCCCGGCTCGCGGGGTCAACGCCCTGGACATGTTCCCCCAGATCCCTCGGCTCGAGACCCATCCCATGATCGTGAACGGAACGATCCTGTTTGCGCGCGGTAACCTGCTGCTGGGCCTGCCGGAGGACCGCATCAGCTATATCAGTGCTCGTGCCAACGGCGAGTTTTCGACAAGGCCGTTGCCGGTGCCGGAGACGGATTTGTTCCTGAATGCCGCATCGCCCGCGCCCGATCGGCCCTTCGCCAAAGATCAGGCCTATGTGATGGTCGCCGCCCTCGACGAAAACGGGAGCATCATTCCGGGGTTTGAGCGGGAGAAGTGCGTTATCCGCAATGAGGATCGGCGCGACATCCCGCTGAAATGGGGCGATGCCACCGCACGCCAGCTCGCCGGTCGGACCATCCGGCTTCGGTTCTTCTTCCGCAGCGCCAACATCTACGCCGTCACCAGCCGACCAAGCCCATGAAACAGGACAGCGCGTTTTTCGGCCGGGCGTTCCTGCGAATCAGGGCGGGGGTGATCGGGATGGCTTTGGCGTTGGCCGGTGCCGCTGGCCGGTCGGATGCGGCAGAGTTCGATGAGGCGGCGGGCGTAACCCTGTTCGCATTTGATCGGGTGGCGATCCCTTTTTCGCAGAATCTCCGGCTGGAGATGCGGGCGCCCGAACGGCATCCGGCCAATCCCGTGGTGAGGCGTGGCGAACCGGGTACTCCGGATGCCATGGGGGTGCAGTTCTACGGCTCGGTCATTCGGGAGCGGGGCAGATTTCGCATGTGGTATGTCGCCTTTGACGATGACACCTCGAACAAGATGGCATCAGCACGGTGGCGCGCGGCCTATGCCGAGAGTCCTGACGGCCTGCGCTGGATCAAGCCCGATCTTGGCCTCGTCGAGTATCGGGGTAACAAGAACAACAACCTGATCCTGACCGATCCAGCGCCGCTGGGCTTCGTGAACCTGAAGGTGCTGGCGGATCCCGATGATCCCAACCCGGAGCGGCGGTACAAGATCTCAACCCACATCTATTTTCGCCACAATACGCGCCTCGGTTCGCTGGCGCCGTTCGCGAGCGCGGATGGCTTGCGGTGGAAACTGCTCACCGCGGCGGCGCCGAAGAATGCGGAATTATTGGAAAAGGATCTCGTGCTGCCCGCCATTCATTTCGAGCCCTGCGGGGGACTCTACAAATGGGGTGGGATGTATTACATCTGCGGACAGAACGCCATGAGTGCGGCCAGCGCTTATCAGGGACGTGTCGCGCGCATGTATCGCTCGCCCGATTTTGTGAACTGGTCCGGCACCAGCAGCGTCGGGTTCGTGCGGACGACGCAGCACGCGCCGCTCGGTGCGGGCCGTAGCCTCGAGGGCGAGCAGACGCATGAGGGCATCAGCGTCTGGAATCGCGGCAATGTACTGCTGGGCCTGTATGGCCGCTGGCACGGCGCGAAAGAATGGAAGGATGTCACGATCGACCTCGGTTTCGTGGTCAGCAACGACGGCATCAATTTCCGCGAGCCCGCGCACGAATGGACATTCCTCATGCGCGGGAAGGATGGCGCCTGGGATCAGGGTGGACTTCTGCAGGGGCAGGGGTTCGAAAACATCGGGGACAAGACGTTCATCTACTATGGCGCGTGGGACCCACGGCATAGGGAAGACACGCCCCCGCGCGGTGGCGTGGGGATCGCCACGCTTCCGCGCGATCGTTTTGGGGACTTGGTGGCGGACGAAACGGGCAAAGGCCCCGGCGATTATCAAATGCCCGTCATCCAGAGTGAGTTTGTCACGGCTTCGGTTCCGACGAAGGTGGGCGTACGCCACCGGTTCTACCTGAATGCTGACGGACTGGGCGCGCGGGCGGACCTGAGGATCGAGTTGCTGGACGACCGCGAGCGACCGTTGCCGCATTTTTCTGGGAAAGACGCGGCGGTTGTTCGCGAAAGCGGTTATCACACGCCAATCTCGTGGAGTGGGCAGAACTCCATCGGTGGTCTGCCGGATCGCGTTCGCATCAAAGGGACGTTTGAAGGCGAGGAGAAAGTGGGGATCAGGTTCAGCGCGATCTACGTGCAGAGCGAGGCCATCGTAGAATGACAAAGCCGTGGGGCATGGAATGTGCGTATTCCCTGCTTTGAAACCACTGCGGGGTGGTGTTCACTCCATCCTCAAGCATCTAATGTTATGAGACTCCCCATCGCCATCCTCGTCGCGGTAACTTTCGTCGCGGGCCTCGCCCACGCGGGCGATGAAATGGTTGGCCCGTGGAACCTGGGCGAACTCAAGCAAGCGCCCCCCATGCGTTGGGTGGACCAGTCAGGGCCCGTCTATTGGCTCTTCTATGCGGGCGAAAGCTATCAGGGCCACGCCACGGAGGTGTTCGCGTTTTATGCGTCACCGCGGACATTGGGGGCGGTCACCGCAGGCAAGACGAGGTTTCCCGGCGTGGTGCTCATTCACGGCGGCGGTGGAACCGCCTTTGCGGAGTGGGCCTGGCTCTGGGCGAAGCGTGGCTATGCGGCCATCGCGATGGACCTATCGGGCCATCAGCCGGACGCGCCGGCCTATGACGCGAAGAGTGGCGCGCCGGTGCCGAATCAGGCGTCAGATCGGAAGACGCGCAAGCGGTTGCCGAACGGCGGTCCGGACCAGGGACATCCGGAGAAATTTGACACCATCGGGGGCGACACGAACGACGACTGGCCTTTCCACGCGGCAGCCTCCGCGATCCGGGCGCATTCGCTATTGCGCTCGTTTGCCGAGGTGGACGCAGACCGCACCGCCGTGACGGGCATCAGCTGGGGCGGCTACACGACGTGCCTGGTGGCCTCGGTCGATGATCGTTTCAAGGCGGCCGTGCCCGTCTATGGCTGCGGTTTCTTGTTTGAGGGCGAATCCGTGCAGAAACCCTCCATAGACAAGCTCGGCGAGCGCCGGGACCTCTGGATCAAGACCTACGACCCCTCCAGCCTGTTGGGGCGCTGCCGGGTGCCGATCTTGTTCGTGAATGGCACGTGTGACATCCATTACCCGCTGGACAGCTACGAGAAGAGTTTTGACCTGGTGCCCGGCTTCAAGCAGATGCGCATCGAGGTCAACATGCGCCATGGCCATGGCCCGGGCTGGGCCCCTAAAGAGATCGGATTGTTCATTGACTCATACTGCAACGCCGGAACACCCCTGCCCGTGCCCGGCAAGCCAGTCACTGAAGGCGACAACATCCGACTGCCGGTCAAATCGATCACCGCCATCAGAGAGGCAACGCTGCACTATACCGCCGACACCGGCCTGCGCTCGAAACGAAAATGGCAGAGCGTCCCCGCCCAGGTGGGCGAGGGCGGCGCCATCATAGCGGCCCGCCCTCCCGCGGGCGCCAACACGTGGTTCATCAGCTTGACCGACGAACGCGGCGCGATGGTTACGTCGGCCGTCCAGTTCGAGGATCGATGAATCGCATCTCATCTGCCATGAAACATGGGATTGTTCTCGCGCTTGCCGCCGCCGCCAACCTCGCGGGCGGCCCGGCGTTCGGTGGTAACCCTCTGCCGATCTATCGGCCAACGGTGAAGCAGGCGGACGTCTATTTCTATCACCCGGCGGCGAAGCCGGCCCTGCTCTATAACCACGACGTGGACATCGTACGGTTCAAGGGGAAGTTCTTCGCCGCGTGGAATGCGAACGAGTCGCACGGGGAGGATGTCCCGGGCCAGTATAACTTTCTGAGTTGGAGCGATGATTTCGAGCGCTGGTCGCAGCCCGTTCGGCTATTCACGAAGGACGCGGGCGCGGAGAATCCCATTGAGACCGATAACCAGTGGCAGCCCATTTTCATAAATTTTCGCGACGAGACCCTGTTCTGCGCATGGTGCGACTACAACGCCCGCAAGACTTTCATTGCGACATCGGCGGACGGTCTCAAATGGAGCAACCGGGAGGTGCCGGCGGCGCCTCCCGCGCTGGAGGGGAAGGTCGTAGGTTTTCCCACGAATCACGGCCTGTTGACCCGCAAGGGCGTGATGATGTTCCCGTGCAGCCTGCCGATCGTGGAGGAGAAATGCATCGTGGGCCACACCCGTTACGCGGGCGTGCTGATCAGCGAGGACGGCGGCAAGTCCTGGTCATGGAGCGATCCGATCGAGGCCCTGCCTTGGTCGAAGATGGGAGAGAAACCGGAGGAGTTTGGAGGGGAGCTGGTCACCATCTGGGAGCCGATGCTGTTCGAGCAAGCCGACGGGAGGATCGGCCTGCTGATCCGCAACTCGACCGCGCAGGACAACCCGGAGCGCGCGGAGAAGCCGCACCGGATGCTGCTCTATGCCACCAGCAGCGACCACGGCCGGACGTGGACAAAGGCCCGTTCGGTCGAGGTTGACACGATCTGCTCGCGCAACTACGCCGTGGCCGGCGTTGGCTCTCCCGACGGCCTGCTGATGGTGATGAACGACAACAACGTTCGCGTGCCAGAGCGGATCAGCCGCGACCGCTACTTCTTGGCGCTGTATTGTTCCCCGGTTTCCGATCCGGATCTGCTGTTGCCTGGCCCTGTCATCCAGCCCCAGGGTGGCACGGCCTTTTATCCCAACGGTTTTGTCGATGACGGCAGACTCTACGTCGCCTACACGTACCCGCGCGGCATTCACTGCAGTGTGGTCGGGCCCCTGCCGGATTTCTCAAAGCCATTCCTGCTGCCGCGCGGAGGACGGTCCGGCCTGACAATTGAGAACGGGATCGCCCGCTTCGGCCAGCGGCAATCGAGCCTGGGGCTGGTGCTGACCGAGCGACTCACGCGCCAAGCGAGTCTCCGCCTGGCGTTCGACGTCAACGTGAATCGGTACGGCGGCCTCGATTGGCCCCTGCTCACACTGGGCGGCAAGACGCGGGGCGGCACGACCCTGCGCGCCATCTTCGACGTGGAGAAGAAATCGGATGTGTTTCAAGTGGCGATCGGCGGGAATAGATGGGCGGAAATCGCGCCGTTCAAGATGAAGGAGTGGAACCACTTCGAGGTCGAGCTGACGCCGGAGGGTTTTTCGGTCGTGGCGAACGGCTCGCCCGCCCAGTCGTTCAAGAAGCCGCTCTTGCGCAAGATCTGTTTTGGAGGCCTCTACGTCGCGCCCGAATGGCCGATGGGGATGTCCGGGAGCAGCGATGTGCGGATCAAGATCGATTCGATCCGGGTTGAGTAGAGGGGAACATCCCGGTCGCGCTCGCTTCTGAAAGGCGGTCCTGAGTCGTGTCATCGAGCAGGGGGCCAGGCGACCGGGCAGGGCCAGAAGCGCAGCGTCGCGAAATAGAGAATGATATCGGGATCGAAAATCGGGGGGAATCGCATGTAATAATGGAACAAAGGTGTTGAACTTTTGCCATTCCTGAGGAGTCTCGCCATGCTGTCCGTCCCCAGCCCCGCATTTCACCTCGCGCTCAGTTTGTGCGCCTGCCAATCGTGCTTCGCGGGCGTGCTCCCGCCGCCGATCGATGTCCCGCACCCGCCTCCCAATGCGGTGGCCGCCCCTGTAGACACGGCCCTTCCCGCCATGGGGGGAGAGCCGTCGGCCGACGCTCCAGAGCTCTCTGTGGCGACGGACCCCGTGATGCCGGACGAAACACTTTCAGCAGCCGGATGCCGCCTCGACAACGCAACGCTCCTGGTCTGGGCCGAAGGTGTCACCCGTCAGGTGACGCCGCTCCGGGCCAAAGACAATCGGCTGCAGGCGATCATTCCGAAAGACCTGCCAGCGACCGCCATGCTTATTTGGCCACAGTGCGGTGGGAAGTCCGGGCGGCCGTACCGGCTTAATGGTGCGGAAGCCTGGTGGCTATGGCCGCGCCGCGCCCAATCCGGGAGACCGGGGGAAACGGTGCGGGTGTTTGGAAAGAACCTCACGCTCGCGGGCTTCACGCCAGTTATCCACATCGAGGGCAGGAACTTTGCGAAGACGCTAGCGGTGAAGGTGGCCGAGCCATATCACCTCGAGGCTGTCCTGCCGCCGGATTTGGCGCCGGGCACGTATACGGCCTGGGCCCATAATGGCACGGGCGGCCAATATGGCTGGAGCGAGGCGCTCACCTTTGAGGTCACCCCTTGGCAGGACGAAACAAAAAAGGAAATGTTCAGGGCAGAGGACTTTGGTGCAAAGGGCGACGACAGCGACGACGACACGGGCGCGATTGAAAATGCGCTGAAGAAGGCGGGGGGATCGGGCGGCGTGCTCCGTTTCGGCGCAGGGACCTTCCATGTCTCGCGACCATTGAAACCGTCTGCGGGGGTGAGCATCGAGGGCGTCGGCATGGGAGAATACGACGGCACGAACGCCGTCAGGGGCACGGCCACGGTGTTGAGGCCCCTGCCGGGACGATCCTTTCCCGAGGCGATCCTGATCTTCGACGAAGGCGGCATCTCGATACGGAACATGGCGGTCCTCAACGGCAACAACGGGAACAAGCAGAGCACGCTACTCATCCGCGCCGCCGATTGCGTGGTGGACGGGGTGTGCGTTGTCCAGACCGATGAGCGCGATTGGTCGGACGATTTCCGAGGCGTCCAGAACATTATCGATGCGCCGGCGCTGCACCTCCTATGCGGAGGGGCCGCAAACATCATCGTCCGGAAATGCGAACTGCACGCCCCCATCGGCCTTGTGCAGATCGGAGAAAACGCCGTGCCCTCGCACAACGATGATCAGGCCTGCCCGCCGAGCACGGATTGGGTGCTGATCCAGGACACGATCTTTCGTGGGCATCACGCCGGTTCGCCGAACGGCGTTTCCCGCGCCTTATACGAAAATGCGCTCTCGGCGGGCGTGGCCATCTACAACGGCAAGCGGGTGATCGTGGAACGCTGCGATTTTGGCGGCGCGGACCGCTGCCACGCCCGAGTCCTTAACCGGACCATCACCTGCGTCAACACGTCCGTCAAGTATTGCTATTTCGCCCACAATCGCAGCATGAACATAGGCAATCACCCGAGCATGTTTGAGAGGGGCGCGTTGAGAAGCATCGCCAGTGCCCGGAATTCCGCCAAGAACCAGGGCGAGTCGTATATCTTTCATTACCATTATCCGCAGGGCGGTCTCTTCGACGTGATCTCTTCCCAGGATGATATGACGACCGTGACCACCGCCGGCATCAATTCCCAAGCCCCAACGCCGCAGGGCTATCGGGTCTCATGGAATTCCGACGGTTCGCGGATCATCGGCGAGGTGGGCGAGAACGATCACTGGATGCTCTACATCGCCTGCGGCAAGGGCGCGGGGCAGTACCGGGAAATCAAAGGAAAGACGGTCTCGGGTGATCGGGTTTCGTTCGCGCTCTCCAAACCCTGGCGCGTTGCACCGGACCCCACGAGCCGAGTGGTACTCACCGTGGCCTACCGCCATAATATCATGTATCACAATTTCCTGGACTCGGGCGCCTTCGTGCCGGAGATCAAGATCCACCTCGTCTGTTTCTGGTATAACGCCTTCGACAACATCATAGCGGCCAATACGGCGCGGAACGTCACGAGCGGCGTGGTCTACAATTCGAGCTACCGAAATCCCACGGGGTGGAATCTTGCCGTTGATAATGTCATCGAGCACGTGCACGGCCAGGCGTACGACACGAGCGAGTCTCCGGGCGCCTACGTGGACCACTACCGGGCGTACGGGGGGACTTTCCCGAAAGAGGATAGGGATGTCCTGTGGTACATCGCCGGCAATGCGGCCCGGCGCAATGTCTTTCGTGAGGCGGAGGTCGGCGCCTTTGTCCACACCCGTAATGTGGCCACGGTCGCCGGTCTCGCCAGCGTCTCACACCAGGACGGCGGTCTCCTGCTCTGCGTCCTGGAGCATAACCGATTTGAAGAATGCCGCGACCAGGTGCGGCTTGGCGCCCCTGCCAATTGGACGTTGATACGGGATAACACCTTCGCTGGCATCCCCGATGAGAGAACGGCCGTGGTCGCGGAGGCCGGGGATCATGTGATGGAACCGCTCATCCTGGAGGAAGGGCGCGCCATCCCCCTCTGCGCGCCGCCGGCCGGTCCCCTGCTGCGGAACGGCGGTTTCGAAGAGGTCAACGCATCGAGCGGAGCGCCGATCTATTGGCGGTTTTTCGACGCCAAGGATTCGCTTGCGACAGTGTCCATCGTTGGCGAGGCGAGCGAAGGCAAACAGTGCATACGCATCGAGAAGAGAAACAGAACCAACTATAGTGGCGCGGCCTACGACGGACCCGCGGTGCGCCCCGATGATCAAAAAACATACCGCTTCTCCGGGCGGGTCAAGGGTACGGCGGGGAGGCGGTTTTTTGCGGTGGTGATGATGATGGATGGCAACAATAAGTTTCTGGGTCACCATACCGTGAGCGGCGTGCTCACCGATCAGTGGCAAATGTTCTCGGGCGAGTTTCGGCCCATGCCCGGCGCCATGGGCATGCGGTTGGAACTCCGCGCTCAGGGAGTCGCGTACGTTGTGCATTATGACGACGTGTCGCTGGAGGATGCGAAGTGAGATTCTGCGGATCGGAAGAGAGGCCTGGGTGTTCCGCGGCAGAGATGAAATCGTTGATCGTCATCGGAAGCCTTATCCTCTTCGTGGTGCCCTCGGGGTGTGGCATCTCCGTGGCCGACGATTCGACGCTGCTGCTGGCCCCCGACTTTCAATTGGGCGAGCGGGGCGCGCTGCCCGGTCCGGTCTCACATTCCGGCCTGCGCTTTGAGAGGCGCGAGTATCCCGGGCAAGGCGCCATCGAGTGGCAGGTTCGGCTCCGGGCTCCGGCGAGCGGGGAATCGCCGGTCTACGGCGATCTGAAGTCGGCGGACTTCGTGGTCCAGTTCCCATCCGGCAATCCGGTGATGCTGCACTGGAGCAAGGGCAGCCATTCGGAGGTCGGCGATTTCCAACCGCGCGTGGAGCCGCTGAACCAAGGCAAGTCCTTTGCGTTGGAGTCGTTCGGGGGGCGATCATCGGATGGCGTGATGCCCTACTTCAATCTTGCGGGCGAGGGCGGCGGGCTGGTCGTTGCCGTGGGTTGGTCGGGCGACTGGAGGTCTGTGTTTGAGGCGGTTGGCGGCGGGAGGGTGCGGGTGACGGCGGGCTTGAAGCGGTCGCATTTTAAGCTGCGGGCTGGCGAGGAGGTGCGATTGCCATCGGTGTTGGTCATGGGCTATCGCGGGGATTGGATCGATGGGCAGAACCATTTTCGCCGCCTCGTGCTGCGGGCCTTTACGCCGAAGACGCATGCGCCGCTGGACCTTATGCCGGTGGCCGCGAGCGTTCACGGCATGGTCCGGTTCAATGATACGACCGAGCAGAAGCTCATCCAACTGGCCGCTGACATCGCCGCCCTGAGACTACCATTGGACTCGTATTGGCTGGATGCCGGATGGAACGGCGGTGGCTTCCCACGAGGGCAGGGGAATCCAGACGCGGATTTGGCGCGCTTCCCGCGTGGCCTTGGCCCCGTGGGCGCTGCCGTGCGCCAGGCGGGAATGCGATTCCTTGCCTGGTTCGAGCCCGAACGCGCCATGCGCGGCACATGGCTCCAGCGCGAGCATGCCGACTGGCTCCTCGCGCCGAGCGATACGCCGGACGGCCTGCGCTACATGGAAAAGGACGGTTTTCGCCTGCTCGATTTCGGCAATGCGCATGCCCGCGCCTGGGCGCTTGACACCATTTCGAAGAACATCCGCGACGCCGGCATCGCCATCTATCGCCAGGATTTCAATTTGTATCCGGCCTATTTCTGGCACACGGGGGAAGGCCCCGATGACATCGGCTTGCGCGAAGTGCGGCACATCACCGGCCTCTACGATTTTCTGGATGAACTCGTCCGGCGACACCCTGGTCTCATACTTGATAATTGTGCCAGTGGTGGGCGGCGTCTTGACTTCGAGATGATGCGCCGATGTGTCGCGTTGTGGCGGAGCGATAGTTGCTGGGGCGACAGGGCGTTTCCGCGCAACGTGCAGGCCATGACCCATGGGCTGTCACTCTGGCTGCCGCTTCACGGCCTTGGCGCCAACAAGACCGACGAGGTCGCCCTTCGCAGTGGCATGGGCGCCTGCGCATCATTTGCCATAAACTTTCTCAACCCTGAAGCGGTTGGCGCCCTGCGCCAGCACATCGACCGCTGCCTGAAAGTGCGCCGGCTCTTCACGGCCGATTTCTATCCACTGGCGGCATGGAGCGACGATCCGAAACAGTGGCTCGCATTTCAGTTTCACGATCCCACGAGCGGCGATGGTCTCGTCCAGGCGTTCTGCGGCTCCGCGGCCCCCCGCTGCCGCCGTTCCGTAAGACTCCGCGGGCTCGACCCACGCAGACAATACACCTTCGTCGACTGGGACTGCGAAACGGCTCCCACGAAACGCATTGGCGCTGAACTGTGTGAGACTGGAATCGAGGTTGGTTCCCGCGGTGGTGACCAGGCTGTCGTTCTCCAGTACTCCTTGGTTCCCTAGCCTGCATATTTCACGCTTCCGCGTGAAATATGCAGGCTCAGAGGAAAACCACGCTCCGAAAAACGCGATTTTGGAGGGGCTGGGGCCATCGATCCGCGATACACACTCTGCAACCGCGGAAAAACCCAGTCTTTGCCTGATCTTTCCCAATAAATGGCTTTCATGGCGCGGTTTTTCCAGAGCCCGGAACTTCACAGCCGGCAGGCTGTGAAATGTCCGGGCTAGCAGCCCGTTGAAATACGTCATGGATTGCCCTGATGGCGTGCACGGCCCGGTTCCGCCGGGAGGGCCCGCGGTCTCGCGGGCCGCGCATGACAGGTGCCCTTCCTTTTCCCGGTGGGACGCGGACGCCGGGGACGGCGTCCCTCCCATGCCCAGCGCGGCTGTCGTGTGGTATTTTCAACGGGCTTTGGGAAAGCCGCCCGATGAAGACGAATTTCGGGCGTCGGCCTTTCGGCGGTTGGCTGGGCCACCAAGAGTTGTCCGAGAATGCTCTCCTCACGCGGGCACGGGGATGTACATTTGGCCATGCGCGTCGAGGTCGGTTTTCTGGGGCGTTGGTTGGTTTCGTTTCTTGCCCTGTGGGTGGTGGCGGGGTCCAATGCGGCTGAGTCCGGGGCAGACGCGAACACGATCCGGGGTTTCGAGGGGCTGTATGACAGCCTGGACCGATTCGCCGGCGAACGGTCTCCCTGCGTGGTCCTGATCGATCCCACGGATCCATCGGATCTTCCGAAGAACCTGGCGACGCCGGGCGGGCTATGGCGCCTCGCCTGCCTGCGATCGCGGATCACGGCGCTGTCGGGCCTGGACTGCTATTGTTTTCATTATACGCAGCTCAAGCGCGAGACTTTGGATCGGCCCATAGTGAAGGCGATTGTGTTGCGCGCCCCGTCGCCCGCCGGAATGCTGAAATGCGAGGCTGCCCGGGACGAGCTGTGGGCCCTGCTGAGGGAGAGCGACGTGCCAACGATCGCCTTCTGCGGCGGATTCCATCAGGTGTATCTGGCTTTCGGTGGCAAGTGCGGTGACATGCGACGACTTCGACCCGGAGAGTCTGACCCAAACCCGAAGTACGCCCCCGGCCGTTTAAAAGAATGGGGCTTTTGTAAGATCAGGGCCGTCAAAAGCGATCCTTTGTTCGAAGGGCTAGGTGAAGAATTTGAGATGCTCGAACAGCATGTCTCCGAGTGCCAGGCGTTGCCACAGGAATTCGAACTGCTGGCCAGCACCGACGCGTGCCAGGTCCAGGCCATTAAGCACAAGGGCAAGCCGCTCTACGCGACGCAATTTCACCCCGAAGCCTACGAGGAGGGCCACATGGATGGCAAACGGCTGCTGCAGAATTTTTTCAAGATCGCCAAGGTGTCGGGGAACATCAGCCGCTGAGGCCGCGCCTCGCGCGCTGGACATCTCTGACCAAGAATATCCGACCGGTGATCCTATTCGATGACCACGCAGGCCGTGACCGGAAAATCCGGCACATTCAGAACAGGGCGTCCGTTCTTTGTGACCGGTTTCAATTGCGTTCCTGTCACGGCGTCGAAGGCGCGCTCGACAGCGCCGGGCTCCAGATCCATTTCTATCGTTACACCCGAGCATGGGGAGGGCGCATTCCCCGCGGATCCTGGAGCGCGCTCGCGCGATGAGCGAAACCAGCCAAACGCGTTGACCAGGCAGGCGACGGTCCGCCCCGACCCGCGTTCGCCAAAGAACACCGAGTGCATCCCTGCCGGGCCGCGCACCCGAATGGGCGGACGTTGCCCCGAGCGTTCAATCTTGTCCACAAGTGCGCGTTTGAGTGCCTCTTTCTCTGCCGCGAGATGCCAGCCCGCGCCGGAATCGAGCCGAATCACCGTGCCGTTCCCAGCCTCGAATCTCTTGACGGCCGCGCGCTGCGCGTCGCCGCATTCCCGCTCGTTGGGCAGGATGAGGACGCGGGTTTCGGTGGGCACGCCATGTTCCAGTTGGGCGTCATTGATCGTGGCAACGGGGAGGTGCTCCTCCTTCAGGGCCTCGAACGCGCCGAGGGTCGGGGCAAAGAATTCCACCCACAGGGCGCGGGCGTCCGCGATTCGGGCGTCACGCGAGCGCGCGCTCACGTGGATCAGCGCGTACTGCACAGGGCGCGTTCCGGCCAGGAATGGTGAGACCTTCGCTCCTAGGGCATAGCATGGCTCGTAGGTCTTGAGCGCCTCGGGCCGGATCACCGGGGAACGACGTTCCTGCAAGCCCTCGGGATGCAAGGACGCGATGCAGCCGTAGGCGACCGATGCGGCCGCGGAGAAGAGGGCCTCCTCTCCCGTCCGCGTGAACGGGATCCACATTAGCGGCGGCCGTCCATCGCAAGAGTCCCTGGTAAAGCTCCAGCCCAGCGCATTCTGCACGTCGTAGGCGGGCACAGCGAAGGAAGCGTCCATGAAGCCCTGCCGTTTTGCGGTTCCTTCCACGCCGGTCGCGGCGGGCGCGCGGAGATGCCCGCCGAAAGGCTTCGAGAACTCGGTCTTGCTCGTATCGGAGATCGCCAGCAGGTCGGCCGTGATTTGCATCTGCGTGTCGAAACACGGATAGAGCGAGCTCCCGATGGCGAACAGCACGCCGGGATGTTTTTGCCGCACCACCTTCTTCCATCCGGCGAACGTTCGCACGATCGACCGGCCCACGAAATGGGCCGCGCGGCGGTAGGCCTCAGTCCCCCGACCTGCCGACACGTCCATGGGTTGGCCCATCTCCTTCTCGTAGGCTGTGCGGCAGTTCGCGCAGGTGCAGATCTCCGGCATGTGCCAGGAATCGAAATAGATCCCATCGACCCCGAGGTCGGCGAGTTCCAACAGGCGGATTTGCGTGTATTCCCGGGCGGGCGAATTGAAGCAGATCACGTGTGTGGGTTGGGGGCGCCTGCGCGTGCGGGGCTCGACGACCAGTTTCCCTGCGGCATCGCGACAAAGCCAGTCGGGGTGCTCCCGTTCGATGTAGTCATCGCACATGATCCGGTAGTACGCGAAGACCTTCAGCCCTCGCCCGTGCGCGTCCTCGGCTATCTCGCGGCCCAGGTCGCGTCCCGCCAAAGATTCGTGGCTTTGTCCGGCCGCCGTGGGCCACCATGCGCCCTCGCCGGTGGTCTTGAAGATCCGTGTCAGGACCCGCGCGCCCATCGACGCGATCGCCGGATGCAGGTCCCGATACATGCCCCCGAGGTCCTCTTCGATCCTGTTCTCAAAATGGGCCTGCACCCGGTTCCGCTCGAACCAGTCCGGGAGTGCGGGCCCAGCTTCTACGGCCGCCGCCACGGGCAGCGCGACCGCGCCCAGTAATCCGGTGACCAGTGCGATCTGATGATTCATCATGACTATTTTCGGCCCATCGCGCCCGCGCGTCGATTGGATTATCGCGGTTCCATGGAGCTGATTTACGCGAAGACCATCACGTCGGGATTCATGGGACGCCGGGTTTTGCCAATGGCGGTCGCCTCGGTCCCGACCCTGGCAAGGGACTCCACGTCCCGCGCCGGGGCAGGTCATCAGACATGATTCGTAAAATGGTGATATTTTTGCGCAAAGCGGCGCTGTCGGATGCCGGCCCGGCGCTACGATCTGGGTCAAACCGATATCCGATGAGCAGACCAAACCAGTCGAAACAGCGCCCTCTGATCCCACGGCTGATGTTGGGGGCGCAAATGGTGGCAATCGGCGCAGCAGCGCTGACATTTGCCATGGTCGATATTGGGGTGGCCGGACTCGGTCCATTTTCGGAGCTATCTGGAAACATGGGACAAAGCCGAGATGGGCTGGCCGCCGCAAATGTCACGGTCCGCGCCGGGGCGACGGCAAAGCTGGCGCTGCGGGAGCGCGTCAACGGTCGGCTCAGGCTCTGGGCCCCGGGTTCGCCGAACCTATACGCGGCGTTGCTCTCCTTGAAACAGGGCGACCGCATCGTCGACAGCCACTTCACTCGCTTCGGCTGGCGGCAGTTCTGCATCCGCGGGAGCGACCTGTTGCTCAACGGGCAACCGATCAAACTCATCGGCGATTTCCTGCATCCATTCGGCCCATTCGTGCTATCGCGAAGCTAAGTCGCGGCGTGGTATCGATTCATCCAAGACTTCGGCGGCAATTCGGTCCGCCCCCACGCGCAGCCGCACCCGCGCCATTATCTCGATCTCGCCGACGAGATGGGCGTGGTCGTGCTCGACGAGACGGCGATCTTCGGGAGCGCGATCTCGCTGAACTTCGAGGAGTCGGAGGCTTGGCGGCGGTTCGCCGAACACTACGACGGGCTGGTGCTGCGCGACCGCAATCATCCGAGCGTGCTGGGCTGGAGCTTCGGCAACGAGCTGTTCGCGATCTTCGATCATAATAGCGTGCCGAACGAGATAGCCGAAGGCTGGTATCGCCAGCTCGCCGAACTCGGTGCGCGCGCGCGGCGGCTCGACCCCACGCGGGACTGGGTTTCCTGCAACGGCGCGCGCGCCTTCAACATCGCAGACGGTGTCGCCCCAACCGAAAGCACCCCTGGGACAACTCTTGTCATGCTCCGCGGCGCGAACCCTTCAACCCTGCGGCCTTTCAATTGCTCCCTCACCGACCGCACCGCCACCAGAAAGGACAGCTTGTGCAGGGGCTTTTACTACTCGCCCTTCAAAGGCAATGATGGGAAGAGCGTTTCCCTGGATTTCAAGCGTGGCGAAGGCATTGACCAATTCGGTCGGGAGCAGGCCAGCGGTCCCGAGACACGGGGCGGTCCGGGCGTTTGGGAGCATCGTGTCATCGGCCTATGTGGCTTCGCCCCTGGCATTCTGCCGCGCCATGGCATTGTCTTCCGGGGAGGGAAACCCGGCACGTACAGGGTGTACATCGACAACCTCCAGATTCGTCACGCCGACGGCGGGAGGACGCCAATATGGACGGGCGTCCAGGACACGCGCAGCCGCCCGGTTGCGGACACGGAGCTTTTCACCAGCGTCCGCGTACGTGCCGTGCCAGTGGACCAAGCCAGATGAGATGTGGCAGCCCGTTGAACAGCCCCCTGATGGCGTGCGTGGCCCGATTCCGCCGGGATGGCCCACGGCTTCGCGGGCCGCGAATGAGAGGTGCCTTCCGCTATCCGGTGGGACGCGGACGCCGGGGCCGGCATCCCTCCCATATTCAACGCGGCTGTGGTGTGGGTCTTCCAACGGGCTGTTAGCGCGGCGCGGCGATGGATTTACAATAGATTCCAATCTGTACATCATCGCGGTGAGATGAGGCTATCAACCAGCAAGGTGCTCGCGCTATCGGCGGCAGCCGCCTTTTGGGCGGCGGTTTCCCCCACGTTCTCTGCACCGCCCGGCGGCGATGCGCTCGCCGATCTGATCATCGATCAGTTCGACACGAGCGGTGACACGATCGTGGGAAGCGAGGAATGGCAGTATGGCATCAAGGCCGCATTTCAGATGATGGACGAGGACGGGGACGGTGTTATCACCGGCGGTGAACTCGGCGCGCTGGAGGAGCCCATCGGGGGCAGGATCGGCGAGGTTGGGGCGAAGCTGATCGTGCCCATTATCAAGCGAGTTGTCTTTTCGCTAGACGCGGACAAGAATGGCTGTGTCAGCAGCAAGGAATTCGCCGATCGTGCCGAGGGCATCTTCAAGAAACTTGACGCCGACGTCCAGGGCACGCTGTCACGGACCGAACTCGCGCAGCTTCCCGTTCGCCTGTTCACCGAGTGACATGTTCGTCGGCTGGGCGGCAAGACAACGGGTCGATGGGGGATCCTCCGCGTATCGCCCTTGCCATCCGATGACATTCTCCAATGGGTTGCTATGCAGAGGACCAGGGACAGCGGACGCAGAATATGAAACCTGAAACTGGGATTGCGAGTGTGCTTCTGGCCGTGCTATTGAACGAGCCTGTGGCTCAACAGACCGCAGAGGTGGGGCAGGAGAATATAGAGTTGCTCAAGACGCTCGACACCAACAAAAGGACATGAAAAAATTCGCTGGCTCTATGAAGATGGGCAAGCGCGCACGCCTTGCCGTCACGGCATCAGCCATCTGCCTGATCGCGTCCCCTGGGCCCGCGCAACAGACGCCCCTGCAGAAAATGGACACGACGCTCGTGCCGCCCAAGGGCCTGAAGACGCAGCTCGCGCCTGGCTACACGATCCCGATCGTGGACATCAGCGGCGACGGGGGGCGGCAAATCATCGTGGATCGCGAGGCGGGGCAGTATCTCGGGCATCCGACGACGGTGTTGCTCGAGGATAACGCGACGATTCTCGTCGTGTATCCCAAGGGCCATGGGCGCGGTGCGATCGTCTACAAGCGCAGCACCGATGCCGGAAAGACGTGGAGCGAGCGTTTGCCTACGCCGAAGTCGTGGGAGACCTCGCTTGAGGTGCCGACCTTGCATCGTGTCGTGGATGCGTCAGGCAAGAGACGCATCATCATGTTCAGCGGCCTGTTCCCCATTCGCATGGCGGTCACGGAGGACGATGGGGCGAATTGGAGCGAACTGAAGCCCATCGGGGATTTCGGGGGTGTCGTGGCCATGGCCTCGGTGATCGCCCTGAAATCCCCGGGCCACTACTTGGCCTTCTTCCATGATGATGGGCGGTTCATTCGCGGTGGCGAGGGGCGACTCGAGGCAAAGCGAGGAGATGGCGGGCACACCTCGCCGATGGCCAAGGCCTGGCGCTTCTGGGTGTACACCACGCTTTCGAAGGATGGCGGGCTGAGCTGGAGCGTGCCCGTCCCCATCGCGATGCTGCCGGATGCAAACCTCTGCGAGCCGGGCGCACTGCGTTCGCCCGACGGTAAACAGATCGCGGTGCTCTTGCGCGAGAATTCCCGGAGGCGTAACTCCTTCGTTATCTTTTCCGATGACGAGGGCCTCACGTGGACCGAGCCGCGGGAACTGCCCGCCGCACTCACCGGCGACCGACATGTGGCGAAGTATGCGCCCGATGGGCGGCTGTTCGTCAGCTTTCGAGACACAACGCACGTCAGCCCGACCAAGGGCGATTGGGTGGGCTGGGTCGGCACCTACGACGACATCGCCCGGGGCCGGGAAGGCCAGTATCGCGTCCGCATCATGGACAACACGAAGGGCGCAGACTGCACCTATCCCGGTGTGGAAGTGCTGCCGGATGGCACGTTCGTCACAACGACCTACGGCCATTGGACCCAGGGTGAGCAGCCTTATATCGTGAGCGTGCGGTTCAAACTGGAAGAACTGGACGCGCGCGTGAAGCGTTCGGAGTGATGCGCCGGACCTGAATCCTCAAGCCAGATCCCATGCCGCCCGAGGGAGGCACCAGCGGGGCGGAAAATGGGGTTGTAGGGCGTCTGTGTCAGACGCCACCCTATCCGCCGCTGCCGTCTCATAGAGACGGCCTACAAGATTCGCAATTTTCGAGTCAGTCAACAAACACCTGCCACGCGATGCGGGCGGCGAGGGCGAGGCTGACGGCAGCGGCCAGGATGCAAACCAGCTTCTGTCCTCGGCGGATGACGAGGTGCGCGCCGATCCAGCCACCGAACAACTGGCCCGCGCCCATGGTCAGAGCGATGGGCCAATGGATGAGGCCCATGCCTGCGAATAGGAGAAGCGCCCCCCAGTTGCTGGCGCAGTTGACGACCTTGGCGTTGGCGCTGGCCGCGTCGTATGCCTGATGCCAAAGGAGGACAAAAACCAGGATCATGAGGGTGCCCGTTCCCGGCCCAAAGAATCCGTCGTAGGCACCTATGCCCACGGCGGTGGCCAGCGACCACCATAGTGGGCGGCGGACCGCTGCAGTTCGCGGCTTCGGGCGCACCGCCGCAACGAGGAGCGCCGCCCCAAGCAGCAGGATCAGCACCAGGGGCCGCAAAGCCTCGTTCGGCAGCGCGCGCAACATCAGGACGCCACCAACGGAACCGGCGATCGCCGCCGCGAACGCCCAAGGGGCCATGCCCCGATCGAGGAGGGGGGTGCCGGCAAACCGTACCAGTGCCGCCGTCGAACCCCACGTGCTCTGTCCCTTGTTCGTCGCGAGGGCCTCCATCGGAGGAAGGCCGGCCGCAAGCAGGGCGGGGAGCGTGATCAGGCCTCCGCCGCCCGCCACGGCGTCGATGCACCCGGCGAAAAGGGCCGCCAGCCCCAGCAATGCGATCGTGGTGGTGTCCATGTGCGTCCGCGCCATATACCCGCGGCCATTGGCGCGTGCGCATTCTGCCGGGTGCAACGGTCGCGGCAATGGCGATCTCGGGCGGGCATATCGGTTTGGTGGCCCCCGGCCCAGGAATGGCATTGACACGCCCGGGGCCATCGCATATCCGATCAGATACTGATATATCAGTAACAGGCAGCAACCTTGAGCATGAGCCCGCCCATGAACTCCGTCGAGCGCGTCCACGCGGCGCTGAGGCGACGCCAGCCCGACCGGGTGCCGGTCATCGAATTCGTCGTGGACGAGAAGGTCGCGCGCGCCGCGGTGCCGGGCTGCCGCGACGTGGCCGACTGCATGGACCGGCTGGACATGGATGGCGTTGGCTGCGGGGCGAGGTTTGATGTCGTCAGCCGGAGTCCCGACGGCTCCTTCGTGGACGAGTGGGGCGTGACCTATAAGGAGAGTCCGGAGGCGGTGGCGCATCCGCACCGGGGCCCCATCGCGACGATCGACGACGCCCGCGCCCACACGCCGCCGGATCCCGAGGCACCGGGTCGTCTTGGGAAGTTGCCGGACCTCGTCGCCAGATACAAGGGCAGGCGGGCGATCTGCTTTCATCATCGCGCCGCGTTCATGTGGTCGGCCTACCTGATGGGCCTGGACAACATCCTGATGAACATGTTGGCGGAGCCGGAGCTCGTCGAAGTCACGATGGAGAAGGTTTTGCGCTGCAACATGCGGATCGTGCAGCGGGCGATCCGGGCCGGGGCGGAGGTGATTATCCTGGGCGACGACTACGCCGGCAACAATGGGCCCATGATGAGTCCCGAATTGTTCCGGCGGTTCATCCTGCCGCCGCTGAAGCGGATGATCGCCATGATCCACGATGAGGGCGCCCTGTGCATCAAGCATTCC
Organism: Verrucomicrobiota bacterium; assembly: GCA_029560585.1. Lineage (GTDB taxonomy): Bacteria > Verrucomicrobiota > Verrucomicrobiia > JADLBR01 > JADLBR01 > JADLBR01. Next base: position 15,943 of record JAKQKQ010000187.1, on the reverse strand, counting down.
GATGGCGATCTCTACCCGCTGTTGGACATGATCGTCTCGGCGGGCCCCGACGGCATCAATCCCATCGAGCCGGTCGCCGGCATGGAGCTGGCGAAGGTGAAGCGATTGTATGGCGACCGGGTCTGCATCACCGGCAACATCGACTGCGCGCATCTCTTGCCGCACGGGACACCGGAGGAGGTGCGCGCGGCGGTGCGTCAGGCCATCGCCGACGCCGCGCCCGGCGGCGGGTACATCCTGACTTCGTCGAACAGCATCCACTCCTCGTGTGCCCCGGAGAATTTCGTCGCGATGGTCCGCGCGTGCCACGAGTTCGGTGGGTACTGAAATACGGCGGCGATTCGAATCTGTCGGCACTTTGGATCGGGGAACCCGTCGGCGGGGTCCGCAACCATTCATGGAATTGGCTGTGGTTCGCCGCGATTTCGTGTGAGGATATCCAAATGAACTCGATGGATCCGAAGCTGTCCTTGTCCCGGCGGGGTTTCCTGGCCGGGGCGGCCGCGGTGGTTGGCGGCGCGATGGCGCCTGCGGTTTCGCGCGCCGTGGAGACCGGGGCGGAGCTGGGCGCATCCGAGCCGTGGGCGCCGCATCCAAAGGCCGCGCCGAAAACCGCGAGGCGCGGTGAGGCATTCGTCGTGGCCGCGAACGGCACGCGCACCTGCAGCGGCGGCTGGCAATGGCGCTATGATGGGATTGCGCCCGGCCAGAGTTACGGGATTGCGATCGAGGCCCGGCACCAGGGCCTTGCGGTGCCGCGCGACGTGTTGCAGTGCATGGCGATCTGGGGCGCACCGGCGGCGGACAAGGAACGGCCGGACGCGATCTGGGACCTCCTTTTGCCAGAGGCGGCCGGTGCGGACCGCATGCGGTTCTCGCGCAAAGTGGTCGCGCCCGATGGTGCCCGCCAACTCACCCTCCGCTGCTCCCTGCGCTGGACCGCCACCGGCGAAACGCTCTGGGGGGCGCCGCGCGTCGTGGCCGCGGGCACGGCGCTGGCAGAGCGACCATCCGTTAGCGTGTGCGTGGTGACGGGCCAAACCCACGGTCGGCAGCCGCAGTTCAAGTCGATGCAGGACAGCATCACGTTCTACGGGAATCTCTGCGAGGCGGCCTGCCAGCGGTGTCGGCCGCAGCTCATCGTGCTGCCGGAGATCGCCCTGCAATGGGGCGTGCCCGGCGATTCGCTTGATCTGGCCGTGCCCGCGCCGGGACCGGAGACCGAGGCGTTCGCGGCGATCGCCCGCAAGCATCGGGCGCGCATCGCGCTGGGGATGCTCGAGCGCGAAGGCGACGCGGTGCGCAACAGCGTCGTGCTGATCGGGCCGACCGGAGGCATCGATGGGCGTTATCACAAGGTCCACCTGGCGGCCGGTGGCGAGGACGTTTCCGGCGTCCTGCCGGGGGACGGTTTTCCGGTTTTCGACACCGAGGTGGGGCGCATCGGTTGCAATATCTGCATGGACAGTTCGGCCGCGGAGTCCTCCCGCATGGTCGGCCTCAACGGCGCGGATTTCCTGCTGCTGCCGATCATGGGCGACCATCGGGCCGATCGCTGGAGCCGTGGAACGCCGATCTACAGCGAGGATCGCTGGAGGGCGATCATGCGCACCCACGCGATGGACAACCAGCTCTGCATGATCGTATCGCGCAACAACGCGCTGGGCAGTTGCATAGTGGACCGCAAGGGCGAGATGCTGGCCTGGAACGACGGTGACCGCGATTTCATCGCAGCGGAGGTGGCGCTCGACGATGGGTATCGCATCTGGCAGGGCGGCTGCTTCCGCGACGTGAACTGGCTCCAGCGCCGCCCGCATCTCTACGGCGCGTTCACCGATCAGGCGAATCTTGGTGGCTTGAGGTAACGACAGGGGACCCATGATGAAGATGAGATATGGCATTGTGTGGGTGGCGCTTCTCGCGATGGCGACGGCCGCGGGTCGCGCGGAGGATGTCGTTGGCCAGGAGATTGCGCCCTGGCAGCCGGGGATGCTCGACATCCATCAGATCAGCACCGGGCGCGGCAATTCGGCCCTGCACGTGTTTCCCGATGGGACCACCCTCTTGGTGGACGCCGGGGAACTCGGGCAAAAAACACCCCGCCACACGCCGGATCGGCCGGATGGCACGCGGCCTGCGGGGGAGTGGATAGCGCGCTACATCCGCCACGCGCTTCGGAATGATCCGAAACCGTCGCTGGACTATGCGCTGGCGACGCACTTCCACGACGACCACATGGGCAACGCGTCGGACGTTTTGTACATGTCCAAGAGCGGCGCCTACAAGCTCTCGGGCCTGACGCGGGTTGGAGACGAGTTCCGGATTGGCAAGATGATCGACCGCGGTTGGCCGGATTATAAATATCCGGAGCCGGTCAAGGTCGGATTCATGGAGAACTACCGCGCTTTTTTGAAATGGCAGGCCGAGAACAACGGCATGGAGGTGCAACGATTTGCGCCGGGTCGGAGCGACCAGGTCGTGCTGTGCCGCGATCCCAAGAGATACCCCAATTTCGAGTTCCGAAACATCGGGGTTGACGGCGAGATCTGGACAGGGGTGGGCACGGAGACGCGAAACCATTTTCCCCCGCTCGAGGGAGTGCCGCGCGCGGACTGGCCGCACGAGAATATGTGCGGCACATCATTCCGCCTGAGCTATGGCAAATTCGATTATTTCAATGGCGCCGATATTCCGGGGGTTCCGGCCGAGGGCTATCCGGAGTGGCACGACGTCGAAACGCCGGTGGCCATGGCCGTGGGGCCGGTGGAGGCGGCGGTCGTGGATCACCACGGGTATATCGATTCGCAAAACGCATTTCTTATCGGTGTGCTGCGCCCGCGGGTTTGGATCATCTCGGTGTGGGATGCCGGCCATCCGACCCAGAGGGTGTGGCAGCGCCTGCAGTCGCGGCGACTCTACCCGGGTCCTCGCGAGGTGTTTGCCACGGACGTGCATGAGGCGACGCGGGTGGTCATAGGTGGCATCGACAAGCTGGCGAGCGACCGGGGCCACATCGTGCTGCGCGTTTCGCCGGGCGGCGGCGAGTACCGCGTCGTCATCGTCGATGATGCCTCCGAGAGCCATCGCGTGACCAAGATCTTCGGGCCATACCCGTCGCGTTAGCCTGCATATTTCACGCTTCCGCGTGAAACATGCAGGCTCAAAGGAAAACCGCGCTCCGAAAAACGCGATTTTGGAGGGTCTTGTGCCACCGGTCCGCGAAACACACTCTGCAACCGCGAAAAATCCCAGTCTTTGCCAGACCTTTCCCAATAAATGGCTCCCATGGCGCGGTTTTCCCAGAGCCCGGAATTTCACAGCCCGCAAGGCTGTGAAATATCCGGGTTAGGGCCATGCGTGTCCCGTCACTGCGCCACGCAACTGACGCGAGACCGGGCGGAGGCGATGGCGGCCTTCGACTTACTCAGGCCGAATGGTCACAGGGTTTCTGCCATTGCGCGTGGCTTTGGCGCGCAGTCTGAATTGAGAATTTTAGTAGCCGAACGCATGAGTGTTTGGCGGCCAAGGCCTCACGACCTCGGCTATGTTTTCATCGGGCGGAGGTGCCCTGCCGCGCGGGGCATGGAATGTGACTTGGAATCAGGCAAAAGCCGTAGAGCCGATCGGCTGCGGCGATTGGCGGCTGGCAGGCGGGCCAAACGCTCACGCGTTCGGCTACATCTTGCGGTTCGGTGTTTTGATCGGCCGTGGCACTCGCCAGGGGGTCATCTCACATCGTCCTTCAGTCGCGCGAAGAGGCCGAGGAGAGCGGTGGCGATTTTGGGTTCGGCCTCGATCTCGAGGCGGTTGGTGCCGAGCCACGTCTCGTAGCCGCCGAGGCGATGGTGTTCCGGCGTTGGGAGGTAGCCGAAGTAACCTTGCGCCAGCGAGACGACGAAAGTGGGTTTGAACGGGCTCTTGCGTTTGAGCTCGAGGCCGGTCTCAACGAACACCTCGCAGGGGATGGTGCCGATCGCGAGATCTCCGACGCGCAATGCCTGGAGCCGGATGGGGGCGCGGTCCGGGCTCTCGGCCACCTTGAGCGTGCGGTCGGCGTAGATCTCTTCGAGCGGGGCGGGTTTCTTGGATGCCGGGTCGCGGCGGGCCAGGATGGCCTTGGCCCGCCCGATATCCTCCGGGGTCGGGTGGCGGAAGGCGATATCGGGTTCTGCGATTGCGGCGGCCAGGGGCGCTGAATCGTGCCATTGGATGGTGCCATACGCGGAATGGACGTCCTGGGCGACGTCGTTGGCGACCTCGCGCATGCGGGCGTAGGGCGGCAACTTTTCGGAGGGCTTGGTGAAATCGATGTTATTGATATTGCCGCTAGTGCCATTGCTGAGGACGGCGACGAAGGGGGGATCGAGGCGGTCGGCGCCGAGGAGTTGCTGGATGCGGTCGCAGAACATGCCGTAGTAGTCTGCGGAGATGTCGCCTGCCCCGACTCCGCCGACGTAGTGGAGGGAGTAGTTTGCCATGAGCGCGATGGGGCGGCCCTCGGGCGAGCGGACCGCGAGGACGCAGATCTCGGGATCGGTGGGGCCGGCGGGTTTCACGAGATCTGGACTGCGGCGGGGCGGGTTCATTTTCACCTGATCCTGCGTGCCGAGGGGTCCCGGGGGGATGGAGCCGGGTTTCATGAACCAGCGGCGGTTGAAGACGTGGCGCGGTTCCTGCGCGGTGGTCCAGCCGACCTGTGCCGGCGCCAGATTGGCGATGGCGCAGCGGACGCTGTCGGCGATACGCCCCGCGACAAAGCGCTGGTATTCATCGAGGTCGGGTTTTGCGGCGAAGCGATTGGTACCGAGGGCGCTAGATGCGGAGTGGGTGTGTGTGGCCGATATCAGGAGGTTGGCCTGGGGCATGCCCGATTGTTCTTCCGCGAGGCGCCGCGCCTCCGCGCACAGGGGCTGGGCCAGCCCGAGGATGTCGCAGACGACCAGCCCGATGCGCGTGCGGCCGTCGTCGAGCACGAGACAGCGGGCCCAGAGCTGGTCGTGGATCTGTTTCGATGGGAAGGGGTGAAAACCACCGATGATATCTTTGCCGAGGGGGGGCGTTATGTTGCTCGCTGCGGCACCCGCGCGGAACTGGGCCGGGTTGCCGGGTTCCGCACAAGGCGCCGCCGCCGCGCAAAGAAGGAGTCCAAGAAGCAGTCCCGTCGAATGCGTTGTCATGCGCGATTGCACGCGCGGGGGGCGATCGGTGTCAAGACGGAAGGCGGGCGATCGACACGCCGCAAACGCTCGTCGCCTCGGCATGGAAATGAAACGTGGGGGCGCGCTTGCGCGCGATCTGAATCACCTGCAAGCAGGGTCCTGCATTCGCGCACCCGAATCTTCGCGTCAGGCCCGGCTCATGTACTTGCCCTCGCGGGTGTCGACGATGAGCTTCTCGCCCTCCTTGATGAAGAGGGGGACCTGGATCTCGATGCCGGTTTCGAGTTTGGCCGGCTTCATGACGTTGTTCGCGGAGTCGCCGCGGATGCCCTCGGCCGATTCGGTCACCGTGAGGGTGACAGTCGGGGGCAACTCGATAGAGACGGCGCGGCCCTCGACGAGCAGGACATCGACCGGCGTATTCTCCACGAGGTAGCTCTTTGCGTCGCCGATGATCTCGTCGTTGAGGGTGATGGTCTCGAAAGAGTTGGGGTCGATGAAGTGGTAGCCGGACTGGTCGGCGTAGCTGAACTCGAGTTTCTGTCGGCTCAGCAGGACTTCGTCCACTTTCTCCGTGCTGCTGAAGCGCTGCACCGAAGATTTTCCGGTGTTGATGCTGCGCAGCGTCATCTGGACGAAGGCGCGGAGATTCCCGGGTGTCCGGTGCTGGGTCTCCAGCACGACGCAGACGTCGTTGTTGTATTTGATAGCCATGCCCTTGCGGACATTGTTCGCGACGATAGCCATAGATGCCTCTTCCTGTGTTTCCGTGGTCTCAGATCAGCCTGAATTTAGTCAGATCCTGGGCGTCCACGACGCCTAGGAGCCGCCTCTTTTGGTCGATGACGACGAGATCGTCAATCTGATGTTTTTCAAAAATGCGGACGGCCTCGATGGCAAGGCGGTCGTCGCGGACGACGATCGGGTCCGCGGTCATGACCTCCTTGATCTGGCGACGGCCGAGCTGGGCGTCCGTCTGGTAGTGTCGGACGAAGTCGCCCTGGGTGAAGATGCCGAGGAGGTGGCCGCCGTCGTCGAGGACCACGGCGGCGCCGGAGCGCGCCCGGTTCATGGCGCTGACGGCATCGAGGACGGATTGGTGGCCGCGGACGGTGGCGATCCGGTCGCCGGTGCGCATGACATCGCGGATACCGAGGAGGAGGTTGCGGCCGATGGCGCCGCCGGGATGGAGCTGCGCGAAGTCCTCGCGACGGAAGCCGCGCGCCTGCAGGAGTACCATGGCGAGGGCGTCGCCGAGGGCCATCATGGCGGTGGTGCTGGCGGTTGGGGCGAGGTTGTGAGGACAGGCCTCGCGTTCGACGCGGACGTCGAGGTGGACATCGGCATTCTTTGCGACCGTGGATCGGGGGTCGCCGGTGAGGCCGATGATCTGGACCCCGGGCCTGCGTAGGGCGGGCAGGGTGCGCACGATTTCGTCGGTTTCTCCGCTGTAGCTGAAGATGAGGATGGCGTCCCCCTCGGAGACGAGGCCGAGGTCCCCGTGCACGGCGTTGACGCAATTCAGATAGACGCAGGGCGCACCGGTGCTGGTGAAGGTGGCGGCGACCTTTTCGGCGACGTGGCCGGACTTGCCGATGCCGGTGGCGATGATCTTGTGACTGCGGTCCAGGCTGTCTTTGAGCAATCCGATGGCGCGAGTGATCTCGGGGCCGAGGCGGGCTCGAAGGGCCTTGAGTCCCTCGATCTCGATTCCGAGCACGTCGCGGGCCTTCGCCTGACAGTCAAAGGTGTTGCCGACTTTTGGACTCATGGCCGGATGTGGTAGCCCAGGATGCGGAGTGCGAAAAAGCACAGGAGAGACACGAGGGGGGTGAGGAATACCGCCAGGAGGAAGAGGCGGACCCATAGCCGTTGCTTGGATTGCGGAGAATCGGTCATCGCGGTGAGCCCGTCCGCAGTGGCAGGCGGGCGTTTCCGAGCAAACAAGTAAGTTTATCGGATATTGCGACAGAGTCCAGCGCGGTGAAACAGCGGCCGGAGGAGCCCTCGGGGCAGGACCAGTGGCCGGATTTTAGGCAGGGGCAAGGGGTGACGGTGGCGTCCGCGCCGTCGTGAAGGGGACGCCAGTGGTTGGCGTTGGAGGGGCCAAAGTGGACGAGCAGGGGTTTGCCGAGGGCGGCGGCCGCATGCATGGGTGCGGTATCGGCGCCCCAATAGGCATCTGCGGCATCAATGAGAGAGATGAGTTGGCCCCACGTGAGTCCGGCGGCCAATCGGATGCGGTCGGGGGGCAGGCCGGCGACGCAGGCTCGGGCGTGGTCGGCCTCGGCGGCCGGTCCGTGGCTGAGGGTGACCGTCGTGGGCGTGCGGCTGAGGACGGTGGTGAGGACTCTCCTGACGAGGTCGGGCGGGAGGCTCTTGCGCATGTCGCGCGACGCAAGGTGGGCATGGAGCAGGGGCGGGGACCCCGTCGCGGATCTGGCGCCGAGGAATCCCTTGGCCCACCGGGCGTTTTCGGGTGGCACCTCGAGATGGACATCGGTGCCGGCGGGGGGCACGCCGCAGGCCTCGAGGAGTTCGAGGTGCTGGAGGATGATATGGGGTTTCTGTTTGCGGTGGTGGGGTCGGACGTTGTAGGCGCGATTGCGCCAGAAGAACCACGGTTGCTTTGGGCGATGGTAGCCGGCGCGCAGGGCGGCGCCGGAGAGGACGCTGACCATGGCGCTCCTGTCGTTTCCGGTCAGGTCGATGGCCCAGTCGTAACGGCGCGAGCGGATGTGGGCGACGGTGCGGAGTTCACGGGGGAGGTCGCCCCTGGGCCACGGGATGATCTCGTTGACGCAACCGGGAGCGTGGAGGGCAACCTCCGTCCCGGCATTCACCAGGGCGTCTATTTCGGCAGAGGGGAATGCCCGGCGCAGCGCGCGAAGCGCGGGTTGGAGCAGCAGGACATCGCCGAGGTATCGCATGCGGATGACGAGGATCCGCTCTGGTGTGCGGCGCGGGTGTTCCATTGGAGCCGTCCGCGTCAACCCGATGCGGGGCCCTGGCCCGCGAGGAATCGCCCCCTGGGTGGTCGGTCGGGCTTGGCCAGTTCGTACACGGGTTTGCCCTGGCTCTCAAAGTAGATGCGGGCCAGCAGCTCGCTCAGCAGGCCGATCATGAGAAGCTGGATGCCGACGATGACCAGCAGGACGGCGAAGACGAGCAGCGGCCGCTGGCCGATGTTTTCGTGGAGGACGAGCTTGAGCCAGGTGAGATAGAGGCAGAGGGCGCCGCCGGCGCCGCCGAAGAGCATGCCCCAGCCCCCGAAGACGCGCATGGGCTTGGTGGAATACTCGATGAGGAACTTGACAGTGATGAGGTCGAGCACGACCCGCGTCGTTCTCCCTATCCCGTATTTGGAGTTGCCGGCGGTGCGGGGCCTGTGGTTGACCGGGATCTCCGCTACGCGCGCGCCGCGCCATGTGCAGAGGGCGGGCAGGAATCGGTGCATCTCCCCGTAGAGCCGAAAACTCCGCAGCACGTCGCGGTCATACGCCTTCAGGGAGCAACCGAAATCGTGGAGCTTGAGGCCGGTGTTATGAGAGATGATCCAGTTGGCGATCCGCGAAGGGAGCGTTCGGGACACGAAGTCGTCCTTGCGGTGGGCGCGCCAGCCGCTGACGACATCGTAGCCCTCGGCCATCTTGGCCAATAGGGCGGGGATGTCTGCGGGGTCATTCTGGAGGTCGGCGTCGATGGTGATGATGACCTCGCCGCGGGCCGCGTCGATCCCCGCCGAGAGCGCGGCGGTCTGCCCGAAATTGCGCCGCAGGCGGAGGGGCCGGACGGCGGGGTTGGCGGCTGCGGCGCACGCGATCTCGGCCGCGGTGCCGTCGGAGCTGCCGTCGTCGACGAGGATCAGTTCCCAGTCAGACGGATACTCGGCCAGGGCGCGGGCAACCTCATCGACGAGGCGGGCGACGTTGCCGGCCTCGTTGTAGACCGGCGCCACCACGCTTATGCAGGGCGCAAATCCGGCTAGTTTGGGCGCTTCAGGCATAAGATCCAAATTGGGTGGGATGCGCTCCCGCTTCCAGCCTTGTTTTCGGGGCCGGCATCCCTCCCGCGCCCAACGCAACGGTTTTGTGAGTTTTTCAACGGCCCGTACTTCATGGGGCTACTGGGATTCCAACAACGCCAAGAGAGTCATAAGATATTGAGATACAAAGAGAAGCGGAAGGGGTGGGAGTCGAACCCACGGTTCGAATCCGCAACTCAAGAATTTTGTAAATGCCTCATTATTAACAACAGTAGTTATTGACGTGAACCCCAGTTGATGTTAGAATTGTGTTAGTCACCCAAAGCGACAACACCGGAGAACACAATGGCCTACGTCCGAAAACACCCCCTCTCGCCCTACTGGTTTGCGATCATCACGCGGGCCGATGGTTCTCGCACCAGCAAAACCACGCAAATCCCGCATTCGATCCGCAACCGTGCGAGGGCGCAGGCGGTGGCCGAGGACTTCCAGCGGGCCGAGGACAAGACGGAAAAGGCCGAGCCGATTCGCAACAAAGAGGCGGTGCGGGGGGCGTTGTTCGAGGCCATCCAGAAAACGGAGGATGGTACCTTCACGGAGGCGACGGCCCGCGAGACGCTGAACCGAATACTGGAATCGATGGGGCAAGAGCCCATGCGGCTGGTGTCGATTGGGGAGTACCTAAACTCATGGCAGGAGTCCAAGGGCGTGACAAAATCCGCCACGACCGCAAAGCGCTATGCGCAGACGGTGCGGGATTTCCTCTCATTCTTAGGGGATCGTGCCGGGGCGAGCCTCGGGGCGCTGATGCCCAACGATTTTGAGGGATTCCGTGACTTGCAGATTGAGCAAGGCAAGAGCCCAGGGACGGCGAACATGGCTTTGAAGGTAATGCGGATTCCGATGAATCTTGCCCGCCGCCAAGGGTTGATCCTGACCAATCCCGCCGAGGGGGTTGACCTGCTGCCCGCAGAAAGCGGTGTCCGTTCCACCTTCACGAGGGAGCAGATTCGCGCGCTATTGGCCGTGGCCGATGTCGAGTGGCGTGGCATGATCCTATTGGGGGTGTGTCACGGCTTGCGCATCGGGGACGCGGCCCGACTCACTTGGGCGAATATTGACCCCGAGCGGGGGACGTTGCGCTTTCATCCGCAAAAGACGGCGCGCGGCGCGCGGCGTTTGCCCGAAGAATACCCCTTGCACTCTGACGTTGCGGAGTACATCGAAGCGCTTCCGGTGAGCGAGAGTCCGACAGCGCCTTTGTTTCCGACGCTCTATAAGCTGAAGGTGGGATCGCGCTATGGGCTTTCGGACGGATTCCGGCGGCTGATGCGGCGGGTCGGGATCATTGCCGAAGGCGAGGGCGAGGCCAAAAAGCGGGGCAAGGGGCGGCGTTTTTTCGAACTGGGTTTCCACTCCCTGCGTCACACGGCGATTTCCGAGATGGCGAATCGCGGTGTTTCCAAGGAAGTCCGCATGAAGTTGTCAGGGCACAAGTCTGCCGTTCACGAGCGCTACACGCACCACGAGCTGGAAACGTTGCGGCGGGCCATTGATGCGGTGCCGTCATTCACCCGCGAGAAGTGATGGCGGACAGGGCCAGAGGGAAATCTATGGGTACCAAGAAGCAGCGACCGAGAAGACCGGCGCAAGGCAAACTTCTGACGGATATCATATTCTCGCAATCGCGCGAGTCACAGACCCGCGCCCTTGTGGGGAAACCAGTGGCGAGGCTGGACAAGAGCCAGAGTCTCGCGTGGTTTATCGCCAAGGGCAAGAAGCCCCCGACGCGCCCCCTCTCTCGATCCGAGGTGCGGGATGAGGTACGGGAACTGCCGACCGAGAAGATGAAAGCCCGCGCCAAAGGGAGAATCTCGCGCAAGTATCGCGATCTGATCGAGTCGGGCCGCGAGCTGTCGGCACTGATCACAGTGCTTGAGGAAAAGGCGCGCACCGATGGTGACACGGGCGCGTGCAACGCATTGGGCCGGATCGCTGAGCGCGCGTTGTGGGGACTTGTGAGCGTGGCCCTGAAGAGACCATCCGTATTGGTGTGTCTAGAAAGCCTTCTGGTGGAGATCATAGAAACGCTGAGGAGAATTCGGATAGCGATCCTGAAGGACACCGATGAAACCAAGAGAAACGAGTTGACGGCCCGCGAGAAGCAACTCTGGCGTTTACCCACCACCGAAAGGACACGGGCCGCCATGGTGTTTCGCAAGAAACTCCCACGTCGTTTATTCAATTGGCTGATGCAAGTGCTGCCATTGGTCAAAGCAAGGCGCAAGGGAGGTTTGAATTTCGAAGGCGAGAAGATCGCTTTTGGTGACGACTGGAGTAAATGGCCAGAACCATCCGAAAAAGAGGCGGAGTGGTATGCGAACAAATTCATCGAAGAGGAAACGAAAAGACAAGCGGGGGAAAATCTTGAGGACTGGAAGGGGTTTGATTTCCCGAAAAAGTGCATAAAGCGCCATGAGCGAAAAAAGCTGATTGTGAAAAACCTTCGCCAAATTCTGAAGAGACTCTCAAAGAGGTCCGCCGACCAATCAGCACCGCCCGCCTGACCCGCCCACGTGCTTGGGACGCCAGCACCAATCGTTGGCGATAGGGGAAATATAATCTGCGCTATTTCCCTTACCACTGGTTGTCGCCCATCAAAGTATCGGCGATCTATTATCCGTGAGAAATTATAATCACCACAGTGTGAAACCCAGCGTGACGCCAAGTGCCGGGGCCGAGAGTCCGGCGCGAGTCAGGAAAAGCCGCCCGCCCCGCCTGCTGACGGCCGCGGAATTGGCGGGGGCCGCGTGGATGCGATTGCCCGCCCCCCGCGCGCGGTGCCCCCTCACGGGACTGAGCCGAACCGGATTGATTGACCTGGTGGAGCGTTCCGGCGGGGCGGTCAGGGTGGCGCGCTTGCAGAGGCCGGGGACCGCAAGGGGAATCGTGCTCATCGGGCGGGAGTCGCTCTTGGCCTACCTCGATAGGATCGCGGCGGAAGGCGGTGCCGCATGAGTGTGAGTGCCCCCGAGCGACACCCCGCCCGCTGGAACGGGCTGGGGAGATTCAACGACTACGGACAAAAGAAGGATAGCCATAGTGGCGCGGCATTCAACCCTTGGGATGCGCGCAAACTCGAACTGTTGCTGGGCGCGTGGTGGTGCGTCGGCGCGGAACCGTATCTAGAATGCGCGAGGCGTGTGGCGTCGGGATCGGGGGTGGCGCAATGAGGCCCATCGAAATCGCCAAGGACAAGATGCGTATTCCGCAACTGTGGGAGATGCTGGGCCTAAGCGGAAAGCCCGGCAACCCCTGCCACTCGCCGTTCCGCAAGGACCGCAACCCATCGTTTTCCGTCTATGATGACGGCAGGCGGTTCAACGACTTCGGGAACCCCGAGCATAGGGGCGATGCGGTTGATTTCCTGCGGATCGCGCGGGGGCTGAGTCCGGCGGATGCGGTCAAGGAATTCATCCGGCTGGTGGGCTGCGAGTCCTCGCCGCAGATGCCCGCCGCGCGGCCCACGTTGGCCCCAGGCGCGCGCGATGTGGGGCGAGAGGCACCCACGCCCCCGCCTCGCCCCATGTCGTCCGCCGATGCGGCATGGTGGGCCGATGGCATCCGGCGGCTGAAGGATGACAGCGCGTTGAAACGGCAAATCGCGGAATGGCGCGGTTGGCCGGTGGGGCTGGTGGCGACGCTCGCGGATGACGGGCTCATGGGCGTTGTCTTCAGCGGGAAGGTGCCCAACGTGGCGTTTCCCGTCGTGGCACCCGCCAAGCCTCGCGGCCCGATCCAGACGGGCTTGCACCTTCGGCCCCTGCCCCCGCCCGATGGCTGGCGGTTCCACCCCGGCGGTGGCGTGGTGAGGGCATTGCCGTTTGTGCTGGGCGAATTCCGCACGGCGCGACTGCTGGTGATATGCGAGGGACTGTGGGACGCCATCACGTTCGCGCACGCTGCGGGCTGGTTCGGCCATGACGCGTCATGGCCCGATTGGGCCTGTGCGCTCGGCATCCGTGGCGCGCAAGGCGTCCGGCCTTTCCTTGAAGCGCACGGCCCATGCTGGCCCGATCCGCCGCCAAACGTGCTGCTCATGCCGGATGCGGACGCTGCGGGCCGAACGTGGTTCGAGGCGGGATCGAATGGGCGCGAACCCTTCGCGGATCAACTCGCGGCCCGAGCCCGCAAGGTTGCGGTCGTGACGTGCGGGGGCGCGAAGGACTTCAACGAGGCATTCAAGGCGCGGCCCATATCCCCCGCAGACATTGGGGCGATGATGCTCGCGAACGGTCTCACCGATGAAAGGGGAAACATCCTATGAGGGCGGACGACCCCAGGCGGCAGGAGATGTTTCACACCATTAAGGTCATGGACGGCCCCAAAGGCGCGCCGAGGGTTTCCGGCGGGGGCAACGGTCAGGCCGACCCCGACAGGATGGGCGCGGACAGCGCGGCGGTTCCGATGGACATACCCGACCGCTTGCTGCCCGTGGCCCCGTTTGACTTCGCGCTATTGCCGGACTCGTTTCGCCCGTGGATTCAGGACATGGCCGAGCGGGTTCACTGCCCGCCGGACTTTCCGGCCGCCGCGGCAATCGTTGCGGCGGGATCGGTCCTCGGTTGCTCCGTTGCAATCTACCCAAAGTGCAAGGACGATTGGCACGAGCACGCGAATCTTTGGGCGATGCTGGCGGGCGGACCGGGGATGCTCAAGACACCCGCATTGAAAGCGGTCATGGAACCAATCAACCGCCTTGCGGCGGACGCGCTCTCACAATGGCAAGCGGACAATCGGGATTTCGTCCGAGAGAAGACCGTCAGAAAGATCCGCGCCGAAGCGGCAAAGGCGAAAGCGGTTCAAGCCGCGAAGGGAGGCAAGGAATTCGATGTCTCGCCGATGCTTGACGCGGAACTGGAAGACGAAGCGCCCGCGCCCCGCCGCTTCACCGTGAACGATGCCAGCTACGAGGCATTGTGCGAGCGCTGCAAGGAAAACCCCGGCGGTGTGATGCTCTATCAGGATGAGTTGGCCGGACTGCTGGCGCGCGTAGAGGACATTCCGGGGTTGCGGGAGTTGCTTCTCGCCGCCTGGTCCGTTCAGAGAAACTTCGCGGTTGATCGGATTGGCCGGGGCGTGCGCTATGTTTCGCGCGTCTGCCTGTCGGTGCTCGGTTCGATTCAACCGGGGAAGCTTGCCCCACTGGTTCGGGGCGCTGTCGGCGGCGGGCCGAGGAACGACGGACTCTTGCAGAGGTTCAGCGTCACCGTCTGGCCCGACTCCCCCGCCGGGGATTGGGCGAACGTGGACCGCTGGCCCGATTCCGCCGCGCGGGATACGGCAGTTGCCACGTTCCAGCGGCTTGCGGGAATCAGGGGCGATTTCGGTCCCGACACACAGGCGCGCGAATACCGCTTCGCGCCCGAGGCGCTGGAGGCGTTCACCTCGTGGCGCACGGATCTTGAGCGCGTCCTGCGGTCACACGAATTGCCCGAACACCTGGAGGGACACCGCGCGAAATACCGGAAACTGGTGCCCGCCTTGGCGCTGATCTGCGCGCTATGCGACAACCCCGACCCGGCGTCCGTGGAAGTGAAGTTGGGTGCTCTGCAAAAGGCGCTTGGGTGGGAGCGCTACCTCTGGAGCCACGCGAATCGGCTCTACGGCCATGGGCACAATGCCAACGGGCAGACGGCCCGCCTCATATTGCAGAGGATCAAAAAGGGCGAAATCGCGGGCACCTTCACCGCGCGCGACATCTACCGCAAGGGCTGGGGCGGCCTAACCGATACCGAGACCGTGGAGGCCGGATGCGGTTTCTTGGTGGACTTGGGGTGGCTGACCGAAACCGAGTCGCGCGGCCCCGCCGGGGGGCGTCCGACGTTTCGCTTTCAGCTGACAGAGGGGGCCAAGGCGAAACTGAAATTATGAGGCAATCCCCAAAAACGGAACCGCCAAAACTGACGAAACCCGGTTGTGTCGGTTTTGTCAGTGCCCATCCGGGACATTCGGCCACATCACATGGGCATCCGCATGTGGAATCGCGGGGACCAGCCAAGCGCCTTCCCGGAAACCATGTGAGGCGATGAGCTTAACCCCACAGACAATTCAACGCTACGATGAGGGGCGCGAGGTTACGAGAGTCCCTCTCAATCGACTGGTTCGATGTCTGTTGTCTTCCGTGCATCATGTGTCGAGACGATTGAGATCGACGACATAGGTCCCCGCAATCCGGTCATGGAGGCACCTTTGCTCATTGCCTGCAAAGATCAGTAGGGCGTCGATAAGGGCGAAGATGCCTCCCGCAACAGGAATGACGTAGATCATCTGCATGAGCAAGTAGCGGACACCATAGATACGAATGAACCCAGCCCGCTCTCCGTCAGACCGGACGATGCGTGTCCGAAACAGCAGCTTACCGACAGTTTGGCCGCGGATAGCGAGAAGGAGACCGTTGAGCAGGAGGAAGGCAACCGGACCAGCAATCGCCAGGAGAAGGATCGCTTGGTCATCAGACGGAGATATCTTGACTCGGCTGGTCAGCACAGCAACCCCGGCGAGCAGGCCAAAGGCAAGTGCAGACACAAGGATAGCGTCCGCGACGACCGCCATCAATCTCGTGCTCCTGTCCGCAAACGGGGTAGCGAACCCCTCTTTAACAGCCCGTTGAAAAACGGTCGATCCGAATGAACCGCTGGGGCATGCGCGGGTCAAAGTGATATGGCGCTGGGCGAGCGAGGTGAACTTCAGGAAGACATCTGGGTGCCGACGGCCAGCGTGGCGCGGGGTCCGGGGC
>JAKQKQ010000175.1 GCA_029560585.1 Verrucomicrobiota bacterium | reverse complement strand
CTGGTGTCATCGTGGTGCGGTCTGGCAAGACCAGGGCGCGATAGGTCATTCCATCTGGCAGCACGAGCATGCCATCACTCACCGAGACGCGAGCGAGGAATGTCTCCGGGGCGCAGCCGTCAAAATTGTGGCCAAGCCGGTCGGGCGGGGAACCGCGGGTGGCCGAACTCGGGGGACGAAAGACCTGCGGGGCACCCTCGGCGACGAGGAACAGGATGTCCGCCACCGGCAAACCGCGGCGGAGCAAGAATTGGCAACGTGACAGATAGAGATGGTAGGCCGGAACCATGTCCCACCACGTCTGCGTGCGTTCCCAGTGGACCCCGTAGGGTCCCATCGTCATGCCAGGACGGCGATTCAGCCATGGCTGGTGCTGGTAGCGGTGGAAAACGATGCGATTCACGCCGGCGCACAGCGCCCAATCGCCGAGTTCCTTCATCGCCGCGGGATGCGCTTGCCACCGTTCGGCCGAGGAAGATGTGAACGCCTCCGCGGCCACCACAGGGCGACCGCAGGTGTGGGCGATCGAAGAGGCCTCGATCACGCTGAAGAAGGTGCTGAAGCCATAGAGCCAGAACTCGCACATCGGGACGTCGGCAATCGCGCCCAGGCCCATATCGGAGCACGGATTCATGTCGTAGGGTTCGATGGATAGCCCGAAGCCGTGGCGGGCACCCAGTGCCCTCAGGTGTTGGGCGTGGTTCTCGATGACGAGTTCTTGCGCGGTCTGGCGCAAGTCCCAGAGGAAACGTTCGGAGGTCTCCGCGGCATCGATGATCCGACCGGTCATGGCCGGAAGGTACGGGGTTGGATCGTAGCCACGGCGGCGTCGGAATTCCTCCCGGAAAGCCTTGGACCAATTCTGGGCGCCCATCTCCCAGCTATCGATGTGCAGCATGTTCCAACCGGCGTCGGGGGATTGCTTGCGGGGGCCGACCTCTCGCAGGAGGGTTCCGACGAATGAATCGAAGTGCGCATCGAGTGCGGCGGCGGAAAATTTATCGCACTCGAGGCCCAGTCCGGGCGCCGGGGCCGGACGGGTATTTGCGCCGGTGCTAGTACGCCCGAAGCGCAGGATGGTCCAATCGCCAGGGGGCACATTCCATTCGAGATGCCCGCGGACATCCAGTCGCGCGGAGAGATCGATGAGGGAGTTTGTCGCGATAATGGCATCGGCTGGCAAATTGGGATAAGTGGCCGGGGACGGGAGGAAGGGCTTCGTGCCCGGTCGCGAGGAATAGGGGTGGCGCAGATACAGGGCCTTCTCGTCGACATCCTCGATCCGATTCGTGGCAACGGGCGTCGGGAAGGCGAGGACACAGACGTCGCGGTAGAATTCCTGTTTCGCCGACTGGAGTGGCTCTGGGAGGACCGAATTGGGAAAATAGGGTGCCCGGGGGGGCGGTTGGGGGAGGATTTCGCTAAAGTTCGTGGGGCCCACGATGCGTGTCTCGCTGGCCACGAGATGCTGCATGGATTGCTCGGGTTTGATCCAGGGTCCGCCGCTGCCTGTCCACCCGGGGCCTGCGTTCAGAGTGAGCTGGAGGCCCAGTCGCTCGGCTTCCGCGACGGCATGTTTGAAGTGAGCGCGCCATTCGGGGCTCATGAACTCGACCGGTCCCCGTGGAACCCCGACGTTGACCTCCATCATGATGACGCCGCCAATGCCCGCGCGGGCCATGGCCTCGAGATCTGCGGTGATCCCCTCGCGCGACATGTTCCCGTCCATGAAAAACCAGTAGACCCATGGGCGCGTGGAGGGCGGTGGATTCAGGAAAGCTCGCGCAAGATCATCGGCGGACACGGCGGATGCGGGGCAACGTGGCGCCAGCGCCGCCACGCAGGCGAGGAGGATGGGCAGGATCTGACGCACATGACTTCGCGGGACCATGGAGCAGTATCTCACGTTTGGGGACGCGGTCCAAATGGCAAGGGCCCTCAAATTGCGACACGGGTCAGTCGAGTCTGAAAGGATGACTGCGAGGTGGGCCTCCCAGAGGGGGAATCGATGACGATTTCCAACGTGTGCCAACCTGGCGGATTCTTCTCAACTGCGCGCCGGATGTTGATATCATGGTGCGCATGCGAAGATTGCTGCTTGGCGCTTGTTTTCTTCTGGCCTGCGGGGCCAGCGGTGAGGTTTTCAAAGATGGCGAGACTGTCTGTTTTCTCGGCGACAGCATCACGCACGGCGGGCGGTTCCACAGCTACATCTACGACTACTACCTGACTCGATTTCCCGAGAGCAGGGTGCGCTTCGTCAATGCCGGGGTAGCGGGGGATTCAGCGGGCGGCGCGCAACGGCGTTTGGCGGAAGACGTCATCGAGAAGAAGCCGTCCTTCGTCGCCATCATGCTGGGCATGAATGACGTTGGGCGCGGCAATTACGTGGCTGAGCCAGATGCCCAGAAGGTCGCCGCGCAACAGCGTTCGCTGGACTCGTACCGGGCCAACATGGATCAGCTGATCGCGCGAATTCGTCGGGAGGCGAACTCGCGGATACTCCTCATCACCCCATCGCCATTCGATCAGACGGTGACCAATGACCGAAACAATAACCAGCCGGGGTGCAACGACGGGCTGGCGCGCTGCGCGCAGATCGTGCGCGAGATCGGGGCCAAGCACGGCTGTGACGTGGTGGATTTCAACGGTCCGATGACCGCATTCAATCTGGAGCAGCAGAGACGAGAGCCGACGTTCACGATCATCGGAGGGGACCGGGTGCATCCGGGGCCGGAGGGTCACCTGATGATGGCGTGGTTGTTTTTGAAAGCCCAGGGTGCGCCATCGCTCGTGTCGGAGGTGGCTATCGACGGGGCTCGTGGCAATTTAACCCGCGCCTCCAATGCGGAGGTAAGGGACATTCTGCAAAAGGATGGCGCGCTGCACTTCGCGATCCTTGAGAAGGCGCTGCCGTTTCCCGTGGATAAGGCCGCGAGGCCGCTGTTGGGGCGTCTGCCCATTGAGCGGGACCTGAATCAGGAAATGCTGTCGGTGGCCGCTCTGCCGGAGGGCGAATACGAATTGATGATCGATGGCTCCGTGGCGGGTCGATATTCGTCCATTGCACTGGCGCGAGGGATCAACCTTGCGTCGGATGATGCCGCGCCGCAGTTCAGGCAGGCGCAGGAGGTGGCAACACTGAACGAGCGGCGCCGGGCGACAGAGGCCACATTGCGCGATCATGCGGCGGTGCGGTGGTTCCTGCGCGGCCGCCAGGTCGATCCGGACAATCTGGGCGCCGTCTCGGTCTTTGCGGAAACCCGAATGGATAAGGCGGGCTACTATGAGGCCAAGGTGCCGGGCTACTTGAAAGGGTGGGAAAAGCGGGGCGAGACCATCGATTCTCTGAGGTCGCTTGAGGCGCAGTTGTTCGCGCTGCGGCAACCGGCCTGGCACGAGTACAGCGTGCGCCCGGTCGCTCGGGCGGGGACCGGGAAGCAGTAGGGAGCACGCCGTCGCCGACGCCTTAGGGAACAGTGGCTTCGGACTGGAGGCTGACTGGGCCGATCAGGCCGGAAGGCTGAAGCGGATCGTCTTTTTTCCACAGCCTCCAACTGGTGAAGCTCAAGCGACCGGACGGCGAGGGCTTGCCTGCGCCGAGCCATGATGGCCAGGCGTTGAGCGTGCCTTTTTCCGTGCGGTCGCTGTCCTCGGCCAATCGCTCGTCGCCGATCTGGCGATTGACCCAGAGGTTGACAATTTTGATCTCGATCGAGTTCTTGCCTGGTTGGAGGAATTTCGTGACATCGAGTCGGTAAGGTGGTTTCCAGAGGATGCCGAGGTCTGTCCCGTTAAGGTTGACCGCCGCCATCACTTCGACGCGGCCCAGGTCTAGATACGTTGGCCGCGTCCCGTGTCGCGCGAGCACTTTGTCTGGAGCGTCGAACGTCGTCCTATATATGGCCGTGCCGGAGTAGAATCGGATGGAGTCTTCGGGACGCTGGGCCCAGTCCTCTAATCTGTCGAATGTGGTAGGTTTGTCTGGCCCGCCCCAGCGAGTGTCGAAGGTCACGCTCCATGGCGTTTGAATGTCGCATAGTTTCTCGAACTTCCGATCTGGGATTTCCGCACGCGTGAGCGGCACGGTTGCGGAGGTCATATCGCGGAACACAACGAAGACCGATCCGGCCTCGTCCAGGGATATGGGCACGTGGGTGCGCCCGTTCTCAAAGCACCATGACGTTGCCGCTGCAGTGCTGCCCGAGGTGGGATCCCAGATCTCTGGGGTTTTGCCGGTGACGCGGAAGGAACAGACCGCCTGCTCGGGTTGAGGGCTCCGGTTGGCGACGAAGTAGACATCCGCGTCGCCGATGCGTTTATGGATGTATCTGAGGTTGGGTTGACCGGAGCGAGTTCGCTGTGCGAAGTCGGGCTGAATGCCCATCTTTTCGAGGACCTGGGAGACGGCGGCAATGTTTGGGAAGAGGTTGTCGTCGGTCGTGGAGTCGTCGATGGCGCCCCAGGGTTGAACGCCGGCCTTTCCCTGCTCAAGGGAGGGGGACCAAGCGCCTGGCGGTGCAGTGGCGGTGGCCCAGTCATCTCCGGCGGTTTCGGAAGCGAGCCACGAGGCATCGGTTCGGACGATCAGGGTCTTGCCATCCTTGAGGCGGATGTTGAGAGCCGCGATGAGCCCGGCGGGATTTGGGGAACTCGTTGTGTTATCGGCGAGGACGGCGATGATGTTGGCGCCTGGTTTCAGTTGTTTAGTGATGTCGGCGGAGAAGGCCTTCTGGAAGTGGTTACCTTTGAGGACGCCTTGGCCGTTGACATAGCACTCAAAGCTGTTGTCGGCCGTCATGGTCAGGCGAGCCTCGGCGGCATCGGGTGAATCGAGCGTGAAGGTGCGACGGAAGTACCGTTTGGCCGGTGGGAATGCCGATCGCGGTTTGCCCTCATTTCGCCAGATCCATTGGGCATCGGAAAGGCCGGACCCCTCAAGGCTGACTGGTGGCAGGGAAAGGGCGAATTCCCCGCCATGGAACACGCGACCTTTTCCGACGGTCCGCGCGGTCGGTTCGGCGGGCGAAGGGGGCTCGTCCCACAGGGAGGCGGCGAGGGCTCGAACCTCATCGTCGCACTTCGGGAAATCCGTGAGGCTCGGCGATTTTATGGGACGATTGCCGATGATGGTGGCACCCGCCTCGACGAGGTCTTTGATTTTTCGGAGAAGGGCGGGGGTCATCGTCTCCGCACGAGGGAGGGCCAAAATGCGGTAGCTGGCGCCGCTATCGAAGACGATGCGTCCGTCATTCACGGTGGCGCGTGTGAGGAGCGCATCCGGTGGACAGGTGTCGAAGTTATGGCCGGGGCGCTCGAGGGGAAGGTCTTCTCGGCCTAGTTCAGGCGAACGAAAGGCGCGCTGTCCTTCGAGGCTCTGGGGAGAACCTTCGGGTCCGAGGAGGCAGATATCCGCCACGAATTGGCCCTGCTGAAGGAGGTACTGGCAGCGGGCGAGATACTCATGCCATGGGCGGGAGTACTCCCACCATGTCTGCGTGCGCTCGTAATGCAGCCCCCAGGGTCCCATGGAGACGCCCGGGGCACGGTCGGGGTTGGTCCATGGCTGCAGCGCGTAGCGGTGAAAGACGAAGCGATTTATCCCCTCGCAGAAAGCCCAGTCCCCAAGCTCCTTGATATTCCCGGGGTGTCCGAGCCATTTCTCCTCATTTGCGGCGGTGAAGGCCTCGGCGCCCACTACGGGGCGGCCGTAGATGTGCGCGGCCGACGCCATCTCCGTGCAACTGAAGGCGGCGCCGTAGCCCCCGGGCCCGCCGAGTTTCCAAGACCAGAATTCTCCCATGGGCTCATCGCACCGGCCGGCGTAGGCCATCTCGTCGGTGGGGCACGTCGTGTAGGCCTCGATCGAGAGGCGGAGGCCTTGCGCGCGCGCCATGTCGTGAAATGCGCCCGCGTAGTTTTCCAGCAGGAGTTCCGATATCGTCTGGCGGAGATCCCAGAGAAAGCGCTCGGAGACCTCGAGGCTGTCCACCACGGCACCGGTCATGGCGACCATGAAGGGCAGCATGTCGTAGCCGCGCCGGGCGCGGAATTCGTCGCGGAGTTTCGGGGTCCAATTCTGGCTGCCGACCTCCCAGCTATCGATATGGGTGGAGACGAGGGTTTTTCCGGCGAGGGGACCGGCGTCGGCGACAAGCTTGGCCATCAGGCCGTCGAACATCACCCTCGCCGCATCCTTGCTGAGCTTGTCGCACTCGAGGCCGCGCCCACCCGCTGGGGCAGGGTGGTTTTCCTTGCCGGTGGTCGTATGGCCGATCCGCAGGATGGTCCATTTCCCGTCGGGAATGTCCCACGCCAGTTTACCACCGGCGGCCATCGACGCGGTGAGATCCGTGATCTTCGTGCGGGGTACGGTGCGCTGGGACGGCAACTCGGGCCAATGCGCGCGCGCGGAAAACGTGCCACGGGCGGGCACGAAGGATGCCTTCGCCTGAATGCCGGCTATGCGCGCGGCATCAGCCGGGGTTGGGTGGGCGAGGACCGCGATATCGCCATAGAAGTCCTTGAGCCCCGCGGGCTGTTGGAGGGTCACCTCGATGTGCCTGGGCCCTTCGACCTCCGTGGCGGTCCAGACGACCTTCTGCATCGAGAGTTCGGGGGTGATCCATGGCCCACCGCTACCGCACCAGCCGGCGTCGTTGTTCATGTTGATTTCGATTCCGAGGCGGGCGGCCTCCTTGCAGGCATGGGTGAAGAGGCTGCGCCAGAGCGGGCCCCCGAAATCAGCCGGACCCTTCGGCGTGCCCTGTTCCGTCTCCATGTAGAGCACGCCCCCGATGCCGACGCGCGCCATGGCTTCGAGGTCGGCGGTGACGCCGTTGCTGGTGATATTGCCGTCGAGAGGAAACCAATAGACCCAGGGGCGGGACGAGGGCGGCGGCGAATGGAAGGGTTGGGCCAAGTCCGCCGCAGGGGTGCCGTCGAGGGTGAAGAGTCCCGCAAGCGCGATGATCGCGATTTGTCTCATGACACTGATTCTCGCCATCGTTTCCGGGGAACCAACAGGAAAGAGTCCACGATTTGCGCCATCCACCTTGGCGTGGGAGTCGGGGAAAACCGTGGACACCGCATCGGAATTCGGGCAGATCATCCCGCATCAGACCCGCGCGCATGAAGAAGCTATTCGGCCTGACCCTGACGAAATGGATCTTCATCGGACTGTTTGGCGGCATCCTATTCGGTCATTTTGCTCCACCGGACTGGTCCATAGCCCTCAAACCGATGGGGCAACTGTTTATTCGCCTGATCAAGATGATCGTGGCGCCGCTCGTCTTCGCCAGCTTGGTGACCGGTCTGGTTGGTGCGGGGAACGCCCACATCGGGCGCCTGTTGATCAAGGCCCTGGTGTGGTTCTGGCTGGCAACCGGCGTGGCGCTGGCGGTGGGTCTGACTGCGGCCAACGTCCTGAAACCCGGGCAGGGGGCTCAAGTGCAGATGGCGGCCCATGCCGAAGGAGTTCCCGCGGCGCTCAAACACAAGGGAGTGATCGAACAGGTTGTGCCGGAGAGCGTGTTCCAGGCGC
The DNA here is from genome assembly GCA_029560585.1 of Verrucomicrobiota bacterium. Lineage (GTDB taxonomy): Bacteria > Verrucomicrobiota > Verrucomicrobiia > JADLBR01 > JADLBR01 > JADLBR01. The sequence goes on along the minus strand of JAKQKQ010000175.1, from coordinate 18,140 downwards.
TATCGGAGAACGCGCTGCTCCAGATCGTCTTTTTTGCGATACTCTTTGCGCTGGGCCTGTCGGCGGTCGGGCAGAAAGCCGACCCGGTGGTGGACTTCTTGAGGGGGGTGACGGCGGCCATGTTCAGGGTGACCGAATACGTCATGTATTTTGCGCCGGTGGGCGTCGCCTGCGCGATGGCGGCCGCGGTCGGAACCCATGGGATGCCGATCCTGTTGCGCCTGGCGAAGCTCGTGGGGTCGCTCTATGTCGCGCTGATCTTCTTTATCGTGGCGCTGCTGCTGATCGTGAGGTGGTACACGCGGGTCCGGGTGGGGCGCGTTCTATTTGAGTTGCGCGAACCCCTGACCCTGGCGTTCTCGACGACCTCGTCCGAGTCCGCGCTGCCCAAGGCGATTGAAGCCATGGAGCGACTGGGCGTCCCGCCGCATATTGTAAATTTTGTGATCCCGGCAGGATACAGTTTCAACCTGGATGGCACGACATTGTACCTCGCCATGGCGTCAACATTCATCGCGCAGGCGTCGCATGTCGAAATGACGCTGGGCCAGCAGATTGTCATGATGTTGACGCTGCTGGTGACGTCGAAAGGGGTGGCGGCGGTGCCGCGCGCCAGCCTTGTCGTGCTATCGGCGACCTGCGTGTCCTACGGGCTGCCGCTGGAGATGATCGCGGTGATCATCGGGGTGGATGAGGTGATGGATATGGCGCGCACCACGGTGAATGTTTTGGGGAACTGCATCGCGTCGGTCGTCATCGCCAAATCGGAGAAGGCGCTGCCTGCGGACGCGCTGATTTTTCAGCGGTTGCGACATGCGCGCCATCCGGGATCGGCGCCCGACGAACCTTGACGTGGGAGGCGTGGTGCGCGCGGGTTCACCGGGAGTTGGCCGAGGGTTTCGGGCGCGGCATCGCGAGGGCCAGAGAAAGAAGCACCAGCGCAACTGGCAACGCCACGAAGATCCCGGTGGGCGTGAGGCCGAAGGCGGTCAGGACGGCGAGGAATCCGGCTCCGGCGAGCATCGACAGGTAATCGATGAAGTTCTGGATGGCTATGGTCTTGCCGAGTTTGGTGTGGTCGCTCTCGTCCTGGAGGGCGGCGTTCAGCGGAACGATGAGGAGTCCTGATACCGCGCCGGCGAAGATGAGGGCGATCACGACAGCGGGGAGGCCCCAGTGCCCGCCGATGGCCCCCAGAAGGAAAATGAATACGGCCAAGAGCATCCCGTAGCGGCGGGTCCAACTCAGGTCACCGACGCGGTGCAGTTGGCCCGCAAGGACTGCTCCGGCGACGATTCCCATAATCATGCCGACCTTCAACCATGCCAATTCCTGATTGTTGACGTCGGTCATCCCGGCCTGATGGAAGACTTCGAGGCCCCACCCCTGCAGGTTGCTTCGAACCGTTGCGCCGGCAAACCAGAAGATGCCGCAGCCGAGGAGGACGCGCCCCAGTCGCCGGTGTGTGATGAGGGAGCGGAGACTCGAGCCGAATTCCCCGATGCTGTGACTGAGAGTGGCGGCGGGGTTGTGGGGCGTGCGCGACATTGCCGCGTTGAAGATCAGCGCGGCGGCATAGAGGCCGGCGGAGGCGAGATAGCAGAGCGGCAGCGAGCGGACGTGGTCGTACAGGGTTGCGCCGCCCCATAGACCGCCGAGGATTGCGACAAGAGTGAGCATCTCGACGGTGCCGTTCGCCTTCACGAGGCGCTCGGAGGGAACAATCTCCGGCAGCACGCCATACTTGGCCGGGGAGTAGGCGCAGGCGCCAATTCCAACGATGGCATAGCCGACCACCTGCCAGCCGCGGCTCGGGTGGAATGCGCCCGCGTGGAGCCAGACGCCGGCAAATCCGACGGCCGTGCCCAGCAACTTGAGGGCGTTGCCACCGAAAAGCCATGAGGTTTTGGGCATGCGATCGTTGAGGAAGCCGACGAGGGGCGCGAGCACGATGAATGGCACGAAGAACACCGCGCTAAAGAGCGCGTTCTGCGCATTGACCCCCTGTTCGGTAATCTGACCGGCGCCGAGCTGGAAGGTCAAGGGCCCGAGGATGGCCGCGAGGAGGAAGTTATCGCCAAAGGCTCCGAGGAACTGGCCAGCCAGCAGGAGCAGGTAGTCGCGAGATACTTTCATGAGGATTGGAGGTCCGGACCTGGGGCGGTTTAATGGCAGCGGGCACGTTGGGGCATTGGTGGGGGGGCGACAAGGGAATCTTGTGTGGCCATGCCTCGCGCGCCGAGCACCAGCGGGGATTAGCGCGGATATTTCACAGCCTGCCGACTGTGAAATACCGGGTTAACCCATGCCATATTCGGCGGCGGCCGATGGGCCGAGTTCCTCGGCGAGCAATTGGCGGAGATCCACCGCAGATCCGAGGGTAACGCCGGCGGCACCGGGCGCTCCTTCCGCGAGGCTTTTCTCGGCGCCTTGGAGCAGCAGGGTGGTGTAGAAACCGAGGGCGATGGGGGTCATGAGGCTATCGTAGTCTTTACCGTCGAGCCGACCGTTTCGCAGGGCCAAGATGTGCTGATACAGGCGCCCGGGGCTCGAGATCCCGTAGCCGGTGACCGTCCCGCCCTTTTCGAAGTTCTTAAAGAGCGGGTTAACTTCGAGAATGCCATCGGCGTGGATCTCGCGGTAGCCGGGAGTATCAAGGCCGAGATCGATCATCCCCTCGGAACATATGAGCCGATTGCTTTGGACCGTAAGGCTGTGGGCCGTATTCGGCAGATGCCAGCCGGTGATGATATGGGCGACCCCGCCGTTTCCGAAGAGGACCTCGGTATCCACAAGGTCGTATCCCTTCACCGGAATTGGCAGGAGCGACGGCAGTTTGTGGGCATAGCCCACCGAGCGCACCTGGACCGGCACCAGGTGGACTACCTTCATCAGGGCGTCGGCCATGTGGACGGTGAGGAACGAGACCGGGGTGTTCTTCACCGCGAAGTCGGGCGAGGCAAAGAACCGCGGCTTGTGATTCGGATCCGCCACCTGAAGCTTGTCGATCATGTACAGCACACCGACCTGAAATATCCCGTATCTACCGCTCTGGTAGCGGGCTTCGGCCTCTTTGAATCGGGGATCTTCGCGTTTGTGGAAATCCACGCCGAGGAATCGGTGTGTCTCCTTCGCGGTGCGGATCATCGCGTGGGCGTCCTTGAGCGTGGCGGCCGCGGGCTTGGGGACGACGACGTCCAGGCCGGCTTTCAGGGCATCGACGGTCGGGGCACAGTGCAGGTGGTCGGGCGTATTGACCTGCACCGCGTCGAGATCGACCTTGGCCAGCATGTCCTGGTAATGGCTGAAGCGTCTCTCGGGCGGGATTCCGGCCAGGTCGCAAAACCAGTTCCGGAATTCCTCGTTCGGGTCCGCGGCCGCGCAAACATCCAGCAGATGCGAGAAGTCGCTGCGGAAGTAGAGGTGCTGATAGATTTCACGGACGACGGAGCCGACTCCGATAACGCCGAGGCGCAGTTTTGTTTTCATGACGATGTTTGTGTATTTGGGAGGGTGTTGGAATTCTCAGGGATCTGGGCCGTGCCCGTGTGGCGCAAGAGGAACAGCGCGAGGAACTCGACGGCCGAGCGCAGCTCCCCGAGATTGATCTGCTCGTTATCGGCATGGGCGTGCGCGAGTTTGCCGGCGCCGAAAGTCAGGACGGGCATGCCGGGGTACTCGGTTGCGAAGAGCCGGGAGTCGCATGAGACCGTCCAGCCCATGACGGGCTGTTCGCGCCAGAAGCCGCATGCCCGCGCGGCGGCGATGGCATCGCGCATGGCGGGGGAGTCGGGGTCGCCGTCGAACGCCACGTTGTGGAGTTTTTCGTATGTGACCACCACGGCGTCCGCGCCGTTCTCGGGGCGCCCGAGCCTCCGAAGGTACGCTTCGGCGCCGCGCGCGGCGGCCGCCTTCATCCGGAGCATGACCTCGCGGATGTCGTGGGTGGGCACAAAGCCCTGACCGCCCTCGAGCTTGAGAGTCTCGCCGGTGGGTCGCCCGGCGAGTTCGAGCAAGAATGGGCCACCGAGGACTTCCAGCCGTTGGCGGGAATAGACGAGCTGGCGGACCATCCATGCCATTTTGGTGATCGCGCCATCGTTTTCGCGGATGGAGCCCATGTGCCCGGTGGAACCGTGCACGCGGACGACGAAACGATTGCCATCCCGGCCAATATCAAAATGGTGGTCGACCTTGGGTTTGCCCGTCTGTGGGTCCGTGACTTTGGTCTTGTCCCCGTATTTCCCGGTGTACCCGGCCACGGCGGTGTTGATGCAATCGCGGACCAGCGCGTCCACCTTATCTTCTGGCGATTTCTCGAAGGCGATAGTGAACGAGACATCGCCACAGATCCGGCTGGGATGCTCGCCAAAGGGCCCGATCATGCCGTGGCAGGTTTGGACGGGGCGCTGCGGGAACAAGGCGTGGCGGCTTTCGGTCCAGATGGCTTCGCCCTCTTTCTCGAGCTCCTCGTTTACGAAAGCGAACATCTCGAATAGCGACACACCTGGGAAGCGGAGGTCCGCCCGGTACCAGACAGCGCCGCGGTTGGCCGGGTGGATCTCGCGGTCGGTGCATTCTCCGACGAGGATCGTATCGTAGAACTTCTTGAGGTCGCGATCCATCGCGAGTGAGAGCGAGCCATTGCCGCCGGGTTCCTCCTCGATGACGAACATGAGCACGACGTTGCGATTCCAGCGGAGGCCGGAGGCCGGCATCAGCTCTGCCAGTACTTTAAGGGCGGCGACCGTGGCCACGACCGCGCCCTTGTCGTCACAGGAGCCGCGGCCGTGCATCACACCATTCTCCTCGCGCGGGGGGAAGAAGGGCGCAACCACATCCACGTGGCTGTTGAGGGCGACGGAATGGCCACCGGGCCGGTCCGACTGGCCGGGCAGGATGCAGAGCAAATTGGCGCGGTCCCGATACGCCTGTTCCACCGGCAGGCCCTGCGGGCGATCCGGGGTCTTTGTGAAATGCAGAAGAGAGAAATTGGGGTGTGCGGCGATAGCGGGATTGATCGGCCGGCGTTCGAGGTGCAAGCCCTGGAAGGGGAGAGGGCGGAGTTCCCGCTCCAAGATATCGAAGGCGGCAGATTCCGCGCGGCGCATGACGGAGACGTCCGGGTTTGGGGTGGTGTCTATTTGACAGATCTCTGCCAGGAGGTCGGCCAAGTAACGGGCGAAGGCTGGGGTGCGCGTGCGGGCGAAGATACTTGCAGGGTCCATGAGGTTTTCTATCCCGATGGCGGTTAGCAATGAGATCGGTGGGGGTCAAGGAGAACTGCGGTTCTGCGCCTCGGAAGACGAGGTTTTCGCGGGTCTGGGGCTACCGATCTGCGAAACACACTCTGCAACCGCTATAGGTCCCACCCTGTGCCTGATTTTCCCAATAAATGACTTTCATGGTTGGATTCCATCCGGCGGCTGCCGGACCACCGGGGAAGAAAATGGGACGTAGGAGCGCGCTTGCGCGCGATTCGAATCGCCTGCAAGTGGGCTCCTACGATTTGGTGTCTGAATTTTCGAGTCAGGGGTTCTGGGACAGAACGAAGGGCGCGAACAGACCATACCCTATCGTGTCGTATCGGGCGCCGGGCGGTGGCCCCGTTTGGGGGCCTTTGGAGAAGTGGCCGGGGCTGGCGATGCCACGGAGATCGGGGATGTGATGTGGGCCGAGCGTATTCTTCAGTGTGCCAGAAAGGACGACCTCGACGGTGTTCTCTCCGGCGCGGACGTGTTGAGTGACGTCGAGGCAATAGGGCTGCCAGCCGATGAACCCGGCGGCTTCCCCGTTCACGCGCACGCGCGCGACGCTGCCGTTCCAGGACGGCAGTTCCACGCGATACCGGCCCGCTTTCGTATCCAGCCGGAAAGTCTGGGTATAGGCAACGTCGTGGCCATAGAGCGGAAGCCCGGCGGCATTCCATTTGGTGGTGGGGTCGGTGAGGTCGGGAGCCGCGGCCACGATCGTGAATCCGGCGTCCGCCGGGCGAAGCATGAAGTCACCGAGGAGGTAGGCCGGTTCTAGCTCGTGATAGATCGTCAGCGGTTTGGCGCGTATCGTGAGCATATTTGCGCCGGTGGTGGCAGCCGCGGAGACATCGATCACGTGAAAGGCGGGTTCAAGCCAGCATTGTCCCGCGATAGGCTTCAGGGGCTTTCCATTGCACTCGATCGCGTAGAGTTCGGCGCGCTCGATGACCGCGCGGAGAGAATTCGGCGGCGTGCCCTCAATGTTGAAGTGGTATGTGGCCTCGAATCCGCTGTCGGGCGGGAATTGTTTGGTGATCCACTCGTCGCGGAACTGCACGCCCCGGTTCGCGGGATTGCCATGCAGGCCGAACTGCTTGAAGGCGAAGTCCCCCGCGTTCGGACAATAGGCCGCCTTCAACGTTTGGCCGCTGGCGGCAACGTCGACGAAATCCAACGTGAGGACGTTTGGTTGGAGACGGCGGGCTCGCATGGGACCAACGGGGCTCAGGGCCGCCCATTTCACGGCCGCCGAGGGCAGGGGATCTCTGTGCTCTTTCGTGAAAAGCAGAAGAAGCGAACCGCAGGGGGGCAGCGTAAACGCGGTGGTGAGCGCATCAGCAGCGCGCTCGAAGGGCGCCGGGCTGATCTTGCCCGTGTGGGGATCCCAGCATTCCACCCCATGAAAACCCTTGGCCGCTATGGTTCCCGTCGTGGGGTGATCGATGCTCGTGTTGACCAAGAACAGGAGTTCGCCGAGGTCAAGAGTGCGGCGGTGCTGGAAGAGAATGCCCCGATCGTCATCGGCGCGGTGGATCCGCAGCGGAGAGCTGTCGATATCCGCCAACCGCGCCGCGAGGTCCCCGGGCTCCACTCGGTGCCAGATGCGGGATTTAGAGAGAATGGCGGGCGCGTCCGAGGGTTGGCCGTCGACAAGAGGCGGTGGATCACCGCACGCAAAGATACTGGCGCCGTTGGCGGCCAACGCGCTGAGAAGATCAACCGTCTTTGCGTTGAGGCTCTCGGTCATCGGCGGGATCACGAAGGCCGTGTACGTGGCGCGACCAACGCGGAGGGCGCCGCCATCCATGGAACCCATCCGCGCAAGGATATCCTCGCTTCCGATGTCATAGGGGATCTGCGCGCGCTCGAGCGACATCAGGAGCTCGAAATACGAGGTGCCGATGGCCGCGAGGGTCTCTTTTTGAGAGGGGTCGAATGCGGATTGGTGCAACCACGCAGTGGTGGTTGGCTCCAGGATGAGGATGCCATTGTGCTGCTTGCCCGCAGAGAGGGCGAGCGACAGGCGGGTGAAGTACCGCTCGAGGGTGTGGTATCCATCCCACCACGGCTCGTGGGCGGTAAAGAACTGGGGGTAATCGCGCTTTCGCGCACCGCGCATGGTCACTGGCGCGATGTGCTCGTTGAGGGTATTGACGCCAAGGGCGTAGATCCAGTCACCGATGCGCTTCATGTCCTCGAAGCGGAGGTCCCATCCGCCGCCGCCGTAGGTCTCGCAGAGCGTGCGCTTGGCGCCAGTCTGGTTGGCGACGGAGGCGAGTTCCCGGACGGACCGGACGTTGCCAAACTGGGCGTTGGTGTCCTCTTTGTACTGATTGAAAAGGATGTCGATGGCCGGGCGCTGATGCCACGCGTACATGGCCATCGAGTCCGGTCCGTGTGCGACATTCGGCCAGCCGTGCTCCCAATAGTGCCCCGTGAATTCCAGCCCGTGCTTGGCGCAATAGTCATGGTACGGCTTGGCCCACCGATCGATGAAGAGCTCCAGGACCAGCTGGAAGAAATCGTGTCGGAAATGGCGCCACTCTCCGATGGGCCGGAAAAGGCAAGGCAGGTTTTCGATCAGCGGATGACCCCAGCGCTCCTCGAAGCGTTTCGGGAGGTCGTCGGTCCACGGGAGGCCGGTCGGAACGAAGAGGTTTGGCTCGTCGGTGAACACGCCGGGAATGCGTTTGCCAAACTCGGCGGCGTAGCGCCTGCGGTAGGGTTCCAGGGTCACCTCAAGGAATTTCTCGGTGACGCCTGGTTTCAGGAGATCGACGTACCACTTTCCAGCGTACCAGGGCGAGCTCTCGGCATAGACGCGGAAGATGGTGAGGAAACGGCCGCCGCCGAGCGTCTCGTTCGCGCGTATCTTGGCGGTGACGTCCGCAAACGTATCACCGTTGATCTGGAAGACGGCGATCGTATCCGCGTCGATCACCGGGGCTTTTTGCGTCTCTTTGGCGCGGAGGCTCGTGTTGCGCGAATCCGGGAGCGCCTCTGGGACGAGGCCCCCGGCAAATCCCGACGGATAGGAATTCTCATCATAGATCCAGACATTCATGTCGAGCTTTGCGGCCTCGTCCAGGGTCGCGGACCACATCCGGAACCAGTCTTCGCCCAGGTAGGGCGTGAGGAGGCCTGGGCGGGGGTGAACCCATACCTGGCGGACCTGTTGTGCGGCTAGGTCGCGGAGGCCCTGGCGGACCTGTGTTTCGGTGAGGAGGTCGTTCCACACCCACAGGGGCCCCGTGCTGAAGTCGCGCGATGGATTCGCGAATTGTTTCTGCAGCACGCCGGCGGTGTCTGAGGCGGGGGCCCGGGAACCGGTGATGAGCACGAAGGCCGTGAGCGCGAGGGCGCGAGTGATCATGGCATGTCCTTTCCGTTTCGCTATCGGGGCTACACTATCGCCGCTGGCTTTTCGGAGACGAGCCAGAAGACACCCTGATTTGCGCCAACGCGCATGCCGGGTGGGGCGGGGGAAACAGGGGGGCTTCAGTCGACAAACTGGAATGCAAAGACGTCGGCATCCTGGAGCGCGAAACGCAATCGAACGGGTTGCCCGGCAAGGGGAGACACGTCGGCGCCAGTCTTCCATATGACGGTGCGCTCGATAGAATCCCCGAACAGGACAGGGCAATCCTCGATGCCAAATCCTGGGAGGGCCTGTCCCTTGGGGTCCTGGATCTCGATGCGCACGCCGCCGGCGGCGGAGGTGGCGAAGTTGATGGCCAGCCTCTTGCCCTTGAAGCGGAGGGCCTTCGTGACCAGTTCACCGCCGCCCATCGGGGCGCGGGCGGAGACGAAGCCATCCATCCGCAGGGAGTAGCGCCGAAGGGCGCTGCTGTTCCCGGTCCAGTAGCTTTCGGTGGCGTAGAGCGAGAGTTCATCCGGGGCACCCTCCAACTGGGATTTCGTCTCCACGAGATGCCATGCGATGTACTGCTGGCCGTAATTCCAAGTGCCATTGCGCTCGATCCCGGGGCGGAGGAACGCCTCGTTCCAGCGTTTGAAATTCACGCCGTCGCGGCTGGCCATGATGAGGCCCTCTGTGATGGCGACGCCGTAGCGTTCGCTGGCGCCGGCGCGCCACTCGCGGTGCTCGCGCTCGGGGAGCGCGCGCATGGAGTCGGACCAGCCGCGCTCGATGTATCGGGTGGGAAAGCCTACGAGCAAATGTGGCGCGCGGTCGTAGGGTTTGACCTGATTGGTGTAAAGATGCTCGGAGGGTGAGTCCAGATAGCGAACGTCCGACTGCCCATCCCATGTCAGGAAGTCCTTGGAAGTGGCCGTGCGGATCGCGCGATGGCCGGCGGGTTTCCAATTTTTTTCGTCGGTGGTGCCGGCGGTGAATATCCGCCAGTAGGCCCGATATTCGTGGCGCGCGCCATCCCAGAATGCGAGGTTCTGCGAGTCGAATGCGCCCGCTGTTATCACCGGTGCGTTTGTCATGGGCGACCAGTGCAGGCCGTCGGGCGATTTGAAAGCCAGCAGGCCCTTCGGGCCGTTCGAGCGCAGGATCGCCTTGTAGCGCGCGTCGGGCGGAGCGGCGGGGTTCTCATCCTTGAACACCGCGGGATGCCCGGCATCCGCATTCACGCCATCGAACTTGCCGCTGGCGATGACGATGTTGTTGGCCTTCGATCCCTTGAATTCGTTCAGCCCCAGCTCGGGCTTGCGCCAATTCACACCATCGCCGCTCTCCGCATAGCAGCAGAATAGGGGGTGTTCGCCAGTATTGACCTTGCCCGGTGTGACGGTGAGTTGCCACGCCTTATAGTACATTCGGTATCGGTCCCCGTCCTTAAAGATACTGTGATAGCCGCAGCCGCTCCCTTCCCATGGGGCGTCGTGCACGATAGCGATCTCGTGCGGGACGGGATGGTGCAGGCACAACTCGGCTTTTCCGGTGAGGCGATCCACGAGAGAGCCGTCCACAAACAGCTCGCGCCGCGAGCCGATGTCGGTGGGTTCCTCGGCGTTGCAGTCCCGCGCGGGGAAGGACAGAATCAGGAGCGTGGCGATGGCGAGGAAGCGCGCGATGAGCGGGGGGTTGTTGATGCGCATCATGGACGATCAGTCTGTCGGGGCAGGGACGTGGAATGCAAGCGTCCGGTTCAATCTCGACGCCCCGGCACGAAGTTGGGAGACTGAAAGGATGGAGACCAGCCGACGAGATTTCATCACCAGAGCGGCGCTTGGCCTAGGGGTGGCGACCATCGGTGCCGCAGATCGGTTGCGCGCGGAGTCGCCGAATCCGGAGTCCAGTTTTCTCAGGAAGGCACCCGCGATGAGGTTGGGTATGGTGACCTACGAGATAGGCAAAGACTGGAGTGTCGTGGACCTCATCAAGAATTGCGAGGCGGCGCAATTTGAGGGCGTTGAACTACGGACGACGCACGCGCACGGCGTGGAGGTCGCGCTGTCGAAAGCCCAGAGGGCCGAGGTCAAAAAACGGTTCGCAGATTCGCGGGTCGACCTCATGGGACTGGGCAGCGCCTTCGATTATCACACCCCCGACGCGGCAAAACTGCGGAAAGATATCGACGCCACGAAAGAGTATATCCGGTTGGCTGCCGACGTGGGGGCGGGCGGTGTCAAGGTCCGCCCGAACGCTTTTCCGAAAGAGGTGCCACGGGAGAAGACCATCGAGCAGATCGGGCGCAGCCTCAGGGAGATCGGCGAGTTTGGCTCTGGGCTGGGTGTTGCGATCCGGCTCGAGGTGCATGGGCGCGAGACGTCGCTCGTGCCCAACATCAAGGCGATGCTGGATATCGCCGATCACAAGAACGTGGGCGCCTGCTGGAATTCGAACGACACCGACCTTGCCGGAGACGGATTCGATGCAAATTTCGACCTCGTAAAGGACAAGATCAACGCGGTGCACATGAGGGATCTGTTCTTGGAGAGCTATCCCTTCAGAAGACTCCTGACGAGGCTGAACGAAATCGGATACCGCGGCTTTTGTCTGGCGGAGATCCCGGCCAGCCAAGATCCGGTCCGCGTCATGAGGTATTATCGTGCGCTGTGGCTGGCCTACCAGAACCTGCTGTGAGCGGGTGGTCCCGCGGCGGCCGGGAGCGGGGAGCCGTCATTCTGTGCGGAGGGTCGTGAGGAGCTTCTCCGCTCGCCCGTAGGAACCGAGGTTATAGACGCGCGTGTAGCCCATGCGCCTCAGCGTGGCACAACCCGAGGCCGAACGCGCGCCACTCAGACAGTGCAGGGCGATCGGCTGGCTCCGGTCTGGGGCGAGGGCCGCAATCTCCTGCGCGAGCCGATCGAGCGGCACGTTCGTCACGCCCGCGAGATGGCCCGACGCGAACTCGCCCGAGCTCCGGACGTCGATCACCAGGGCGCGATCCTTCAGGGCCGCCTCGACATCATCGGCCCGGGCGAAACTCGAGCGCCTCAGGAGCAGGAATGCGATCACGGCGGCAATGACGATGAACCAGACCCAGTTCGACGAAACCATGTGGGGACTATGGGGCATCCCCCCATGAGTGGAATTCGAAAAGCGGACGCCGGGGCCGGCGTCCCTCCCAAATGGACCGAGAGTTCTCGTTCAGGTTCATCGGTTACAGTGCCCTAGCATAGCCGCTGCGACCTGATCTTGAGCAGTCGCGCGAGTTTCTCGAGCGTGTTTGCGAAGTGGCCTGTTCCGATGGCGCAGTGATGGGCGGGGCCGGCCTCGGACCAGCGCTGCATGAATTCCTTTGCCGATATGGGGAACTTGTATCGGCTGTTGGTGTTTCCGATCTGCATGATCGGGCCGGGGACCGATTGGCCCTCGGCGGCGAGGAAGGACAGTTGCCCTTCGCGATTCTGGACTACGGAGAGCAGTGTTACGGGACCGTGCTTCACCGTCATTTGAATGGAGAGGCCCTTGCCTGGCTTTCCGTGGTATACGGGGAGCGGCACTAGACCGACGCGACCCTGTGCGATCGCGAAGTGCGCCGGGCCGTCGTGCCCGAAGAAGACATGGTCCTCCTTGAAATCGGCGAGGTAGAACTCGGAGAACGATCCTCCGCGTCCCAGGAGATCCATGATCTTCATGGCCTGGGCATTCTTGATCTCACATTCACCGGCGACTGGCACGTTTCGGCCGGTGAGGAGCGTATTGCCGGCGATGACCGAGGTGACGATATCCTCGTACTCGTTGCCGGGTTGCCCCTCGTAATAATACGCCATGGACCCGAGGCGGTGGCGTTCCACGAGCCTGTCCAGGGCGACGGAGGTTTTTGCGGCCCGTCCCAATTCGGTCAGGTCGCATTCCGGGGCGACATCGAAAACGGCGCGGAATTCGGTGATTTTGGTTTTGACGTCGGCGTCGGTGACGGCATCGCGGAGGGTGCGGAGCTCGCACATTTCGAGAAGCTCTATATGGTTGCCGAAGATAGCGGAGTGCTGGGTCATGTCGCTGTAAACGTCGAGCATGCCACAGTAGTAATGGCCAAGTACGCCCAACCGATTCTCGCGCATGGCGGCGCGGGCGGACGCCGCCTCCACCCAGGCGCGGATCTCGTCCCACGCCGCGTCATCCCTCAGGTGGCCAGTGACCAGGTGGTAATCAATGGTGGCGCGATTGAAAACGCACGCGATCTCCGGGGCGCAGCACGCCTGGCAGTGCTCGAGCCAGACACCCGTCATCAGGCCGCGGTCACCGAGGGCGTTGAACTTCGCGTAGTCGAGTTGGGGAACGGGTTGCAGGTTGAGGACGACGACCGGGGCGCCGGCACGTTGCACGACGGGCAGCACGGTCGAAGAGAGGGCGTAGGTGGTGATGAAAAGGAAGACCACCTCGACTTGCTCGGCGCGGAGTCGTGCCCCGGCCTCAATGGCCTTGTCCGGGCTATCGACGAGGCCGCAATCGACGACGGAGGCCCCGAAGCCCTCGAGTTTTTTCAGGACTTCGGCGTGATAGCCGAGGAGGCGGTCGCGGAGCCCATGGAATTGTGGCCAGTAGGTGTCGAGGCCGATACTGAAGAGGCCGATTTTGATTGTGGGATGTGTTTTCATGAGGGGTCTGCCTTAGGTATGGTGGATTGTCGCGTGCGCTCGCGGTACTGGGCCGGGGAGGCGGCCTCCGCCCGCCTGAGCAAGAGGCGAAGGCGCTCGCCGTCGCGGAAGCCGGACAGGTAGGCCACTGTCTTGACGGGAAGATTCGTTTCCTGGAGCAGCCGCTTGGCGCGAGCTAGTCGGCAGCGATGGATCTCATCGAGGACGGTACGTCCGAGCGCGGCCCTGGCGCGCCGCTCGAGTGTCCGGCGCGGCGTGCCGAGTTGCGCGGCAATCTGCGGCACGGAGAGGTGGCGGTGGCTATGGGTCCAGATGAGTTCGACGGCACTGCCGACGAGTGGGTCGGTAACCCCATATCTCGGGGCGGGTGGGCGCACCGACTCGGGGACCGGAGCCGCAAATTCTGCGGCGAGGGCAAGCAGCTCGATCGCGCCGACCAGGACCAGAGGGGATTGTCTTGCCGGATCGCCGTGGATCCGATCCAGGGTGCGATCGAACGCGGAAGATAGGTTGTTTGCCGATGGAAGCTGGCGGACGGGGCGAGCCGGGGCGATGAGGTCCAGTTCCCGCATGCGGTGCGCGAACTCGCCGTTGAGAGAGACCCATCGCTCTTCCCATCCAGTGCGACGGCTGGGCCGATACCGGTGCCAGATGTCGGGAAAGAGAAGGATCAGGGTGTTGTGTCCGATGGGGATCCGACCGGTCTCGCGCGACTCGAACTCGCCCCGGCCGCGCGTGATGAGGATCACCTGAAACTCGGGGAGGACGCGGCCCTCGGCCCACGTGAAGTCGTAAAGATCGGGATGGCCGGGAGCGGGGTATGGGGTGTTCGGCCGGATGCGGCTGCGGCCTGCCCCAGTGACGTAAAGGCCGAGCCGCATGTCACGATCCGTGACCGGGAGGTAGTGGAAAAAATCCGACTCTCGCTTGGGGACATTTGCCATCCGCAGGCCATTCTATCATGAGGGATCGCGGGCGCGCGAGAAGGGTCTTCGAAAATGGCGCAATACGAGGTCGCATGCGTGGGCGTCGGTATGGGGCCCTTGGCGTTGGGCGACCGTGCCAGAATTGGGATATTCGGTTCATAGCCGCTTTCGTGGGCGCCCTCGTCACGTGGCGCAAAACATTGCAAGATTTTGGCTGACTGGAGCGCCTTTCGAAACTGTCTGGCGGGGATCGAGGATCCCGGTAGCGTGATGGGATGTGTCTCAGAGCGTGTGGACTGATTCTATTGGCGGGTCAGATTGCGGCTGGCGCCGGATCACCGCCGATCATGTCATATGTTTTTGAAGGGGACGGTGGATCGGGCGCACTGACAGAGCGAACTGGTCTCGGTCCGGCCATGACCTTCGAGGCTGCGATGAGAGGGACGAACTCCCAGACCCTGAGATGGGTCGAGGGTCGACGGCCCGGATCAAGGGTCCCGCGGGTTGATGCGGGGGCGCTGAACAGGGAGCCATTCGCCGTGGGGACGAACGGGTTCACGGTGGCGATTTGGTTTCGAAAGAATGGTGCTGGAACCATGCGGGGCAACGCCGGTTCGGAGAACGGGACGCTTTTCAGCGTGGGGTCCGGGTATTGGGATGGGCTGCGGATCACGACCGACTGCCGGAGGCGAACGGTCGGATTTGAGATCGGCCAGGCGAAGCCACTGCATTCGGTGGGCATCGTGGCGGGACAGGTTCCCGATGGAATGTGGCAACACGTGGCCTCGACTTGGGATGGGAAGGAAATGCGTCTCTACATCAACGGGCTGCTCGCCATGACCGGCGTGCACGCGGCGCCGTTCGTGAAACCTCCGCCTGGGGCGCGGATGCGAATCGGCTATGCCAACCACGGGATCGGATCGGTGGTCCTGGATGTGGCGGAGGTATCCGTGCACGGTCGTGCGTTGCGTGCCGAAGAGGTGCCCGTGCTGGCTTTTGGGGAGGCGGTGAATCCCGATGCCGCCAAGCGCCTGGCGTCGGCCGGGGAGGCTATCGTGAGAGGCGATGCGGATCGGGCGGAGTCGGGCTTTCGCCAAGTGGCAGAGGACCACGGGAAAACATCTGGGGTCAGGGCCCTCGCACTGAGGGGTCTGGCGAAGGCACTCGCGATGCAGCGGCGCCACAGGGAAGCAACGCTCGCCCTGCTGGAGGTCATGCGGACCGCCGGCCTTGGGCGCGACGTGGCGCTGGGTGCCAAAGGCGAACTGCTGGACCAGCTGCGGTTGGGCGCCGGGGATGATATCCCCGCCGATGTGTTGGATGGTCTGCTGGACATGCCCGGGCTCGTCGCAAGAGACCGCGTTTCGGTTTTGCGCCAGCTGGTGGTTAAGCGATGTGCGGCGGGCGACTTTTCCGGGGCGCGCGGGGCATGTGCCGCATGGCTGGAAGCGTCCACCGGGGGCGAGCGGGGACGATCCGACGCGATCTTGGCAATGGGGCACGTCGGCATGGAGGCGAAGGATTATGGCGCCGCGCGCGATGCCTACAGCAGGATCGCCCACGATGAGAGTGCCCCGGCATCGTTTCGGGCGATCGCGCTGCTGCGGATCGGGGAGAGTTACGCGAACGAGGGCGATGTCCAGAAGGCGATTGCCGCGTTCTCGGCTGTGTCGAAACTCCCGGGCGTGTACCGCCATCTCGTGGAGGAGGCGCGCGAGCGCACGGGCGAGGCCGCGGGCGAGAGGGGATCAGCGGCGGCGGCATTGAGGATCGCGGCGCCGCGGTGGCCGGAGCCTGGCTGGAGGTTGTTCGTGGCGACAAACGGGAGCGACCTTGCGGCGGGAACGGCCGAGGCACCTTTCGCGTCGCTGGCGCGGGCGCGGGACGAGATCCGCGCGCGCCGGGCGAAGGGCGAATTGCCGGGCGGCGGGGTGCATGTCGTTGTGGGCGGCGGCGAGTATCTCGTCACGAATACCTTTCACCTGGGGGCGCAGGACTCGGGGACGGCGGGATCCCCGGTCGTCTATCGCGCAGCGGATGGGGAAATGCCCCGGTTTCGGGGTGGGGTGCGGGTGCGCGGTTTCGAGCCGGTGCGCGACCGTGCCGTGCTCGAGCGGTTGCCGGAGTCTGCGAGGGGCAAAGTGATGCGCGCGGATCTCAGGGGACAGGGGGTAAATGATTTTGGAAAATTCGATCCGGGAGGCTATGCGAGCGGCGGGGGATTTGGGACGCGCCCTCTGCTGGAGCTATACTGGAACGGCGAGCCGATGCGGGTGGCGAGCTGGCCCAACGAGGGCTGGGCGCGGACTGGCGAGATGCTGGGCGAGGCATCGAAGGATTCCCGCGGGCGAACCGTTTACAAGAACGGGCGATTCCACTTTGCGGACGAAAGAGCGGCGCGATGGGTCTCCGAGCGCGAGGCTTACCTCTACGGCTACTGGTTCCACGATTGGGCAGACTCGTATGATCGCGTGGCGAAGATCGACCCGAAAGAGAAAACCATCCAGCTTTCGGCACCGCTTCACAGGTATGGCTACAGGGCGGGCGCGCGTTTTCGGGCGGTGAACCTGCTCTCGGAGATCGATGTCCCGGGCGAGTACTACCTGGATCGTGGCAGCGGCGTTCTGTACTTCCTGCCGCCGTCGGATCCCGAGAAGGGCGTGGCGGAAATCACGATGCTGGAGACACCATTCATGGAATTGCAAGGGGTGTCGCATCTGTCATTCGAGCGCCTCACGTGGGAACTCGGGCGGGGCGATGGCATCCGCGCCAAGGGTGGAGGGGGACTCTTGTTTCTCGGTTGCACGGTGCGGGCCTTGGGTGGCGATGCGATCCTCCTGGACGGGGGTAAGGGCCACGGGCTGCTCTCCTGCGACATCGCATATTTGGGGCGTGGCGGAATCGTGTTGAAAGGGGGTGATCGCAAGACACTCGAATCCGGCGGGCATTTCGTGGAGAACTGCCACATCCACCATTTCTCGCGGATTCATCCGACCTACACGCCGGCGATTCACGCGAGCGGCGTTGGGGCGCGGATTCGGCACAACCTGATGCACGATTCGGGGAGCAGTGCCCTGAGGATCGAGGGCAACGATCATGTGACGGAGTTCAACGAGGTGCATCACGTCGTGATGGAATCCGACGACCAGGGTGGGATCGATATGTTTGGGAATCCCACATATCGGGGCAACATCCATCGGTGGAACTATTGGCACGACATTGGAACGGAGTTCGCGGTGGGGCAGGCGGGGATACGGCTCGATGATGCCATCAGCGGAACCCTGATCTACGGGAACGTGTTCTACCGCACCGGGGGTGGGAATTTTGGCGGGGTGCAGATCCACGGCGGCAAAGATAACATCGTCGACAACAACATCTTCGTGGATTGTCCCGCAGCGATCAGCTTCAGCTCGTGGGGTGAGAAGCGGTGGCTCGAATCATTGGATGGGCCGGATACGCTCATGGCAAAGGCGCTGAATGAGATCGACATCGCGAGACCCCCCTACAGCACAGCATACCCGGATCTGGCGCGATTGCGCGAGGGCGCCGATGCCAACCGCATCTGGCGGAACGTGGTTTGGAACTGTGGCGAGTTCCTGCGGCGCGGGCGCGACGATCATGAGTTGCTGGACAATTGGGTCACGGCATCGGATCCGGGGTTCATGGATGCCGCCGGCGGAGACTGGCGGCTCAAGCCCGACGCGCCGGTGTTCCGGCGGACGGCGTTCCGGGCGATCCCATTTGCAGAGATCGGCCTGTATCGGGACGCGTATCGAAAGGCGCTGCCGTAGTTCTCTAACCCGGATATTTCACAGCCTTGCGGGCTGTGAAATTCCGGGCTCTGGGAAAACCGCGCCATGAGAGCCATTTATTGGGAAAGGTCTGGCAAAGACTGGGATTTTTCGCGGTTGCAGAGTGTGTTTCGCGGATCGGTGGCACC
>JAKQKQ010000174.1 GCA_029560585.1 Verrucomicrobiota bacterium | reverse complement strand
GGTGCCACCGATCCGCGAAACACGCTCTGCAACCGCGAAAAATCCCAGTCTTTGCCAGACCTTTCCCAATAACTGGCTCTCATGGCGCGGTTTTCCCAGAGCCCGGAATTTCACAGCCCGCAAGGCTGTGAAATATCCGGGTTAGGTACAACGCGCGGAAGGACGGGTTACCGTCACTTGACCGACGCCACGTCCAAGACGCCGCGCCGCGCCAACCACCGTCGGCGCACCATCCCGGCGGCGGCCTTGCCCAACCCCCACGCGGCCGTGGCACCGGCCAGCAGCATCGGCAAGAGCTTCCGTTGGCCTCCCGGTGCAACCAGCTTCGCCACCGCCAAGGCCCCGGCCGCACCCCGAATCGCTCCCAAGGCCCCGACGCCGAGCGAGACCCAAGACACGCCCCGACGAACACCGCGCAGATGCGCCGCCATCTCGCCGCGCTGTAGCGAAATGCGCTCCAGCAGCAACCGCTTCCTCAGCTCCAAGACCTTCAGCGGGGCCGCAGCCATGACCGGTCCTTGCGCAATTCCTCGATCGTGCCCTCAAAAAGGCGCGCCTGCTTCGAGACACGCGACGCGAACATCCGCCAGCACACCAGCGCCGACGCCACATAGACCGCGAAGATCCCCCAGATCACCGGGTGCCGAAGCGCAGGATCATCCCACGCAAGGGCGATGAGGCCGACCGTCAGCACCACCAGCGCAAGCACGGCGAACACCAGCATCCCGGCCGCCAAAACCGCCAGCCCAAGAAGCCTGTGCTTCTCTTCCTGCAACTCGATGCCCAGCAGTTCAAGCCGGGCCTCGATGATGCGCAGTGCGGTCTCCAGCGAACCGCGGAGCGATTCGACTAGACCCCGGGATCCAAACAGAAAGTCGGCCATTAGATCCGGCCTACCGCCGATTGATCAGAATGCCAATCAACAAGCCAGCCCCAAAAGCAACCCCCGCCGACTCCCAGGGATGGTCGTGCACCAGGTCATCGGTGGCTTTCGCCATGACCTTGCCGTGCTCGAACACGCGCCCCTCAACATCCTCGAGCTGGCCGCGCAACTTCCTCAGGTTCTGGTCGAGCTGCTCGCGGGCCGCGCCCGCCTTCTCGCCGAGTTGGGAAGCCCCATCGCGAACCAAAGACTCGAATTCCCCGAGAAGTGATTTGAAATCTCGTATCAGCCTCTCCTTCGTCGCCACATTATCTGTTTCGCTCATCGCTGAATCTCCTGGTGGACCCAACACCTCACCGCGCCATTGCATTCCGTCGCGGTTTCATCAATGTTGGGCCTACGCCTACAGTAGCCGCAGCACCCACCCCCCGCAAGCACGGAAGATCAAGGATCAACCATTGACATGAAACACGATTTTGATTTCTTGGTCGTAGGCAGTGGCATCGCCGGCCTGAGCTTCGCGCTCAAGGTCGCAGAAGGCGGCCGCGTGGGCATCGTCACCAAGAAATCCCGCGCCGAGTCGAACACCAATTACGCCCAGGGCGGCATCGCGTGCGTGACCTCGGCAGAGGACTCCTTCGAACTTCACGTCCAGGATACCCTCCGCGCCGGCGCGGGCCTCTGCCACGAGGACGTCGTCCGCACCATCGTCGAAGAGGGGCCCGCGCGCGTCCGCGAGCTCGTCGAGTTCGGGATGCGCTTCACCGAGCGGGAGCGGGAGGGCGGCGGCGGCCGCGAGCTCGACCTGGGGCGCGAGGGCGGCCACTCGAAACGGCGCGTCCTGCATGCCAAGGACGCGACGGGCCAGGAGGTCGAGCGCGCGCTTCTCGCCGCCATCGAGTCTCACGGCAACATCGAGGTCTTCGAGGACCACATCGGCGTCAACCTCATCACCGCCCGCAAGCTCGATCCCTCGAGTCCCGACCGATGCATCGGGCTCTATGCCCTCGACAGGAAGGGCGGCGAGGTGCACACGTTCTCGGCGCCGGTCACGGCCCTGGCCACGGGAGGATGCGGCCAGGTTTACCTCCACACCACCAACCCGGAGATCGCCACCGGCGATGGTGTCGCCATGGCGTGGCGCGCCGGCGCCACGATCGCGAACATGGAGTTCATCCAGTTCCATCCCACCTGCCTCTACCGGCCCGGGACAAAACCCTTCCTGATCTCGGAGGCACTCCGCGGCGAGGGCGGTCGTCTCGTGGACCAATCGGGGCGCGCTTTCATGGAGCACGCCCACCCCCGAAAAGATCTGGCCCCGCGAGACATCGTGGCCCGCGCCATCGACGCCGAGATGAAGCGCTCCGGCGCGGCGTGCGTCTACCTGGATCTCACGCACCGGCCCGCCGAATTCACCCGCGACCGGTTTCCGATGATCCACGACACCTGCCTCCGCCTGGGCATCGATATCACCAGAGAGCCCATACCCGTCGTGCCCGCCGCCCACTACCAGTGCGGCGGCGTGGCCGTCGACCTCTACGGCGCCACCACCCTCCGCGGCCTCTACGCCATCGGCGAAGTCGCCCACACCGGCCTCCATGGCGCAAATCGACTGGCTTCCAATTCTCTCCTCGAGGCCCTGGTGATCGCCCACCGCGCCGCCTTGCGCGCCCGAAACAGCGACCGCCCGCCACGGCCGCCCGAAATTCCCGCATGGGAATCCGGCGGCCTCACGAATCCCGACGAGATGGTCGTCATCTCGCATAACTGGGACGAGATCCGGAGGCTAATGTGGGACTACGTCGGGATTGTCCGGACCAACCGCCGCCTCCAGCGCGCCAACACCCGCCTCCAGAACCTCTGGCGGGAGATCAACGATTTCTACTGGAATTTTAAGCTCACGAGCGACCTGGTCGAACTCCGCAACCTCGTGCGCGTGGCCCTGCTCATCGTCGGGTGCGCCACCGCACGGCACGAGAGCCGCGGCCTCCACTTCACCCTCGATTACCCCGAATCCAGCGACGCCCCCCTCAACGACACGATCATGCGCCGGGCGGAATCCTGAGCCCAACCCTTAGCCCATCTGGCCACAGATGGGCCCCAAACCCTCACGAGCCCGGATCGTGCTGGGATAGGGAAAAAATGATCCCCGCGCGGCGGGGCACCACCGGGGAAGAAAATGGGACCTAGGAGCGCGCCTGCGCGCGATTCGAATCGCCTTCAAGCAGGCTCCTACGATTCGGTGTCAAAATTCTCGAGTCAGTGCAACCGGAGCGATCCGTCCCTTCGGATCAAAGACAATCTCCAAGGCGTCGTCAGGTTCACCACCGCGCCCATGGAAGAACGGGCCAAGTCCCCACGCCGGTGTGTCCTTCGCGACAAGTCGGCGAAAGGCCTGACCGTTCGGCGAGGCCAGACTGCGATCCGCCGCGTGGAATTCTATGGGCAGGGCGAAGGGCTTCCCGCCAGTTGTCTTACGATCTGGAAGTTGGTACCGCCTTTTGATTTGCACGCCCCACCTCCGCACCTAAACTAGGGGGCATGTCGAAAAGCTTGGCCGCCGGTGCCGACCCCCGTTTCCTGAAGGAAGAGGGCACGGAGGTTTTCACGGGCAACGAGTTGATGGTCAAGGGGTTGCTCGAAACCGAGGGCGGCTCACACCTCTGGACGGGCTACCCAGGGTCCCCCGTCGCGGGCTTCTTCGACACCATCGAACGGATCGCCGAGATCCCCAAGCACTACGGCATTCGCGCGGTCCTGGCGCACAACGAGGCCCTGTCCGTCGCGATGCTCAACGGGTCCCAGATGCTCGGCCTGCGGGCGATCGCGGTCATGAAAAGCGTCGGGGTCCACGTCGCCTCCGATGCCCTCGCGCTCGGGAACTTGGGCGGCGCGCACCCCGACGGTGGCGCCATCGTCGTCATGGGCGACGATCCTTGGAGCGACTCGACCCAGGTGCCGGCCGACTCCCGCTATCTGGCCAAGCACCTCCACATGCCGGTCCTCGAGCCAACCAGCAACCAGGAGATCAAGGACTGGATCGACATCGGC
Organism: Verrucomicrobiota bacterium; assembly: GCA_029560585.1. Lineage (GTDB taxonomy): Bacteria > Verrucomicrobiota > Verrucomicrobiia > JADLBR01 > JADLBR01 > JADLBR01. The sequence continues at coordinate 78,267 of JAKQKQ010000174.1, read as the reverse complement.
TTCAAACTCTCCCGCGAGGCCGAGCTCTACATCGGCTACCTCATCACGACCAACCAGGCGGACGGCGGAGGCAGCGTCCGGGTGCGGCGCAACAACCTCCCGCGCATCAACACCAACAACCCCATCGAACTCGATACCTCGAAGGTCGATTTCGAGAACAAGGTCCTCCTCCCCCCGCGCACGTGGCGCAAGGAGAGAGACTTTCCCTCCCGCTACCAGCGCCTCTGGGCCTCGGCGGAAAACTACGGCGTCGACCGCATCGCGCTCCCGCCGGGCGCGGCGCCAGGAAAGAAATTCCGCTACGGCTTTGTCTCTTCCGCGCTCGCCTTCTCCTACCTCGAGCAAGCCCTCGCCGAGATGGGCCTCGTCGACGCAATGCCCATCCTCAAAATCGGGGTCACCTACCCCATCAACCCGGCGCAGATCCGGCGGCTCGCCCAGATCGCCGAGGAGATCATCGTCGTGGAGGAGCGCCGCGGCTTCATCGAGGAACAGATCACCGCCATCGCCAACCACGACGATCTCCGCACCAAGGTCTGGGGCAAGACCCTGCCCGGCGACCTGGCCGGGATCCCCGCGCACCGCGGCCTCAACCCCTCCATCCTGATCGAGTGCCTGGCCCCGATCCTGCTCAAGCTCCAGGACCCGCTCGTCCCGGTCGATGTCGCCGCGGTCGAGGTCGAACTCGCGCTTGTCGCGGAGACCGCAAACGCCGACGTCAAACTCGCCCCCCGCACCCCGACCTTCTGCCCCGGCTGCCCACACCGGGATTCCGCCTCGGTGCTGGTCGACATCAAGAAGTCCTTCCGCGACCCGGCCTACATGGCGAGCCGCCACAAGCACGGCCCCGTGGACCTGGTCTTTCACGGCGACACCGGCTGCTACACGATGCTGATGTTCGAGCCCACCAAAGACCTCATGCACAATTACAGCGGCATGGGCCTCGGCGGTGGCACCGGCCTCGGCATCGACGCGTTCATTGTCAACAAGCAGGTCGTCTTCATGGGCGACTCGACCTTCTTCCACAGCGGCCAGCTCGCCATCTCCAACTCCATCAAGAACGGGCAGGACATCACCTACATCATCCTGGACAACCGCACCACCGCCATGACCGGGCACCAGATCACGCCCGGCATGGACAGGGACATCCTCGGAAACGAGACATTCACCCAGAACATCGACGGTATCGCCTCGGCCATCACGCGCGACGGCGGCGCGGAGGTCATCCGGACCAACCCTGCCAACCGCGACCACTACCGGCGCATCCTCGAGAACACGATCCTCCGCGACGGGGTCAAGGTGATCATCGCCGACAAGGAGTGCGGCATCACGTTCCATCGCGCCCGCGCCCGCGAGGAGCGCGCCGAGATCCGGAAACGCGGCTACCTCCGCCACAAGCGCTTCGTCAATGTGGCCGCCGATGTCTGCGAGCACTGCCTGGAGTGCACTTTGGCCACCGGCTGCCCCGGCCTCACCTTCGTCGAGACGGATTTCGGCCGAAAACTGCAGACCGATCTCTCGTGGTGCGTCGCCGACACCGCCTGCACTAAGACCTACGCCTGCCCCTCCTTCGAGGAGATCGTCATCGTCCGACACAAGAAACCCAGCCCGCGCCTCGACCGCCTCGACATCGACAGCATCCCGCTCCCCGCGCCCCGCGAATTCGATGCCTCTTGGCGCGTGTACCTCGCCGGCGTTGGCGGGATGGGCGTCGCCAGTTCCACCGCCACCCTCGTCCGCGCGGGCCATCGCGAGGGATTCGAGGTCAAGTTCTGCGACAAGGCCGGCCTCGCCATCCGGAATGGCGGCATCTACTCCCAGATCACTTACACCCGGCCCGGCCGCAACCACTCCTCGAACCTCATCCCCTACGGCAAGGCCGACCTGATCCTCGGCATCGACGCCCTCGAGGCCGCCCGGGGACTCGATCCCTCGACCAACCAGCGCGTCGGCTCCCGCCTCCACACCGCCGCCATCATCAACACGTCCAAGACGCCCACCATCCTCACCCTACTCGGCAAGGATGACTTCTGCGTTGCCGACATCGAGGACGCCATCCGGCGCAACACCATCGCCGACCGATACTTTGGCCACAGTGTCTCCGAGCTGTCTGAGCGCTATTTCGGCACCAAGCTCTACGGCAATATCCTGATGATCGGCATCGCCTTCCAGCGGGGTGAATTGCCGCTCTCCATCGAGAGCCTCGAGTGGGCCATCCGCGAGACGATGGGACCGGCCGCCACCGAGAACTGGAAGGCCTTCAATCTGGGTCGCTGGCTCGCGGCCCGCGGCGCCGAGGAGAAACGCGCCCCCGCACCCACTTACAACGACGTGATCGCGGAGAAGTGCGCCATCCTGCGCAAGCGCGGTCGGCGCGGGGAGCGCCGCGCCCAGCAGCTCTTCCAGCTGGTCACCCGCGCAGTCGAACCGCTCCGCATCGACCGGGAGAGCCTCCGGCTGTTCGCCGTCCGGATCCACGATCTCCTCCAGTACGACGGCCCCGCCTACGCCCAGAGGTACATCGACTCCGTGCTATCCGTTTATCGGCGTGACTCGGCGCAGCACGACTTTGCCGCCACCAAAGCCGTGATCTGGAACGCCCACCGCGTCATGGCCATCAAGGACGAAGTCTGGGTCGCGCACCTTCTCACGAGCGAGGAGAAATACGCCCGCGATCGCGAGCGCTACGGTATCGATCCCGACCGGGGCGACCACATCATCTACCGCCACATCAACCGACCCGAGTTCGTCTTCGGCGGCCACACCTTCCGGTTCAAGATCCGCTCCCGCGACTGGATGCTCCGCCTGATGCGCGAATGCCGGTTCCTGCGCCGATGGTTCCCGGCCTGGCACGCCGTGGAACGCGAGTTCCGCGACTGGTATCTGAAACTAGCCGACGAATTCCGCTTCTCCCGCGATGACGACTACCACTCGTGGGCCCGAGCCCTGCGCCTTCCCGAGTCGGTTACAGGCTACCGCGAGGTCCGTTACCCCAAGATGGCCGCCGCCCGCCAACGCGCGAGCGAATGGCTCAGTCAAAAATCCACGCCAACAAGCACAACAACCAGCAAAGCATTGTAGCTGAATATGTTACAAATCAAGGACCGTGCGCCGATGTGGCGCGCCACGGCCAGAAAATCACGTTTTCGCCAAAATTTCACTTTTTCTTGAACGGTTGCCCCGAACGCGTGTCTAAACAGACACATCGGGGCCTTGCCGGTGCGCGTTCCTTTTGGGAGCCCCTTCACTCCCTTTTTTCCTTGGCGCGCCGGTGAAGAGCCCCGATTTTTTTCCTGCGGGGTCTGGGCGAAAGACCATCGGGGGTGAAAATGAGACGTAGCGCGATTCGCGCGGCGTGGAATCGCCTGCAAGCAGGCTCCTACGATTCGGTGTCTGAATTTTCGAGATATCGCCGCCCCCGGCGCGAGGGGGCGGCACTAGCCAGAAACGTCCACGCGCCGGATTATTCAGGGGAAAACTTCTGGGGTCGGGGCACGAGCCGCGCCCGCGAACAGCGCCCGAAGTTTCTCGCTAAGGCACCCGCACCAGAAAGAGCGCGTCGCGTTCTCCGAGAGTGATTCTGCCGGCGACCGGTTGGCCGTTGTTCGCCTCGGCGTCTTGGGTTAGCACGGCCCGGATGCGGCGATAGCGGCGCCCGGGGGAGACCTCGCCGAGGTCGAACGTGTAGGGTTCATGCGCCGGGTTCGCGATGACGAGGCCCTGCTGAAAAACGCGGCACATCGCATCCGGATGCGCGTGGGCCGAGAGCGCGATCACGGTCATGGGCTCGGCGCCTTCAACCGACACGCTCAGATCCACCGACTTGGAGCGCAGTTCGCGAAAATAGAATGCGGAGGTGAAAGGCCTGTCGTTGAGCCAGGTCATGTGTGTCGAGGATGGGGTAACCTCGGATTCCGCGAGTCCGGCACGCACGATCTTGACATCGGCCCAGTAGCCCTGATCTGTCGTGGCGTTGTCCCTCGGTCCGCAGTCGGCAACGAACTTTAACCGGACGCGTTTCCCGGCAAATCTCCTGAGGGGGATGGAGCACGGGATCCACTCGTGCGCTTTGGTGGTCTTCTCAAACACAGGTTCAAAGGGCCCGGGTCTATTGCCAGAGAGTTCGGAGACAAAGACCTTGAACCAGACACCGTCGGAGCGCGCGGGCGCCTTCTCGCTCATGCCCAGATTGAAGCGCAGGTCCGATGACGGTGGGATGTCGACATCGCGGCACCAGAAGACGTAGCCCTTCCCCATCTGGTAGGGCGGGTGGATGGCATAGGCCGGAAGCGTGCGATCGTCGATAGTGGTCTGCACCTGATTCCTGATGGCCGCGCCCGATGTCCGATCGATCTCGGTCTCCGCCGCACCCCGCAAGGCCATGCCGGTCGACTCCGGCACCTTGCCCATGAGGCTGATCATGCCCCCCGAAAGCTCGCATTCGACAAATCGGGCCATCTCGCGGGGATAGCCCTTCATCGGTTGGCCGCTCATGGTGAGCAGCACGACCATGTCTTTGCCTGTGGCCGGAATGTCGCGGATCGTGAACTCGATGCCACCGGTATCCGATGTGGCCGGTTCGATGACGATGCCATCGCCGCAGGCCCTGGCCCTCACGCGGCCCGTGATGCGTTTGGCCAAGGCATCGCCGGCGGGATTGCCGGCGCCCTGAAGCAGATCGGGGAACTTGGTCGCCATGCGGACTGCTGGGCCCTCGGGCTTGCCCAACCAACCCAACCGATTATCGGTGCCGCAACGAAATTCGTCCCAGACGCCGAACTTGCCACCCGCGTCCCTGGGGGGCGCGAAGGAGTAACAGATCGCGGAGTCGGTGAACTGGCCGGCGGCGAAACTCAACCGATGGCGGGAGAATGGCACCTCGGGATTCTTGTGCTCGCCGGGTTTTCCCGGGACGGGCTCAACCCATTTGTGGTTGATATAGCTGAAGGCCGGCGCACGGCCGTTGGCGCCCCAGAACGCGTGGCGATTGAGGCCGCCGGACCAGTCCTCGAAATCCCAGTCGTCGAGATTGGGAAAACCCTCGCTCTCGATGCCGTTGAGGATGCCGAACGCGCGCTGTGATCGGCGCCCGCCCGGGCCTAGGGCACCGTCGCCCTGGATGATGCGCCCATCCCCCAGGCGTGCCCGGAGTTGCCGGGCAAATTCGATCACCCCGATGCCATAGTGGTTGATCCCGCCGATGACGCCGTCATCGATCCGCCCGTCTCCGTCGGTGTCGCCGCGGGTCTCGTTGAACATCACGTCAAACTCGAGTCCATCGAAGTCCGCAAGCTTGCCGCCTTTGCCAAACCACGCCGCGAGATCATCGACGAGCCGGTCGGCGCAGTTCTTGCCATCGGCATCTCTGGGACAGTGGGTCGAGAAATTATAGAACCACAGGAGGTTGTTGTTCTTTCCCCACGGGCCCTCGACGGCGTGCGCCGCCGCTCGGGCCGCGCCCGCCTTGAAGGCGAGGGGCCGGGTGCCGTAGCAGGCGCGCCTCACGCGGATCGTTCCGCTCTTCTTGTCAACCGCGAGGAGTTGGACCTGCTCGCAATGCGCCCAATCGTGCCCACCGTCCTCGGTCACGCCGAACAGCGCGACGTCGTCATTGGAAGTCCTGTAGCGGCCGCCGCCCACCTGAAAATCCGAGGCGTCCTCGACCCGGATCGTGGTCTCGCCCGCCTGGTCGGGCACGTCGGCCAAGATTCTCGTGGCGCCCCGGTATGTCCAGTGGCCCGGAAAGTACTTCCCGGTGCCATGGCGCGGGTCGCGGGAATTGCCATTGAAATGCAGCAGCACCACTTGCGTCGGATGCTCTCGCTTGAAGCGGCCGAAGAACTCGGGGTTGCGTTTCTCCCGGCCGAGCACCTCCTCGTCGAGGCACTTGCCCATGATCCCCATGAGGCGGTTGAAATCCGAATCCCAGTCCTCGTACGTCGTCTTCGGCAGGGCCGGCGGGCCCTCGGAGCCGCGGAAAAAGAAAACGCGCGGATAATTCGGGCCGAGCACCATCAGCTCTGGATCGCCCCTGCCGAATGACAGCCATGGTGACACGAGAAGCACCGCGAGCGCGGGCAGGATGACTGGGCTGCGCATAGGGAAAACACGGTAGCCGGTCGCCGCGGGGGCGATCAATTCGGATGTGGGGGGATCCACGCCCCAATTCGTCTCCAGCTTCCAACAGCCAGAACTCGCCGTGCGACGCCCATGGGGATTCTCGGCGGCCCCGCGCCACTGCGGGACAATCCAAATTCCAAGGCCGGTAGCGCTTCCCAATGGGCGGCAATCTGCTAGATGGATCGGACGCGGGGCGAAGGGCCCTGCAGGTGAACGCGATGATGGAAATTCTAAACAGCGCACGACAAGTTGTGGCGGAATCGGTGGCCACGGTGGCCCTGGCGCTCTGCGCGACGTGGGGCGGGGTCGCACATTGCGAGGATTGGGATGCCGTGGCGCGGTTGCTGGCGGGCATGCCCGGTCAGGGGTTCGATTCCGTCCGTGCGCAGCGGTGCTGGGCAGAGCACGCCGCGGAGATGGATAAGGCGTGGATGCGTTTCCAGGGGGGCCGCATGGCCAAGATCCGCTCATGGTCCACCGCGGAGATGGGAGATATCCACGGGCGCTGCGGCACCATCTTCTATCCATTCAGCGGCCCCGATCTGGCGCATGTGGTGGCGTTCTTTCCAAGGGCCAAGACCTATGTCCTTTGCGCCCTCGAACCTGTTTCCCCACCGCCGGACCTAAGTGCGATGTCGGGAGGCGAGTGGGCGGTCGCCCTGGCGGCGATGCGAGCACCGATGCTCACGGCGATCAACTACACGTATTTCATCACGAAAGACATGCGGCGGGATTTTGCGCGAAGCGCCCTGAAGGGCAACCTGCCGCCGCTGCTGTCGTTTGCCGCGCGCCTGGGGCTGAGGGTGGATTCCGTCGAATCGGTGACGCTGGACGACGACGGTTCGCCCGTGGTGGCGCCAGGATGGACCGGTGCGTCACCGCGCGGTGTCAGGTTGCGCGTGCGGCGCGGAACCGGGTCCAGCGACGTGTACTATTTCTCGGCAGATCTGGGGAACGGTGCGCTGGGCAGGGACGGGCGTTTGTCCCGTTTCCTGTCGGCGCTGGGATCCCGAGCAACGTTCATGAAGAGCGCGTCATACCTGATGCACGAGGGGAGTTTTTCGGGGGTCCGCGCGTTGGTGCTGGATGGCAGCGCGGCTATCTTGCAGGACGATTCCGGCATCCCGCTATCCGGTCTCGACCCCAGGTGGTGGGATCTCCGCTTTTACGGGAACTATCGGGGAACGCTCGACATGTTTCGGCAATACTATCAGCCTGCGCTGCGGGAGATCTTCGAATCGGGCGGCGCGCGCGTGCGGCCGCTCGACTTCGGGGTGGGCTACAAATTCAGTCCGGACGATACGGTGCTTATGCTCGCCCGGCGACGCGCGGGTGACGCCCCTCCCAGGGCCGAGCGCGTGCCTTGACCGCGGGGTGAATCATGGCCGATGCTAGGCAGGTGGACAATGTCCGGGCCAAAGGCAAGGCGCACGAATGGCTGAAGGTGGCGGTGCCGCTGCTCCTGCTGGCAGGCCTCCTGCTGCTTTGCGTTGGCACCCCACAAGTCAGAGAGGGCGACGTGGCCGGCGTGGTCATGTCTTTGCCCGACCGCATGGGGGAATGGGTCGGCGAAAACATCCCCATGTCCGAGGGCGAACGCAATCTCCTGCCACCAGGCACCGAGCTTGCCCGCAAGAAATACACCGACGGGCGCGGGTACTGGCTGGTCTGCACGATCGTCCTGAGCAGCGCGGACCGGAGGAGCATCCACAAGCCGGAGATCTGCCTGCCTGGCCAAGGCTGGTCCACAGACTCGGGCCAAGAGCTGCGGGTGGCGCTGCCAGCCGGCGGGTCGCTGCCGGTGATGTGCCTTGACATCTCCCGCCCCATGCCGCGCTCTGCGAATCAGCCCGGAAAAGTTCGCGGAAAGTTCATCTACTGGTTCGTGGGACGCGACGTCATCACGCCCCATCATTGGGAGCGATTGTTTCGCACGGCGTACGATCGGATCTTGAGGGGCGTCGGGCATCGCTGGGCCTACATCTCCGTCATGGCCGTGGAGACCGCCGGGTTCCAGACAGACGGCGTCGGCGCGGAGGAGATCGACCGCATCGTGCGAGGATTCGTGGGGAGATTAGCCCCGGAGGTGTTGCGCCCAGATCTGCTCGGCGCGCGGGCCATTCAATAGGCGTCGCTCGGCCGATGTATCGAGTGGTCGATCCGCCGGCCAAGGCGCCGAAACCACGAACGCCAGTCGGCATCAAGTAGTTTTCCCACCAGCAGCATCGAGCCAATCGCAACCACGAAAACCAGATACCCGGCGAGCGTGTGGTAGGGGCCCGAGGCGAACTTCTGGTCGATGCCCGCCGCCACAATGGCGATGCTGGTGACGCGAAACATGTTCCCAAGCACGGCGAGCGGCAGGGCGCAGAGGAAGAGGAACCACTGTTTCCAGGGACGCCGCTGGGTCAGATGGGCGTAGAGCGCGGTGAGCATCACCAGCGCAAAAAGCGAGTTGAGGCCGCTGCAGGGATCGGCGACATCCAGGGAGAATATCCGTCCCTCCGGGAGACCAAGGGATGGATCCATCGCCGAATATATGGCGGTGCCCCTGCGGACCGATTCCACACCAACGAGATTCAGGATCCCCGTGCTGGCGCTCGCCATGAACAGCCGCAGCCGAAAACCAAGCACCTCGTCGAGAAACGGCATCGGCATCGCAAAGATCAGGAAAGCGCCGGGGAACAGCAGCTCGTGGAACCACCGCCTCCCAAAGCGCGCAAGGACCAGCCCCCCCATGATCACCAGAAAGGCCATGTAGTTGACGTAATGGATGTCGCCCTTCCAACCGAGCCAGAAGAGCGCGGCACCGATCGCGACCATGATGACGCCCAGCCACGTGCCCTCGCGAGGCAGCGCGGCCAAGTCATGCCGCTTACGCCACACCAGCCACGCCACGATCACCGGCACGATGACCCCGTGGCGGGACTCGGCACTGTGGCCCCACGCGTAGGCGAGCCAACCCACCAGCGGGTACGGGTTGCCCTCGTAAGGTCGGAAAACCGGGACCGTCGTCGCCAGAAGGACCAGGCCTAAGCCCATGAGCAGCGGCACCCAGAGATCTCCGGTGGACCCGGAAGCTCGGGGGCGCGTCGCGGGATGCTGTGCTTCGGTACCCATGGGTGAGCGCGAATAGAACACCACATGATATGGAACGTCGGCGGCCGTCTCAATGTCGAATGTGGACCCGAGTTGCCAATCGGTGCCAATGATGGGCAATATGTTTAACGTGGCCGTAGGCGATGCAACCCATCGATGGCGCAATCAGTCGCCGAGGGTCGGTGCCGCTCCGCCAACATCTCAACATGAGCACTTTGGCCTATTCGATCGCCGACCAGTCATTTGATCGATCCATGTCGCTGGGGATTTTCAACATATCCTTGGCGCTGATGAAGGAACTCGTCGGGCGCCCAGGGATGTCGCCCATGCACGTTTACGCGCAACGCACCATGGTTGGCAGTTTGCCCCCGGGCGTTGTGGCGCACGAGGTGAACGCCACGGGGCTCGTGCGCCGCGTCTTCTGGGAGCAGTGGGGCGTTTTCTCCGCCGCCTGCAGGGATGGGGCGGACTGGCTGATCCTGCCCAAGGGCTTCGGTTCCGCCGTCCGGAGACCACCTCTGAAGACGGCCGCCTATGTGCACGACATCATGGCGGCCACGTATTTCGACCGCTATCCGGCGCATGGCGATTTCCTGAAACAATTCTATTTCGTGCGGACGTTAGATCACACGCTGAGGTCGGCGGACGTGGTCCTGACAAACACGGAATTCACCAGGCGAGAAATCCTGGCCTGGGCGTCCGGAAGGAAGATTGAAGTGCCGCTGCGAATCGAGGTCGTGGGCTATGGTCTGCCGCCGGCGGTGACGCCCGCGATCGGGCGCGAAGACATGATTCTCGTGGACGTCCGAGACTGCCCGCACAAGCGCACGGATCTTGCTCTGGACTACCTGAGCAAGTGGAGAGAGCAGGCGCGATTTGAAGGCCGCTTCGTGTGCGTGGGGCGCCTTCCCGCGGGCTTGGCCCTGCCGGCCGACGCGACCTGGCGGGCGCTGGGCAGGGTGCCGGCCGAGCGCTACTTTGATTTGATGCGCACCGCGCGGGCGCACGTGCATTTCACGGAGTACGAGGGCTTCGGACTTCCATCGGCCGAGGCGGTCATGAACGGCACGCCCGCGGTTTTCTCCTCAATCGAAGTGACGCAGGAGGTCATGTCCGGAACAGGTTGTCCGTTCTCGAACACCAGCTTCGAGTCTTTTGCCGAAGCGATGTCACGCGCCATCCGGACCACGCGAGACGAAATCCTCGGGTGGCAAGCCACGCTTGGTGAAAAGCACAGTTGGGCGAAGACCGGGGACCGAGTGCTCAGGGCCCTGACCTAGCCCGGCAACATCACAGCTTTCTGGATGTGATTTTGCAGGATAGCAGTGCCTCGCAGCGCAGACGCGCCGCATCGTTCGTGGGGAGACTCGACGCACTTTGCCGCCTGACACAGGCGGCCCACACGACTTTTGGGGCGTCTCTGCGAGCCGCCAAACGCGTGCGGGATTTCAGGCCAGACATCATGCCCGGCCGCCCGCCCGACGGCGGGCATTCGGGGCACTACCGGGGGTGAAAATGAGGCGCAGGAGCGCGCTTGCGCGCGATTCGCGCATGGAATCGCCTGCAAGCAGGCTCCTACGATTCGGTGTCTGAATTCTCTGGCCAGCGGCGGACGGCTTCCGCTCATGCCGGGGTCCCACGAGCGGGCGATCCGACCGTCGCCTGGCGGACGATCTCCCAAAATGCGGCCATCCACGCTGCCGGGTCGGTGCTCCGCTCCAGCCACCGGCGCCCCGCCAAACCCATCCGCGCGCGATCCTCGGGTTTCGATTCCAGCGCGATGACATGCTTGGCCAGTGTGCCAGAGTCGCCCGGTGCGTGAAGCCATCCGGTCTCCCCGTCGATCACTGTCTCCACCAGGCCGCCCGATGCGGCGGCGAGGACGGGCTTCCCGTGCTCGTATGCCTCGTAGACAACGAATCCGAGGGGCTCCCACCAGAGGGAGGGCACGATCACACCACGGCATCCGCCAAGCAGGCGCTCCTTTTCCTCGCCCCTGGCAACGCCCGGCGCACGGATCGCGGGATCTGTTGACGCCGCGCGGGCGATGCGTTCGGCGGCCTGCCCCGCGCCACAGATGTACAGCGTCGGTGTCTTTGGGCCCAGCGCCCGGCGCACCTCGGCCCAGGCATCGAGGAGGACATCAACGCCCTTCTCGGGAATAAGGCGCCCAAGAAACAGGTAATGGCCATCGTCCCCGGCGCGGGAAGCGGCGGGTCGCGCGTTCCAGAAATGACGGAGGGCAAAGACCCGTTCGCGCGGTAACCCGGCCTCGATGAGCCGGTCGCGGGCGAACTCAGAAACCGCCACCCACGCGCCCACGCTCCGCAGCCAGCCTCCGCGGCGAAGCCATAAGAGCACCAGCCCGAGCCACAGCGTCTGGCTCCGAGAACCGCGCCAACTCGCCGCGGCAACCTCGCGCCAGAGATGCGACCGCAGGCGACCTCGGGGTATCCGCCCACCAAAAAAATTAGATCCGTTTATCGAGAATGGCCGCCAGTTGTGGACGAACTGGATGATCGGCACCCCGAGCCGAAGCGCCTCCGCATAAACGCCCGCCGACGCCACGGGAAAAACATTGTGGACGATCCACGCCTCGGCCGGGCACGACGCATGCGCGCGTCGCAGCCCAGAGCGAAACTGCGGATTGGAAACGCACCAGAGGGCCTGTCTCCATCGCGGCGGGGCGGTGTCCCCGAGCCAATCGTTGCTGTTGGCCGTCGCGCGAGATATCTGCAATCCCGGCTGCGCCGAAAGCAGATCAAATATCTGGCACACCGCTGCCGCTTCGCCACCCGGCTGCTCATACTGGTTGAAGATCTCAAGCAACCGCATCGGCTATCCCCTGATCGAACGCGCGCCCACCGCGCGACAATAAACGGCAAACGTTTCCCGCGCGCAGCGCTCCCATGAGAACATTCTCGCCCGAGCACGGCCCGGCTGCCGATAACCATAGTTTGCGATAGGCCCTGCGGTCTTTCTGACCTCTGGCACCCTCTCGCCCAGAGACGCGAGGCCCGCAAAAACACCCCGGAAGTAGCGGTGGATCCCCGCCCGCGCCGTATAGAGTGCCGACGTGTCAATCGCGACGCGCATCGCCCGCGGCTTTCCTAGACCTGTCTCCACGATGACTCATCCCGGGACTCGTTCCACCGCAATCTCCGTCTCATCCTGCTTCGAAGCCAGCGCCTGATCGGAATAGCTCAGGGCCACCATCAGGGCCCCCAGATATAGCAACTCCGGGAATGAGGCTTGGACATCGCCATAAAGCGTGAAAAAGATGGCGACGGACACAAGCAGGCGAGTCGCGGCAGCGAGAAAAAGCAGCTGGATGATCTGCGATTGCCAAGGTCGCCGCAGGCTCGTGATCGCGTAGCGCACCATGGACGCGATCCATAGCATGCTCGCGATAAGCCCGGGCACGCCCAACCCGAGGAGCATACTCAGCGGTCCATTGTGATACGAGGAGCTCACGACCGCCCACCGCAACTCATCCAGACCGCGGAACGTATAGGCATCCATGGACTCCTCCCCGAGGAAGGAATAGCCCTTGCCGACCACCAGATACTTGGGGGCCTCCTCGATGGCGCGCTTCCACAGTTCAACACGCCAATTCAAAGTCCCCTGGGCATCCTGTTTTGCACTGGCGTTGATGTCGATCCCGGGCAGCCACGCGACGCTGCGCTGGGCTGGCAGCGGAAGGTGGCGCGCCACGGGATACAGCGCGGCGAAGCCGCATATGGCGACGCCCAGGATCAGCGACACCCGCAAGAAGCTCCAGCCACGCTGTAGCGCGCCCGCGATTGCGATGAACAGTACGATCTCAAGGATCCGGATGCGAAAACCGGAAACCGCCGCGAGGCCAAAGGCCAGGGCTAGCAGCGGCCCATAAACTAGGCCCGCCCGGCCAAAAAGCCTGTCGAAAGACGCCCGCGAAAAAATCCACAGGCAGAGGATCACTCCGGCGGTTCCGGCGGACAGGTAGCGGACGATACCCTCCAATGCCTGGGCCGCCATCATCGAAAACCCGATGCCGCTGCTCGGCCGGAGAAACATGAAGAGCGGAGTTGGCATGAAACCAAAGATCAGCACCACGTCGGCCATCACAGGCAGGAAGGTCGTCAGCATCATGAAATTGAAGACGCGGCTCCACTGCTTGGGGGACAGGCGCACCTGGGCCGTGGCGAACACGAACGCAAAACCACTGAGCAGCCTCAGGTAGAACATGCCGCCCCAGGTGTCCGAGCCGAGGACGCGGAAACCCGCGCCCCGCACGCCCATGACAATCAGAAGCCACAAGGCCACGAGCAAACCGTAGGCCGCAAATCGGGGTGGCGGGGAGAACTGGTGCTGGATCATCGTGCGCAGCAGAAAAACCACCACGAGCGCCGCGCTGATAACGGCGAAGAGATCCATCAGGCCTGGGATGCCGGGTGCCGTCAGGTTCGAATAATACAGTGCGAAGGCAATGCCCCCGAACAGATGCGGCAGTGCCAGAAGCGCAACGCCGCCCACGAGCGCCGCGAATCCGATCATGGGCAAATAGTTGTTGTCCGCAATGGCCAGCCCGAACCACCCCGCGAGAAATAGGGCTCCGGACGCAACGAGAAAACTCAAGAATCGCGGCGACATCAGATCATCGGACCGTTCGTGCCGGACACGCGGGCGACTCGGGCCACCGGCGAGACCGTTCGGCTTCGGGTTTTTGGAGGTACTGCCGCCATAAGGCAAGGTAGGAATCGGCCATGCGCCCTATTCCGAATTCCTGATCGAATCGCCGTCGCGCGTCTGCCGCCATGCGGCGCCTGAGGGCGACATCGCTCGCCAGTTGCCGGAGCTGGGCAAAGCCAACGTCCGGGTCAGACGTCGGAAAAAGGAAGCCGGTGGTGCCGTGGGACACGATCTCGCGGCTCCCACCGACGTCGGTGGCCACGGCGGGAATACCGGCCCGGGCCGCCTCGATAAGGGCGGTGGGCAAAGGGTCAAAAAACACCGAGGGGTGCGCCAACACGTCGATGTGTTCAAAGATCTCCTCGGGGCGTACTCGGCCATGCGCAACGAGACTCGGCCCCGCGGCACGCCGCAGGGCGCTCAGCCCATCCTGCAGATCGGGCGAGGGCTCCCCGAAAAGATGCCACTCCAAGGGCACCGCCGGCCTGCGGTTGGCCCATGCCGCAATCGTCGCAAATCCCTTCCACGCGGCGTTCATGCCGGTGAAACCGATGCGGAGGGCACGATCCGCGCGCGGAGTTGAGGGCGGCGCCGCGGGCAACCCGTTGCGGATCACGAGAAGGGAGCGACCCACGCCCAGCCGCGCGCACGTGGCCAACAGGGCCTCGCTCACACATACCATGGGCCGGAGCCGGATCGCGCAGCGCCGGACCAACAACCGCCGCCCGAATCGGTGGAAGGGGGCGCGCGGATGGTCGTGCAGTGTTCCCATGATCCCGGCACCCCGCCGGCGGGCCAACAGGATCGCCCACTCAAAGGCCCGGGCGGTCCAGGCGTGAATCAGCCGGATCCCGGGCGGCAGCTCGCGTCGCGCGCGGAGAAAAGCCCCGAGGTTCTGGCCGAACGAATCCCGCGTGGCCCGCCACGGCAACACCGGGCATCCCGATTCTGAAGCGGCCCGGGAGATGGCCGACCCCTCGGGACAAAGCAGGATCGTGCGACTCGAAAAGGATGGCCCGAGCTCTCGCAGCAGCAGCGCCAAGACCCTCTCCGCTCCAGAGCCCTGCCCTTGCGTCAAACACAGTATCGCGAGTTGGGACCGCGCGTCCTGGGTGCCGGGACACGGCTCGACCAACGGCTCGCCGTTCGCCCTTGACCCAGATTTCCCCTGCATGGAGTATAGCCTGATCGCGGATGCATGTTGTTGTCACCACGATTTTTCCCCCAAGCCAGGGGGCCAAGGCCATCGCCGAAGGACTGTCCTCCGGTGCGCTTTGGGTCATCGGTGATAGGCCCGGTCCCAAGGAATACCCGCTGCCCGGGACCCGTTTCATAGACATCGGATCGCAGCTCGCGCTGCCTTTTCAGATTGCGTCCCTCTTGCCCGAGCGACATTACGCGCGGAAAAACCTCGGCTATCTGCTCGCGGCATCGGAGGGTGCCCGATCCATCGTGGAAACAGACGATGACAACATCCCCCTGCCCGACTTCTGGCGACCACGAAATCCCCGGCTCGACGCCCGCCTGGCCACCGGAAGTGGCTGGGTCAACGCCTACGGGGAATTCGCGCCCGGCCTTTCGATCTGGCCCCGCGGGTTTCCCCTGGAGATGATCCGGGATTCCAACCCGGTCTCGTTTGGCGAGGCGGCCCCCGTTGAGTGCCTCATCCAGCAGGGCCTGGCCAACGGTGATCCAGATGTCGATGCGATCTATCGACTGGTCCATCAACTCCCGGTCGATTTCGTGGCGCGCGAGGCCATCGCGCTAGGTCCGGGTTGCTGGTGCCCCTTCAACAGCCAGAACACGACCTTCTTTCAACCGGCGTTCCCGCTGATGTACCTGCCATCATTCTGCTCCTTTCGCATGACCGACATCTGGCGATCACTGGTCGCACAGCGATGCCTCTGGGAGATGGATTCCCGCCTGGCGTTCCAGGGGCCGACCATGTACCAGAACCGCAACGAGCATCGACTGCTCCAGGATTTTGAGCAGGAGATCCCAGGTTACCTCAACAATGACCGCATCCGCAGGGCGCTTGAGAAGAAAACGCTGGATGCCGGTCGCCAGATCGGGACGGTCTGCCAAAACCTGCTTCGCTGCTACGAGGCGCTCGTCGAAATGGATCTCTTGCCAGACAAGGAACTCGATCTGGTCCGGGCTTGGATCGCCGATATCTCAGGGCTTAATCCGGTTTAAGATCCGGCTCACCCGACGGTTGAATCCGGCGACGAGCGATAGGCGGACCTGCCGGAACCAGCTCCGCGGTCGCCGATGCGTTTTCAAGATCGCCGCGGGCGCCATGGCCTCGAGCCGGATGACGGGAAGGTCGATGTCGCGCAGCCCCCAATCGTCCGGGTTCTTGGACACCGGGTCGGACACGTCTTCCACCCACTGTTTCCAATCGTTGTGCGGCAGCGTGTGGGTATGGGCCACCTTCTGATCCGGGTTGTGGTCAAGGTGCATCACCAGAAAGTGCCCGCCGATGTCCGGCGTCGTCCCCCCGCCGTTGAGCAGGTTGAGGCGCCGCGAATTATTGGCATCGCTGTGACCCCAGAGTTTCATCCCCTCCTCGCAGCCGTGGATGGCGAACCACTGGGCTCGCGGAGCGAGTTGGAAATCGCCCACGGAATCAAAACGAAGCCACGATGCCCCTTTTTCGGGAGGATAGCGAAAGCCAGCCAGCACGACCGCATCGCAGAAGGAGCGCATGGCGGCGGTGTCCATCCTCGGGAGGCACTGCCACTGCGGGATGGGGATCGATATCCTCGGGCAAACGTAGAAGCGTTGTTCGAGAATCTCCAGCAGATCGACGAACGAGCGTCCCGTGAACGGGTGCAGCAGCACGTCGCAATTGGTGGAAAGCACCCACGGGTTGGCGGGATTGCTGCGGCGTAGCCCGACGTTGCGCGAAAGCTCGTCGGAGAAAGGCAACGGCGTGTCGCCGATCGCCCGCCGCATCAGCTCGCCGGATATCCGATAGGCCTTGATCCGGCGACGCGCCTCTGGCGTGAGCGTGTCGGCGATGGCCTCGACGAGCGTCTGCTCGTGGTGCGGGGTATTGCAGTCCACGTAGACGATCTCATCGCTCTCCTCCTGACACAGCGATGCAAAAAAATTGAGGCTGAGCGCGGTGCGCTTGTGGAGGTTGATGCCGTAGCTATCGTTGCGACCGACGACCAGGAACGTGATCATATGAACGCCTTGGAGGGGGGGGCTATCATGCGCTGGACCGGTGGCGCGGGCGAGCACTGGCTCATGGGCGGCGGTCCTCCGGCGGGCGGGCTTCCCGGCGAATGGGCCACAGGTCGCGCCACGCGAATCCGGGGTCTTGCGCGTGCCAATATCGCAGCCGCCGCCAGAAGAGGTAAAAGGTGTACGTGGTGGAAAACACGAATTGCGCGATGAGGGTCGAGGCGACGCTTCCCGCCAGGCCATATCGGGGAATGAGCACGAACATCAGCGCGACATTCGAAATCGCGGCGAGCCAACCCACCACCGCGAAAGGCATCACGCCATGTGCCGTGATGAAGCCTGCGGCCAAATTTTCCAGGCAGACGACAATGTTCAAAATGGCGAGCAGCAGGAAGACGGCAAAGGGGGCATCGAGCTCGCCGCGGGCCCACCAGTGTATGAACGCGGGACCCGCGAGCGCGAAGACCGCGTAGGCACCGACCGTCGCCCCTAGAACGAACGCGAAAACGCGATAGATGCGCACCAGGATGGCCCGGGCGTCATGCGAGCCGATGTCCCTGCCGATGAAACTGACCTGGGGCATGAAAGTGGCCCTGAGCCCCTCGAGCGCCACCGCGGCAATCCTCGTCGGGAGCGCCAACATGGCCACCATCGTGGCGGAGGTGATCTGGCCGAGCAGGATCTGGTTCGACTGGAACGCGACCGAACCCGCAAGCGTTGCGGAGCCCTGCGGCGCGCACAGCCTCCAAAGCCGTGCGGTGATCGTCCGGCGGGCGGCGACGGCATTCGGGCGGTCGGCCGCCAACCATCGCCAGCACGCGCCCTGAACGATGGCCCCCGCGACAGAGGCCGCGCCAAGCGCGGCCACCGAGGGCTCGACCAGCACGCCCAAGAACGAAAACGCGTATTGAACAACCAAGCCGAACCCGAAACCGACACGCTCGTGATAGGGACGCAGGACGCCGGTGAGGTATGAGGCATTCACGCGGGCAACGCACGAGAGGACCGCCGCCAACACCAGCGCGTACCAGCAGACCGCAAGATCGGGACTCCGCCGAAAAGCGCCGTGGAAGAGGAGACATGTGTCCATGAGGATCCCGGCACCGACCGTGGCGAGGGCGCCACGCCAGGCGAGCCATCGGTGGGCCGCGAGCACGGCGCCCAACCCGCGCAGCCCCGGCACCCTCAGGAAAAACCCGTGTCGATCGCCGCTCCTCCGCCTGATCTGAAGGAGATAGCTAATCTGTCGGGTGATCGTCTGGGAAAAACCGAAATCGCCTACCTGCAGGAACACCGAGGCGCCGAGAAGATAAAACCACTGCCCCATCCGGTCCGCCCCGATATGCCGGAGCAGGAACGGGACCAGCGCGAGTTGAGCGACGAGCGCGCCCCCTTGAACGGCCCACGTGGCCAGCGTTCCGGCGCGGGCCGGATGGCTCTCCACCCATCGCCGCACCGGCAGATCAATCCGTTTCACCGCTCCCCTGCCCCGCCCCGTCACCAGGACCAAACCTGCGGCACACTTTGCCCATCGCACGCCTCAGCGTCTCGGGCAGGACATGCCGCCCGTACTTGGCGAGCGCGAGCAGGCCGAGTACGGCGGCGCGATGGCGAAACGCCCCCACCGCGGGAACCCCCGCCTCCTTCTGCAGCTCGGCCATGAACGCCCATTCCTCCCGAAGGCTCGGCCCGATCGCGCGGACGGAGGCGCTCAATCGGGCAATCGTCTGGTCGAGCACGCATAGCACCTCCTTGATGCCCACCATTGGGCAGGCCCTCGCAACGTCCCGGTAAAACCGCGCGTCGGCAGTCCACGGGTGCCGTTCGGAAAAGGGCAGGCACTCGCGCAAGGCATCGGCGCGCACCATGACCCCGCTCAACCCGCCGACGAAAACCGCTGGGCGCAGTGTGAGTTCGACGAATTCCTCCAACCCGATCTCGCCGTCGGGGAATTTCGCGGTGGTCACGCGCGACTTGTCGGGATGGAGGACCTTGTTCCGGCAGAAGAGCAGGCCGGCGCGGGGATGACGCCGGGAGGCTTCCTCGAAACGCTCGAAGTATTCCGGCATGACGGCGTCCCCGACAAACAGCGGCTTGATCCAGTCGGCCTGGATCTGTTGGAACGCCCAATTCCAATGTTCGACACGACCAAAGGACTCAGGGGTCGAGATGACGCGGACGGGCATGTTCACGATCTCGTCGAGCCGGTGCCGCCAGGGCGTCCCATCGGTCGATCGATTGTCGCTGATAAGCAGGCGGACTGGCCGAGGGCATCTCAGCTGGGCGATGGAGCGCAGCGTGCGGGCGAAAGGTTCGCCGCCGTTGCGCACGGGGCAGACGACCTCGGCCCAGACACGGGTTTCGGCATTGCCGGTCATGGTGTCGCTCGTCTCCGTGCCCGTCATGCGCCTACCGCCGCGGGGCGACCGCCTGTTTCCCGCAGCAAAGTGAGTGTGGCGGCCAGGTCCTCGGGGGTTCCCATGCAATAGAGCCGCCGTATGGCGTAGTTCCGGACCCTGCCACCTCGCGCGATCAGTTCGTTGTACAAGGGGCCGACATAAAACTCGTTGCCCTCTCGCCTGTCTTCACGGATCGCCTCATCGGCCAGCCGCACGAACTGCGCCCCGCGACGAAACCAGTACGAGCCAGTGGACGCCCACGATGAGACGACCTTCTTCTCGCGGACTTCCGCGACCCAGCCGTCCGGCCCCTCGCGGGAATAGCTCCAGCGAGACTCCTGCGATTGGAATACGAGCAGCGCCCCATCAGCCCCCGATTCGACGGCCGAGCGAACCCAATTCGGATCGGCATCGAACGCGGTGTCCGCGTTGTGGATCAGGAGCGGCCTGTCGTTATCGATGTGGGCCCGGGCAGCCAAGACCGTCTCGGCTTGCCCGCGGGTGGGCTTGGCCGCTTCGAAAATCACCGGTTGACGCGCGGAATAACGGGAGAGGACGTCGCCCCGCAGGGCTTCGAATCCGGGGTGGGACCGCAGGAGAACGAAGATCAGGCGAGTGCCGTGCTCCACCGGGAGGCTATCGACGGCCCAGGCGTACATCGGCCTGTCGATCACCGGAATGAGCGGCTTGGGCTCGGTGTAGCCAGCCGCCCGAAACCGGCTTCCCATCCCCGCCATGGGGATGACGATTGTGAGGTCGGGTTTCATGTGCGTTCGAAGAGCCCATAGAATGCGCTCTCGCCGTTGAGAAGCAAACGCAGGCGGCCCTTCCAGGAGAGCTTGCGGTGCTCGCTCTCCAGGCGCGCCCGCGACCACGCACTGCCCTGGAGGCGCCAACCGGCCGAGGCCATCAGCCGTATCGCCGAAGCGCTGGTGAACGCATGGGGGTGGTACACCTCCATCAGCTTCCGGATCCTCAGCGCCTCGCCCAGCTTGGCCATGAGGCAACCGACGCGGGACTTGACGTTGTTCATGAAAAAAAGTTTGCCGCCCCTCCGCGTGACCCTCGCGAGCTCGCGCAGGACTTTGTCGGGTCGATCGGTGTGGTCGAGGCAGTTGATCATGATCGCCGCGTCGAATCGTTCGTCGGGCAGGGGCAGGCATTCACCGCGCGCCGTCAGCCGAACGACCCCGTCGGTCCACTGCGGTCTCATGTATTCCGCAAATTCGTCCATCAGCGGATCCACCGCAACCCGATCCCCGGGGGGCAGGCAGGCCACCGCCCCGAACGGGCCGCTGCCGATCTCGATGACGCTGCGGCCCTGGAACCATTCCACGCCAAAACCGAAGAACATCAGCACGGTCCGATAGTACGATTCCAGCCAGTACCTGTAGTCGACGATGCTCTGGACATGGGGCAGCGGGCCCACGTGCAGGTGCGTCCATGCCTCGCGGTGGTGGACCGCCTCGGCGCGCTGGGCTTCGGCGAAACGTTGGGGTGTCACCGTGGCGCTTCTCCCGCGAGGGCTTTCTCCCGGTTCACGGGCAGATTGCTTCCGTCCGGCACGACATTGTCCCAGGATTCGAAGCGGTATCCATTGTCGTCGATATAGACATCGGCCTGGGGTTTCCCAAACCAGATCTCGTCATAGGGGACGCCGTGACGCTCGAGCCAATCGAGCAGGGTCTTCCCTTGGCGCGCGACGGTCAGGCCCACGTTGCCACCGCAGGTCTTCATGTGGCGCGCGGTCTGCAGGATGATGTAATGGCCCGCATCCTTCAGGCTCCTCATGCGTTCCACGGCGCCCGCGACCGGAAGCAGGTCGGCGTACGTCTCCCCGGCGGTGCGGAGCCGACAGATGACCCCGTCGATATCAAGGCATATTCTCATGGCCCAGAACCTCGTTGAGAATGCGCACCCCTGTCAAGAACAGAGCCTTCTGGCGTTGCGGCGAATCCGCGTGCAACGGCGTCATGCTCACGAACAGCAGCCCCTCGATGAACCGGATCTCATCGCGGCGGAAACGACCCCGCAACGCCTCCCAGAACGCCCCCGTGACCTCGGGGCGGTTCGACGGGTGGTAAACGTCGAGCCGAAATACCCCGCCCTCCCCATCGAGACGGAAAAGATCTTGGATCAGGCAATCGTAGGCCCCGTCGATGGAGTGGAGGAGTTTGGCGACGTCGTAGCGGAGGTCGCCGTAGATGCCCGCATCGCCGAAACTGCCGCGGGGATCGATGAATTTGAAAAGATCGTTGACGGGATCGAAAAGGATGTTGGGGAAGCACAGGTCGCCGTGGATGATCGCCGCCTGTGTTCGCGCGCACAGTTGTCGCACGCGCGGCTCGAGCGCGGCCTGGAGGCGCGGCCATCCCTCCAGCACCACGCCATCCAGCGTGAGCGTGGGGGCCGCCACCAGATTCTGGAACTCGGCGCCCTGGGACGACCATGCGGCGATCCTGTCCAGCGTCTTGCGCCAGTATAACGCCTCCGCCGCCCCCGGGGACAGCTCGGCCGTGTGCTTGGCGAAACAATCGATGATCTGCCCAAGCTTGCGGAAGGTGCGCTGCCAGAAGCCGGGCCCAAATCCCTCGAAGAGCCACATCTCGGACAGCGTCGGGTACCCGTAGTACTCCAGGGTCAGAAAAGTGTCGTCGGGCGCGATGCCAAAACTGACCAGCCTCGGGAAGAAGATCGAGAGGTCAGGGGGCAGCAAGCGGTAGTAGTTGATCTCGTTGAGGAACTTCGCGCGATTACGGCTGCGTTTTGTGATCGTGCCCCTGAGAGGGTCGATGCTCAGTTCATTGAACTCGCGTGCCGGCAGCGCTCGCCGCCGCGCCTCGTTATAGCGGTCCAGGTTGCCGCAATCGGTCCACTCGGCCGCGGTGTGGGCCCGCAGGCGCCCCGATTCAATATAGGGCCGCAACGCGTGGCGGAGCTGGATGGATGGGCTGCCGGCGACCGCCTCGGCCGCCAGTGCATCCATGGCGTCCCGCGCCGGATTCAGGCCATAGACACCTATGAGCGCCGGGAGACCGGGGACATTCGACCGCGGCTTGTCCTCCAGTCTCGTGACGCGTCCATCGGCGTCCACCTCCGCGAGGCACCACCGCTCGGAATCCTCGACGGGTCCCGTCAGCACAAAGCTTTCCCCGAGGAGTTCCCGAGAGTCGTTTTCCAGACGAAAGAGGGTGTCGCCGAGCACGACCAGCACGCCCTGTTCCGACCGCGCGTCCGACGCCCACGCATCAAGGCACTGCAACAGCGAATAGCCCGGCCCGCGATCTTCCGGGATGCGACGCACGACTATCTCGACGCGCTGACCAAAGCTGTGTGCGAGAAACTCCGGCAGCCGCGTCTCCTCCGGCCGCACACCCACGATGGCCCGCCGGATGCCCAGTTGCGCGAGGTAGCCAAGGGACCGATGGATGGCCGGTCTGCCGCGGATGGGGAGCATGGCGCAGCACGTCTTCCCATAGATGGAGATGAGCGATGGAGGCGGGGCCCCTGCCGCCAAAATGATCGCTGTCTGAGGGTGGGTCATGTCTTGCGCGGTCTCGGACGTCGGGAGACCGGCCAGGGGATCATCGGCGAATGCCTTTTGCCACTCAAGCCGGAAGCGACGGGGGATCGGAGGCAGGCCTTTTGGTTATTCGACAGCAACCTGTTGGAGTCCAGCCTTTAGGCTGAATCGGGCTCGAAACAGGCTAAAGCCTGGACTCCAGCAGCTTCGGTCGAGCGAACCAAAAGCCCTGGGATCGGAGGGCGGCGCAACGCCAAAGTGAACAGCCCGTGGATTCCCAAGCACCGCGTGGCAAAACCATCCTTCCCGCAACCACCCGCACAGGACCCCGCCGCGGGCACGATTGCCCGCA
This sequence comes from Verrucomicrobiota bacterium, assembly GCA_029560585.1. Lineage (GTDB taxonomy): Bacteria > Verrucomicrobiota > Verrucomicrobiia > JADLBR01 > JADLBR01 > JADLBR01. The sequence goes on along the minus strand of JAKQKQ010000174.1, from coordinate 54,911 downwards.
TCATAGGACACGGGCATCATCCGGGCTTTCGTTCCTTCAGCCCATCGAACTCTGCAAGCGCCATTCCGACGACCTGGTCCATGTTGCAATAGCGATAGGCGGCGAGACGGCCAACGAAGGAAACGCCGGGTTCCCGCGCGGCGAGATCCGCGTAACGGAGGTACTGGGCGCGGGCGTCGGACGCGGGAACCGGGTAATAGGGTTCCTTCCCCGGTCCGTAATCTTCGGGAAACTCGCGCACGATGGTGGTGACGGGGATCTTCTGCCCCGTGGCTCGCTTGATTTCCACGACGCGGGTGAAGGGTTCGTCGCCCGGATAGTTGACCTGCATCGCGGGCAGATGAAACTCCTCGGCGAGTGTCTCGTTCTCGAACCGCAGCGTCCGGTAGGGCAACGGGCCGAAAACGTGCCCGTAATACTCATCGATGGGGCCAGTATAGATCAGATGGTTCCACTTCGCCGCCGACCGGATGTCGCGAAAATCCACGCCGGTGCGGACTTCGATCAGCGGGTGATCCAGCATGCGACGGAACATGGTGGCGTACCCGTCCCTGGGCAGCGCCTGAAATCTATCGGACAGGTAGCGATCGTCGCGGGTGGTGCGGACCGGGATGCGCCCGCAGACCGCGGGGTCCAGTTCGCTGGGATCACGCCGCCATTGCTTGCGGGTGTATTTCTTGAAAAACATCTCGTAGAGCCGGGGGCCCACCTGCGACAGGATCATCTCTTCTGAATTCTTCGGGTTCTCGATGGGGATCCGCCACCGGGCCAGCGTGGCCTCCATCTCCCCGGGTGTCGAGGGACGCCCGAGGATTTGCTCGAACGTATTGAGATTGATGGGAAACTGCCAATATCTCCCCCCGGCATACGAAAGCACCCTGAATTCCACCGGGCGCCAATCGGTGAATTGGGACAGGTACTCGACGATGCGGTCGGAATTCGTGTGAAAGTAATGGGGACCGCAGGGATGGATCAGGACCCCCGCGCCATCATACCGGTCGAATGCATTGCCCCCTATGTGATCCCGGCGATCGACGACCGTGCACCGCCTCCCCATCTGCGAGGCGATGCGTTCTGCCAGCACGGCCCCGGCAAAACCGGCACCGACGATGAGGACGTCACACTTCAAGGTTCGATCTGAGGGATTCTTGGTCGCCCCGTGGCCCAACAGGATACCGCCGTGCGTCGCGGAGGTCAAAGGCGGGGCGCACCAGCCAGGAGATTCTCGTAGCCGACCGCGGGGCATACGCTGGGCAGCATCGCGCATGCGAATCCTCATCCCCATTGCGCGGGCCCGCACGGCGTCGTATCATTAATCGGATGCCCCTGTATCAGTACGAGCTCGTCGAGGGCGAATGCAAGATCTGCGGTGGCCGCTTCGAATTGAGGCGACCGGCCGACCGTCCGGAACTGACGCACTGCCCGATCTGCAAGAAGGCGGTGCGGCGGGTGCTGTCCGCGTTCAACACCCCGAAGGTCGCCAAGCCGCTGTCGGTCTCCGAAGCCAAGAGCGCGGGTTTCACCGTGCTCAAACGCGTGGACAAGGGCGTCTACGAGAAACAATGATGCGAAACCGTGGCTCAGGCAATCCTGCCTGCGTCGGCGGTCTCTTGCCCGTGCCAGCAAACAACAGGGCCGCCCCACGGCGCAACGGCATCCGCGGCCCGACGATCCTGGCGCAATGCACCGGTCACGCGCAGAATCGACAGACCCTCCGGTCTTCGCGTAGTTTACGATTTCATCCATGAACACCGACATTACCCGCAGACGGTTCGCGGGCATGGCCCTCGGCTGGACCGCCGGGGCGCTTGGCGGCTGCGGCCCCCGCGGACCACGCGTCATTGACACGCACACGCACTTCTACGACCCATCGCGCCCGGGCGGCGTCCCCTGGCCCCCCAAGGACAATCCCGTCCTGTACCGCACCGTCCTTCCCTCCAAGTACCCTTTGCGCCACGGCACCGATCGCGCCGCCGCCACCATCGTCGTCGAAGCGAGCCCACTGGTCGAAGACAACCAGTGGATCCTCGACCTCGCCAAGAAGGAGAAATTCATCGCGGGCTTTGTCGGCAACCTCCCCATCGGCACCCCGGCCTTCGCCGGCCTCATTGACCGCTTCGCCAAGAACCCGGTCTTTCGCGGCATCCGCATCCGCGACGTGAAACTCGATGGTGCGCTAGAGGACGACGGCATGATCGCCGACGTCAAACGCCTCGCCGACCACGACCTCTCCCTCGAACTCGTCGGCAGCGACGCCCTTCCCTTCGCGGAAGGCATCGCCGACCGATTCCGCAGCCTCCGCATCGTCCTTGACCACCTCCCCGGACTCAAGCTCGACGGCGGCCCCATCGCCAAGGAATGGGCCAACGCGATGGCCTCGATCGCCCGAAGGGGCAAGATCTTCATCAAGGTCTCCGGGCTCGTGGAGGCCACCGGCAAGCGCGACGGATCCGCCCCAAGCGACCCCGATTTCTATCGCCCCGCGCTGGACCTCATCTGGCAAATCTTTGGCCCCGACCGCCTCCTCTATGGTTCCAATTGGCCCGTCTGCGAGATGTACGCCCCCCTCAAGACCGTATACCGCATCGCCCACGACTACTTCACATCCCGCGGCCCAGAAGCCTTCGCAAAAGTCTTTTCCGACACCGCGCGCAAGGTCTACCAGTGGGTGGCACGATGAGAGACAGGGGGACGAGTCGATGCAACATGCGCCAGGGGCCCCAGGCCCAAGCGGAGTGACCGCGCGGAATGATCTCACGGGCGCATTTCCGGAAGCCGCACAATTACCTCGCTGGAGTCGCCAGTGAGGTGGTGGCACCATTGCTCCGCGCCTGCGCGGGCTGGTGGTGTGGCCGGCCGATCTCGCCACCGGAAGAATGGCGACGGGGCCTGATCCTCGGCCACACGAAGATCGGCGACGTGCTGTATCGGACCGCATCGCTCGAGGCACTGAGGCGGGGCTTGCCGGCGTGCGAATGGCACTATCTGGCGGCACCCGATTCGGCGGAAGTGCTGGCGGGCAACCCGCACCTGGCATCGGTGCTGCCCCTCTGCCCACCTGGTGAGAGCTTGCGGATAGCGAAAGGCGGGTGGGCGGCGATGGGCAGGCTGGGGTTCGACGTGGCCTTGTGCACAAACCCGGAATCGTATTGGATGGATCTTCGCATCCCATTGCGCCTGCGGGTCCCCAATCGCGCCGGATTTGTGCATAGGGGGTTATCCGGCGTGGTGACGCACCCAGTGCCCTGGACCCGCCCGAAGCCCTGGGCAGAGTATTTCCGGGACATGGTCGCCACGATCACGGGGCAAGCCCCGGTTTGGCCCCTGACGCCGCAGATCTTCCCGAATTCCGACGATCGCGAGTCCGCAAGACGCGTCTGGGACAAACTGGAACTGGGAAGACGACCGGTCATGGCCTGTTTCATGTCAACCCGACAACCCTCAAGAGTCTGGCCGCCCGACTGCTATGCGCAGATGTTGCGACAGGTCTGTCAGGATTCTCAGATCGAAGTGGTCCTCGCCGGCGGATCCTCGGATCGCCAGATGCTGGCTTCCTTCGCGCGCGACCTCGGGATCGCCGCCCGCGTCACGGCGGGCGACATGAACCTCCGCGCCATGTGCTGCTTTCTCGAAAAATGCTCGGTGGTCTTTGCCACCGATTCGGGACCGCGGCACATCGCCAATGCCGCAGGCGTGCCGGTGGTCTTTATCCGCAATCTCTACTGCGCTAAAATCGAGACTGGGGTCTATTGCCCGAACGAGATCGACATCTCGCCGGACGTGGAGCGCGTGGCCATGGCGAAGCAGGAGGCCTTCTTGCGCCAGGTGACGCCCGAGGCCGCAGCGCGCGCCGTCCTGTCGGCCCAGGGAAAAGGGCGATCGGGACCGCCGCGGTCAACGCTCGATCCTTGGCATCCCAACACAGAACCAGGCTGACCCTTTGGTGTCAAAACATCGCCCTGCGGCTGAAGCCGTGTCGGGCATCCTGTGGATCGTTGGGATATTGCAGGCGGCCACCGGATGGTTCAGGCTAGGCAGCAGTGGGTTCGAGTCCGATGGAACACTTCTGGCTGTATCTCTTCGTGGGCTTCGCGGCGCAATTGGTCGATGGCGCACTGGGAATGGCGTACGGGGTGACCGCATGCACGCTGCTTATGGGCCTCGGCGTGCCCCCCCCCACGGCGAGCGCGACGGTCCACGCGGCCGAATGTTTCACCACCGGGGCTTCCGCCCTTTCGCATCGCGCGTTCGGCAATATCAGCGGGCGGTTGTTTCGCCGCCTCGTCGTGCCCGGCGTGCTCGGGGCGATCTGCGGGGCCTACCTGCTGTCGCAGCTCCCCGGGGATGCGCTGAAACCCTACATCGCCGGTTACCTGCTGGTGATGGGCATGGTGATCATCGTGAAGGCATTCCGGGAATTCCCCCCGCGGGCGGTGACGACGCAACTGGCGCCCCTGGGGTTCTTCGGGGCCTTTCTTGATGCGATCGGCGGCGGAGGCTGGGGGCCGATCGTTGCGACCACGCTGATCGCGCGTGGAAACGAGGTCCGCGAGACCATCGGCAGCGTCAATGCCGCCGAGTTCTTCGTGACCCTCGCCGCTTCCGCGACCTTCTTCCTGACCCTGGGCCTCGGCGGCTGGCCAATCATCCTGGGCCTGGCGCTGGGCGGCATCCTCGCCGCACCCCTGGGAGCCTGGGCGTGCAAGAGGCTCCCTACGAAACCCTTCATGATCGCGGTGGGTCTCCTGGTCATCGCGCTCAGCACGAGGACATTACTCGGGAGCCTATAGGGTTTGGGGTCAACTCTCGATTCTTGACATGCCAGCAGGATCGGACAGCAGCGAGTGGATGTCGGGCGCGATGCGGCGATACCGGATCAGGGGATGTGCGCGGGGATTGGCGATCACGTTCGCCCTCCTTCTGTGGGCATGCGGCCCCGGCGCGCGCGCGGATTTCTGCCCGCCGCAGTCGCCCCAATCCGACGGCATGCGCGACATCATGCTCGTGTACGCCAACACGAATGGCTGGCGGCAGGAAAATTTCCTTCCGTATGTCGCATATCTCGATCGCGGCGGGAGGCCGCGCGACTGGTTCTACGACGCGTACCTATTCATGATGTTTTCTGGGGCGCCTTCGGGACAGACTTACATCGAAGGTCACACCAACCGGAAGGACTGGGAATTCTATCTCGACGAGGAATTCGCCCCGGGGCGCGAATTTGCCGCGCTGGACGCGACCATCGATGGCGCGGCGCGCGAGATGTGCGTCTCGGCGCCCCGCGTGCCGGTCATCGTCATGGTGCCCTACCCGTCGACCAAGCAAAAAGACTTCGGGGACGCGGACGGCGATGGGGCGACGGAGAACCTCAGCACCGACGAAGGGCGCGGAAAGGCGGTGGCCTGGTTCTTGCGCGAATTCGTCGGGCGATGGAAGGGACGCGGGTTCCGGAACCTGAAGCTCTGGGGCTTCTACTGGATGAACGAGGGCATTTCGCCTTCGGACGAGGGGATCGTGCGGATGACGGCGAAGGAGGTCCATTCGCTCGGGTACAAATTCCACTGGATCCCGTGGTTCAACGCCCCGGGCGTCGAGAAATGGCGCGAGCTCGGTTTTGACCTGACGATCATGCAACCGAACTACGCCTTTATCCCACCATTCGGGCTGCGGCAGATCCCCGATGAGAACCGGCTGACGGTCGCCGCGAACATGTGCCGGCGGCTTGGCATGGGCATCGAGATGGAGCTGAACATGGGGATCGACATGGATGCCAAGAGAATGGCGCCCATCGACCCCAGGGACCGCATAAACCTGCAACTCTATCTCGATCATGGGGACGATTCGCTAGACGGCTACCAGCGCGGGGCGGTCCGGGCCTATTATCAGGGCTATAACGCCATCGCCGGGCTCTGCCATAGCGGCGATCCGGCACTGCGCCGGCTCTACGACGACCTGTATCAATTCCACAAGGGCACGTACCAGCGGCGACGGCCCTATCAGCCTCTCGATACCGCCGACAAGTGCCTGGCGGACGGCCTCTGGAATACGCGGCCGGATTCGCGCGCGGCAGCCATCAAGATCTCTGGGCCGAACGCTGCGCTCACGTTTCCCCTTGGCGGCGCGCGGCTCGTGGGGGACGTCAGGGTCCACTTCCAGACCGGTCCCGCCCCCACACAAGTGAGCCTCGCCCTCGATCGCGGGGGGGAGGATGACGCATTCGAGGAGGTCGCGACCGAGGACAACATCGTCTTGTCCGAGAAAGACGGCGGCGGTTTCGCGGTGCTCACTTTTCCGGCACGGCTCGCGCGGCGGATCCGGCTGAACGTTGACATGGCGCGGATCCCCCGGCTCTCCGTGGATGAGGTCTTGCTGATGCCGGCCTCCCATCTGCTTTGCGGATACCCGTATGATATCGGGCCGGGGGCGACCGATCCTGCCCGGTGCCTGACCGATGGGGTGATGGGCGGCGATGACATGGCGGTCTGGCACGGCGATCGCGGCGAAGTGCGCCTCACGCTGCCAGAGGAACGGCACGCGGAATCGCTGCTGGTGCATTTTCGTCGTGCCAGCGACAAGTCGTTTTCTCCCCGGGCCTCCGTGGATGCCGCGGCCGGCATGCATCCCGCGGACAAGGATGGCATGGCCCTTGTCCCGCTGGACCGCCCCATCCGGCGGATCGCCCTCACGGTTGAAGATCCGGCCGCCGGGGCCATCGCCGCGGATGAGGTCGCCCTGCTACCGACAAGGAATCTCGCCGCCGGTTGCTCTTATACCTACGACCCGCCCTTCCGCGCGCAATACCCGGACAGCGGGGGGCGCGAACTGACGGATGGGCAAACCTCCGAGGGCTTCGGCGACGGCAAGACCGTGGGTTGGGCGAAATGGTCGATGGCGCGCGACGTGTCGATCGTCCTAGACATTGGCACGGTGCGGGCCGTCGACGCGATTGAGGTGCATGTCCAGGGTGGCGGCTATGCGAATGTCGAGTTTCCAGAGCGCGTCACGACGGCGGTTTCGGAGGACGGATCGAAGTGGACATGGGCGGCCGTTTCGGGCGGGGAACCGGCGCAGACCAAGATCCGCGAGGTGGGCGGCTCCCGCTCTGCCCTGGGCTGGCTCAGCGTCCGCACGCCAGGCGCACGCGGCCGATTCATCCGATTGCGGCTGATGCCGAAAGGCTGGCTGATGCTGAGCGAGATCCGGGTCCTGTCCGGGGGCACGAACGTGGCGTCGCATCAGCCATACTCGATTCAGCCGCAGCCGACCGGCGAGGAGAAATACGCCGACAACTCCAACCTGCTGACCGATGGGTTCCTCGCCAGGGCCGGCAGCGGCTGGAAAGCGTGCGCCGGCCTCATCGCGGCCGACCCAACCGTAGAGTTAGATCTGGGCGCCACCCACCGCATCGGGACCGCGCGCGTGCATGTCCATGGTGGCGGACCCGGCGGGGTATATTTCCCCGAGAGGATTTCGGTTGCGATCTCTTCCGACGGCAAGTCGTGGGAATCGGTGGGCGAAACTCGCGAGCACCCCGCCGAGGATGGCAAGGCATCCGCGGCCACGTTCATGGGCCTGACGTTTGAACCGAGGGACGCCCGCTTCCTTCGTTTCCAGGCAATAAGGCACGGGTGGGTCATGATCGATGAAATCGAGGTCTTCCCGGCAAGGCCGGCCCCAAAGCCGCCGCACCAGTCACCATAGAATGCCTCGGCCCGGCGGAGCATTTCTCAACAGGCGGCCGGGGCCGAAGGATCCGCTCGCCCACGGCTCATGAACTGACCGCCTTGACGACACGGGGAACGGCACCCAGAGTCATCCGGTGTTGAAAACGGCCCGAGCGTTGGAATTGGCGGCGGCGATCTTCGTCCCGATGCTTGGGCTCGCCGCTCCCAAGCCTCAGGAGTCGGTCAAACTGGACGCCGGGGATACTCTGCCGAGTCCCGGCGCGACCGAGCCCGAGAGGTCGGTCATCAGCATCATCACTTTCAGCCAGACGCCGGTGTGGGATGCGCCGTGGCGTTTCGAGCGGGTTCAGCGCTCGTCCGGTTCGGGGTTTGTGATCCGCGGGCGGCGGATCATGACCAACGCCCATGTGATCAGCTGGGGAAGGCAGATCCTTGTGAGGCGGATGGGCGATCCGCGGCTCTATAACGCCCGCGTGCGCTTCGTGGGCCACGACTGCGATCTGGCGCTGCTGGAGGTCGGGGACCCCAACTTTTTCGAGGGGCTAGAACCCCTGGAATTCGGCGAACTTCCCGAGGAGCGCACGAATGTCGTAACGTATGGCTATCCGGCCGGCGGCGAGCAACTCTCCTACACACGCGGCGTGGTGTCGCGCATCGAGATGCAACCGTACTCGCACATCGGCAACCGCTCCTTCCTCGCGGTGCAGACCGATTCGGCGATCAACCCCGGCAACAGCGGGGGCCCCGTGCTGCGGGATGGGAAGGTCGTCGGCGTCGCTTTCCAGGCCATCACGCAGCTGGAGAACACCGGATTCTTCATACCCACGCCGATCATCGAGCATTTCATGAAGGATATCGAGGACGGCAAGTACGACGGCTTTCCGGAACTGGGCCTCTTCTTGGCCTCGATGCAGAACCCCGCCTACCGGCGGCTCCTCGGGCTCTCGGATGACGCGCGTGGCGCGCGGATCGACGGCCTCTTTCCTATCCCAGAGGTCCGCGAGAAACTGCGCGTGGATGACGTCATCCTGCGGATCGGCCCTTACGATGTGGCCAGCGACCAGACGATCATCTACCAGGGCCACCGCGTGCACGCGGGAGTCGCGACGGACCTCGCCCAAAGCGGCGAGCACATGGACATCGCGATCTGGAGGGACGGTCACGAGCAAACCGTCGAACTGCCGGCGCGCGTGTTCTCCGACGACAGGACCGAGGGCAACCAGTATGATGTGCTCCCCCGCTACTACGTGCACGCCGGCCTGATCTTCGTGCCGCTGAGCCTGGATTATCTGAAGACCTTTGGGCGGAACTGGACATCGGTGGCCGGTCCCGACCTGATCTACGAGCTCAAGTTGAGGCACTGGGAAGATCCGGAACACTGGCGCCCGGAGGCCGTGGTGCTCGCGGGGGTGCTGTCGCACGCGGTCAACGCCAACCTCCTGACCAGTGGTCGGAGCCTGGTGGATCGGATCAACGGGATCCGCATCGAACGCCTCGAGGATGCGGTGAGCGCCATCGAGGGCTGCACCAACGCGCAGCACGTGATCGAGTTCATCTCGGGAAACCGATTCGACTGCCTGGATCGCGCGGCCGCCGCCGCGGCGCACGAGGAGATCCTCAAGAACTACTCGATACCGTCAGACAGGCGACTTTGAAAATGAGAGGGATTCTGTTCATACCGTTGGCGGCGACGGCGCTCGCGCTGGCGGGCGGCTGCGCGCGCGAATGGAGCGGCGCCGGCCGGGCCTGGGAAAAGTCGGTGGTGTCCATCCGCGCGACGCGGTACAAGTACGATTACTCCCAGCCCTGGGTGAGGGAAACGATGAACACCGACAAGGTCGGGGTGGTCATCGATGGCGATACCATTCTGACCACGGCGGATCACCTCGCCGATCGCACGCTGGTGACGGTTCGCCGCGAGGGGCGCGGCAAGTGGTGGCCCGCAGAAGTGAAGTGGATCGACTACCACGCGAATCTCGCGCTCGTGGGCTCGAAGGAGGCGGGGTTCTGGCGGGGGCTCGCTCCGGCGCGGCTGGCGACCACCGTGCCCGAGTCGGGCGAAGTGACCGTGCGGCGCTGGCGCGATGGCAGGCTGGAGGACGCCAAGGGGGAGATCACCGACGTGCGCTCTCGACGCTCGCAGCTCAGCCACACCCACCAGCTCGCGCTGGAGGTCAAGGCCGACGTCGATGGCTCGGGCTGGGGCGAGGTAGTGACAAGGGGCAACGAGATCGTCGGCATCGCCGCCTCGGCGTACGAGAAATCGCTGAACGCCATCACTGCAACGTTCGCAAGCCAAGTCATCGCGGCGGCGCGGGGCGGCGGATACCGGGGCCTGGGGCTCTTCACGTTCGAGTGGCAGCCCGGCAGGAACCCCGACACACTGGCCTATCTCCGGGCCCCCGCCACCGACAGCGGCATCGTCGTGACGAGGGTCCCGGAGTACCCCGAGCCGGAAAAGGCCCTGCGGCCACATGACGTCATATTCGAGATCGACGGTCTGCGGGTGAGTCCCGAGGGCGATTACCGGGACCCGCGGTTCGGGTTCCTCAGCGTGGAATTCCTTGCGGACCGGGGGCGGTGGGCGGGCGACACGCTGCCCATGAAAATCGTGCGCGGCGGAGAAACCATGGCCATCGATTACCGGCTGCCAGCCGCCTCCTACGACGTCGATCTCGTGCCGATGGAGAGTTTCGACCGCGCGCCGGAATACCTGATCGTCGGGGGGTTGGTCTTCCAGCCGCTGACGGAACCCTTGATGCGCTCCATGGGTCGATCCGCGCCCATCCGCCTCGCGTGCTACCGCGATGATTTGCCAACCGCCGAGCGTCCGTCGGTCGTGTTCCTGAGCCAAGTGCTGCCCGATCCGATCAACATCGATTACCACGATCTCAGGTTCCAGCCACTGCTGCGGGTCAACGGCCGAACGATCCGCGTCCTCAAGGACATCGTCGATGCGGTCGCCAGCCCGATGGGACAAGTCCATCTTTTTGAATTCACGCAGGGACTGGGCCTGAACCGCATCGTGCTCGATGCCGCGACGCTGCCCTCGGCCGACGGGCGCATCCTCAAACGCTACGGCATCCCCTCCGCGGCCCAGCTCGCTCCCTAGCCTGCATATTTCACGCTTCCGCGTGAAATATGCAGGCTCAGAGGAAAACCGCGCTCCGAATAACGCGATTTTGGAGGGTCTGGGGCCATCGATCCGCGATACACACTCTGCAACAGCGAAAGAACCCAGTCCTTGCCTGGCCTTTCCCAATGAATGGCGTTCATGGCGCGGTTTTCCCAGAGCCCGGAACTTCACAGCCGACGGCTGTGAAATATCCGGGCTAGCAACCCGTCGAGAATCCCGCACGACAGTCGCGCAGGGCACGGGGAGGGACACCGGCCCCGGCGCGCCACTTGAATCACTTGCAGACCGCTTCCCCCGCCCCCGCCTGTGATTCCCGGATCGGGGTCCGTGGGATATTCGCAACATCCGAGCCATCCGCGGTTTGACGTTTCAACGCGGCGGCACCTGATCAGTTCAAACAGTGCGGCATCTGATTGCACCGCTGCAAATTACGGCCCGGACGCAAGATCGCCCGCGCCATCCCATGGCTCACTGAAACGCCAGAGTCTGGTGACGCGCGCATCGCGCGCACGCGTCGTGTTAGAAAGTAACCAAATTGCGGATTGCATCCCGGCGCGGACCCGGCATATTCCAACGTTTCTCGTATTTATCATACACATGAGCTGGTCTAATAAATGAGCGACGCTTTGATAAGTGATATTATCTACGTGGCGGCGTTTTGCCTCGGGGGGCTGGCGTTCGCGATCGGCCCGGTGCTGATCGCGCACCTGCTGGCGGCGCGCAAGACGCGGCAGACCGCGAACAAGACTGGCCAGTACATCGAGTGCGGCATGGACCCGATCGGCGACGCGTGGATCCGGTACAGCGCCGTGTACTACCTGTACGCGCTGGTGTTCGTGGCGTTCGCGGTCGACGTGCTCTATCTCGTGCCGGTGGCCATCATCTACGACCGGGTCTTCCCGGTGCGCGATCTCGTGGAGCTGCTAGTTTTCGTTGGCATCTTGTCCCTGGTCATCGTCTACGCATGGAAGAAAGGAGTCTTCGAATGGAAGCTCAAGAGGGTGGAGGCGGCAACGGCGTCTGCTCCCAAGACGACCTCGCCCAGATAGTCAAGTTCGCAAGGCTGGACGATCTGCTGGCGCTGGGCCGGGCGAATTCGCTCTGGCCCCTGACATTCGGACTCGCCTGCTGCGCCATCGAGATGATGGCGGCGGGCGCATCGCGCTTTGACCTCTCGCGCTTCGGCGCGGAGGTATTCCGGCCCTCGCCGCGGCAGGCCGACGTGATGATCGTGGCGGGGACGGTCACCAAGAAGATGGCGCCGGCCATCAAGACTCTCTACGACCAGATGCCGGAGCCAAAGTGGGTCATCGCGATGGGCAACTGCGCCATTTCCGGCGGGCCGTTTGTCTTCCCCGGCCAATATTCGGTGGTCGAGGGCGTGGACAAGCTCTTTCCCGTGGACGTGTTCGTCCCGGGGTGCCCGCCGCGCCCCGAGGCGCTGATCGAGGGCATTCTGAAACTCGAGGAGAAACTCACCGGGAAGCGCCGTTGGCCGGAGGTGAAGCCGGAATGAACGGCTTCATCCAGGCGCTCGCCGACGAGATGTCGCGGCTCTGCCAGCCCGCGCCCGCGACGCCACCGCCGGCGGACGCCCCCGCCGGCGAAACGCCATCCGCCGCCGCGGCCGAGCCTCCCCCGCCCTGCCAGATCACCGATTATGGGAAACGGGGTTTCCACCTCGACGTCACGGTGCCCCCCGACCGGGTGGTCGACGCGGCCCACATACTCGATGCGCGCGGCTTCGGGATCGACTGCGTGACCGGCGTGGACTGGATCGCCTCGGGCCAGATGGAGGTCGTTTACGATTACTTCCATCCCACGGCCCCGTGGCGGGTGGTCGTCCGGGCCCGCATCCCCCGGGATCGGGCCGAGATCCAAACGGTGTCGCACGTCTTTCCCGGCGCCAACTGGCACGAGCGCGAGACACACGATTTCTTCGATATCCGATTCATCGGGCACCCTGACCTCTCGCCCTTCCTGTTGCCGGAGGATTCCGATTTCCATCCGCTGAGGAAGGACTTCACACCGCTGCCATGAGCGTGCCGCCCCTCGAACTCATCAAAGGCCCGGACGAGACGTTCATCCTGAACCTCGGCCCGCAGCATCCCGCCACGCACGGCGTGCTGCGCATCAAGCTCACGATGGATGGGGAATACGTCACCCGCGCCGAGCCCGTGCCCGGCTACATCCACCGGATGCACGAGAAGATGGGCGAGAACCGCACGTGGAACCAGTTCCTGCCCAACACCAGCCGCATAGACTATCTCTCGGCCATGGCCTACACCCACGCCTTCGTCGGCGTGGCGGAGCGGGCCGCGGGCATCGAGGTCCCGCCGCGCGCCGAGTACATCCGGGTCATCACCTCGGAACTCAACCGCATCTCGAGCCACCTCGTCTGGTTCGGCGCATTCCTGCTGGACCTCGGCGGCTTCACGCCCCTGCTGTACGCCTTCGACGACCGCGAGAAAATCCTCGACCTGCTCGAGGGCATCACCGGCTCCCGGCTCACCTACTGCTACTACCGCTTCGGCGGGGTGTGCAACGATGTCGATGACGCTTTCTTGCGCGGCACCAAGGAATTCGTCGCCCACATGCGCCCGCGGATGAAGCTCTACCGCGATCTGGTCACGGACAACATCATCCTGCGGAAGCGCCTCACCGACATCGGCCACATCAGCGCCGACATGTGCCGCAGGTATGGCGCCACCGGTCCCGTCATCCGCGGCGCCGGCGTCGCCTACGACACCCGCAAGGTCGAGCCCTACTCGGCCTACCGCGAATTCGATTTCGATATCCCCGTTTTCCCCGAGGCCGACTCCATGGCGCGATACCTCGTGCGCATGGAGGAGATCGTCCAGAGCCTGCGCATCATCGAGCAGGCCGTCGACAGGTTGCCCGACGGGCCGTTCATCGCACCCAAGATGCCCAAGGTCATGAAGGTCCCGCCCGGGGATTACTTCTACGCGACGGAGGCCGCCCGGGGTCGTTTTGCGGTGCGGGCGGTCAGCGACGGCAAGGAGATCCCCTACCGCCTGAAACTGCGGGCCCCCTCCTTCTCGAACCTCAGCCTCTTTGAGGAGGCCAGCCGCGGGATGATGTTGCCCGATGCGCTGGCCATGCTCGGCAGCCTTGACCTCGTCATCCCCGACATCGACCGGTAGGCCCACATGACGATCATCGAGCCTATCCGGATCCTGCTGTACGTCGTCGGCGCCCTGGCCTTCGTGGGCGTCAACGCCGCGTATCTCGTGTGGCTCGAGCGCAAGGCCGCCGGCCGCTTCCAGCGCCGCGCCGGGCCCACCGAGGTCGGTCCCGCCGGACTGCTCCAGCCCGTCGCCGACGCCATCAAGCTGATGACAAAACAGCTCATCGTCCCGCCCGGCTCCGACGAGCTGCTTTTCCGCGTGGCGCCCGTGATGGTCATGGCCCCCGCGATGATGTGCTTCGCCACGATCCCGTTCGCCGACTCCATCGCCGCCCGCAACATCGACGTCGGCCTGCTGATGATCTTCGCCTTCGGTTCCATCAACGTCATGGCCGTCATGCTCGGCGGCTGGTCCTCCCGCAACAAATACGCGATCATCTCCGCGGCCCGCGTCGTTTCGCAGAACGTCGCCTACGAGATCCCCATGCTCCTTACCATCATCACCATGCTGATGGTCGCCGGCACCATGAACCTGCACGAGATCGTCCGCCAGCAGGAGGCCGGGTTTTGGGCATGGAACGTCTTCCGCCTCGCGTCCAATCCCCTGATGCCGGTGACGTTCATCATCTTCTTCATCTGCATGCTGGCCGAGACCAACCGCGCGCCCTTCGACATGGCCGAGGCCGAGAGCGAACTGGTGGCGGGCGCCTACACCGAATACTCGGGCATGGGCTTCGGCGTGTTCTTCATGGGCGAATACGCCAACATCGTGATCGGCTGCGCCATTGCCACGGCCCTGTTCCTCGGCGGCTGGGGCAGCCCCGTCGGCGCGCTGCCCGGGGTCTGGTGGTTCTTGGCGAAGATGTATTTCCTGATCTTCTCGGTCATCTGGATTCGGTGGACGTTCCCGCGCACGCAGTTCTACGGCCTGCTCAACCTCTCGTGGAAGATCTTGATCCCCGTCTCCCTCACCACCCTCGTACTAACCAGCATCGCGATCAAGATCCCCAGGATGTTCTGACCATGAAGAACCTGATCAAGGATAGCGTCAGTGGCTTCAAGACCCTCGTCGTCGGCATGCGGCTGACGATCGACCAGTTCTTCCGGCGCCCCGTCACCGTCCACTACCCGCGCGAGGCCCTCAAAATGCCCGAGCGCTACCGCGGCCACATCGAACTCGTCCGCGACCCCGAGACGGGCAACTCGCTCTGCATCGCCTGCAAGTCATGCGAGAAGGCCTGCCCCAGCGACTGCATCTTCGTCGAGGGCATCAAGCGCGAGGGGGAAAAGCGCAAGTCGCCGACCGAATTCTCGCTGGATTTCACCAAGTGCAGCCTCTGCGGCTCATGCGTGGAGGTCTGCCCCACGGACGCCCTGCGATTCACGAAGGAGTACAATCTCGCTAGCACCGAGAGAAGCGCGTACCTCTACGATCTGCTCAGGAGGCTGGAGGGGCAGAAGAAATGACGGAGTTTCCCTTCGCCCCGGCGATCGCCGCGGCCATTTTTCTCGCGTTCTGCGCCATCACGGTGTCCGGGGCGCTGATCGCCGCGCTCAGCAAGCGCATCATCCGCGGAGTCTGCGGGCTGGCGCTGTGCTGCATCGGGCTGGCCGGGCTGTTCTATTTCCTCAACAGCCCGTTCCTCGCGCTGATGGAGATCCTGATCTACGTCGGGGCGGTCTGCGTGACGATCGTCTTCGGCATCATGCTCGCGGAGCCCGAGGAGGTCATCGAGGGCGAGTCCCGCAGCGCCGCGCTGGTCTGGGGCTCGTGCGCGATGCTCGTCGGGGCGGCATTCTTCCTGGCGCTGTCGCGGCTCAGCCTCGCGCACCCGTGGCTCTCGCCAACGTCGAGGGCCGACGGGAGCGTCGCCGCCATCGGTGTCGCACTGCTCACGACCTACAGCATGGCCTTCGAGGTCATCTCGCTGGTGCTGCTCGTCGCCATCCTGGGCGCGCTGGTCATCGCCCGGACCGGGAGGAGCCGCACATGAACCTCGACTCCGCCGGCTTGCTCTACGGGCGCCCCAACGCCTACCTGGTCATCGCCGCATTCCTTTTTGCCTGTGGGATCTATGGCCTGCTACGGCGCCGCACGCTGATCGGCATGCTCATCGCCGGGGAATTGATCTTCGCGGCCGCGTCGCTGAATTTCATGACGCTCAACCGATTCTTCGCGCCCGATCCAACCGTCGGCCAGACCTTCGTGCTATTCATCATGGGGCTGGCCGCGGCGGAGATCGCGATCGCGCTCAGCATCGTGATCGCCATCTATCGCAACTACCGCTCGATACGCTCGCGCGAGGTCTCGGAGCTCAAGGGATAGGCCATGGGGACCCCAGAGGACATCCGATTGCTGATCGCGGTCTTGGCCCCACTGGTGGGCGCGGGCCTGGTCATGGCCGCCGGCAAACGCCACAATCTCCGCGAGGCCTGCTCCTTCGTCGCGGCGCTTGTCCTTTTCCTGGCCACCGCCTCACTGGTCCCCGACGTCCGGTCTGGGGCAATTCCCAGGCTCACCCTGTTCCACCTTCTGCCCGGGTTGAACATCGCGCTCCGGGCCGATCCTCTCGCGATGATCTTTGCGGTCTCGGCCTCGTTCCTCTGGGTCGTGACGGTGTTCTATTCGGCCGGTTACATGCGGGGGCTCAACGAGCATGCCCAGACCAGGTTCAACACCTGCTTTGCGCTGACGCTGTTCGGTGCGGTGGGCTGCGCTTTCGCGGCGAACCTGCTCACGCTCTACCTCTTCTACGAGGTCGTGAGCATCTGCACCTATCCGCTGGTCGCCCACCATCAGGACGAGGAGGGCTACTCCAGCGGCCGCAAGTACCTCGTCTACCTGACCGGCACCGCCAAGGGCCTCATCCTGCCCGCCATGGTCCTCGTCTACGTCCTCTCCGGGACGCTGGATTTCGCCCCGGGCATCCGAACGGGAATCCTCCCGCCCGACGTCCATCGCGGCATCGTGACCGCGCTGTACGCCTGCTGCATATTGGGTTTCGCGAAGAACGCGGTCATGCCACTGCACAACTGGCTTCCGAGCGCGATGGTCGCGCCAACCCCCGTCAGCGCCCTCCTGCACGCGGTCGCGGTCGTGAAGGTCGGTGTCTTTTCGACGGTGCGAGTCATGCTCTATGTCTTCGGGGTGGATCGCATGGCCGCCCTGAACCTCGGGCTTCCGACCGCCTATTTCGTCTCGTTCACCATCGTGGTCGCCTCCATCATCGCCCTCAGCAAGGACGACCTCAAGGCCCGGCTCGCCTACTCCACCGTCAGCCAGCTCTCCTATATCATCCTGGGCGTCGCCCTGCTGACGCCCGCCGGCATCGAGGGCGGCTTGGTCCACATCGCCAACCACGCCTTCTCCAAGATCACGCTGTTCTTCTGCGCTGGCGCGATCTACGTCGCCACCCACAAGAAGAAGATCTCCGAGATGTCCGGCCTCGGCCGCTCGATGCCCTTCACGTTCGGGGCCTTTGCGGTCGCCTCGCTGAGCATGATCGGCGCCCCGCCCGTCGCCGGTTTCGTCAGCAAGTGGTACCTGCTCAACGGCGCGTGGGACGCCGGATCGGTCGGCATCATCGTCGTCCTTCTCACGAGCACGTTGCTCAACACCGCCTATTTCGCGCCGATCGTGTACCACGGCTTCTTCGGGAAGGCCCCCGCCGCGGATGATGGCCACGCCTATTCCGAGGCGCATCCCTCGATGGTGGTGCCACTCGTGATCACCGCGGTGATCTCGGTGGCCATCGGCATCTACCCTGACTTCTTCATGCGATTTGCCCAGGCCGTACTGCCATGAGACTCCTTCGGATCATAGAATTCCTCCACGATCACCTCAGGGCGGTCATCCGCATCTCGCTCGGCGCGCTCGCCCTGCTGATCCTGCTCGACGCCTTCCCCGCGATCGTGGACAAGGAACACGCCCACACCGCGGCAGAGCACATCCCCGCCTTCTGGTCGGTGTTCGGATTCGTGGGCTGCGCCATACTGATCATCGCCTCGAAGTGGTTCGGCCACCTCGGGATCATGCAGCGGGAGGACTACTACGATGAGTGAGTTCTGGCTGCATCCCTCGCTGATCCTGATCCTCGGCGCCGCGCTGCTGCCGCTCGTGCCCGCGCGCCTAAAGAAGGCCTACCTCTTGCTTCTGCCGGCCCTCGCCTTCGCGCGCGTCCTGTCGCTGGGCCGCGGAACGTTCGGCGAGGTGCACTTTCTCGAATGGACCCTGACCTTCGGGCGGGTCGATGCACTCAGTTCGATCTTCGGCTATATCATGGCGCTGACCTGCGCCATCGCGACCCTGTACGGCCTCCATGTCAAAGAGGACGGCCAGCACATGGCGGCGTGGACGTATGCGGCCGGTTCGCTGGGCGCCATCTTCGCGGGGGATTTTCTGACGCTGTTCCTCTTCTGGGAAATCATGGCGTTCTCCTCGGTCTTCCTGGTGTGGTTCCGGCGCAGGCCCGGATCGCTCGCGGCGGGCTTCAGGTATCTGCTGGTGCATACGGCGGGGGGGCTCTCGCTGCTGGCCGGGATCATCCTTCACTGCAAGAGCGGCGGCCACGGCTGGGCATTCACCGCGTTCGACGTGCACCATCCGACGCCCGCCGCCTATCTTGTGATGACCGGCTTCATCCTCAACGCCGCCGTCCCGCCGCTCCACGCGTGGCTCCCGGACGCCTATGCCGAGGGCACCTTCAATGGCTCGGTCTTCCTTTCGGCCTTCACCACCAAGACCGCCGTCTACGCCCTCTGCCGGGGGTTCGCGGGCATGGAGATCCTCGTGGCGCTCGGCGTGGCCATGGCCCTCTACGGCGTCGTTTACGCCGTGCTGGAGAACGACTGCCGCCGCCTGCTCGCCTACCACATCATCAGCCAGGTCGGATACATGGTCGCCGGCGTCGGACTGGGCACGCAGTTGGCCATCAATGGTGCCTGCGCGCACGCCTTCGCCCACATCCTCTACAAGGGCCTCCTGTTCATGGGCTGCGGCGCCGTGCTCCACATGACTGGCGAGAGCAAGTTCACCGAACTCGGCGGCCTCTACAAAAAGATGCCGTGGGCCTTCCTTTTCACGCTCATCGGCGGACTGTCGATCTCCGCCTTCCCCCTCTTCAGCGGGTTCGTCAGCAAGTCGATGATCGTCGCGGCCGGCTTCGAGGAGCACAAGCTCTGGGCCGGGTTCCTCCTCATGCTGGCGTCGGTGGGCACCTTCCTCCACACCGGACTCAAGGTCCCCTACTTTATCTGGTTCGGCAAAAACAACTGCAAGCCCGAGACGTGGCAGCGCGCCGCCGAGCCCCCGTGGAACATGAACGCCGCCATGGCCGTCGCCTCGGTACTCTGCATCTTCATCGGCTGCTACACCCCCTATCTCTACGCGATGCTCCCCTATCCCGTGGATTACCATCCGTACACCGCCTACCACGTCTCGGAGACGCTCCAGATCCTCCTGTTCACGGCCGTCGGCTTCTTCCTGCTCGTCAAGAAACTCGAGCCCGAGCCGACCATCAGCCTCGACACGGACTGGTTCTACCGCATGGCCGGACGCCTGGTTCTCTGGCTGGCCAAGAAACCCGTCCAATCGACGGACACCGCGGTCGGGGAGGCATATCGCACCATGGGACTCGGGCCACTGATGGAGACGGCCCGCGGCGTCGGCAAGTTTGATGACGGCGTGATCGATGGTTGCGTGGATGGGATCGCGAGGGCCGTCTCGGGCATCGCCGGCCGCCTGCGAACCGTCCAGCGCGGCCGGATGCAGGAGACCCTCGCGTTCACGTTCGCGGCCGCATCCGCCATCATCCTAATATTCCTCATTATCTCGAGGGCCCTCGCGCAATGACCGCCGAAACGCATACCGGGGCCATCCCCGTGCTGAGCATACTGATTTTCGCGCCGCTCGCCGCGGCCGCCATCGCCGTCGCGCTCCGGAGCGACCGCGCCCTGCGGTGGTGGGCACTCCTGTTCACGCTGGCCAACGCCGCCTTCTCCCTCCCCCTGTATTCCAGATTCGACGTCTCGACCGCCGCGTTCCAATTCGTCGAACGCCACCCTTGGATCCCGGCCCTCAAGATCGAGTATTCCCTCGGCGTCGATGGCATCAGCCTGCTGCTGGTGCTCCTCACGACCCTGGTGATGCCCATATGCGTCCTCGCCTCGTGGCGCTATATCAAGACGCGGGTCAAGGAATTCATGGTCTGCCTCCTCATCATGGAGTCGGCCATGATCGGCGTCTTCTGCGCGCTGGATGCGATCCTGTTCTTCGTCTTCTGGGAGTCGATGCTAATCCCCATGAGCGTCATGATCGGGGTCTGGGGCGGCCCGAGGAAGATCTACGCGGCGATCAAGTTCTTCGTGTACACGATGTCGGGATCAATTTTCCTGCTGGTCGCGCTGATCGCGCTCCGGCTGCAGACCGGGAGCTTCGACATCCCTGGCATGATGGGCCGGGGCTATCCCGTCGGATTCCAGTGCTGGATCTTTCTGGCGATGGCCATCTCATTTGCGATCAAGGTGCCTATGGTGCCCTTCCACACGTGGTTGCCGGCGGCGCACGTGGAGGCCCCCACGGCCGGCAGTGTCCTGCTGGCCAGCATCCTCCTCAAAATGGGCGGATACGGGTTCTTGCGTTTCTGCCTGCCCATGGCGCCCAACGCCACCGCCATCTTCATGCCGTGGGTCGCGGGCATTTCGGTTGCGGCGATCGTCTACGGCGGTTTTGCCGCCCTGGCGCAGTCCGACCTCAAGAAACTCGTCGCTTACTCCAGCGTGGGGCACATGGGCTTCGTCACCCTTGGCATCTTCACGCTCACGCGATCCGGCATCGAGGGCGCGATGCTGCAGATGATCAATCACGGTGTCACGACGGGCGCACTGTTCGTGGCCGTTGGCATGCTCTACGAGCGGCTCCACACCCGCGAGCTGGGCGCCGCGGCCGGCATCGGCAAACACATGCCCGCCTTCATCACGTGTTTCGGCGTGTTCGCCCTCTCGTCGCTGGCCTTTCCGGGCACGAACAGCTTCATCGGCGAGTTCCTCGTGCTCAAGGGCAGCTTCGAGTACTCCCGGTGGCTCACCCTGCTCGCGGTTCCGGGGGTCGTGGCCTCCGCCGCTTATAACCTGCGCATGCTGCAGCGGGTCGCCTGGGGCGGAACGAGCAACCCCGGGCACGACGGACTTCGTGACATCGATCTGCGCGAGGTCTGCGCGCTCGCCCCCCTTGTCATTTTTGTTTTCTGGATCGGACTGAATCCCGAACCCTTCATGCGCGTGCTCCACGCCAGCGTGGATCAACTGATCCAACAGGCTGGCCAAGGGCTCGTGCCCAGACCATGAGCCCGCGAACGACCGGCCGACCCTGAGACCTATGCCCTTCCTCACAGAATCCCTGATCCTGCTCGGAGCGCTGGCGATCTTCTTCGTCACCCTCGGCAAGGGGCGCACCCGCGAGGCGCGCGTGATCGCCCTGGTGACATCGGCCGCGACCGTGCTGGCTGCCGCCGTTACCTTGGGCCAAGAGGCCACGCTCTTCGATGGCGCCTACCGCGTCGACCTGTTCTCTCAGATCCTCAAATTGGCATTCGCCATAGGGTTTGTTCTCGTGCTGCTGATGAAGGGGAAACTCCCCGACATCCAGGGTGAGATCAAACCGGAGTACTATTTCTTCCTGACGGCCAGCGTCAGCGGCCTGATGATGCTGGTCAGCAGCATCGACGTGATCACCCTCGTGGTCGCCCTCGAGCTTTCGGCGTTCCCCCTGTACGTGATGGTGGCCATGCGGCGAGAACGGGAGGGGCAGCGCACCCAGATGGAGTCGGCCATCAAATACATCATGTTTGGCATAGCGGCCAATGGCATCATGCTCTTCGGGTTAAGCTATTTGTTCGGGCTTACCGGCACCACATCGCTCCGGGATCTGATGCCCCGGCTACAGCCTTTTCTCGGCTCGCCCGTGGCGCTCGTCGGTCTCGCGATGACCTTCTGCGGCTTGTACTACAAGCTAGCGGTTTTCCCATTCCACTTCTGGACACCCGACGTGTATCAGGGCTCCTCCAACGAAACAGCGGGCCTCATCGCGTCGCTCCCGAAGATCGGCGCGGTCGCGGTCCTCGTGCGCTTCGTGTCGCTCGCCTCACCTGGCGATCCAACGCTTTCCCTTTTCATGGCGGTCCTCGCGGGCGCATCGATGTTCTATGGCAACCTCGTTGCCCTCATGCAGAATGACCTCAAGCGCCTGCTCGGTTTCTCGGGCATCGCGCACGCAGGCTATGCCCTCCTGGGTTTCGTCGCCATGGATCGGGATGGCTACACTGCGGCCATATACTATATCTTCGCGTACGCGCTGATGGTGATCGCATGCTTCGTGGCGATCTGCCGCGTCTCCCGCGACGGCACCAACGTCGCCATGGAGGAACTGGCGGGCCTGCACCGCCGTTCGCCCATGCTCGCCGTCACCCTGGGCGTCGGCATATTTGCGTTGGCGGGCATACCTCCCTTCGCCGGATTCACCGCAAAGCTCGCCCTACTCAAGGCGGCCTTGAACCAGGGCCACCTGGCCCTCGTCGTCATCGCCGTCGTCAACACCGTCATCGCCATCTACTACTATCTGGCCGTGGTGCGCGAGACGTTCTTTCGCGATCCCGCCGACCGCCCCGCGGTCGTCATCGACTTCCCCACCCGCGCGCTCTGTGTCGCGCTGGTCGGAGGCATTTTGGCCCTGGGCATCCTGCCCCAGCCGATCATTGAGGCGATCAAGTCGTCGCTGTGATCCCGCCCTCCGGGCGGGACCCCCGGGACAGGAAATGTGGGACTGTGGGGCGTCTGTGTCAGACGCCGCCCCATCACCCGCCGCCGTCTCGCAGAGACGGCCTACAATCGGGTGGGCGGAGAATTGTCCCTGCCAAAACCGAAGGAATAGGGCCATGCTTCCCAGTGCTGAACCAAGTCCGCGCGCACGGGGTTCTCCCGGATGTACCGCCATTTCTCCTCGGCGCTTTCAGACCCGCGCAAGAGCCGATCGAATCCGCCCTCCTGCCATTCCCAGTCGTGGGGATGGACATGGCAGAACCATCGTTTGAACCACTTCATCCACTGACCCAACGGCGCATCCCTGTCCCGGATGGGGCCCACCAGGAAGTGCGCGTGGTCGGGCATGAGGGTACATGCCAGTGTCTGCCACCGGTCCAATCGCGCGAGCGTGTGGCGGCACGCGTTCCATGCCGCCGCGTTGTCGAGCACGCGCCGGCGCCCGGCAATGCCGAGCGTCACGAAGTAAGTGACGGGCTGATCCAACGGCAGCCACACCGGCACACGCGGTGGCCTGGCCATGTGATGAAGGATTTCAAATGTGGCCGGTCCACGGCAAGAGAAATCCCATTCCTCTTGCAGTGACCGCGATCCCTCTAAGGCCAACCCGAACCCATTTGTGGAGCGTCTCTGCGAGACGCCATCGCTGCGGGGCACCGGAAGATTACAGCGAAACCGCTCCTACGGCGCGATTCAGGACGGACCTCCCGGCTCGACAGGCGGCTGAACCCGGGCAGAATTGAAAGTTAGGAGTAATTTCGTGATTCCTTTGAGGGCGATGAGCTGCATTGGGGCCATGATGGTCATGGCCATTGGGACATCGTCGCCGCGCGCTGAGGATTGGCCCCAGTTCCAATTCGACGCGCGCCACTCTGGCAATGCCCCGGACCGCGATGTCCGATTCCCCCTCGGGCTGATCGCCGCGGCCCCATTGACAGATGCGATTTTCACGTCTCCGGTGCTGGCCGATGGTCGCCTCTATGCCGTCGATGGTTCGGGGGTCGCGTTTTGTCTGGACGCACGGACGCTCAAGACGATCTGGAGATTTGCCTCTCCCGCCGAGATCCGTAATTATAGCAACGTCTCTTCGCCGGCGATCTGCGGGCCCTATGTTCACTTCGGTACCACGGCGGGAAACCACATCGTCCTCGCGCGCGAGACCGGTCGGCTTGTGCGGCAGGTCGCCTGCGGCGAACCGGTGTTCGCCAGCCCTGTCGTCATGGGGGGTCGCGTCTACGTCGCCACCCTAGGAGCCAAGATTTTCGCGCTGGAATCGGATGGCGCGGTCGCATGGACATGGGATTTCGTGAAGGAAGTCATCGGTTTCGACGGTGACCGCTGGGATGGGCAGGCCTGGCTCGCGTTCAAGAAGGCGCGCGTCAACTGGCGCGACCACTTCTGCTGTTCGCGCGATCCCGCGGCATACGGCGACACCCTCGTTGTGCCGGCTGGCGGCCGCACCGTCTTCCTGCACGATGGGGGTCGTGAGGCCAAGCTGCTGTCGATAGGCGAGATCCCGCAATACGGGGGCAAAGAATATGCCGCGGCCTTCGGCCAGAGCATCGGCGAGGATGGCGCCGTCTTCGTCCAGTGGCACCGGAGGGACAATTACGGCCGGGTAGAGATGCTGCGCCTGCGCGATGCCAAGGTGGAAGGCTCTCCCGTCGCGGGCACCGAAACCGCCATCAACCTCCCCGGGGCGCTGAGTTTTTCTGCCGTGGCCATTCGCGGCGCCGATGTTTTTCGCACCCGGCCCGAGGAGGGGTTCGGCCTGGTGCGCCATTCCACCGCAACCAATCAGACGCAGTGCCTGGCCGCGCCCGCGGCGATCGCGCCGCCCACGCTGATCCGCGGTCACGCGATCTATGGCGATCTTGGGGGGCGGCTCCACGCGATCCCGCTCTCGGGCGGCGCCCCGGCCTGGTCGTTCCAGACGCCCTTTGGCAAGGCAATCTCGGCGCCGGTTGCGGTCGCCGACGGCCATATTTATTTCGGCTGCGAGGACGGACACATCTATGCGCTCGGCCCGGATGGGCACGCCCCTCCCCCGAGCAAAGCGATCGCCCTGGAGCGCATTCGGACCCCGCTCAGCGGGCAATACACCGATGCGAGCCACGACTGGAACACCAACTACCGCGACCTTGCCAATTCAAATTCCAATCCCCAGGGGCTAAAGCCCCCGCTCCGGATCCGCTGGATCAGGCGTTACGAGGGAACGTTCAAACACATCCCGGTCTGCGGCGGCGGCCGCATGTACACGCACACATCGGAAGGTCAGATATTCGCCGTCGAACAAGAGACCGGTCGACTGCTCTGGCGGCGCTACTGGCCCGACGTGCACCTTTCGTTCACCGCCCCCATCCACGACGCGGGCCAGCTGTTCCTCCCCCAGGCCGGCCCGAAAGGGTCCCGCATGCGATGCCTCGATGCCGCCACCGGCGACCTCGTCTGGGAGGCGGACTTTACCGGCTCGCCCAGCTGGAGCAGGCAGGCCCCACCGATCCTCGCTGGCAACCTCGCAATCTACGCATCGGGATCCGGCCGCTATGCGGCCCAGGGCACCGAAAAACCTTTTGTCATGAAGGGTGATCCCCAGCCTTCCCCCGACGGATCCGAACTCATGAGCTGGATCTACACCCACGACAATCCGTTCTATCCCCGCGACAATCGCCCCAAGATCTGGGCGTGGGATCGCTCGACAGGCAAGGTCGTCTGGGAGCGTGATTTCGGCGAACTCGGCTCGGGCGGCAACGACTGCGGCCTGTGCCTGATGGACGGTACCCTGTACTATTCCACTTTCTTCGGCTATTCGCCCACCAAGCGCGAGGCCCGCGGCCACCGCCCGGGTCCAAACGGCCTGACCGCCGCGCTCGATCCCCAATCCGGAAAAACGCTGTGGCTCAGCACGAACTCATTCGTCACGGCAGGCTGCACGCTCTCCGGACGGGACGGTCGCCTCTACCTCGGCGGTTACAACATCGCCGATGAGACCACTAAGACAAAACATGTCCTCTGCCTCAATGCCAAAGATGGCTCACTTATTTGGAAATCCGATCCGGTGCGCTCCGCCGTCAATGTTGTCACCATCGCCGGGGGCCACCTCTTCTCCAACGCATCGGGCGATGACGGCCACGTCATCGATCCATCCAATGGCCGAATCCTCTCCAAGTTCAATTATGGGTACGCCTGCACGCGATTCACCTGCTCTTGGCCATACCTCCTGGGCGCGAACATGGATCTCATCGACCTGTCTGACGGCTGTCGGCTTGTCTCGACCGGCCCCTGCATCGACTCGCGCGAGTGCGTCGGCCCCGCGGTCTCCAACGGAAGGATCTATTACACTTCGCAGGCCAGTGGCCTTCAGGTCGCCCTCGAATGGGACCAGGGCCAACGGCCATAGCCAAGCGCCGCGTCGTCGCGCTGGAACAAACCAACACGCCGCACGCCAAATGACATTTACATCCGCGTTCCGCATCCCACCTTGAACCTAGATTCGGCAGTTGGACCGGAGCAGAAATCTCCTACACCACGGATTTACACGGATGCACGCGGATTTTGGAGCCCGATTCCTCTTCACTCGGAGGGCGAGATGATCGCCGGACCGAACGCGCTGATGATCCGTGTTCATCGGCCCGCCCCAGGCGGACAGGTCCTCCATCCGCGGGTGAACTGCTCTATCTAGTCTATGGATTTCGTCGTTCCCATTCTGCTGTTCATCGTCTTCGCGGCGCTGGTCATTGGGCTCGGGATCTACGCGCACATCACCGAACGCAAGCGCCGAGATGCGCTGGCCGCCACCGCGTCACGCCTCGGCCTCTCGTTTGCCCCCGACCGCGATTACGAACTGGCCGGCCGCTTTCAGTGGATCGACGCGCTGGATCATGGATCGAACCGGTACGCTCAGAACGCCGTCGCCGGCACTTGGCGAAATCATCAGGTCCTGCTGTTTGATTACCACTATCAGGTTACAACCAGCAACGGCAAGACCACCCAGACCACGCACTACCACCATCCGGTTTTCTCGCTCGCATTGCCCCAACCATGCCCCGAAGTGCGCATCGTCCCGGAAAACCTCGGTTCCAAAATTGCCCAGGCCCTAGGCTGGGAGGACATCGACTTCGAATCGGCTGAATTCTCGCGGGCCTTCGTCGTGCGCTCCAAGGACCGGAAATTCGCGTACGACATCTGCCATCCCCGCATGATGGAATTCCTCCTCGCGCACCGCGATCTCCAGATCGAGATCGAGGGAGACGCTCTTGCCACGTGGTCCACGGGCCGCCTCCAACCCGACGCCATCGAGGCCGGCTTGGATCTCATTGCCGCCATCCGCGACCTGATGCCCAACTACCTCTTCTCGGAGACCCAGAACCATGCATGAGTTATCGATCCTGGCCATCGTCCCGATCGCGGCGCTCCTGATCCTCGCCCTGTGGGTGATCCTTCAATACAATGGGCTCGTGTCCCTCCGGAATCACATCCGCGAGTCGTGGAGCAACATCGACACCGAGCTGAAACGCCGATACGAACTCATCCCCAACCTCGTCCAGACGGTCAAGGGTTATGCCGCCCATGAACGCGAGGTGCTTGAACGCGTCACCGAACTCCGCGCCCGCTGCGTCGCACAGACCGGCCCCGTGGTCGACCAGGCCCGCGAGGAACGCGAACTCGTCGGCGCCATCCAGCGACTCCTCGCCGTCGTGGAGAATTACCCCGATCTCAAGGCAGACGGGCACTTCCTGGAACTTCAGCGCGAGCTCGTGAATACCGAAGATCGCATCCAGGCCGCCCGGCGCTTCTACAACGGCAATGTCCGCGATTACAGCAACCGCCGCGAGACTTTCCCCTCCAACCTCGTCGCCTCGGCATTCGGCTTCGGCCCCGAGGGCTTCTTCGAAGTGGAACCCGCCGTCACGCAGGCGCCGACAGTCACATTGAACTGACTCGAAAACTCAGACACCGAATCGCAGAAGCCTGCTTGCAGGCGATTCGAATCGCGCGCAAGCGCGCTCCTACGTCCCATTGTCACCCCCCGTGGTCCGGCAGCCGCCGGATGGAATCCAGCCTGAGGATCTCCGTAGCCGTGAGATATCCGGGCCAAGCCAAGTCACGGGCCTCGCACGTCATAGCAGATGAGCCTTGGTTCCGCCCCGCTTAACACGTCCCGCGAATTTTGCGCGAGATAGAGCAACCCGCGGCTGATGGCAGGCGGCGCCCACGACTGGGCCGCAAGGAATGGTTGCGCGCGACTGATAACCCGGCAGCCCGACGGCGACAGATCCAGCCAGAGCAGGCTCCCAAACTCCCCGAGGCACAGGAAGGCGCCGTCAGCCAGTATCAGGTTCCCGCGACACACCCCGATCCGCTTACGCTCTCCACCAAGTTCGATCTCCCAGTTCAACGGATCGTGCCAGCGCTCCCCGCCAGTGGCCGCATCCACGCAGGCGAGCCTCGCCTCGCCCTGATGCTGGCCATCGATCCCGTAAAGGTGGCCGTCCCTGAGGACCGGCGTGATGAAATGCATGCCGAACTTCTTGTTGGTCCAGATCGGCCCGGGCTCGAATTTTGGCGAAAACCGGACGAGTGTTCCTCCCTGCGTGTACGATTCGGAAATGAAGACGGCGTCCTCTCCGACGGCCACCGGCGTGGACGCATTGACGGAATAGACGATCTTCGCGCGCCACGGGAAAGCGCTGTCCACGTGGCCCGTGCCAGGATCGATGCATAACAGGCCGCCGGTCGGTGGATCGCTCTCGGCCCCCGCAAACACCATGATTCTATCCGCGCCGTGCAAGCGTGCCACGATCGGCGACGCATAGCTGTTTCCCCATTCGCTCTCCGCGCACCAAACCTCTTTGCCATCGGTCCGATCAAACGCGATGACAGACCGCCGTTGCGAGCCCCCGGCGTTCAGGACCAGAAGTTTTCCGTAGGCCAGCGGCGACGATCCCAGGCCAAAGAAGCTCTCCGGCACGCCATAATCGACCCGCACATCCCGCTTCCACACCAGCGAACCATTCCCCAGATCGAGACAATGGAGCACACCCGTCACGCCGAACGTGTACACTCTGCCATCTGAAATCACCGGACTGTTCCGGGGACCGGCGCTGTAATTGAAACGGTCCTCGTACTGCACCGGATAAGCGAATCGCCAAAAACGCCGCCCTGTCTCCGCATCGAGGCACTCTACGGTCTCCTGGCCGTCCAAGCGGTGAAAGAGCACCAGCCGCGCAGCCGCAATGGCTGGCGATGCATAACCCTCCCCCTTTGCCACCTCCCACACTCTGGTCGGTCCGCCGGGCGGGAAGGCTTTCAGCAATTTCGTCTCTGGCGATCGCGCGTTATCCGTCGGCCCCAGGAACCGCGGCCAGTCGGATGTCGCCGCACCTTCCGCCAGCGGTTTCGGCGCAGCGTGAAAGGTCAGACGATCGAATGGCGCGGGATCTGCCCCGCGGGCAACGCACGCAATCAGCCCCGTGCCAAAGATCGCCGCAACCAATTGTCTCGACATACGTCCTGACTATACACACCCATCGGAAATTCGCAGCACGGCCCTGTGTCTCGCGCAAGGTCCATGCCGGGAGGGACGCCGGCCCCGGCGTCCGCGATTCACCAGCCGCGCCACATCTGGGCCAACCCGGCCCGCGAGGCCCCGGGCCCTCCCCAGGATGCCCGCATGGCGTGCCCATGTTCTTGCAGGGCGATTCTGTGAGACGCCGCAAGGAAAGGCGAACGCCATGCGCCGCCCGTGTCAGGCGGCATTCGGATACCGAGCGCGCCGCCCAATCGATGCCGTCCCCCGACATGCTGGCCACTGCCGCCGGCGTTATGGGTCTTGCTGCGAATCGCGTTTTTTGTGGCGATCGGAAAAGCGGCGGCGGGCCGCCGCACTCCACGACGCTTCGCGTGTTTCTGGCCTATCTTCCTCACAGAGCCACGGAGGGCACGGAGTGTTTCCCGTCCTACGTGTTCTCCGCATCTCCGTGAGGGATAGTTATTCTTCGAGCGCCCGCCTTGGCGGAAGCCGTTGCTATTTTTGTGGCCTGTTTCGGACGGACGGCGCTCAGGGAGTGACGACAGGGTCCTTGATGTAGAGGCTGCCTTCGCCGGCGGGGACGCAGAAATGGATCGCGCGTTCCTCGACGGGTAGGGCGTCATTCCAGACACCCTGAAGGGTCTGCCAGGTGGCTGAGGCTTGACCGCCGATCCGGTAAAGCCAGCCGGGGGAAACACGGACCCAGAAGTCAGCATGTGGGACGACAACGGCCGACCAAAAATAAGTGCCCGACGTCCACGAGATGGAATACAGGCTTTCGTCCTCGGTGCGTTTGAAATTGGGAGAAGCCATGTACTGGACGGTGACCTTGAGTGTCTTGGGCCGGTCCTTTGTCGGGAACTCCTGATAAACGCTCTGGGGTTCCTTGTTCTTTAGGGAAATCCGCAAGGCACGGACCGCTCCGGGATCTGACGCGGCGCCTTCGGTGCCGTCCGGTTTCACGAACACGACTTGGCCGCCGCCCTTCCAATGCGACTTTCCGCTTCCGAAATCCGTATTCTTGAGCAGTTCGGCGTGCGTCGCTCTGGAGCCGACGATCGCGAGCATCAGGCCCAGCGAAAGACTCCAGGGGCGACGGAGCGCCGTGATGCGTCGGTCGGCCATCCGGCAGACAGGGGTTTTGCGCGATTCACATTGGGCACCACATCTTCCAAGCATGGAAATCGTCTACCAGAGGTGTCCTCTGGATTCCACCGAATTTCATAGGAATCCGCCGGATAGAGATCGACAGATTCCTGGACAAAAAATTCTTCTCTTAGAGAGACGCAGGGTATTTGCCATCTCCGTGTTCTCCGCGTCTCCGTGAGCGACGATCGTTCATCGAACGCGCCCCGACTCCAGACTTGCAAGGTCCGACTCCTGCGCGTGTCATTCTGACATGCGCATTCGTGCCATCCTAGCCATCGTGCCCCTCGCCCTTGCGGCCTGCGCCTCCGAGACATCGCCTTACGTTCTCTGGTACCCGACCCCGGCGAGCAACTGGGTGGAGGCCCTCCCCATCGGCAATGGAACCATGGGAGCCATGGTGTTCGGCGGTATCCGGGAAGAGCGTCTTCAGCTCAACGAGGACACCCTCTGGTCTGGTGGGCCGAGGGACTGGAATAACCCCGACGCCAAGAACTGGTTGCCCAAGGTCCGCGAGGCCATCTTCGCCGGCCAATACGTCGAGGCCGGCGAATTGTGCAGGAAGATGCAGGGGCCCTACAATGAGTCCTACCAGCCGCTGGGCAACCTGCGGATCACCTTCGACCTGCCCGGCACGGCCACCGACTACCGCCGAGAGCTCGATCTCGACCGCGCCATCGCCTCAACGCGCTTCAGGGTCGGCGACACCACTTTCACCCGCGAGGTCATCGCCAGTCATCCGCAACAGATGATCATCCTGTCCCTCGCCGCCGACACGCCGGGGCGCATCACCTTTACCGCCGCGCTAGATAGCCAGCTTCGCTATTCGATCACGAACGTCGGCCCCGACCACGTCGCCATGCGCGGCCGATGCCCCGCACATGTCGATCCGAACTACCTGAGGGATTCCACCAACGCGATCATCTATGCGGAGGAACCCGGCGGCGAGGGTATGCGTTTCGCCGTGCATCTCAGGGCCGTCACGAGCGGTGGCCGCGCGAGCGTCACGCCCGACGGGAAACTGCGCGTCGAGGGTTCCGATCGTGCGGTCCTGCTGCTTGCCGCCGACACCAGTTTCAACGGCTATGACAAGTCGCCCGGTCGCGAGGGGCTCGACGCGGACGCCGTGCCGAGAAGCAAGGTGGCGGTCGCCGCCGTCAAATCTTGGGACCAATTCCTGGCGGATCACATAGCGGATCACCGCAGGCTGTTTCGGCGCGTGACCCTAAACCTTGGCGCGCCCCCGGAAGACATGCCAACCGACCGGCGCGTGCTGCGCTATGCGGAGACCGGTGACCCCGGCCTCGTAGCCCTGGCATTCCAATATGGCCGATATCTCCTCATCGCCAGTTCTCGCCTCGGCACGCAGCCCGCCAATTTGCAGGGCATCTGGAATGATGAGATGCGCCCGCCGTGGAGTTCCAACTGGACCCTCAACATCAACAGCGAGATGAACTATTGGCCCTCGGAAAACTGCAATCTCGCCGAGTGCCACATGCCCATGCTCCAGTTCATCCGCGACCTCGCGGCAAACGGCCGCGAGACCGCGCGGGTCAACTATGGCACGCGGGGCTGGGTCGCCCACCACAACGCCGACATCTGGCGCCATTCCGCCCCGGTGGGCAATTTCGGCAAGGGCTCCCCCACATGGGCCAACTGGGCGATGGGCGGCGTCTGGCATTGCATGGACATCTGGGAGCATTACGCCTTCGGCCAAGATCAGAATTACCTCCGCGCATTCGCCTATCCCCTCATGAGGGGCGCCGCCGAATTCTGCCTCGACTGGCTCGTTCCCGATGGCAAAGGCCATCTGCTCACCTCGCCTTCCTCCTCGACAGAAAACAAGTTCCGGACGCCGGATGGCAAGATCGCGGAAGTGGCGATGGCCACGACGCAGGACATCGCGCTGATCCGCGACCTGTTCGCCAACTGCATCGAGGCGTCGGAGACCCTCGGCATCGACGCCGACTTCCGGAAACAGATCACCGAAGCCCGGGCGAAACTTCCCCCTTACCGGATTGGCGGTCGCGGGCAACTTCAGGAATGGCATCTGGATTTCGATGAACCCGAGCCGCACCATCGTCACATGTCGCACCTCATCGGCACATTCCCGGGGCACGACATCACGCCGGAGGAAACCTCCGCCCTGGCCCTCGCCGTCCGACGATCCCTCGACCTGCGCACCGACGAAAGCACCGGCTGGTCGATGGCTTGGAAAATCAACCTCTGGGCCCGCCTTAAAGACGGTGACCGCGCCCACAAAGTCCTCGGCTACCTCTTGCGCCTGACGGGTTCCAGCCTCACCGACTATCGGCGCGGCGGCGTGTACCCCAATCTGTTCGACGCCCACCCGCCGTTCCAAATCGACGGGAATTTTGGTGCCACCGCAGGCATAGCCGAGATGCTCCTGCAATCCCATCGCCGCACACCCGATGCTAAGGGCTACATCCTCGATCTGCTGCCCGCGCTCCCCGGCGCGTGGCCCACCGGGCATGTCAATGGCCTCAGGGCACGGGGCGCATTCGAGGTCAATATCGAGTGGAAAAACGGCCAGCTGACATCGGCCGAGATTCGCTCCCTCCGCGGAAAACCTTTCTCCATCCGATATGGCGAAAAGACCGTCACCCCAAACATCAAGGCCGGAGAGACATTCAGCTACACACCCTGAAAACGCCCATCGCCATACTGAATTCCAAGGAGGTCCCCGAAAATGACATCGCGCGAACGACTTCAGGCCACTCTCGAGCACCGGCAACCCGATCGCCCGTGCGTGGATTTCGGCGGCACTTTCGTCACCGGCATCCATGTCGCGGCGGTCGATCGCTTGCGCCGGGCCGTGCTCGGCGACCCATCGTGGCGCGTCAAGGTCTGCGAGCCCTACCAGATGCTCGGGGAAATCGATGGCGCGCTCCGCGAAGCGCTGGGCATCGACATCATCGGAGTCCCCCCTCGCAAGACGCTATTTGGCATCGAGTGCAAAGACTGGAAGCCGTTCACCCTTTTCGATGGCACGGGGGTGCTCGTCCCGGGGGCTTTCAACACGACCGCCGATCCCGCGTCGGGGGATCTGCTCATCTACCCGGAGGGAGACACATCGGTCCCCCCGAGCGGCCGAATGCCCAGGGGTGGCTATTTCTTCGACTCGATCATCCGTCAGCCACCCATCGACGATGACAACCTCAACGTCGAGGACAACCTCGAGGAATTTGGTCCGCTCTCCGATGCGGACATCGCCTATTATCGCGAAAAGCGCGCTTGGCTCGACCGCAATCCCGACGTCGGCCGGATCCTCATCGTGCCCGGCACCGCCTTTGGCGACATCGCCCTTGTCCCGGCGCCCTTCCTCAAACACCCGAAGGGGATCCGCGATATCGAGGAATGGTATATATCCACGGTCGCAAGAAAGGACTACGTCCTAGGGATCTTCGAGCGCCAGTGCGCGGTGGCTGAACGGAACCTCGACACGCTCATCAACATCTTCGGCGACAGCGTCGATGCCGCGCTCATCACGGGCACGGATTTTGGCACGCAGCGGGGCCCGTTCATATCAAATGAGGCATACCGCGAGCTATTCCTCCCGTTTCACAGGCGCATCAACGCCCTCATCCACGGAAAGACGAAGTGGAAGACATTTATCCACTCCTGTGGCTCGGTGTATCAGCTGATCCCCGACTTCATCGCCGCCGGTTTCGATATCCTAAATCCCGTCCAATGCTCCGCGGCCGAGATGGATCCCGCGCGCCTCAAGCGCCAGTTCGGCAAGGATCTCGTCTTCTGGGGAGGCGGTATCGACACGCAGAAGACACTCCCATTCGGCACCCCCGACCAGGTGCATGCCGAGGTCATGGAACGGGTCGCCATCTTCAACGAGGGCGGCGGATGTGTGTTCAATGCCATCCACAACATCCAGGGACCCACCCCCGTTGAGAACATGCTCGCCCTGTTCCGCGCGCTGCGGGACAGCGCCGGGAGCCCCGTGGCGTGAGGGGCCGCGCGACACGTCCCGGGCTCAGCCCGCGCGGCCGGCACCGCTACATCGCCTTCCATAAACCATACGGCGTGCTGAGTCAGTTCACCGGGACTGCCAGCCAAAGGACCCTCGCCGGATTCGGCCTGCCGCGCGGCATCTACGCCGCCGGGCGCCTCGACGCCGACAGCGAAGGACTTTTGCTCCTCACTGATGACGGCACACTGATCCACCGATTGCTCGAGCCCGAGTTCGCGCACCCCCGCACCTATTGGGCGCAGATCGAGCGCGTGCCCGGCGCCTCGGCACTGGATGCCCTCCGCGCCGGGCCGCGACTGTCGGATGGCCCCTGCCGCCCGTGCGACGCCCACCTGTTCGATCCCGCCCCGGAAGTGCCCCCGCGCGAACCGCCCATCCGATTCCGAAAATCGGTGTCCACCGCATGGCTGGAGATCACACTCACAGAGGGCCGCAATCGCCAAATTCGGCGCATGACCGCGGCCATCGGTCACCCCACCCTCCGCCTCATCCGTGCCGCCATCGGCACCCTTCGCCTCGGCAATCTCCAGCCCGGAGAATGGCGCGAGGTGTCCCGCCCAAGATGATATTGCCGCAAACGTGCGGTGGGATGGTTCGCTCACGCTCGCCGCTGCCGCCTAGACCTCAGATGGTTATAGAATTGAGGTGAACGCTTGGTTTCTCACCGACCGAGTTCGTCGGCATCGTCGGCCATCCCAGGTAACTCCTTCACATTCAAGACAGCAGGCGGTTTTGCCAGAGGAATCTGTCGGGCAAAGTCCGACAGATTCCTACGTTCACATAAATGGCATGGCCGTCCCGGCCATGTGGGCCTTCATGGCTCATCGGCGGGACGCCGATGCCACTTTTTCTACAAAGTGTACATGGGCTAGGCCTCGGTCGGCGCCGGATCCTGCCACTTGCCATGCTCCCGGATGAGGTCCACCAACCGATCCACGGCCTCCGCCTCGGGTATGTTGAACTTCACCGCGGTCTTGCCGACATAGAGATTGATTTTCCCGGGCGCTCCTCCGACATAGCCAAAATCCGCATCGGCCATTTCGCCGGGGCCATTCACGATGCATCCCATGATCGCGATCTTCACGCCCTTGAGATGCGCCGTGCGCGCCTTGATGCGCGCGGTGACAATTTGCAGGTCGAACAGCGTTCGGCCGCAGCTCGGGCACGCCACGTAGTCCGTCTTGAAACTGCGCGAACCCGCCGCCTGCAGGATGTTGAAACCGAGGCGGAGCGCGGCTCCCGCCCCCGGCTCGCGGCGAATGAAGATCGCGTCACCTATGCCGTCGCAGATCAGGGCGCCGAGGACCGTGGCCGAGGCCACCAGCGCCCGCTGCGGATCGGCGTTCGATGGCGCGGGCCCAAACGCGTCCTTCAGAAGGATCGGATTGCGCGCCCCCATCGCGTTGAGCCGCGCCGCCAGGATCCGGAAAGCCGCGATCGGGTTGACCTTGCACGAATCGGCCACAGTCACGATGCGGCCATTCTCGGGCCGTGGGAACTCCTCCAGCGGATCGACCTCGGCGGGCGCGATGCGCTCGTAGATCCCCTCGGGCCTGACATCCGCCCCCGGTTTGATGCGGCCCGCGAGCTGATTCCACGCCGCCTGCGATACCACGACCCGTATCGTATCCTCCCCGCCAAACCCGACGCCGTCGATCTCCGCGCGATCGGCCTCCCGCCGCGCGTAGGAAAACGGATCGCGCGCCTCGGCGACATCGAAGTTCGAAAGGTCCACGCCGTTTCGCGAGAGTTCCGCAACCTGCTCCACCAGCATGCGGCAGACCGGTATCTCGTTCGGGGAATCCTCGGTAAGGCTCACGCGGATGGTGTCCCCGATGCCATCGTGCAGCAGCGCCCCGATGCCAATCGCGCTCTTGATGCGCCCATCCTCGCCCTCGCCCGCCTCCGTCACGCCCAGGTGGATTGGATAGTTCCAATCCGGCCCCCCCTCCGCCAGCTTCGCCACCAGAAGCCGGTAGGCCTCGATCATCACCTTGGGGTTCGATGCCTTCATCGAAAAGATGAGGCCATGATAGTCGTGCTTGCGCGCGACCCGCGCGAATTCCATGGCGCTCTCCACCATGCCGAGCGGGGTATCGCCGTGGTAATTCAGGATCCGGTCGGACAGCGAACCGTGATTGGTCCCAATGCGCATCGCGATCCCGCGCTCCTTGCACGCTAAGACCAGCGGCGCGAAGGCCTCCTCCGTGCGGCGCACCTCGGCCTCGTATCCCTCCGGCGTGTATTCCTTCACCTGAAATTTCTTCTTGTCGGCGAAGTTGCCCGGGTTGACGCGCACCTTGTCCACCCACTTCGCGGCCTCCATGGCCGCATCGGGCTTGAAATGGATGTCCGCCACCAGCGGCACATTCACGCCCCGCGAATGCAGCGCATCGCGGATGCTCCGGAGATTCGCCGCATCATTCTTGGTCGGGGCGGTGATGCGAACGATCTGGCAACCGACGTCCACCAGGGCCAGCGTCTGACGGACGCACGCCTCGGTGTCCATCGTGTCGGAAGTGAGCATCGACTGGACCACGATCGGGCTCGCGCCGCCGATGCAGACGCCGCCCACGTTCACGCCGCGCGAACGGCGGCGCCGATATTGGAAAGGATTGTCGCAGTACTTCATGTTGGATCGGAATTCCGGTGGCGGCCGCCCGCCATCCTCATCGTTTCGGGACCGCCGGAGAGGGTTCGGGCGGGAATGCCAGTTCCGGTACCCCTCGCGCCTTCTCTTTCATCTCATGTTCCTCGATCCGTTGCCGCACCACCCGCCTGGTGTCGTAGAACATGACGTAGACCATGAAGGCGATCAGCAGCATCGCAAACGCCGACTGGAGCCCGTGGATGAGCTGGGCCGGAAGCGCGCGCCGCCTCACCCACTCGACCAAGGAAAAGACGATGTGCCCGCCATCCAGCACAGGGATCGGGAGTATGTTCAAGAGCGCAAGGTTGACGTTGATGACGACCGCGTACCAGAGCACGAGCCGCATGTCGACGTCCAGCAGTCGCGAGACGCTATCGACCATGCCCACCGGGCTCATCATGTGGCGCGGCCCGATGTGGGATTTGCGGTCCACCAGCGCCCGCAGCACCTCGAGCACCGCGGCCGAACTCTCCGCGATCTGTGCCTGCGGCGACGGGTGCACGATCACCGGCGGCGGCATATCAAACTGGATGCCGATCTTCGGCTCCTCCGAGCCCGACGGCACCTCGGGAGTAACCGGCACGGATGCCATGCGTCCCCCGCGCAGGTACGTCAGTTCGATCGGGCGCACCCCGTGCACGGCGATCGCATCGATGAACTGCATCCTGCTATACATCCGCTTTCCGCCCAGCGCGACGAGTTCGTCCCCGACCCTCAGGCCCGCCGCCGCCGCGGGAGAATTCGGAAGGAGTTTTCCCACCAGCAGGCGATCGGCGGAAGCGATGCCCACCTCGCGCAGATCCGTGATCTCGTCCTTCCGCGGGCGGATGAGAGTGGTGATGATCTCCGTCGCCCCGTCGTCGCGGGTGCGCTCGACATCGAACTGGATCTTCTCGCCCTTGCTGAATACGACCGCCTCGACCACGCTGTCGCGCGGCCCACCGAACGAAGTCACGGGCCGATTATCAACCGCCAAGACCTTGTCGCCGGGCATCAGGGGAAGCGGAGCCTGCGCGGCCGGGCCATCCTTGAGAACATATCCGATCACCGCCGATCGCTCCGCCTCCTGCGACGGGCGCCCCACGACCCACACGAGCACCGCGGTGGCCAACGCCAGCAGAAAACTGAACAGCGGACCGGCGAACGCCACGATGATCTTATCTCGTGGATGAGCCGGCGGGATCTTGGCCGCATCGGACGATGCGGGACCCTCGATAAGCTCCATGGGGGCGAGCTGCGGAAGCGAGACATAACCACCCACCGGAATCGCCGACACGCACCAGTCCACGCCGTCGATCTTGCGGGACCATATCCCCGGCCCGAATCCGATGGAGAACCGGTCCACCACCAGCCGTCGCCAACGGGCCGCCAGGAAATGCCCCAGCTCATGCACGAATATGGTCAGCGCCAGGAAGAAAACGGCGGCGACCCACGTCCCGCCCCAGATCACCCATTGGACCAGCGACGTGTCACCGGCGGCGGCCAAGGACAG
This sequence comes from Verrucomicrobiota bacterium, assembly GCA_029560585.1. GTDB lineage: Bacteria > Verrucomicrobiota > Verrucomicrobiia > JADLBR01 > JADLBR01 > JADLBR01. The sequence goes on along the minus strand of JAKQKQ010000174.1, from coordinate 16,305 downwards.
GGTGATGTTAGCTGCTAAAGACTGCATTTGTTGTGGCTTTCCCGGACCGCGTCAGGCACCCGCCGCGAGGATTTCAGCCGCGCGGCGACGGGCCTCACGATCCGCCTCAAGTATAGCGGCGAGGTCCGGTCCTTCAACCACCCGGTGGTCGCGCATCACGGCCTCCACTGTCTCCCAGATTGCCGGGAAAGTCGCCGCCCCTGCCAGAAAGCGCTCGACCCCCACCTCATTGGCGGCATTCAGTACCGCCGGCAAAGTCCCGCAGCGCGAACCCGCCTCTCGGGCCAGCCGCAGCGCCGGGAACTTGTCCTCATCCGGCGCCTCGAAACTCAGCGACCCGACCTTGGCAAAATCCAGTGGCTCAAGGGTGTTTGCCAACCGGTCGGGATAGGTGACCGCATATTGGATGGGGAAGCACATGTCCGAATGACTCAGCTGCGCCAGCACCGAGCCATCGACGAATTCCACCATGGAATGGATGATGCTCTGGGGATGTACAACGACGTTCACCCTGTCGATGGGCATCCCGAAGAGCCATTTCGCCTCGATCATCTCCAGCCCCTTGTTGAACAACGTGGCGGAGTCGATCGTGATCTTCCTGCCCATGTCCCACGTGGGATGTTTGAGGGCCTGGGCCGGCGTGACGTTCCTGAGATCCCCCTTGGCCGCGCAGCGGAACGGCCCACCAGAAGCCGTTAGAATCAAACGTTTCACCGCCCCGTGGGGGTGCCCCTCAAGGCACTGGAATATGGCGTTGTGCTCGGAATCGACCGGCAGGACGCGCACGCCCTTGCGCACCGCTTCCCGCATCACGATCTCCCCGGCCATGACGAGAATCTCCTTGCTGGCCACCGCGATGTCCTTGCCGCTCCCGATCGCGGCGAGCGCCGGCTGCAGACCGCCGGTGCCAACGATGGACACCAGGACGAGGTCGACGCCTCCCATCGAGGCCATCTCGATGAGGCCCTCTGGACCAGAGACCACGCGCGTGCCAGAAGGGACCTCCGTCCGCAGCCATCCGGCATCCGCCTCCGAGGCGATGCACACGAGCTGGGGCCGAAACTCCGCCGCCTGACGCGCCAGCAGATCGCGGTTGCGCCCCGCGGCCAGAGCGACCACCCGCATCCGGTCGGGGATGTCCCTGGCGACCTTCAGCGCGCTGGTGCCGATCGATCCCGTCGAGCCGAGGATTGCGACGCGCTTGGGCTGTCTCTCGTCGGGCATGCTAGCAGCCTGTCGGACTTTGGAAAGTCCGCCAGGCTGCTAGTAAGCAAAACCACCTGGCACTTAATTGGTTGCGACACACGCGGAACGAAAGGGATCGCTCGATCTCCACCCTGATCTCGGGACCTGTCATCTTGTCTAATTCCTTAACCTTCAAACAAACAGGCGGTTTTGCCAGAGGAATCTGTCGGCCTAAGTCCGACAGATTCCTAGCGGATCACTGGCGTCAGGACGACATTGCGGTAATCGACGGCCTGGTGATCGCCCTGCAGGTAGATCGGCCCGGGCCGTGTCACGTCGGACCAGAGCGCACCACCCGTACAGCCCGGGACCGGTTCGTTGTCGATGATCTTCGTGCCGTTGAGGATCACGGTGACGTGACGATCGACCAGGGTGATCTCCATTGTCTGCCACTCGCCGGGCGCCTTGGAAGGGTTGCTCGTTGGCGTGATCCGGCTATAGACGCCGCCCATCCCGTGCGAATCCACGGGCTGGCCAAAAGAATCCGCCACCTGCACCTCGTAGATGCCGCGGAGGTAAACGCCGCTATTGCCCTTCTCGGGCACTTTCACCTCCAGCGAGATCTTGAAATCCGCAAACTCGCGCTCCGTGCGGAGGTTGCCGTAGTGCTTCTTCGGCTGGCCTGGCTCCTGCACCGGCCTGTTGATCAACACGCCATTCTCGACGCTCCATCCGTTGACCGCGCCCTCGGTGACCAGACGCCATCCGGACAGGTCCTTTCCATTGAACAACTGGATCGGTTCCCCGAACTTGGTCCTGGAGAGATCCGGCTTGGCCGGGATCGGCGGCTGACGTTTGCCCAAAAATTCCGATCGCTGAACGGCCCCCTTGGGGCCCGGACTCTCTAGGACAAGCGAAAGATCGTCGCCCTTGGCCTCCGCCGTGATGGTGTCGGTGATCTTCTCCGTCTTGGTCGCACCGGTGGCATCCTTCTTCTTCACCTCGCGGACACGCGTGACCGTGAGGACGTCCCCCTCGATCTTCACGCTGGAGAGCGGCAAGACGCTCCCCCCGCCCCATAGCAGGCGGCCGCCATAGCCAGCGCCATCTTTCATGATCTCCAGACAGCCTGCGCCCCCGCCCGGAATCGTCAGTGCCCACTCGCCCACGAACCCGTCGCCGGCATGCCCGGCCGCAGGAACCGCGAGCGCCAGAACCAGACCCGATATCGCCGACACAATAGAAGCGTTGGTTTTCACGGATTGGCTTTTTGAACTGACCACGGCAGGCCGCAAGCTAAAAGGCGGCACCACGGCGGGATTGCCGTCCGGCCCCCATCTGCGATATGCTTATAAGATGTGTGCCGCCGATCCCGGTCTCAACCTTTTCGCGCGTTGCCCCGCGTGCCAACAGAGCTGGCTCCAGCTCGCCGATTCGTGGGGCCCCGGTATGACCTGCCCCGCCTGCGGGCTCCCGGTGCCTCCCGGGGCGGTCCTCGGGCGATTCCAGCTCGTCCGTGAGATTTCCTCGGGTGGGCTCGGCAGCGTCCATGAGGCCATCGATTCCAACAGCGGACGGCCCGTGGCGATCAAGACCCTGAAACCGGGCATCCTGTCGGACGCCGCCGCGGTATCCCGATTCGCGCACGAGGCCCAGATCGCGGCCAGCCTCAGCCACCCAAATATCGCGGAAGTCTACGAATTCGGCCACGCCAACGGCATCTACTTCCTGGCGATGGAGCTGCTGGATCACGGCAGCCTGGCGGCAAGGATCCAGTCGGGACGCCTGCCCGAAAGAGATGTCCTGCGCGTCGGCCTAGACGTGGCGCGCGGCCTGCAGGCCGCCAGTGCCAAGGGCCTGCTTCACCGCGACATCAAACCGGGCAACATAGTCTTCGACCCGCACGGGAGGGCGAAGCTCGTGGATTTCGGGCTGGCCATGCCCGTCGAGGAGCTGCGTCGCGGGGAGGGAGGAGCCTGGGGTTCGCCGTATTACGTGCCCCCAGAGCGCCTCGATGGCACACAGGAGGATTTCCGAAGCGATATCTACAGCCTCGGCGCATCATTATTCCACGCCGCCGCCGGGCGCCCGCCATTCAAGGCCACCAGCGCATCCGTGGCCGCGTGGAAACACCTCAAGGCACAGCGGGTCTCGGTCAAGGCCTTCGCCCCCCATCTTTCTGAAGAGACCTGTTCCGTGATCAACCGCTGCATCGAACGGCGCCCGCAGGACCGCTACGACAATTACTTTGCGCTGATCGAGGCCCTCGAGTCGGCGCTGAAACACGCCATGCAATCACCCGAGACCGCCGCCGCCCCCGTCGGACAAGTCATCGGCCCCGGCCCCCAGTCCGACTGGGGTCTGCGATGGATCACCGTGGGTGCGGTACTCGTGCTGGTCATAACCGGCGGCATTTTCTATGCAGTCTCCCACCGCGGCCGAAACATCTTGGAGGAAAGCGGCACGGAGGGCGCCGCAGTCTCGCACGCCAAAGAAGACGTTTCGCTCCGATCCGTCGAAGAGGCTCCCGCCAGTTCCGCGGTCAAGTTCTCCGAGGCCGAGGGTTATTCGGCCGGGGACGTTGATGGTCACCCGGACTGGCAGACCGACAAGCGCCCGACCTGGCAAGTGGCGGCAAATACGGGATCCATCCACAACTCCGCGGATCTGACCACCGAATGCCATGCGTTTTACCGAAAGCCGGCCCTCCTCCCCCCCCAAAATACCCTACAGGGGCGCGTGCGGTTCAGTTTCGGCGGCCTCGGTGCGCAGCCCAGCGACCAGCCTTGGAGAATCATCCTGAGCATCAAGATCACCGACCGGCAGCGGGGCGGGAATCGGGGTTTCGAGATCAATTGGGTGAAAATGGGGGCCCGGCCAGATGTGTACGAGTCGCACATCAAGGTCATGAATGAGGCCGCGGAAACCGGCCAGATGCAGATGCTCGGCACTGTCGCCATCCCGAACGCTGATGTCGGCGACGACACCCCCGCCCCCGGTGATCCCTCCGACACCATCGAGCTCGCGTACAGCATCACTAAAGGCCACAACGAGAACTGCTGGTCCATGGAGCTGAAGTTCACCAACATCACCAAGGAAAAGGACATCGCCACCTTCGAGAAACGGGACATCGCCACCACCGCGAACTTCTTCGAATCGGCGAAGTTCTACGGGTATCTCGGGGGCAACGGCTGGGGCCAGAGCCTGGATGTCTTCGAGTGGTCCTTCGCCGGCACCGACACAGGCCCGTTCACCAAATCTGCGGATGTCGATTTCAGCCAGGCACAGGGATACGCCCCCGGGAAACTCGGACTCCACCCTGCGTGGGAGGTCCAGGGCGCGCCGGCCTGGGAGATCCCGGATGGGGGAGGTTCCGTGCGGTATGTCCATCCGGGCGCTACCGCCTCTGCGGCAATCTATCAACCGATGGCCGCCGCCCGCTCGGGAGATGTGATCCGGGGCTCGGTGACTTTCAGTTTTGACGGCGTCGGCAAGACCGTGTCCCCAAACTATCGCGACCTCCTGAAATTGTGCGTTTGCTCGCGCCCCGAGAAACCCGGCAGCGGCGTGGAAATGGTATTCCACCGAAGCAAAGACTCGGACGAGAGCTACACCTGGCACATCCGGACCACCACCGACGTCTCGGGAACTGGCGAACTGGGCAGCATCGGTGGCATGAATATCTCTAGCGCCGACGCCGGTGATGGGCTGGATGCCGCAGGCGATCCGTCCGATCTCCTGCGGCTCGATTACGAGTTGAAAAAAGGGCCGAGCGATGCCTTCTGGACCTTCTCCGGGAAGATGTCCAACGCCACCACGGGGAAGGAACTGGCGTCCGCCAAGAATGACGCATTCCCCACGACACCCGCATTCTACGTTTCACCCGGCTATTTCTGCAGCCTGCGCGGCACCGGCAATACGTCGCGACTCGAGATTAAGTCCTTCCGGTTCTGGTGCGAATCCAGCGCCAATCGCTAGGCTGAGAATCTTCAGATGCCGGGCAGTAGGAGCCTGCTTGCAGGCGATCCCATGCGCGAATTGCGCGCAAGCGCGCTCCTACGCCCCATTTTCGCCCCCGGTGGTGCCTCGCCCGATAGCCCGGATATTTCACAGCCTGCCGGCTGTGAAGTTCCGGGCTCTGGACGCTGACAGCCAGTTGAAAAAGGCCATCGATTCCCCCCTGATGGCGCGCGTGGCCCGATTCCGCCGGGAGGGCCCGCGGCCTCGCGGGCCGCGCATGACAGGTGCCTTTCGGAGCAAGTGCGGGCGGTACCCGGACCGGCGCGCTTGCGCGGATGGGCGCCGGTCCTATAACGGGACCGTGTCCAGCGCCTTCATCCACCTGCACGTCCACTCCGATTACACGGTGCTCCAGGGCGCTTGTCGCATTTCCCTCCCGGACGACCTCCAGAAGCAGCCCGACCCGCCCGAGACACTGCCGCAGCGCGCCGCAGCCATGGGATTCCCGGCAGTCGCCCTGACGGATCGAAATGCTCTCTACGGTGCCCTCGGCTTCTACAAGGCCTGCCGCGAGGCCAACGTCAAACCCATCCTCGGATGCGAGTTCGTGGTGGCCCCGGGCAGCCGCAGGGACCGGCGGGCATTCGCCACGGAGCCCGAGGGATTCCATCTCACCGTCCTCGCCGAAAGCAGCTCCGGTTACCTCAGCCTCGTCAAACTCGTCAGCGCCGCCCACATCGATGCCGCGGGCCGCGAACCCCGGATCGACCGCGAACTGCTCCAGCAGCATCGCTCGGGTCTCGTCGTGCTGAGCGGCGACTCCGGGGGCGAGGCCGCCTTCCGGTTCGCCAGGGGGGATGAGGCCGGCGCGCGCCGGTCCCTCGAAACCCTCAGAGAGATCTTCGGCCCGGACCACTTCTACGTGGAATTGTTGGACCACGGCCTCGATGCGCAAAAGCGCCTCAACCATTTCCTCGTCGACGAGGCCCGGCGTCTCGGGGCGCGGATCGTCGCCACGAATGACGTGCACTACCTGCGCCGCGAGGATGCCGAGGTCCAGGATATCCTGGTGTGCCTCGGACAGGGCGCATTCCTGGCCGATGAAAACCGCGAGCGCTATGGCTCCGAGGAACGCTACCTCAAGAGTCCGGAGGAAATGGCCGAACGCTTCTCGGGACTGCCCGAAGCACTCCAGGCCACCATCGAGATCGCGGAGCGCTGCGCCGTCGAACTCGAACTCGGCAAGAGCCGCTATCCGGCCTATCCGCCCCCCGAGGGCGAAACCCGCGAGCACATGCTCCGCAGGCTCTGCGCGGAAGGCCTGCGCTCGCGCTACCCCGCCGCATTCGAACCCGGCCACGAGTCGGAACGTCAGGGGCTCGAGGCGCGCCTCGATTACGAGCTGGGGGTCCTCGAGCGCATGGGCTTCACAAGCTACTTCCTCATCGTCTGGGATTTCATCCACTTCGCCCGACAGAACGGCATCCCCGTCGGCCCGGGCCGCGGCAGCGCGGCCGGAAGCATCGTGGCCTACGTCCTGCGCATCACCGACGTGGACCCCGTCCGATTCGGCCTCGTCTTCGAGCGATTCCTGAACCCGGAGCGCATCTCGCCCCCGGATATCGATGTGGACTTCTGCTACAACCGCAGGCCCGAGGTCATCGAGTACGTCCGGCAGAAATATGGCTCCGATTGCGTCGCCCAGATCATCACGTTCGGAACGCTCGGCGCCAAGGCCGCAGTCCGCGATGTCGCCAGGGTGCTGGGTTTCCCTTACGCGGCCGGCGACCGGCTCGCCAAGATGATCCCCGGGTCGGTCGACATGACGCTCCAGCGCGCCCTGGACCAGAGCCCGGACCTGCGACTCTCCTACGAGTCCGATCCGGACGCCCGCCGCATCATCGACGCGGCCCAGTCCATCGAGGGCATGGTCCGCCAGGTCGGAGTCCACGCCGCCGGCGTCGTCATCGCGGACCACCCCCTCAGCGAGGACGTCCCCCTCGCGCTCGACGCCAACGGGGGCGTCGTGACCCAATACGACATGAACATGCTCACCGAGGTGGGCATGCTGAAGATGGACTTCCTGGCGCTCCGGAACCTCACTGTGATCCGCGATGCCCTGGGCCTCATCGGGCGCCACAAGGGCCTCAGCCTCCGCGAAGAGGACATCCCGTTCGACGACCCAAAGACCTTCACGCTGCTCGACCGCGGCCAGGGCACCGGGATATTCCAGCTCGAGTCTCCGGGGATGCGCGACCTCTGCCGCCAGTTCGGCGTCCGCTCCATCGACGATCTGGTCGCCCTCATCGCCCTATATCGGCCGGGGTCGATGGAGCTGATCCCGGAGTTCATCGGCCGACGCCAAGGCAAAGGCCAGATCGAATACGAGCATCCCCTCCTCGAACAGTGCTGCGCGGACACGCTCGGGATCATGATCTATCAGGAGCAGGTCATGAAAGCCGCCTCCGTGCTCGCCGGCTACACCCCGGGCGCCGCCGACCTCCTGCGCCGAGCCATGGGCAAGAAGGACAAGGCCAAGATGGCCAAGGAGCGCGAGCGTTTCATCGAGGGCTGCGGCGCCACCAACGGCATCCCCCGCGCCAAGGCCGGGTCGATCTTTGACCTCATCGAGAAATTCGCCGGCTACGGGTTCAACAAGTCCCACAGCGCCGCCTACGGGGTGGTCGCCTACTGGACCGCATGGCTCAAGGCAAACCACCCCGTCGAGTTCATGGCGGCCCTGATGTCCAACGATCTTAACGACATCGACAAGATCGCGGAGTTCTGCGCCGAATGCCGCACCATGGGCATCCCCATCCTCTCGCCCTCGATCAACAAAAGTGTCGCGCGCTTCGCCGTCGAGGGGAACGCCATACGCTATGGCCTCGCCGCAATCAAGGGCGTCGGCGAGTCAGCCGTCGAACTCATGGTGCAACAGCGCGAGGCCGACGGGCCATTCGCCAGCGTCGAGGACATATGCCGCCGTTGCGACACGCGCATGCTGAACAAGAGGATGCTTGAGGCCCTCGCGAAGGCAGGGGCCCTCGACGAGATCGAGCCCAATCGCCGCGCCGCCTTCGAGCGCGCCGACGCCGCCATCGCGGGAGCGGCGGGCATCCACCGGGACGCCCAGCGGGGTCAGACCTCGCTGTTCGGAGACATGGCCCACCTCGATCTCCCCCCTCGGGCGGCCAAGGCGACATCGGAAGATTGGCCCCCGGAGCAGATGCTCGCCTTCGAAAAGGAGGTCCTCGGCAGCTACCTGTCCGGCCACCCGATCCAGCAGTATGGCGCGCTGCTCGCGCCATTCGACTTGCCCACCATCGCCTCGCTCCGCGGTCTCCGCGACGGCGCCATGATTCGAGCCGGAGGTTTCATCCGCAACATCGAGATGCGCTTCAACAAGGAGAAGCGGCCCTTCATGCGGTGCATCTACGAAGACGCCGGTGACATCGCGGAACTCCTCATCACCGCCTCAGAATTTGAGCGACTGCGGGGGGAGGTCGTCGATGGTCGCGTCGCGCTCGTCGCCGGCCAGCTGGATCTCCATGGAGACCGTCCCATCATCCGGGCCCAGGAGATCGTCGGCATCCATGAGGCGGCGCGCCGCTTCGCCGAGGCGGTCGAAATCCGCGTGCCGCGCGGCCTGAACTGGGACGCCTTCGACGCCCTCCTGCGCCGATCCAAAGGGTCCTGCCGCATCTTTCTCTGCATCGAGGCCGGCGACGATCGGGAGGTCATTCTCGAGACCGACGCGCATTTCTCGGTGCAAGCGGGCACCGAATTCGAGGCCGCTGTGGCACATCTCGTGGGCCAGGGCGCGATCACGTGGATCCCCATGCGCCAACCGCCCCTGCCCCGGTCGCGCGCGCAGGATCGCCCCGGCGGGCGCTTCAACGGCCGCACAAACTTCAACGGCGGGGGACCACGGCAGCAGGCCGGCTATCGGCGCTAGCCCGCATAGTCCACGCGAACGCCTGAAATTGGGCGGGTCCGGCGGCTACCGCGCCTTCGACGGCGTCTCCGTAAACGCCGGGACATCCTGGATCCCGGCATTCTTGAACGCGTCCAGGATCTTGACGACGACCCCGAAATCCGCCTGGCGGTCCGCGTTCAGCGCAAACTTGGCGTCACGCTTGGAGGCGAGCACGCCCTTGAGCGCCGCCGCGAGCTCCTCCACCTTGACCGGCTTCGCATCGAGGAATACCGCATTGTCCTTGGAGACGTTGACCATGACCGGCACGTTCGCGTCGGCGGGCGCCCCGTGCTCCGATTCGGATAGATCGATCTTCACGGCGGGCTGCGTCCGCTTGAAAGTCGTCGTGATCAGAAAGAATATCAACATCAGGGTCAGGATGTCGATGAGGGGAACGATGTTGATCCCCGGCATGCGCCGCTGCTTCGTGTGAAACCTCAGCACATCACACCCCCGAGAACTTGTACAGCTTGCCAATCAGTTCGCCCAGGAGCGCCTCCATCTCCGCGGCCACGCTTTCGATCTTCCGGCTGTAATAGCTCCAGAAAACGAGCGAGGGTATCGCGATCACGAGTCCCATGACCGTGGTGTTCAGCGCCTCCGAGATACCTCGCGCCAGGCCCATGCCCTGATCCCCGAGTCCCGCGGACCCGATATCTTGAAAAATGTGCACGAGGCCGGAAACCGTGCCCAGCAGGCCGAGGAGCGGGCCAATTCCCGTGATGATCTCCAGCACCACGAGGCCCCGCTCCAGAAGGACGACCTCGTGCCGCGCCTGCATCTGCACGGCGTCGACATTCGCCGCCCGCGGCTCATCCAGATGCTGGAGCGCCGTGGCCACCAGGCGCGACAGGCTCGACGAATCCTTGGCGACCAACTGCGCCAGCGCCTGCGGCTGCGTCCCGATGGCCAGCGTCTCTACCGCGGTCGCCACCTGCGCGTTGATCAGACGGCTCCGCCGGAGCGCCACCCCGCGCTCGATAATGATCATCAGCGAGGCGACCGAGCAAACCAACAGCGGGATCATGAAGATCCCGCCCTTCGTGAAGAATTCCAAGGCGCTCCAATTCATGTGCCGATAAGGTTGGACAACTCTGAAAAAAACCCAACTCCATTCCTCAGTAGATGGTGAACTTCACGTCAAACGGCAACTCCTCCCCCACCTGCTCCCGGACGCTCTCCGGGAACGGCGGGAACGGCGCGACCAGCCGGATCGAATTCTCCGAAATGGTCTGGAGCATCGCGCTGCTGGACGTGTTGTAATCGATCTTCACGTCGGCTAGCGTTCCATCCCTGCGGACCATGAATACGACCGATACCGTGCCCAGGTCGAGGAGTCCCTTCTGCTGCCGCACCATGAACCTCCATTGGGAACCGATCGCCCGGTAGACCTTGGCCTGATACTCGCCCAGCGGCGTCGCCCGCGAATCGACGCTCGCGTCGCCGGGCGCGGCCATCCCTCCCTCAAGCGCGGTCCGCTCCTGTTTGAATTCGACCGGCGCAGACGGCGCCGACGGCGGCTTCCTCATCGGCTGCGGCCGGGTTTCCTCCCTGGCCTTCTTCTCCTCCACCGGCCTCTCCTCTCCCTCTAGGGGCCGCGGGAGAATCCCCATCGCCGCCTCGGGGACCTTCTGCCCCTGCCTCTTGGCCTCCTGCGGTTCCGTCGGCGACTCGGGCGGAGCCGGTTTCTCGGGCTGTGTTTCGGGGCTCGGGGCCTGCGGCTGATCGGCCCGCATCGGAATCGATTCGGGCGACTCCATCAGCGTCAGTCCGGGCTTCTCCACTCCCGCCTGCGTGGGCAAAGGGACATTCGCGGTGCCGGGTTTCGGGCTGCGGAGCGCCGTGTCCTGGGCCGAGATGTTCGGCGTCGGCGCCTGGGGTTTCTCCTGCCTCAACCCCGTCGTGTCCACAAAGCTCGCTGCCAGGGGCCGCAGCTGTGGCGTCTGTGGCGGCGCTTGCACAAGGCGCATTCGCGGGGGTTCGTCGCGAACGACGGGCGCTTGCGCCATCCGCGCCAAGTCCGGCATCAGCCCCAGCGCGAGCATCAGGCACACGACCAGGTGCACGCCGAAGGAAATACCCCCGGCTATGACGAACCCCCGTATGTCGCGACGCCTCTTCACGGCTCTTCTCCCAAAGAAAGTAAGCCCCCGATCGATCTACGGGCAAGATGCCCCCGCCCCCCCACCCATGGAGGGCGGCTCACGATCCCGTCGGCCACGGGGTCGTCACCCCAGCCACCCGGACGTCGGCCGGCACGTCACGCATGACCCCCTTGAGCGGATCCTCGCGACTCGCGGCAACGTGGCGAAAAACGAAGAATAGCCCCACGAGGATCACCAGCACCAAAAGGATGCCCACGAAGAACCAGATCGTGGTGGAGAGTTCCCTCGTCGTCCCGGTGACGTCGAGATCTTCCGGCTTGCTCACGCGCGGGGCCGCGATCGCCGTCTTGCGGGCGGCGGCCAGCCCGTCGATGAGCTCCGCGTAGCTCTGGTATCGCCGGTCTGGATCGCGCTCCAGGCACCGGTTAATGACGAAGGAGGTCTCGGCCGTCACAAAGGGCGCAAACGCTTTCAGGGAGACCTTCTCCGATTTCAGGTGCTTCCATGCCACCAGGGATGCCGTCGCCGCCTCGAATGGCGGGCGCCCCGCGATCGCATGGAACAGCGTACCGCCGAGGCTGTAGATGTCGCTCCTCAGATCCTCGCCCTTCTGGTCCAGTTTCTCGGGGGCCACGTAATAGGGCGTCCCCCAAACCTCGCCCCGCAGCGCCTTTGCCTCGTCCACGGGCATCGACAGGCCGAAATCGACGATCTTCACCGTGCCGTCGCCCGTGAAGAGGATGTTGCCCGGCTTGACATCGCGATGCAGCAGCCCGCGCGCGTGCGCCTCCTGCAGGCCCCGCGAGGCCTGTATGCCCACGTCGAGCGCCTCGATCTCCCCGATCGGCCCCTGCAGCATCCGGTCGTCGAGACTCCCGTACGGCATCAGCTCCATCACCAGGTAATAGACCTCCCCCTCGCTCCCGAAATGGTACACCTGCACGACATTCGGGTGATTGATGCTCGCCGTGATCTCCGCCTCGCGGGCAAAATCGCGCAGGAACTCTTCGTTCGCCGCGATCTCGGCTTTCAGCACTTTGACCGCCACGATCCGGTTGAGATTGGTATCGAGCGCCTCGTAGATTGTCCCCATCCCACCGATACCCACCACCTGCCTCAGATGGTACGGCCCCAATTGCGTATCGACTCCCACTTGGCTGGGATCCAACATGAGCCTTACTTTCTATCAAGATGCGCCGCCGGGCGCAACCGATATTCGGAACAAACCATGGAGCCAGTTCCCGAAAAGCGTACCCTCGTGGCCGACATGCCGGCGCCCCGGCTGGACGCCTGGCTCGTCGGCCGATGCCCGGACCTCAGCCGCGCCAGGCTCCAGAAACTGATCAAAGGTGGGCATGTTTGCCTCGGCGGCGCACCGGCGAAACCCTCGACCCGCGTCAGGACCGGCGATCTCGTCAAAATCGAGATTCCGGCACCCGCGCCCTCCGATGTCCGTCCCGAGGAGATCCCCCTCGACATCATTTTCGAAGACGACGCCCTGCTGGCGATCAACAAGCCCGCCGGGCTGGTCGCCCACCCCGCGCCCGGCCATCCCTCCGGGACGCTCGTCAACGCCCTGCTGCACCACTGCCGGGGCCGCCTGTCGGGCATTGGGGGCGTCGAGCGCCCCGGCATCGTCCACCGGCTCGACAAGGACACCAGCGGCATCATGCTCGTGGCGAAGACCGATGCCGCGCACCGCTCGCTGGCCCGCCAATTGGCGCAGCGCGAGATGAGCAAGACGTACCTCGCGCTGATCGCCGGAGAACCCCCGGCGGCATCGGGCCGCATCGAGCAGCCGATTGCCCGCCATCCCGTCGATCGGCAGCGGATGGCGGTCGTCGCGAACGGCCGCCACGCGGTCACACTCTATCGTTTGGCCGAGCGCCTCGGCCCGGTGAGCCTGCTGGAATGCGACATCCTGACGGGCCGCACCCACCAGATCCGGGTCCACCTCCAGTGGCTCCGGTGCCCGATCCTCGGCGACACCGTCTACGGTCGCCAGACCCCGGCGGCAGCCCGCCAGATGCTCCACGCATGGAAGCTCGCGTTCGCGCATCCCTCCGACGGCCACAGGCTCCACCTCACCGCGCCCTTGACTCCCGATTTCCAAAACCTGCTAAATCATCTCAGAAATGAACGGCCCCACAGATAGTCCCCGCCTCCTGCTCGCACGCGCCCTACGGCAGAAATGCGATCGGGGAGAAACGCGCGTCCGCCTCTCGCCCGAAGATCGCGCCGCCCTCAAGCGCTACCTGAAATCCAGTCGCCCAGCCTCCGCGCGCCAGACCCCGCCCCCAACCCCTTCCACCCCGAACCCCGCACCCAGCGCCCAGCACCCGGCGCACAGGACCCAGCACCCCGCACCTCAAACCCCACAGCCAGACCTTCCCTTGGAGAATCTGATCCTCCCCGGCGCGGGCAAGGCCGAGCAGATCGAGTACCTGCGCCGCATCGCGCTGGCGTGCGCGCGCTGCCCGCATCTGGTCGCCACGCGCACCCAGGTCGTCTTCGGCGTCGGGGACATCGATGCCGATCTCATGTTTGTCGGCGAGGCGCCCGGCGCCGATGAGGACCAACAGGGCGAGCCCTTCGTGGGCCGCGCCGGCCAGTTGCTCACCAAGATGATCGAAACCATGGGACTGTCCCGTGCGCAGGTCTATATCGGCAACGTCCTGAAGTGTCGGCCCGACATGCCCAGGGGCAGCACCGGCAATCGCCAGCCCACCGAATCGGAGATGGCCACGTGCCTGCCCTATCTTCAGGCGCAAGTGGCCATCATAAAACCCAAGGTCATCGTGACCCTGGGCGGCACCGCCATCCAGGGCCTGCTCGGCCTCGCGGGCGGGGTCGGTTGGCACCGCGGCCACTGGCAGCAGTACGACGGCATCCCCGTCATGCCCACCTACCATCCCGCCTACCTCCTGCGCAGCGGCTCCATCGAGACAAAACGAAAAGTCTGGGAGGACCTCCTCGCCGTCATGGAGCGCCTCGGCATGCCCATCTCCGCCAAGCAGCGCGGCTATTTCCTCAAGGGCAAGGGCGCCTGACGCGGCGCCCGGTCCCGCCTACCACGGATGGACGCGGATGAACACGGATCATCCAAAACACGATACGTTCATCCGCGTTCATCTGCGGTCGCCCCAATTAACACGGCGCGATAGGCCTCCAGCGTCCGCCCGTCAAAACACACCACCACCACGTCCTCCACGCTGCCCCCCGCCGCGAGCGCGCCACGGATCTCCCGCACCGCAATGCTCGCCGCCCGCTCCACCGGAAATCGATACACGCCCGTGCTGATCGACGGAAATGCCAGACTCCTCAATCCCCGCTCTTTCGCGATCGCAAAAACACTCCGATAACACTTCGCCAACTTCTCGTCCTCACCCCGGTTCCCGCCGCCCCACACCGGGCCCACGGTGTGAATGACCCATTTCGCCGGCAGCCGATACCCCCCCGTTATCCGCGCCTCCCCGGTCGGGCATCCGCCAATCCCACGGCACTCCTCCAGCAACTCGGGCCCCGCCGCCCGATGAATCGCCCCATCCACGCCGCCGCCGCCCAATAGTGCTTCATTCGCGGCATTCACGATCGCGTCCACCGCCTGCCCCGTAATGTCACCCTTTGCCAACCTCGGTTGCGCCTCGCCCATGACCACAACATGCCCACCCATGGCCCGCCCTCAAGTCCCGGAATTTCAGCCAGTCTGGTCCAATCCATGCCATCAAGATGGTTTGAGTGCTTTCGATTTTGTGCGATAATACGCTTGATCGGCTAAACTTAATATTTATTTAATGTTTATAGGCGTTCTTTTATCGATGTAATTTCCGGTTTCGGCGTTAATAATAGGCGATAGAGCGTATTGAATCTCGTTGAGGGGTTTCGTGCCCACCCAATCGTGCTGTAGCGATTGACGGTTGTCAGGGGTGCGGGTCGGTGCCTGCTGACGGGACCGGGATTCGGGCTGGAGCGTGTGGAGCATGACTCGTTGCAAGACAGATGAGATCGGAGATGCGTCCGGGCACAGATCCGGCGCATCGGCCGCGCGCATGCGCGTGCTTCGGCTTCTCCAGCGTGGGACCGCCATGCTCTCTGTTGCAGCGGGGTTGCTGGCGCCCGCATCCTCTCCCGCCCAATTCACCAACGTCGTTAACCTGACGACATCAAATTTCGACGGCTACGCCGTTGACACCACGATCATCGATAACGTGACCGTCACGGGCTCCTTCATCGGCGATGCCTTCTTCCGCTTCGGTGCCGGAGGCTCGGGATCGGGCGTGTACCGAAGAATGTTCAACATGAGCGATGGCAAAGTCACGACGAACAATGCCGAGGAAGGGTACAACCGCCCCCAGATCATGGATGTCGGTCAACTCAGCCTGCAGAGTTTTACCTACGACATCCACATGTCGAACCTCCTCACGGACAAGAGTGGCCAGTACTACGTCTTCGCCCTCGACATCAACCAGGTCGGATCCACCCCGTTTCTCTCGCTGGACAATGTCCAGGTCTACACGCGCAATGGCGAGGATCCGAGTCCCCTGCCCACTAACTCTTCCCAACTCGGGAATCTCGGCACGCTGCGCTACGCCATGAACAACTCGGCGACACAGAGCTACGTCATCATGGACTACAATAGCAACCCCGGCAGCGGGCAACAGGACCTCTTCCTGTTCGTCGCAAAGAGTCTCTTCACGGGTGCGGACGCCGGCGATCACGTGTACCTCTATTCGTCCTTCGGTCAATACAGCCTCTTCGGCAGCGGCCGCACGGACACGACCCCGAACGACGGCTTCGAGGAATGGGCGCTTCCGATATCCACGGACGTCCAGGTGCCCGAACCCGCGGCCATCGGCGCCCTGCTCGTCTTTTCCGTTGGTCTGTTTTGGCACGTGCGGCGCCAAGGCCCTTCCAGACATCGCCGACCCTCATCCAATCGCTCGTGAGCTCCCCTGGGCCACCCGCCCACGCAAAGTCGACGCTCCCACGGACATCATCCGCCAGTCTGTGATCCGCGCCAACCGGGACCACGCATCTCCCCGCCCATAGCGACTGAACCCCCCCCCCCCCCCCCCCCCC
>JAKQKQ010000134.1 GCA_029560585.1 Verrucomicrobiota bacterium | reverse complement strand
CATCCAGCGCCGCCACGGCCTCCCCGAGAGCATCGTCCAGCGCGTCATGAAGCACCTCGCCACCAATGGCCTAGTCCTCCCCTACGAAGACGGCTTCCTCTTAGCCCGCCCCCCCGAAGCCATCCGCCTCCACGAGGTCCTACGCCTCTTCCAGCCCTCCGCCCACCGCTTCGCCCAAGCCGAACCCGACGCCCTAGACCGAGTCCTAGTAAACCTAGACCGCCAAACCGAGAGCAACCTAGACTCCATCACCTTCGCCAGCCTCCTATAACCCCCCCCAAGCCAGCCGCCCCAAATAGCCGCCCCAAATAGCACCCAAGCCGCCCCCAATTGCCGCCCTAGGCGTGGGGCCGACCAGAGCTGCTTTTTTTGACGGGCCCGCCCGGCGAAAAAAGTAGTGCCGGGAAGGGGGGCCCCACGCCGAGACACCCAAGAGACGCCCCAATCCAAGACGCCCAATCCCGGACCACCCCATGTCCAGCTTTGGACATCACTCCAAGCAACTCCCCCTCCCAAGTCTTGGCTAAGCTAAAGCTCTCTATGATCTTCCCAAGGAGAGCCCCCATGCGTACCGCAATCGCCGCTCTAGTAACCCTGTCCCTCCTCCCCCTGTCTGCCCAGGCCAAAGACCCCGCCCTAGGCCAAACCACCTTCACCACCTACGAGGCCTACTTAAGCCCCGCCCAAGAACCCGGCGAAGAATCCGAGACCCCCAAGCCCCTGCAAAAAACCCTCGGCGCCACCGCCCCCTCCACCCCCCGCGCCGAGCGCAAGTCCAAAGGCCACGGCCAGATCCGCTTCACCAAGGACCTAAGCCGCGCCTTCGTAGACGTTCAGATCGAGGGCGTAAACACCGCCGACATCGTGATGTTCCACATCCACTGCGGCCCCCCCGGCTTCCTCGGCCCCATCATCATCAACTTCGGCGAGCACGGCGGCAGCTTCGAGAAGCAGTTCGTAAACGGCAAGATGACCGTCGAGCTGACCAACAAAGACGTCAACTTCGTCAAGTCCCCCCCGACCGTCAAGAGCCGCCTCCCCGAGAGCTGCCCCATCGACGTCGGCTTCCCCAGCCAGGCCAGCACCCTCTCCGGCCTAGAGTACCTGGCCCGCAAAGGCGTCCTCTACTTCAACCTGCACACCAAGGCCCACACCTACTACGGCGAGATGCGCGGCCAGATCTACAGCGTCAAGGAGTAGGCTCCGCCCCGCCCCCATCAGACGGAGCCACTGGCTCCACAGGCTCCACCGGGTCCGCCGGACTAGGCCGCTCCCCCGCCCGTCGCAGCTGCGCCTCCCGCAGGTCATCCAGCGGCCTAAGCGCCGCCCGAATCTGCCCCCGCAGCGTCGCCGAGCTATCCGGCGACTGATGCAGCGCCACCAGCTGCAGCGCATACGCCCCGATCGCCTGATTCACCGAGCGCAGCGGCTCACTGAGGCTTGGCACCGGAGCCAGCGTCGGCTTAGGCGTCCCGATCCCCAGCATCTCCCCATACGCCTTGTGCGTGCGCTCAACTTCCGCCAAAAACATCGGCCCGCACAGCTTGTCGAGCAGCGGCTTCCGCTTGTTCTCTTTGATGCGCGCCAGCCGCTTGTGCGACTCCGCCCACTGCGACACGTAGTCCAGCTGCAGGAACGCAAGCCCCGTCGAGAACAGCTCCTCCTGCAGCTCCGCCGCCTGCCGCGCCTCTTCGTATAGGTCGTGCGGCAGCTCCGCCAGCGCCTCCAGCCGCCGAAACAAGCACGACCACGAGTTATCCGCCGCCTGATCCACCGGTCGAGGGTCCGCCGCCCGAGCCGCCACATCCCGCTGCCGAAACGCCGCCTCCAGCGTCGTCCCCGAGTCCACCATCCGCTCCTGCGCCCGCTTCACCGCTACCGGAGGCCGCGAAAGGCTAGCCGAGTCCAGCTGCCGCACCAGCGTAATCGCCGTCGCCGAGTCCACCTTGGGCCCCCGCCCATAGAGCATCACATCCAGATCGTCAGCCGCTTGTTCTTGGTTTGGCATGGTCAGACCTACATAACCAGACCCCACCCCGCTGGCAAGTCCCCAAGTGGCCCAGCCTTCACTTTCCCAAAATTTACCCAAATCATCCTACATCCCCCCCGATGTAACCTCACTTTGCGAAGGTGATCTCACCTTCCAAACCCATCTTTTTTCACCTGCCGGATGTGATCTCACCTCCCAAACCCATCTTTTTTCACCTGCCGGATGTGATCCCACCTCCCAAACCCATCTTTTTTCACCTGCCGGATGTGATCCCACCACCCAAACCCATCTTTTTTCACCTGCCGGATGTGATCCCACCAGATCGGAAGAGCACAC
>JAKQKQ010000127.1 GCA_029560585.1 Verrucomicrobiota bacterium | reverse complement strand
TTGTGATTCATCGACCCACATGGGTTCGGATGTCGGAGCGCGGGGGGAGGCCGGCGCGGGCTGGGTGGGGACGCCGGCCTCGAAGAGGCGGGTGATGCACGACTCCAGTTTTTGCGGGAGGACGGGTTTGCTGATGTAGGCGTCCATGCCGGCTTCGAGGCAGGCGTTGGCATCGCCTGGCATGGCGTTGGCGGTGAGGGCAACGAGTTTGGGGCGCAGGTCGGGATCGGGCTGGAGGCGGATGATTTCCCTGGCGGCGGCAAAGCCGTCCATGACGGGCATCTGGACGTCGAGGATGACGAGATCGAAAAGGCGCTGGCGGAGTTGGGCGAGGGCCTCGGCGCCGTTTTCGACGAGTTGCACCTCGTAGCCGAGGTGGTGAAGCATGACTCGGATGGCTTCGCGGTTGGTGGCAACATCGTCGGCGGCGAGGATGCGCAAGGGGATGCGCGTGGCCAGGGGCGAGGTGCGTTCGGGGGCGGGGGCGTGGGCGACCTGCGCGGATTTTCGGACGAGGCGTTCGAGGTGTGCGGCCAGATCGGCAGGGGCGAATGGGCGAACGAGGGCGGCGCCTTCGTCGTGATGTTCGGCGTGCGGGGTCGCGTGGGCGAGCCAGAGCACCGGGATCGGGGTGCCTTCGCTGGTGGTCCATTCGTCGGTGTGGAGCGGGATTGCATCCTGATCGATGATGGCAAAGTCGCACGGGGGGAGAAATGCGGCCATCGAGGTGGGGAACCGGTGCGGGGGCAGAATGGTTGGATGGACGCTCCAGGCGCGCAGCATGTCCGAGAGAAGGGCGCGGCGGACGGGGTCGGACTCGATGACGAGGGCGCGTTTCCCTGCGAGGCCGGGAGCTCCGTAGCCGATGAATGGCTCCTCGGAGCCCGGGCTTTTCTCGAGGTCGAGGGCGAAGCGAAAGGCGGAGCCTTTGCCCGGCCGGCTGCGCACAGTGATCTCGCTGCCCATGAGGCGGGCGCTTGTCTGGGCGATGCACAGTCCGAGGCCTGCGCCGAGGCTGGGTGTCTGGGCCTTGGGGTCGCTGGGGACGAAGGGTTGAAAGAGTTCTTGGAGGCGTTCGGGGGCGATGCCGATGCCGGTATCGAGGACGGAGAATTGGAGACACAGGCGCCCGCCGGCCAGCTCGCTGGTCTCAAGGTGCAGGTGGACGCGCCCGCGCTCGGTGAATTTGACGGCGTTGGCGAGCAGGTTGAGGAGGATCTGCTGGATGCGCCGGGCGTCGCCGACGACCATCGCGGGTGTGGCGGCGTTGACCCAGTAATCGAGTTTGATGCTGCGGCTGCGGAGCGGGTCGCTCGCCATGCGGAGGGTCGAGAGGATCATCTCCGGGAGCGAAAACGGCTGTTTTTCGAGGGGGACGTCGGGGGCCTGCAGTCCGGTGTACTCGATGATTTCCTCGATGATCCCGAGGAGGTTCTGGCCACCCTGTTGGATGATGCGGGCAGCTTT
>JAKQKQ010000119.1 GCA_029560585.1 Verrucomicrobiota bacterium | reverse complement strand
TGGGGCCATCGATCCGCGATACACGCTCTGCAGCCGCGAAAGAACCCAGCCTTTGCCTGACCTTTCCCAATAAATGGCTTTCATGGCGCGGTTTTCCCAGAGCCCGGAACTTCACAGCCGGCAGGCTGTGAAATATCCGGGCTAGAGCCGCCTCGGCGCGCCGGGGGCGGCGCTGACCTGAAGATCCCCGTAGCCATCGCTCACGGGTTCGGCCGCGCCGCGGCGTCGGCTTCCGGATCGCCCTTCGCCTGTTCGCGTTTGGCGGCCTGCCATTCCGCCTCCAGTTCCTCGAGACCGCAGTCTTCGGGGCGCCGCCCCTTGGCCTTGAGCGCCCGCTCCATGGCGCGAAATCGCCCCTCGAACTTGGCCGACGCGTGCCGCAGGGCCGATTCCGATTCCACGCCCGCGGCCCTCGCCAGATTGACCGCCGCGAATAGGAGGTCTCCAACCTCGTCTTCGATCCGCCCCCGGTCGCCCGAATCCAGTTCCCGCGAGATCTCGCCAAGTTCCTCCCGCACCTTCTCGATGACCCCGGCCGCATGCGGCCAGTCGAATCCCACCCGCGCCGCCTTCTTCTGGACCTCTTCGGCGCGCATCAGCGCGGGAAGTCCCCCCGGGATGCCATCGAGCGCACTCTCTCGCTCGGGCTTCTCGCTCACCTTGGCGCGCTGCCAGTGGTCGAGCACCTCGTCGACCGTCTCGAGGCGCACCTGCCCCCCGGCGGCATCGCGGCTCGGGTAGGGCACGAACACGTGCGGGTGGCGCGCGATGAGCTTGTGGGCGATGGAATTTGCCACGCCCACGATATCGAATTGCCGGGCCTCCTCCGCGATCCTCGCGTGCATGAAGACCTGCAGGAGCACATCGCCCAATTCCTCCCGGATCGCATGGGGATCATCCGCATCGATGGCCTCGATCAACTCGTAGCATTCTTCGACGAGTCCCTCCCGGAGCGTCCTGTGCGTCTGCGCGCGGTCCCAGGGGCAACCCCCTTCCGAGCGCAGCGTCCTCACGATCGCCCTCAACCTGTCCAACGGCCAAAGCATAAGAAACTCCGAGGTTTCGCCATCGGGAATATAACGCAAGGATGAAGATCCACTCGCGCGGCGCGCGAATTCGGCGGGGCCGGCGTCGGCCTCACTCCCCGAGGAACAGCCCCCTCGCCCGCCGCGTCACGTCCTCGCGCGAAACGTCCACGCCAGCGAGCTTGTAATAGACCAGACCGAGATACTCGCGGATCGCCATGTGGGTCATCATGAGCCCATCGGGTCCCGGCAGCAGACCGAACAGCCCGGGATCCACGCTCTCATGCGTCGTGTAGTCCACGGGAAACGGAATGACGTCGAAGCCGCCCTGCCGGAACAGCAACTCCGCGCGCGGCATGTGCCATGCGGTCGTTACGAGGACGATGCGCGCCACCTTCACCCGCTCGTTCAGCTCGAGCAACCTGGAGACCTCCCCCTCGGTATTGGGTGCCCCGATCAGCTCGATGATCGCGTCGGGCCGCACCCCCCGGCGCGCGGCGGCCACCTTGAGCAACGAGGATTCCGAATACTGCTGCTCGGACCACGGAAGCCTGCCGCCGGTGAACACCAGGAACGGCGCCTTTCTGGCGCTCCACAGGGCCACGCCCTCCTCGAATCGATCCACAGCCCCGCCCCACTCGAAGCGCTCCGCGGTGTTCCGCCCGCCCGACAGGATGCCGCCGAGCACCACCACGGCGTCGGCCGAGGGGCAATCGTCAACCCGCATCCGAGGGAACGCATCCTCCAGGGGCTTCAACAGGCTCTCGCCAACGAAACCCGTGCTTGAAATGAACAGCCACGCGAATGCCGCCAGCCCCCAGACGCGACTGCGCAGCAGGACCGACACCAGCAGCAGGGTGAGCCCGAAGCCCAGCGGCAACACCATCTGCGGCACCAGCTTGAAAACATACATCCTGAGGGCCTCTTCCATAGGAATTGGAATCCGCCTGGCTCACCCCTCCGCGCCGCCGGCGTGTGTCACCAGCAGCGCGGGTTCCCGCCCGTAGCGCCCGCGGTACGCCGCCACCAGCGCGTCGCAGAACTCCGCAGCGTCGGCCTCGCGGACAAGATTCACCGTCGCCCCGCCAAATCCGCCCCCGCTCAACCGCGCCCCACGGCACAGGCCCGTCGCCCTCGCCGCCCCCACCAGGAAATCCAGCTCCTCGCAAGAGTTCTCGAAGTTCGCCCTGGAGCTCTCGTGCGACTCGAACATCAGCCGCCCGAGGCCACCGACATCGCCGCGCTCCAGCGCCGCCCGCGCTTCCACCACTCGGGCGTTTTCACCCACCACGTGCCTCGCGCGCATCAACGGCTTTGTCCCCAGGCGTCCGTCCGCGGCCTCCAGCTGGGCCATCGTCGCGTCGCGCAGCAGCGCCACCCCCAGGCCGCGCGCCGCCGCCTCGCACGAGGCACGCCGCTCGTTGTACTCCCCGGCCACCAGCGCGTGCTTCACCCCGCTGTCGGCCACCACGAACACGCAGCCTTCGGGCGCCGACTGCAAGTCCACCTTCAGGCTCCGACAGTCGATCGCGACGATCTTGCCCCTCCGCCCAAACAGGGAGGTGATCTGATCCAGCAAACCACAGCGCACGCCGGCAAATTCATGCTCGGCCGCCTGCCCGATCCTCGCGAGTTCGATGTCCGGAAGATTCGTGCCCCAGAGCCTCTGGATGAACCTCGCCATCGCGCACTCGAGCGCCGCGCTGCTGCTCAGGCCCGCCCCAGATGGCAGGTCGCTGCTGTCGGTCGCCTCAAATCCCGGCCCGTCAAATCCCCGCGCGCGGAACTGCGCCACCACCCCGATCAGATAGTTCGCCCACGGCCGCTCGCCGCTCGGCTCCAGCGCGTCAAGGGTCGCCTCATGAATCCCGGGAAACGCCTCGCTCCGCAGGATCACCCGCCTGTCGCCCCGGGCCGTGCCCCGGATGGTCACCCCTCGCTCGACCGCGAACGCCAAAACCAGCCCGCCATTGTAGTCGGTGTGGTTGCCGAGCAACTCGACGCGCCCGGGTGCAAAAGCCTCGACCATCGTTCCAATTTATACGGCCCACCAAACTTTGGAAAGCCCGGCGGCGCTAGCCCTTCTGCACCACGGCCCGATCAATTTCCCGGAGCCGCCGCGAGAGCCCGGCCGCGATATTGAAGATTATCGTCGAGTGGAACTCTGGCCAGAATCGCGAAAAGCGGCCGATGGCGTGATTGGTCAGCGTGTACACGACCGAAGCGCGGGACGCCCGGATGCTCGCCGACCTCGGCCGCCCCTCCACAAGGCTCATCTCCCCAAAGAAATCCCTCGACCCGAGCTTCGCGAGCACCACCTCGCGCTCCGTGCCCAGTCCTTTTACAACCTCGACCTCACCGTCGCCGATCACGCACAGGCGGTCCCCGTGCTCACCCTCGCGAAATATCACCTGCCCCGCCGGATACACGTCCTCCTCGGCCGCCAGTGCCAAAGCCCGTATCGCGTCCTCGCTGATACCCTCGAACAGCGGCACCCCCATGAATACCGCCACCTCCGGCGTCAACCACTGCTGCCCTTGCTCGGCCACGGCACCTTCCTCCGGTTCGCTCTCAGTAAGATCGGGCGGCGAATACTTCGTCCATCTCGCGCAGCCGCCGCGATAACGCGCGCGCGATGTTGACCAAAATCATGCGACACTGATGCGGCTCCTCGCGCGCCACCCCCTGGAGATCCTCTGGCTTGAGCGCGTAAATGATTGACGGCTCGAGGGTCCGCACGCTCGCGCTGCGCTCCCTGTTCTCGATGAGGCTCATCTCACCGAAGAAGCCACCGGCACCCACCGTGCTCAGCCGTTTCTCCTCCGGAGTGCCCAGGCCCTTTATGATTTCGACCGACCCCTGCCCGACCACGAAAAGACAATCGCCCGGCGTGCCCTCCTTGGCCACGAGGATCCCCTCAACATAGGCGCCGCCCGCCATCCGCTCGGCGATCTTCTGGAGAACCTCCGGCCTCATCCCCGCAAAGAGTTCTGTCTGATCCAGCGCCAGGGGCCCCATCGCCAGTTGTGCGTCCACCTGTCCCGTCTCCGCCATGCCGAACCTTTACTCCCCGCACCGGACAAAATCAACGGCGCTGACTCGAAAATTCAGACACCGAATCGCAGGAGCCTGCTTGCAGGCGATTCGAATCGCGCGCAAGCGCGCTCCTACGAGCCGATCCCATGCGCGAATCGCGCGCAAGCGCGCTCCGACGGCCGATTTTCACCCCCGGTGGTGCCCCGAAGACTCGCCGTCGGGCGGGCGGCCGGGGCATGGGGTCTATTGCGGTGTCTCAGATGAATCTGAACATCCATCTGATCCGACTTGAAAACGGGGAGGGACGCCGGCCCCGGCGTCCGCGTCTCACCGGGTGCGCGGTTCCTTGGCCGGCGCGGCCTGCGAGGCGAGCGTGTCTCAAAACCTCTGAACCGCGCCGCCTGGCACAGGCGGCCTACAAATTTTGTAGGGCATCTCTGTGAGATGCCGTGCATTGTCGCGCGCCGCACACCATTGGAGGTCCCCTCTATCATCAGATCGGCATTGATTGTTGGATGTTCCGTGTTGGGCGTTTGAGTTTTGAGACAGCCTCAGGCCGCGGGCCCTCCCGAAGCGTGTGTCAGGACCAAACGAGACACCGCACTAGCTCGAAGAATCCGTTTGCCCTAAAAAGCGGTGCGGTAGCGCGCCGCCCTCCATAAGCTGGCGCCCCTTCACGGCATCCCGCGCCACGCCCCGCGTCTTGGACTGCTGCGGCGGCCGCCCCTTCCTTGACGCTACCCGGCTGCCCCGCCAACGTCGGCCCGTGAATCCATCTCATGCCACGATAGCCTGTGCCGTGGTCGCCCTGACCACCCTCTTCACCCCCACTGCCGATGCGTTGCCCCCGACGGCCGAGAGTCCCGCCAGGGTCACGGCGCTCCGCTGCGAGGCCATGGAGAACCCCATCGGCCTCGACGAGGGCGTTCCGCGCCTGTCGTGGGCCATGCGCGACAACCGCCGCGGGGCCCGCCAGACCGCCTATCGCGTCCTCGTCGCATCCTCCCCCGACGGGCTCGCCCGCGACGAGGGCGACCTGTGGGACACCGGCCGGGTCGACTCCGACCGATCGATCCAGATCCCGTACATCGGCAAGCCACTCGCGTCACACCAGCGCTGCCACTGGAAAGTCCAGATCTGGGACGCCGATGGAAAAACCACGGCCTGGAGCGTGCCCGCGATGTGGGGCATGGGCATCCTCCGGGCTGAGGAATGGGGCGCCAACTGGCTCGCTCACGGCGCCACGACGGCGCGGTCGATCCCCAAGGGTCACCCTTCGGCCGACCTCTCGCTGGACGACGCGCAGTGGATATGGGCGGCAAACCACGGCACCCGGGAACTCCGCCCCAAGGGCACCGCGTACTTTCGCAAAACCATCGAACTGCCCGCGGATGCCCGCGTCTCCTGGGCCTACATCGCGGTGGCCGCCGACGACCATTTCGGGCTCTTCCTGGATGGCGATAAAATCAGCGAGAGTGAACCCGAGCGCTGTGCCGCGCGCGAGGCGCTGGAGGTGGAGTTGACCGAGCGCCTCCACCCGGGGCGCAACGTCCTCGCGCTGGCCGTCGAAAACTATGCCTCGGGCCCCGCCGGCCTCGCCGCGAAGGTCGTCGTCGAATTGGCCGACGGACACCGCATCACATCGGCGACAGACGGCTCGTGGAAGGCATCCGGGCAACCCGCGGGAAAACCGGCGTGGAATCGGCCCGACCACGATGACGCCTCGTGGCCCGCCGCGCAGGTGATCGGCCCCGTGGGCATGGCCCCCTGGGGCAAACCGTCGATCGGCTATCGCCCCGGATGGCGACAGAAATCGCCCAGCCCGATCTTCCGAAAGGCCTTCCGACTCGGAAAGCCCATCCGTTCCGCCACGCTGTACCTCTGTGGCCTCGGCTACCATGAGGCGCACATCAATGGACAGAAGGTCGGTGACTGCTGCCTCGACCCCGCATTCACCCGCTACGACCGCCGCGCCCTCTACGCCACCCACGACGTGACACGACTCCTCAGAGAGGGCGACAACGCCATCGGGGTCATGCTTGGCAACGGCTGGCTCAACATGCACACCCGCACCACATGGAACTTCGACCAGTCCCCCTGGCGCAAGGAACCCATGCTGCTCGCGCACCTTCGCGTCGAGTTCGCCGACGGCTCAACCCAGACCGTGGTCACCGATGAGTCGTGGCGGGCCTCCACCGGCCCGGTGCTCAACGACAGCATCTTTCAGGGGGAGGTCTATGACGCCCGGCGCGAGGTCGCCCTGTCCGGATGGGACGCCCCTGGTTTTGACGACGCCGGCTGGGTCACCCCGCGCGTCGCCGAGGGTCCCGGCGGCACCATCGCCGCGCAGGCCATGCCCCCGATCCGCGTCACCGAGACGATCGAGCCAACATCCGTCACCGAACCCCGCCCCGGCACCTTCGTCGTGGACATGGGCCGCGCATTCGCCGGATGGGCCCAGATCCGCGCATCGGCCCCCGCGGGAACAGAAGTCACCCTCCGCTATGGCGAGCGCATCGACCCGCGAGGGCTCGTCGACCGAAACGAGATCTCCAAGTTCACCTTCGCCGGACCCTTCCAGACCGATACCTACATCTTCCGCGGCGGCGGCGAGGAAACGTGGGAACCCCGCTTCGTCTATCACGGATTCCGCTATGTCCAGGTCGACGGCTTCCCCGGCAAGTTGGCGACGGGCAACCTCCGCGGCCGATTCGCCCACACCGATTTTCCGAAGGCCGGATCGTTCGAGTGCTCTGACGCGACCGCCAACGCCATCCAGTCGATGACGCTCGCCTCGTACCGCGCCAATTTTCACGGCTACCCGACAGACTGCCCTCACCGAGAGAAGAATGGCTGGACTGGCGATGCCCATCTCGCCGCAGAACAGGCCATGTATAACTGGGACAATGGCCCCGCCTACGCCAAGTGGATCCAGGACATTCACGACGAGCAGCGCGAATTCGGGGATATCTGCGCCATCGTCCCCACATCCGGCTGGGGCTACCACTGGGGCAACGGCCCAGCCTGGGACAGCGCCTTCCTCCTCATCCCCTGGTACATGCACCTCTACCGTGGCGACGACCGCATCCTCGAGCGGCACCTCGACCGCATGAAACGCTACGTCGATTACCTCACCGCCCGCTCCCACGACGGCGTCGTCCCCTGCGGCCTCGGCGATTGGTGCCCGGCAAAAACTGTCACGCCCGCGCCCCTGACTTCCACCGGCTATTACTTCAACGACGCGCGCATCGTGGCCGCCGCCGCGCGCCTCACCGGCTCCGGCCCCGATGCCGCGAAATATGATCGGCTCGCCGACGGCATCCGAACCGCCTTCAACCGCGAATTCGGAAAACCCGATGGCGACTACGCCAACGGCAGTCAGACGGCCCTGAGCTGCGCCTTGCACCACGGCCTCGCGCCCGCGGAGACCCGCGCCCGCACCGTTGAACGCCTCGCCGCGGCTGTCCGCACCGCCAACGACCACATCGACTGCGGCATCCTCGGCGTCAAATACCTCTTCCGCGCCCTAAGCGACAACGGCCACCACGAACTGGCCTGGCACGCCGCCACCCAAAAGGACTTTCCGGGCTTCGGGGCGTGGCTCCCCCAAGGCGCCACAACGCTCTGGGAGGATTGGCCCGGAAAAGCCTCCCGCATGCACATCATGTTCGGCGACATCAGCGCCTGGTTCTACCAGTACCTCGCCGGCATCCGCCCCGACCCCGAGAAACCCGCCTTCAAACACGCCATCATCCGACCCATGCCCGCCGGTGACCTCCAATGGGTCCGCGCGCACACCGAAACCCCATACGGCACCATCCGTTCCTCATGGCGCAAACAGAAAGATGGCCCGATCCACATCGAGATCGAGGTCCCCGCCAACACCACCGCGACAATCCATGTCCCCACCAAGGACCCATCCCGCGTCAGCGAGAACGGCAAACCAACCGCCGAAAGCCATGCGCTCAAACCCCTGGGCGAAAAAGACGGATGCGCAGTGTTCGAGGCCGCCGCAGGAACGTATCAATTTGATGCGCCCTGACCACAGTCTGTGGCCGATACGGTAACGGCCTGACCGAATCCCCAAAAACGCTTAGCCTGGAATTTCACAGCTGGAAGCCTGTGAAATATCCGGGTTAGGCGCTCGGCTGGGTGCGCCCCTCATCCCTTCCGGATCCGATGCCGCACGTCCTCCACAAACGCCGCGGGATCATCGGGGGACAGAACGACCGTCCTGGTGTCGTATTTCAGCACGACGGCGCGCGAGGGATCCGTCACGAGCGCTCGATAGTGGCCCAGCCTGCGGTTCCAATAGCGACCCGAGAACGAGAACAGGCCACCGTTGCCACAGGTCCTTATCCCACCGCACATGGCCCCGGGATCCGCCCCGACCTCTCGCAGCCCCGCCCATGGCAACTGATTCGTCCACAGCAACCGGTGCACGAAGACGCCGTTGGAATCCACCGTGTAGCCCCTTATCGCGAAGAGCGCAGAACCCACGACGATCAGCGGCAGCAGGGCGCACAGCCAAACAACCGGCGCCGGCGCCCCCGACCGGCCCGCCTGCCAACAGGTGAAAAACGTCACCGCCATCACGATCACCGAACCGGCGACCGTCGCCACCTTCAGCTTCACGCCCCAGGGGGCCCCATAGATGTGCGCCATGAGGGCAGGACTACACGCCAGCACCCCAGGGCGCAATCATCCGCATGTCCATGGCGCGGCACCCCATTGACTTCCCGGCGGCGCACCCTACCATCTTTCCACCAGTATGCCGTCCATTCCTGATCAAGGCCTTCGCTTGGGGCTGACGGCGGTCTTTTTACTGGCCGCGGCCGCCCCGGACACCTCCTCGGCCCAGGACGCCATCAAACGCGTCAAGATCGACCTGGCCTACGTCGAGGAGATCGCCCAGCGACTGGCCCAAGGGCCTTATCGGCCAGACGCGCCGCGCGGCGAAGATGCCTCCGCCATGAAGATCCTCTCGGCCCTCAAGTACGACCAGTACCGGGCCATCCGATTCCTGCCCGAACGCGCCATCTGGAAGTCCGAGAACCTCAACTTCCAGATGCACCTCTTCCATCTCGGATACCTGTTCACCCAGCCGGTTCACATCAACGAATTCACGCACACCCACTGCCAGCGTCTCCGGTTCGTCCAGGACTTCTTCGACTACAGCCGCAGCGGCATGACCTCGAGCCTGCCACCCACCCTGGGCTACGCCGGCCTGCGCCTGCACTTCCCACTGAACAAGCCAGACGTCTTCGACGAGGCCATCGTTTTCCAGGGGGCCAGCTATTTTCGCGCGCTGGGCAAAGGCAACGTTTACGGCCTCTCCTCCCGCGGCCTCGCACTCAACTGCGCCCTTCCCGGCATCACCGAAGAATTCCCCATCTTCAGGGAATTCTGGGTCGGTAAACCCGAGGGGACGCAGCGCACCATCACGATCTTCGCCCTGCTGGATTCCGATAGCGTCGCCGGCGCGTACCAGTTCGACATCGCCCCCGGCGATCCCACGACCGTCGCTGTCCATGCTTCCCTCTTCTTCCGAAAAGTATCCGCGGTCGTCGGCGTCTCCCCCTTCAGCAGCATGTTCTGGTTCGGCGAGAACTCCCGCCAGCGCTTCGACGACTATCGCCCGGAGGTCCACGATTCCGACGGGCTTGCGATTCGAACCGCCAGCGGCGAGTGCATGTGGCGCCCCACCTCCAACAATCCCCCGCGCATCGAGACGCACTCCTTCAAGCTCCATGGCGTCAAGGGCTTCGGCCTCCTCCAGCGCGATCGCAGCTTCGCCAACTATCAGGACCTCGAGGCACTCTACCACCAGAGGCCCAGCATCTGGGTGGAACCCACCAGCGACTGGGGCCCCGGTGAGGTCCGGCTCGTCGAACTGCCAACACAAGAGGAACTCGCAGACAACGTCGTCGTGTATTGGATTCCCGACGCGACGCCCCAACCGCTCAAACCGTTCCGGTATTCCTATCGGCAGACCTGGGGCATGATGGAGAATCCCGCCGGCGCCGCCTGCTGGACCGTCGCCACGCGCAGCGGCACGCACCCCTGGGCCCCCGGCGTGCGCTTCATGATCGTCGAGTTCGACGGCCCGCGCCTGCGCGAATTGCCATCCGAGAAGCCGCCCGATGCCGTCGTGACGGTGGCCAACGGTGCGCCCGTCTCGGTCGAAAACGTGCGCACCCTGCGAAATCCCTTCAACGGGATCTGGCGGGCGAGTTTTGAGGTCCGGCCCGCCAGCACCAACACGCCCCCCGCCCAAATCGGCCCCATCGAACTGCGCTGCTGCCTCAAGTCCGGCGAGGATTATCTTTCCGAGACATGGACGTACCGGACCCAGCTGTAACCGCGCCCGCCGATGCGGCGTGGGAGGCCGGCCTGGATGGATGGGACGAGGCCTACGCCCGCGTCGAGGCCTATTTCTCGGCGCTCAGGATCCGTAATAAGCTGCTGCTCAGCCGCCTCGTGTACCGCGTTCTCAAGCGCGCCGCCGACATGCAGAAGCAATCCGGCGGCGAGCCGCAGGTCCTCGCCATGCAGTCGACCGCAAAACTCGTCGCCGAATGGTTCGAGCGCGTCCTCGACGTCAAGCTGCCCAAAGAGCGCATCGCGGGCCGCGGGCGCCTCGCGCTCTTCCTCGCCGACATGCCGGGCCGCTGGGAGCGATATTTTCTGGCCGACCCACCATGGCCCGAGGAATTCGTCGAGCGCATGCGGCGCAGCTACCTCAACGCCGGCCCCAAGTTCCAGAAGCGCACCATGACACCGCGCCCCATCGAACTCTCAGCCATCGTCACCGGCGCGTCGCAGACCTGGGAGTCACTCAACAGAACGCCCATCATCCGCGCCATGATCTCCTGGACCCTCGTCGCCTCCATCGTCACGGGACTCGTCTTCTTCCTCTGGTGAAACCGGTGGACGACAGCGCACCGCCAGCCGATGCCGGCCCACTCGCAGGCGCGGCCACCAGCCGTCCTCCAGAGACTCCCCCCGCCCCGCACCCCCGATTCGACCGCCACCCCGCATGGCGCCTGATCCTGGTGTTCGGCTCCGCGGGCGTCCTCTCATTGGCCGGATGCGTGCTGATGGCCGATTTCCTCTGGCGCCTCGGGTTCAACGGCGCACGCCTCCTGCTGTTCGGCCTCTTCTGCATCTTGTTCACCATGCTCTGCCTGGGTTTCATCCACGCACTCGTCGGTTTCCTGCTGATGTTCCCGCGCGAGCGGCGCGGCGGCTACCCTCCGCCCGAGGCACCGCCCTCCAAAAAGTCGATCCCGACCACCGCCCTGGTCTTCGTCGTGTACAACGAGAATGTCGCGCGCGTCTTCGCCGGCCTCCGCGCCATCTACCGGTCGATCGAGCGCGAGGGACAACTTGGCAGCTTTGAGTTCTTCGTTCTCAGCGACACCCGCAGCCCCGACCGCTGGGTCGAAGAGGAGATGGCCTGGGTCCACCTATGCCGGGAGGTCGGCGGCTTCGGCCGGATCTTCTACCGGCATCGGCGCGACAACGTGAACAAGAAAAGCGGCAACATCGCCGACTTCTGCCGCACCTGGGGCGGGCGCTACACGTACATGATCGTCTGCGACGCCGACAGCGTCATGGCCGGCGCCGACATCGTGCGCATGACCCGCCTGATGGAGGCCAACCCCCGCATCGGCATCCTCCAGACCGCGCCCCGCATCTTCGGAGGAGAATCCCTTTGGGGCCGCATCCAACAGTTTTCCAATGGTCTCTACGGGCGCATGTTCTGCGCCGGCCTCGACTTCTGGCAATGCGGCGTCGGCAATTACTGGGGCCACAACGCCGTCATTCGCCTCGAGCCATTCATCGAGTATTGTGACCTGCCGGACCTGCCGGGGATCGAGCCTTTCGGCGGCAAGATCCTCAGCCACGATTTCGTGGAGGCCGCGCTGATGCGCAAGGCGGGCTGGGAGGTCTGGCTGCTTTACGAACTGGAGGGGAGCTGGGAGGAAGGCCCCCAATCGCTCATCGAGAGCGCCAAGCGCGACCGCCGCTGGTGCCAGGGCAACCTCCAGCACACCTGGTTGCTTTTTTCCAAAGGCCTCCACCCCGCCAACAAAGTCCACCTGCTCATGGGCATCCTGGGATATCTCGCCTCGCCACTCTGGCTGATGTTCCTCGCCCTCAGCACATGGGTGGCCATCGACCACAATTGGAGCGGCCTCACCACGATACTGCCGGCCCAGGGGTTCGTCGGCGAATTTGTCCACCTCTCGCTCCTCCAGCATGGCCTCCTCGTTTTCTTCATCACCCTCGTGCTGCTCCTGGGCCCCAAGCTCTTGGCCTGGTTGCTGCTCGCCGCAAACCCCGCACGCGCGCGCCTCTTCGGTGGCCTCTTCAAGACGGCCGTCGGCATCGCGATCGAATTCGTCTTCTCGACCCTCGTCGCGCCCGTGCTGATGTTGTTCCACAGCCGATTCATCCTCTTCATGTTCCTCGGCCGATCCGTCGAATGGAAGGCCCAGAAGCGCGGTGCCGGCGAAGGCACCGGATGGGTCGAGGCGATCGCCGCTCATGGCGGACAGACGCTCCTCGCCGTCGCATGGGCCGCCCTGGCGTGGGAAACAAGCCGGATGCTCTTCTGGTGGCTCAGCCCCGTCCTGCTCGGCCTGCTCGTCTCGATACCGTTTTCAGTGATCACCAGCTTGCCCGCCCCCGGCCAGTGGCTCCGGCGCATGGGCGTGCTTCTCACCCCCGCTCAATCCTCGCCCGCACCGGAACTCGTCGAACTCGACCACGCGCTCGCCAATGTGCCACCCGCCCTGCCGAGCCCAGCCGATCCCGCCTTCGCTGGCCTCACCGCCGCGGTCATCGACCCCTATGTCAACGGCGTGCACGTCTCGCTCCAAGAGGCCAGCGGCGCAGACCACGACGAGAACCTTCAGGCGCTCGCCGATCGCCTCGTCCAGCAGGGCGCGACGGGCCTGACCGACGAAGAGGTGCGCACGCTGCTCAGCGACCCCCAGGTCATGATCACGATGCATCGCAAGATCTGGGCATCCGCCTTCCGCGACGTTGCCCCGCACTGGCGGCGGGCGGTCGACGCGTACCGGCGGCCCATCGCCGCATGACTCGTCAGGGGTGACCGACCGTCTGTCCGTCAGCGAGCTGCCACGCTTGCGCACTTTGAGAACTCTGCCAGCGTCCCTGATGATGGATCGTCGACGGTGCGGCAAAGGCCACTGGCACTGGCGCGAAATCGCCCATGATCCCGGAGCAAATCAGCGCGGATGACGAGGCCATGCGGCGCCTGCGCTCGGGCGACGACGACGCGCTCGGCGAGATCATGGACCGGTGGCAGAAGGCCACCGTGCGTTTCCTGGCCCGACTCGTGGGCGACCCTGACGACGCCGTTGACCTCGCGCAGGAGGCCTTCGTGCGCATCTACGAACACCGTGCCCGCTATCGGCCGGGATCGAGCTTCCGGGCATGGCTTTTCACGATCGCGGCCAACCTCGCCCGCAACCACAACCGCTGGCGGGCCCGGCACCCCACCGAGCGGCTCGGCCGGGGCGAGGACGAGGGCATCCCGGACCCGCCCGACACCAGCCCACGCCCCGATTCGGAGGTCACGAGCCGAGAGCTATCGGACGTGGTCCGGAAGGCCGTTGCGCGGTTGCCCGAAGACATGAGGGTTGCCCTGATCCTGTCCGAATACGAGTGCCTGTCGCACGAGGAAATTGCGCGCGTCGCCGGCTGCTCGAGAAAGGCGGTGGAAATGCGCCTGTACCGCGCGCGGGCAGAGGTGAGAAAACGAATTGGCCCATTCATGTGACCTTGTTCCAAAAATTGCCGCGAGGGATCGGGCTGCCCGCGGTGTAGTAGGGATTAGAGGCGGTCGATGTGGCCGCCGATCAGACTCAATCAGAAAGGATCACAGACACATATGATAACGACTCGTTGGATCAGCCTGCTCGGGGCGGCGGCCCTGGGCCTCGTGGCCATTCAGGCGCGTGCAGAGAACACGTCCAAGGGTGAGAGGTTCGGGGTCGGACCGATCTATGCCACCCATCAGGCCACGGGGGGCGAGCACATGAAGTGCCAGCATTGCAGGCGCGAGTTGACGGCAGTTCGCGTCCCTCTGGATAGCAAGGAGCGCTCCTTCGGCACACGATACGTCCAGGAACACCGCTGCCCCGGCTGCAAATTCCGCGTCCGGGTCACGAAAGCCGGCAGCAAGGAGACGCGCACGGTGATGCTGTGCTCCCCCGCCTGCGCCCATTGATAGGGGCGACCGCCATATCCCGGGGACAGCGCGCCGTTCGCCCCCCTTGAAGACATCGGGACCAGAGGATCGGATAGCAAGGCAATGAAAGCGCAAAGGACAAACGACCCAGAGCTGGGGCGGGCCATGAATGCCTGGAGGGTGGATGTTGAAGTGCCGCCCGGATTCCAGGCGAACGTCTGGCGCCGCATCCGTTTGAATGAAGAGCGCCGCAAGGGCCGGTGGCTGTGGCTCAGGCAGGCCTGCGAATGGCTCGCCGCCGATATCCGCTTTGCCGCGGCCCTGCCAGCGCTCGCGCTGATTGCCGGTTTCGTGCTGGGCATGTGGCACGACAAAGCCGCCGGGACCGATCCGAGGACGCAATTTCAGATCGCCTACGTCGATTCCCTGGACCCGTACACGTTGGCGGCGCAACACGTGGAGGACCCATGAGACGGACTCTCTTGCTGCTGGCCTTGGCGATTATGCTGGGATCCGCGGCCTTCGTGGCCGGCTCGCGCATCCAGCGGCCCGACTGTGGCGCGCGGCCGCCGTGCGAGAGCACCATGGACTGGCTCAAACGGGAATTCGCCCTCGACGATCAGACGTTCGCCCGCGTCCGGACCCTGCACGACTCCTATAAGCCCGCCTGCGAAGACCTGTGCCGTCGGGTCGCCGCAAATCGCCGCCGCATCGGCGAATTTGCGAAAGAGGAAACGGGCTACTCGTCCGGGCTCGATGCGGCCTTGCGCGAGGCAGCCGACCTCCGCTTTGAATCACAGCGGCTTTATCTGCGGCACGCGCAAGCCGTCGCCGCAGCCATGCCCCCCGAGCAGGGCCGACGATACGCCGCGATGATGAGAGCGCGGGTGTTCAGCCCCTGCGAGTGCAAGGGC
Organism: Verrucomicrobiota bacterium; assembly: GCA_029560585.1. GTDB lineage: Bacteria > Verrucomicrobiota > Verrucomicrobiia > JADLBR01 > JADLBR01 > JADLBR01. Next base: position 19,936 of record JAKQKQ010000119.1, on the reverse strand, counting down.
GGCATGTGTGTTCATTGAATGATCGACAAAGGGGCCACCGCCCGCCGAGAAACACTTCTCCAAATCAAACGCCAGAGGAAACAGCAATGACTGTCGAGCAATGCGATCAGACGTTCCCTCCCCCTGCGGTATGGTTGCTCGAGCGACCGGCCAATGGCATCGGGCCATTCCGGCCAGCCACCCTGACGTGGCTCACGGCGCTCGCCCTGCTGGCCCTGGTCACCGGTTGCACCGGCGTACCGGCACCCGGCGAACAACAGGCCCGCCAGGCCGCGGCGGCGCTGGCTGGCGCCTACCGCCCACCCGGCCAAAAGCCAAAGCTGACACCGCCCTCACCGAAGTCGGGCCTCGCTGAATTGCTCCGTTTCGCCATGCTCAACCAGCCAGCCGTGGAGGCCGCCTATTTCGATTGGCTCGCATCCGTCGAGCGAATCACCGTCTCGCGATCTCTCCCCGATCCACGCCTCACGTTCGAGACCGACATCACCAGGATCGTCCAAACCATCATGCCGGGCCTGATGATGGATTTTCCCGTCCTGGCGAAACTCAGCGCACGGGGCCAGGCGTCTTCCGCCGAAAGCCAATCGAAATACTTTGCCTTCGAACTGGCGGTGCTGAAGGCCGCCAACGGCCTCAAACGCGCCTATTACCAGCTTCAGTTCCTCGAAGAAAAAATCCGGGTCGAGCGAAAGGCGCTCGAACTCGCGGCCGATCTCGAAGAGATCGCCCGGCGGCAGAATGAGGTCGGCAAGGTGACCGCCCAGGATGTCCTGCGTGCCCAGATCGAGGAGGACCGCGTCCGCAACGAGATCGCAAACCTCGACGATTCGCGCAAACCGCTCCTTGCCGCCTTCAAGGCCGCGCTCGGCCTCGGCAAGACGGATCCCGATCCGTCCCCACCCCTCCACTTCGAGATGAGTCCCGCGGATATCGACGTTGACAAGATCCTCGCCACAGCGTTCTCGCGCAACCCCAGGATCGGGGCCATGGAGGCCGACGTCCGCCGCGCCGAGGCGCTGATCCGGGCGGCGCGCAGGGAGAGATGGCCGGATGTCTCCGTCGGGCTCGAGGCGGACGCCCTCGCGGCCCCGACCATGTACCGCCCCGGATTCAGTCTCACGCTGCCCATCTGGCGCGATAAAATAGCCGCGCAGATCGCCGACGCGCAGGCAACTAAAGGCGCGGCCGAGGCGCGCCTCTCCGCCGAAGAGATCCGCCTCGCGGCCGAACTGGCGGAGAAGAGCTTCATGGTTCGCCAGGCTGGCCGCAATCTCACCCTCGCCCGCGATGTCGTGGGACCCAAGACCCGGGAATCCCTCGAGGTCGCGCGCTCCAGCTACCTCGCCAGCAAGACCGAATTTTTCAACCTCATCGACACGTGGCGCACGGTGCTCAATGTCGAGATCGAGGCCCTGGAGGCGCAGACCGAGCGCGAACTCGCCCTCGCGGATCTCTCCCTGCTCGTCGCCGGCTTACCCCCCCGGGACGCGCCCGTGCTGCCCACGACCTCGCCCACCAAACCCGATTTGCCCAAGAAACCCAAAGCCCCAAAGGTGACCCATGGAACGAAACGCTAGCATCCTCTTCAAAATGGCCATCGCCGTGCTGCTCGCCCTGCCGGTCGCGGGTTGCGGGCGCCACGGCGCGGCGGACGCGGGGCATGATGGCGGCGCCAAGGCACAGCGATACCACTGTCCGATGCACCCCACCTACGTGAGTGACACGATGGGTGACTGCCCCATCTGCGGCATGAAGCTCGTGCCCATCAAGGAGGACAAGCCGCCGGGCAGCGGGCACGAGGGCCACGGCGCGGTCGCGAAGGATGCCTCCGGCGTCCCCGGCCGGATCAGCGTCAGCCTTTCACCCGAGAAGCGACAACTGATCGGCCTGTCGCTCTCGAAGGTCGAGAAGCGAGCGCTCACGCCCATTGTCCGGACCACCGCAGTGGTGACGCACGACGAGACCCGCTACGCCCGAATCGCACCACGATTCGGCGGCTGGGTGCGAACGCTGCACGTCAACTTCACCGGCGCGCCGGTCGAAAAGGGCCAGCCACTCTTCACGGTCTATAGCCCGGAGCTCTTCTCCACCGAGAACGAGTACCTGATCGCCTGGCGTGGCGTCCAGCAACTGAGGGCCGACGCGTCCGCCGAACAGCGCCGCGCCGCCGCCAATCTCCTCGGCTCCGCGCGCCGCCGGCTCGAACTCTGGGAGATCGGCGACGACGAGATCCGCTCCCTCGAGCAACGCGGCACGGCCAGCGATGAGATGCTCTTTCGGTCGCCGATCGCGGGCCACGTCGTCGCCAAGATGGCCGTCGAGGGCAAGGCGTTCATGGCTGGCGAGGCGCTCTACGACGTCGCCGACCTCTCCCACCTGTGGCTTGACGCCTGGGTATTCGAATCTGATTTTCCACTGATAAAGCCGGGCCTGCTAGCCACCATCACGTTTCCCTACCTCGGCAACAAGACCATCGCGTCGCCCATCACTTTCATCTACCCGCACATCGATCCCCAGACACGGCGCGGTCGCGTGCGGCTTGAGCTCGACAACCCCGGGCACCTGCTGCGCCCGGACATGTGGGCCAGCGTCGCGATCCAGATCCCCCTCGGGGAAAAGGTCCTCATCCCGGCCAGCGCGGTCATCGACACCGGCCTTCGCCTCATCGCCTTCGTCGATGGCCCCGACGGCCACCTCGAACCCCGCGAACTGAAGGTCGGGGCCAGGACCGATGACGATTACGAGGTGCTCGATGGCGTGAAGGAGGGAGAGAAAGTCGTCACCCGTGCCCTGTTCCTCGTGGATTCGGAAAGCCAGCTCAAGGCCGCGATCGCCGGCATGGGCGAGGGCGGCGAACACAAGCACTAGATTCACGTGACACCATGCCTGATAACGCCACACCCCAGGTGCCGCCGCCACAAAGGGATGCCCTCGTCGAGCGCATCATCGAATGGAGCGCGCGCAACAAGTTCATGGTCTTCCTGCTGGTGGGCGCGCTCACCGTCGGGGGCGTCTTCTGCCTGCGCAACACGCCCTTGGATGCCATTCCGGACCTGACCGATGTACAGGTGATCGTTTTCACGCAGTGGGAGGGACGCAGCCCCAATCTGGTCGAGGACCAGATCACCTATCCCATCGTCACCAAGCTCATCAGCGCCCCGAACGTCCGAACGGTGCGAGGCTATTCCTTCTTCGGCTACTCGTTCGTGTACGTGATCTTCAAGGACGGCACGGACATCTACTGGGCGCGGTCCCGCGTGCTGGAGTACATGCAGGGTCTGGCCGGAAACCTGCCGCCGGGCGTCACCCCCACGCTGGGGCCCGATGCCACCGGCGTCGGATGGGGCTTCCAATACGCGCTGGTGGACCGGAGCGGCAAACGTGATCTGGCGGACCTGCGGTCGTTCCAACAATGGCACCTCCGCTACTGGATACAGAGCGTCGAGGGCGTCGCCGAAGTGGCCACGATCGGCGGCTTCGAAAAGCAGTACCAGGTGGAGATCGATCCCGACAGGCTGCTCGCCTATGGCGTCCCCATCAGCCGGGTCGTATCCGCCATCCGCAGCGCCAACAACGACGTCGGCGGTCGCGAGATGGAGCGGAACGGCACGACGTACCTCATCCGGGGCAAGGGCTACATCACGTCGCTGGAGGACCTGCGCCTCGTCGTGGTCGGTGCCGACGCGCGGGGGACGCCCGTCTTGCTGAAGGACGTGGCCCGCAACATCGCGTTCGGCCCGGAGATGCGGCGCGGCGCGGCCGACTTTAACGGCGAGGGGGAAACCACCGGCGGCATCGTCGTGGTGCGATTCGGGCAGAACGTCCTGCAGGTCATCGACCGCATCAAGGCCAAGCTGGAGGAAGTCAAACCATCGCTCCCGGAGGGCGTGGAGATCGTGACCACCTACGACCGCTCCGATCTCATCAACCGCTCCATTCACACCCTCACGCGCACCATCATCGAGGAATCCATCATCGTCTCGATCATCGTCATCGTGTTCCTGCTGGATTTCGGTGGCGCCGCGCGGGCCATCGTCACGTTGCCCATCGCGGTGGCGCTCGCTTTCATCCCCATGTATTTCATGGGGCTGACGGCAAACATCATGTCGCTGGCCGGCATCGCCATCGCCATCGGCGCGCTCTGCGACGAGGCCGTGGTGATGGTGGAAAATGTCCACAAGCACCTCGAGCACGCCCCGCCCGGCCTGGGCCGCAAACAGAAGCAGGAGATCATCATCGCGGCGTGCAAGCAGCTGGGCAAACCGCTGTTCTTTGCCCTGCTGGTGATCACCGTCAGCTTCATGCCGGTCTTCACCCTAGAGTCGCAAGAGGGACGGCTCTTCAAGCCTCTGGCCTTCACCAAGACCTTCACGATGGCCTGGGCCGCGTTCCTCTCCCTGACCATCGGCCCGGCCCTGATCGTCCTGATGACCGGCGCCAGGGTGATCCCCGAGCACAGGCATCCCATCAGCCGCTTCCTCCACAGGATCTACTACCCGTGGGTCAGCATGCTCATGACGCGACGCGTCTTATCCATCGCGATCGCGGTGCTCCTGGTCGCCTCCTCGTATCCCATCTACAAGCGACTTGGCTCGGAGTTCATGCCGCCGCTCAACGAGGGGACCATCCTCTACATGCCGACCTCGATGCCCACCATGTCGATCACCGAGGCCACGCGGGTGATGCAGATCCAGGACCGCATCCTCAGACAATTCCCCGAGGTGCTCACGGTCCACGGCAAGGCGGGCCGCTCGGAGACCGCCACGGATCCCGCGCCGATGGAAATGTTCGAGACCGTCGTGCAGCTGAAGCCCGAAAAGGAATGGCGCCGCATCCCCCGCCCACGCTGGTACTCGGGCTGGGCGCCGGAATGGATCCAGAAGGGCTTTCGCAAGATCTGGCCCGACATGCGCCGCATGAGCTGGGACGAGCTGATCACGGAGATGGACGAGGCGCTCCAAATCCCCGGCCAGGTGAATGCCTGGACCATGCCGATCAAAGGTCGCATCGACATGTTGACCACGGGCATCCGGACGCCGATCGGCATCAAGATCTTTGGTCCCGACCTCGAGCAGATTCGAAAATTGGGCGAACACATTGAGTCCGTCATGCGCGAGATCCCCGGCACGCGCAGCGTGTTCGCCGAGCGCACCACGGGCGGCTACTACATCGACATCGTTCCGATCCGTTCGGAGATCGCCCGATACGGACTCAACGTCGAGGACGTCCTGATGCAGGTGGAGACGTCCATCGGGGGCATGGCGATCGCGCGCACCATCGAGGGACGCGAGCGTTACACGATCAACGTCCGCTACAGCCGAGAGCTACGGGACGACGCGGACAAGCTCAAGCGCGTGCTCGTCCCAGTCCTGTCCGCCCCGCTGGGCGGCGCGGCGACGGGCGCCGACGGCATGGTCGCGGCGGGCACGCCCGCCGGCGCGGGGGGACTCCAGCAGATTCCGCTCGGGCAACTGGTGGACATCCGTACCACCACCGGCCCGCCGGTCATCCGGAACGAGAACGGCTCGCTCACCGGCTGGGTGTACGTGGACATGGCCGGGCGCGATATCGGCGGTTATGTCGATGAGGCCAAGCGGGCGGTGGCGGAGAAGATCGAAAAGGCGGGTTTGCTGCCGGCCGGCTACCGGCTGGAGTGGTCCGGCCAATACGAGCACATGCTCAGGGTGCGCGAACGCCTCAAGCTGGTGGTGCCGGTCACCCTCGCTCTGATTTTCGTACTCCTCTACATGAATTTCAAGAGCATCCCCGAGACCTTCATCATCCTCTTGTCGATTCCCTTCGCCATGACCGGCAGCATCTGGCTGCTCTGGCTGCTGGGCTACAACCTGAGCATCGCCGTCTGGGTTGGCATCATCGCCCTCGCCGGGCTCGCCGCCCAGACCGGCACGGTGATGATTATCTACCTCGATGAGGCCTTTCACGCCTATCAGCGGGCGGGGCGCATGAGGACCCAGCACGATCTTTTTGAATCGATTACGTACGGCGCGGTCCAGCGCGTCCGCCCAAAGCTGATGACCGTCTCCATGATCACGCTCGGCCTCGTCCCCGCGCTCTGGGCGCATGGGGCCGGCGCCGAGGCCATCCAGCGCATCGCCGCCCCGATGGTCGGCGGCCTGATCACGAGCACGATCCTCACCCTGGAGATCGTGCCCGCCATCTACTCCATCTGGCGCGGACGACACGTCGAATGGGTCAAGGGCCCCCGTCCACCCAGAAAATCATGGGACCAGCTCAGCGAGATCTTCGTCGAACTTGAGAAACAGCAACATCAGCGGGCCATCGGCGGCACCACACCACGCTGACCTGAAACTTCATGCCGCGCCCAAGACCGTGGGGCGGACAATCCTGTCCGCCAACCCACGATGTGGCAACGTCTTGTGATTGCAGACAAGATTGCCCGCACCACGCCTCAGAAGTTTCCACATCATTCAATCCAAAGAAATTTTCATAAAATGTTCTTTATAAACATTTTAAAAAACTCTGGAGGTTCTGTCCTCCGTTTGGCAGCACCCCCCAAGACGCCGCTGCGCTGCAGACAACCCTTCCCCCAGCCAACCCCTGCCACACCTCGTCCAATGACCCCCACAGAACCATGGATGAGGTTCAAACGCGCCATTCCGACCAAAAACGTTATTCTTGAAAGCTTTTCCAAATTGTCGTTTCAGACTGCCTTGCTGGTCAGTGAATCAAAATAACGCAAAAATTCCGTTGACCTTTCCGCCCCTTTGGAGATTATTTTCCTTGATGAGCAGTGGCTCGGTGGCAGAGTTCAGCCGGGATGAGAGATTGGGAGGCAAACATATGAAAACAAAATGGCTTGCTATGGGGATGGCCCTGATCATCGCCCCCCCCTTATTCGCACAAACAAACACGGTCGCCACCGACCCCGTCGGATACATCACCGTCCCCATCGCGGGGACCGACAGCGGCTACAACCCCGCCTACACCTTCCTCGGCCTCAGCATGGTCCGCGAAGCCGCCTATCAGGGCGCCCTCACCGCCGTCGGCATCGCCTCCCTCACCGACACGAACGCCTCGTGGACGGATGGCCAGTTCAACGGCACGAACGGAACATTCACAGTCGAAGTCGGCTCGACCAATACCGGCGGATATCGTTCGACCATCACAAATACTTTGGCTTCCACTGATACCCTACAGATCATGGATGATCTCAGTCAGGTGGCCTCCGCCGGCCAGTCTTATCGGATCTTCAAAGACTGGACGCTCGCAAGCGTTTTCGGCATCAGCAACAGCTCGGGATTGGCTGGAGGCAGCGTTGTGACAGCCGACCAACTGCAGATTTGGAACGGCTCAAGTTACGACAGCTACTATTATCAGACCTCCGGTCTGGGCGGCATCGGATGGAGGAAAGTGGGAGCGCCAACTGCCGATGCCAAGAACACCCCACTTTTTACCGAACAGGGCATCCTCGTCCGCAGACTCTCGGCCGCTAACACGAACCTCGTTCTAGTCGGTGCCGTGAAGACAACTCCCACCGTCATCCCAGTGGACAGCCAATTCAATTTTGTCGCTAATCCTTATCCCGTGGAAATGACGCTGGCATCGAGCCAGCTTTATACCGGCAATCCGACAAACGGAGTGAACGGGGGAACTGTCATTACCGCCGACCAAGTCATGGTCTGGAATGGTTCCTCGTTCTTGACGTACTATTATCAAACCTCCGGTCTCGGGGGAGTCGGCTGGCGAAAGGCGGGCGCCCCGAGTGTCAATGCTTCCACGAATCAGATTCTGGGCGGAATCTGTTTTATCGTGAAACGGCAGATTTCGCTGCCTTTCTTCTGGACAGCGCCTACGCACCCCGTTGTGCAGTAGCCAATTCTTCCTTGACCTTGATGCATCCAATTAGCTAAACTCTTGTAGTCTAAAAAGGACATATGAAACTGAAATTGCTAGGATTTTTTTCGCTGACTTTGCTCGCTGCTTTCGCTTCGGCATCGCAGGTCAACTGGAGTGCCCAGATCGACAACGGTCTCGGTACCGTAGACGGCACAAATCTGGCGATCGGCTCCTTGCTCCGAATTGGCACCTTTACCAACATCAGCGATGCCAATATTACGCTGAATGGGATGGACTTGGGCTACCTCGACGCTCACTTCGTCGAATTCGGAACCGCGGCAATAGGAGATGGTTTTGATCCAGCTATTCCCGCGCATTTCGCTGCTTCAACAACCACAAATGCGGCAGCCTTCGGCCTCGTTGGCGCGCAAATCTTTCTATGGGCATTTGACACCCCTTCTTGGGAAACCGCAACCCAGCATGGCATTTTTTACGCTTCGACGAACAGCTGGCTGTTCAAAGGAGATACCCCTCCCGACAATTCAACCAGCATCGATCTGACCGAGTTGACAGACGGTGCAGGTACAAGTCTGAATTCGTTGGCCAGAATCTTGTGGGGACACTTCGGTACTGGGATATCAGATGCCTCTGGTGCACCGCTGTTCAATCTCGATCTGGTGCCTGAGCCGTCGACTTACGGCCTCGTAATCACGGGGCTGGCGTTCTTGGTTGCGCTGCGATCTCGTCGACGCAAATAGCGGACACAAACATCACGGGTCGGACGCTTACATACGCTGGTCCTCCTCGGGGCTGTGTGTTTGCGTTTAGCCCTGTTCCATCGCGCCAAAAAAGTTGCGATGTTTCGTCTCTCTCTCGTAATTGCCCATGCCGCACTTGCCGATGCGAACGGTTGAGCCATATCCTCCGGCATGCCCAAAACCGATCCCCAAAAAACACCCCCCCTTTTCCCCTGCATCATGGCGGGGGGGTCTGGCGAACGTTTCTGGCCCCTGAGCCGCAAGACGACACCCAAGCATCTGCTGAAGCTCTTTTCGGACCGGACGCTGCTTGAGGAGGCGGCGCGCCGTCTTGAGGGGCTCGCGCCCGCCGATCGCACCTTCGTTTTGACCAACGTTGCGCAGCAGGAATCGACTCGTCGCGCATTGCCCTTCCTGCCACCCGAACAGATCGTGGCCGAGCCCGCCAAACGGGACACCGCACCCGCCGCCGCCCTCGCGATCGCCCTCGCTTATCGCCACGATCCCGGCGCCGTGGTTGCACTGCTGCCGGCCGATCATGTCATCGGGGAACCGGAGACCTTTCGCCGCAATCTGCGCGATTGCGCCCGTGCGGCCGCGGTGACCAATGCCATCGTCACCCTCGCCATCGGCCCGACATGGCCCTGCACGGCCTTCGGCTACCTGGAACTTGCCGAGGAAATGCCCCCGGGCGTCGAGGGCACCCCCCTTCGCCTCGTTCGCCGATTTGTTGAGAAACCCGATGAGGCCACCGCCAAGGCCTACGTCACGTCCGGCCACTACGCCTGGAATGCCGGGATGTTCATCTGGCGCGCCGATGTCTTCCTGGCCGAGGCGGAGCGCTCCCAGCCTGAACTCGCCTCGTTCATCCGAGATTTCCCCCCCGGCGACTTCGGACCGTACTTGGCCGACCGTTTTCCGAGCCTGCCCAAGATCTCCGTGGATTACGCCATCATGGAAAAAGCGCGCAAGGTCATCTCCGCCCGCGCCGAGTTTCCCTGGGACGATGTCGGCTCATGGACGGCCGTCCGGGGCCACATCCCCGCCGATGCCGCCGGCAACTGCATCCGGGGAACCGCTTTCACGCTCGATGCAAAAAACAACATCGTCTTCTCCACGGGACGCCCGATCGCCCTCTGCGGCGTCAAGGACCTCGTCGTGGTCGATGCGGGTGACGCGTTGCTCGTCTGCCACCGCGATCACGATCAAGACGTGAAAAAACTGCTCTCAACCCTGCCCGACTCCTTGAAGTAGGCGCGCCATTTCGGCCGAAGGCCTTTCGGAGTGCGGTGCGTCCGCTCACCGCTTTCCGCTATTTCGGTCGCACATCATCGGGACGTGATCTATATTCGGTTCGACATCCCACCCCCCCACAAAAAGATGAACCGCAACACCGCTCGCCACATCCAACTGTCGATGCCCAATCGACCTCGTCTCTTATCCCCCCTCCCCCTGATGGCCCTCGGGCTCGCCTTGGCCCTGGCCTCCGGTTGTTCGCGCCAGCAGGAATCCCCCGCCTCCCGGCGTGCCATGGCCACCGCCGCCCTTGCCGACGCTTCCCCGCCCACGTCTCCAGCGACCGCGCCCCTCGATGCCAACGCCGTTGAGGACGGCGTCCACCTCATCCTAGCGACCGAAAAACCGGAACCCACGACCACCTTTGAGTTGCGCTTCGACGCCCCCGTTGTGTCTCCAGAGCGCGTGGGGGATGCATCTTCCGCTACCCCTTTGCGAATCGATCCCCCCCTGAAGGGCTCATGGACATGGCTCAGCACGCGAAGCGGCGTCTTCGTACCGGACGAGCCCCTCCGGATGGCTCAACGCTATGCCCTCTCGCTCGCGCCCCTGACAAACGACGAGGGCAAACCCGTCGCCGCACGACTCAACCGCTCGATCGAAACCCCCGGCCTCGAGATCCTGACAAGCCCGCCACAGCCCGAAACCAACGCGACGGCGCGGCCCAGCTTCGTTGTCCATTTTAACGCGAACGTCGATCCGTCGGCCGTCGCCCCGTTCGCCGCATTCTCGGACGCCGGGGGCCATACGATCCCCGCCAAGATCGAAAGGCTGACGTCCTACTACTCCCTCGACGGCTACTTCGCCAATTCCCCCGAAATCGCCCCATGGCACCTCCGCTTTCCCGGCGCGACCGCCGCCGCCACCAATGCGACCGGCGGCGAACCCGGTGGCCGCATCTCCATCCCAAATGCCATCGTGGCCAAGAGCCCTTCGCCGCTGCCTCCCGGCAAAGGCTGGCGCCTCATCCTGGCGAAAGGCCTGCCGGCCGATGGCGTCGCGGCCACGCTCGCGCGCGACATCGCATTCCCCATCGGCGATGTCCAGCCCCTGCGCGTTGTTTCGGCCGAACCCTCCAATGTCGTGGGCGCCAGGCGCGGCATCCGCCTGCGCTTCAACAAGGCCATCGGCTACGCGGATACCAACGCCCTCGCCAAGGCTATCTCCATCCAACCACCCCCCGGGGACCTGTCGATGTCCTCTGACTATTGGACCATCGGGATCAATGGCACTTTCTCGCTGGACACCGAATACGCGATCACCACCGACACCAGCCTCCATGCCGACGACGGCACACCCCTGGAATCTCGGCACGTCGCGCGCATCCGCTTCAGCCCCGTCCCGCCACGCCTCTACTTCCCCGACGTCCACTCTTGGCAACAGGCACGGGGCAAACGCAGTTTCGATTTTCTCGCGGTCAACGTCTCCGGCGTACGCGCGCGCGCCAGCCTGGTCTCGCCTTCCGCCGCGCCCGCCGCGTTCGCGCTCTTCGCCAAGGCGTACCTTCGGCCCTCCGAGGAACGCGGAGAAGACGATCTCGAACCCTATCGCAGGGCGGATCTATCCGGGGGACCGTTTGCCGCCATGCGCAACTCCGGCGCCATCAAAACGGTCTGGGAAAAGACATTGGACGCCACCGCCCCAGTGGATGAGGCGAAGCGAATTGCCCTAAACTGGGATGAGATCCTCGGCAAGGGCAACCCGGGCGTCGTCCTTCTGGAACTCGAAACCGACGTCGCCGGCAAAAAAATAGGTGCCCAGACCCTCGTCCAGATCTCTGACATCGGTGCCGTCCTGAAGCGCGCCGGAGGGGACTGGCACGCGTGGGTATTCTCAAATCAGACCGGCGAGCCGATTCCCGCCTCGCGCGTGGCCGCCGACGGCAAGACCGCGACAACCGCCAAAGACGGCACGGCGCGTCTCCCCTCGGCCAATCCCCAGGATACCGTCAGCATCTCCGCTGGTGCCGACGCCACGGTCTTCGAGGCATGGCGCGGGCAGGGCGACCTGCCCCCGTGGGGTTTTGACATACCGGTGGACTATGGCGCCTCCGAACGCACCGAAACCCCCTTGCGCATTTTCGTTTTCGGCGACCGCCTCGTCTACCAGCCCGGCGAGACCGTCCACCTCAAGGTAATCGCCCGGGCCCTCGACTCGAAAGGCCTGTCCGCCCCCCCGGCGCGGAAGGCGCACGTCCGCATCCTCGACGGCCACGGAAGGGCCTTCTTTGACGAGGATGCCCAACTCGGTCCCGCCGGATCCACGTCGGTGTCCGTGCCCATCCCGACTGACATCCTTGGTGCGTGCAACGCGCAGATCGAGATCGGCGAATCCTCGGAGTGGCTCTACTTCCACGTCGCCCACTACGAGCCCGATGCGTTCGATGTGAAGATCTCCGGGGCCAAGGACTTCGGCCCGACCGAAACCATCACGCTACCCCTCGCGTGCCAGTACTATTTCGGCAAACCCCTTTCCGGCGCACAAATCAAGTGGAACGTCAACGGCTCCGACGCCCCCTTCAGCCCGGAAGGCTTCGCAGAGTTCAGTTTCCTCGATTCCGCGTGCACCTACTCCCTCCAGCCGGAACGCCAAAGCGCCTCGGAAGAGGGCGAATTGACCCTGGGTCCAGACGGCGCGGCACAATTGGGCATCGCTGCTCCGCTCAACGGCACCCAGCCCGTGCCACGCGATTTTCGCGCGCTCGTCGAAGTCACCGACATCAACCAGCAGACGGTTTCCGACGCCGTCGCATTCACCCGCCACAGCTCCGAGTACTACCTCGGACTCCGGGATCCTGAGCAGGCGGCCCGCGCCGGTGCGCCCATCGCTGTCGACATGATCGCCGTGAATGCCGACGGCACGCCGACCCCGAAACGCGTCACCGCCATCGCCCGCTTTTCCCGGATCGATTGGGTGACCCGCAACGTCGAGGGAGCGGGCCATGCACGCGTCTACGAGAAAGAAGCCCGCATCGTCAAACTCGCCGAGTCTGAAGTCACTTCCGGAAAAGTCCGGCACAGCGGCGACTCTTGGCGCTGGGTCCCGGGATCGGGTTCCAAAACCTCGTTCACAGCCGACGCCCCCGGATCTTACTTGCTGGAGGTCACGACCTCCGATGCAGCCGGCCGCCCCGTCCGCACCGCCCGCACCTTCAATGTCTTCGGCGAGGGGGAGGCCGACTGGGATTATCGGGACACCGCGCGCATCGAGCTCGAGCCCGACCGCGACGAGTATCGGCCCGGCGACACCGCCACGATCCTCGTCAAAACCCCCATCGCCGGCACAGCCCTTGTCTCCGTCGAACGAGAGAAAGTGATGCGGTCATTCGTCGCACAGATTTCCCGATCGCAGAGTTCCCTGCGCATCCCGCTGCTCCCGGGCGACGCGCCAAACGTCTTTGTCAGCGTCATCCTGATCCGCGGTGCCATCCAGAGCCCGCGCGAGGCCCCCGCTCCCGAGCATCGCTTCGGCTACTGCCAGATCAAGGTTGGCGATCCCAAAACCCGTCTTCGCGTCGCGGTCAAACCCGGGGCCGTGACGTATGTCCCCGGCAACGAGGTTACGCTCACCACCACCGTATCTGACGCGTCGGACGCCGCGGTAAAGGGCGCGGAAGTCACGCTCTACGCCGTCGACGAGGGCGTCCTCGCTCTCATGGGCTATCAGACGCCAGACCCCCATGCGTTCTTCTACGCCCCGCGCCCCCTGGGTGTCGAAAGCTGGCTCACCCTCCCCTCCCTCCTGCCAGAGGATCCGGCGAAACGCTCCTACACCAATAAGGGATTCATCGTGGGCGATGGCGGCGACTTCGACGAAACCCTGCGCCGCAAAATGCTCGCCTGCGCCTTCTGGAATGCCACTTTGCAAACCGACGCGCACGGCCGCGTCACCGCGCGCTTCCGGGCGCCGGATAGCCTCACGCGCTACCGCGTGATAGCCGTCGCCTCCGCTGATTCCGGCCGATTCGGTTCCGCCGAATCGGCATTCCGAATCCGCAAGCCGCTCATGCTCCTACCGTCCACGCCCGCGTTTGCTCGCATCGGCGACCGCCTCACCGTCCGCGCCGTCGTCCAGAACGAGACCGGCACCGCCGGGCGGTTTGACGTTTCGCTGGAAACCGATGCCAGGGCCTCGGCCGACGGATCCCCCGATTCTCTGCGCCGCATGGTGTCCATCGCCGCAGGCGGCACAGCGGCCGTCGATTTTCCCGTCCGCTTCTCCGCCGAGGGCACCTCCCGCTGGATCTGGCGAGCCAAGGCGCTCGACGTCGCAGGCACCACCCCGGCCCCCAAGGCTCCCATGCCCCAACAATCCACCAAGGGCGCACGCGCCAACACCTCGCCAACCCCGCCTCCCAAGCCCAAGCCCCCCACGGATGCCGTCGAGTCCAGCATCCAGGTCAGCCAACCTGCAGACCCCGTCCGCCTCGTCCAAAGCCTCCGCCTCACCGGCGGGGCCGCCAACGTCCTGGCAGGAACAGACCCCATGGCACTCGAAGGCCACGGAACGATCCGGGTCACGATAGCCAATACCCCGCTGGCCGAACTCGCCGATGCGACGGACAGCCTCCTGCACTATCCCTACGGCTGTGTGGAACAGACCGCCTCCTCCCTCCTCCCGCTGGTCGTCCTGCTCGATTCCGCGGATATGGTCCCAGGCCTCAAGGGCCGCCAGGCGGAACTCGGCCGCATGGCCCGAGCCGGCATCACCCGACTCCTGAACATGCAGACCCCTTCCGGCGGCCTCTCGTACTGGCCCGGAACCAGGGACGCCAACCCGTGGGCCAGCGCCTACGGTGCCGCAATACTCGCGATCGCCAAGCGCTCGGGCCAGCAGGTCCCCTCCGAGGCCATGGGCAGACTCCACGAATACCTCCGCTCCCAGATGGCCAACACCGCAAACCTCCGCGGCGATGCCTCCCTGGGCCCGCGTTCCCTCGCGGCATGGGCCCTCGCCATCGGAGGTGCCAGCGATGCTTCCTACCACCAGATCCTCTTCGAAAAACGGGCCGATCTATCACCTGAAAATCGCGCGCTGCTCGCCATGGCCATCCTCGAGGCCAACGGCCCAGAAGATATGGCCCGCGAGCTGGCAGCGTCCGCCACCACCGGTGAACGCTTAGCGTCGCTCTGGTTCGATGATCCGGCACGCGACGTCGCCCTCAGATTGCTCGCATCCACCATGGCAAACGCATCCGCCACCACTACGGCTCCACTCGTTGACAGGCTCCTCGATCTCCGCCGCAATGGCGACTGGCGCACGACGCAAGGAAACGCCTGGGCAGTCTACGCGCTCGCCGAATTCACCCGCCTTTCCGGCCAAGGCACATCGGCCTCGTCCGGCGGCCTCGCCCGCGCCGGAACTCCCGTCCTCAACTTCCACTTGCCCGCCTCCGGCGGATTCGCGGAGTCATCCCTCGACCTCCCGTGGTCCGGCCCCGCAGAACTCACGCTGGCCGCCAAGGACCATGCCACGGTCTATGCCCGAACCATCGTCGAGTCACGCCCTGACAAGCCCGCGCCCGCACGCCAGGACCGCGGCTTCTCTGTCGCCCGCGAGTATCGAAAGGTCCTGGACGATGGGACGCTGGCCCCGGCCACCGACCTGCGACTCGGCGATCGAGTGCTCATCACCCTCACCATTCAGTCCCCGCGCGCGGCCGCCTTCGTCGCCATCGAGGATCCCCTCCCCTGTGTCCTCGAGGCCGTGAATCCTGACTTCAAGACCCGCGAGGCGGCCGGCGCCGATCAGGCACAGGGCAACTTCTGGCCCGATTACCGCGAACTGCGCGGCGACAAGATCGCCTGGTTCCGCGACCGGCTCGCCCCCGGCACTTGGCGCATCTCCTATCTGGCACGAACTCGCTCGGTCGGGACGGCGGTTGCCCCTTCAGCCCGCATCACCGAAATGTATCGGCCAGAGCGCCTTGGCACAACCGATGTTCAGCGGATCTCCGTATCCGGCAACCCATGACGCCCGAACTCCAGCGAGACATCGCAAGTCCGCCTCGTCGACCGCGCGGCCATCTCGTCCGGGCCTTGCGCGTCATCGCAATCGGAACGGTGGTCGCCGCGACCGGAATCCTGGCCGTGATCGCGCTCATCCCATTGCCCCCGGCGCTGCTTCAACCCCCGGCTGAATCCCTCGAGCTCACCGACCGGAACGGCGTCCTCCTGCGTGAAAGGCTGGACGAGGGCAACCGCTATACCAGGCCGATCACCCTGGAGCAAATCCCCCAGCACCTCGTGCTGGCGACGCTCGCCGCCGAAGACAAACGCTTCTTCCACCATCCCGGCATCGATCCCTTTGCCATCGCCCGTGCCGCATTCGGGGCCGCGCGCAGCGGCAGGATCGTCTCGGGTGGTTCCACCATTACCCAGCAGCTCGTAAAAATCACATCGGGCACGGGTGACCGCAGGACCCCGTGGATCAAGTTGGTCGAGACCATCAAGGCCATAAAGACCGATGCCCTCTGGCCCAAAAAGCGCGTCCTCGAGGCCTACCTCAATCGACTCGATTACGGCAATCTCCGCATCGGCTGCGCCGCCGCCGCCCGGTTCTACTTCGACAAGCCCATCGCCGACCTGTCCATCGCCGAGGCCGCGCAACTCGCCGCTCTGCCGCGCTCCCCCTCCCGACTGAATCCACTCCGGGATCCGTCCGCCGCCCGCGAGGCCCAGGAGATCGTGCTCGAGCGCATGCTTCACAATGGCTGGCTCTCGCAACGCCAGTACCTCCATGCCCTCGGAGAACCGATCGATCCCGGTGCCCGCAGGATCGCCTTCCGGGCACCGCATTTCGCCGACCTCGCCCTCGCCAACGCCAATGGTCGCTCGGGGCGCACCGCCACGACCCTCGACCTTTCCTTGAATCGTTTTGTCGAGGAGAAACTCCGCTCTCGATTGGCCGGTCTCGGCCACAAGCGCGTCTCCAACGGCGGCGCGGTCATCATAGATAACCGCACCGGAGAGGTGTTGTCGCTCGTCGGCTCGGAGAACTACTTCCGTCCCGGTGCCGGCCAAGTCAATGCCGCCACCGCCCGGCGTTCGCCGGGTTCGGCGCTGAAGCCATTCACCTACCTCCTCGCCATCCAGCGCGGATACACAGCGGCCTCCCTCCTCGCCGATGTCCCATCCGAATTTCCCACTCCCACCGGCATGTTTCGCCCAGTGAATTTTGACCGGTCATTCCGCGGACCCGTCCGATTGCGGGCCGCCCTGGCCAATTCCCTCAATGTCCCCGCCGTTCGCCTCCTCGCGGCGATCGGCGGCCCCACCGCCCTCGCCGATGCGCTCAAGTCCTGCGGCCTCACCACACTCGAGCACGACGCCGACTACTACGGTCTCGGCCTCACCATCGGAAATGCCGAAGTCCGTCTCCTCGAGCTCGCCAACGCATACGCGTGCCTCGCGCGACTCGGCATCTATCGTCCCTGTCGCATCTTCCGCGACGACGCGGACAGCCCCAAGGCCCATGCACCCGTCGATCACCGCGTTTTCGAGGCGGATTCCGCCTGGCTCATCGCGAATATCCTCAACGACGACTTCGCCCGCTCCCCGTCTTTTGGCCCGCGCTCCAGCCTCTCCATCGGTTTCCCCGTTGCATGCAAGACCGGCACCAGTTCCGATTTTCGCGATAACTGGGCCTTCGGTTTCACGCCAGAGTTCACCGTCGGGATCTGGATCGGCAATTTCGATGGTTCCCCCATGCAGGGGGTCTCCGGCGCGACGGGCGCAGCGCCGCTGCTGCGCGACATTTTCCGCTACCTCAGACAATCGCGTGGGACCACATGGTACGCGACCCCCGCGCACATCGTGACCATGAACATCCACCCCGTCACCGGAAAACGGATGCCCCGACCCGCTGGCGGCATCGCGGAACATTTCATCGCCAGGCATCTTCCGCCCCCAGAATCCCCATCCGATTACGACAGCCGGGGCATGATAATCCTCGGCGACGAATATACCGCGTGGCTCCGCGACGCGAGACCTCAGGGATTTGCCCTGTCATCCGATGCGCGCAATCGGCTGTCCATAGATTCACCCCACGATGGCGCTGTCTACTATCTGGATCCAGATCTGCCGGGATCTGACAGGCTCCCGCTTCGAGCCGCCGGCTCGGGGACCATCTCGTGGCACAGCGATACCCTTCCGATCGAAAGCCAGGACGGCGTTTCGCTCGCGCGCCTGTCGGTTGGGCGCCATCAAATCATGGCCGAGGATTCTGCATCCGGGAAAAGAACCCGCCTATCCATCGAGGTCCGGGGCATGTGACGCGGTCTGCCCACATGCGATCTCGTTAAACCAGCGGAGAGAGACCCGATCGCGCCATTAACATAATTCCTCAATGCTCGGCGCTGGCTTTCCTGGGTTCAACGTTGAACCCTCGCCCGATAGAATCGCATAGGTTGAATTGCAGCGTTTCCATCTATTATCTCAGCTATGCCTTCCGTCCCTGAAATAATGCTACCAGGTAACTCTATCCAATTTACTAAATCCGAAGAGTATTCGACCCGATAAGTCCGGTTTGCCGAGACGTGGAATCGGATGACCGCTTCGCCATTGATCCAGTTGAACGCAGCAATCGTAAAACAGCTCGCCCTGTCGCGCGGATCGGTATCGGCCCAATATTCCTCGAGATTAGAGAGCCCGTCGCCATCCGGATCCAGCGGGCCGTCGGTTGGATCATTGCGATCCAATCCATTGGCATCCTCATATGCGTCGTCAATGCCGTCGCCGTCGGTGTCGCACAGAACTGTGGTGAATGTGAAGGCGATGTTATTGGATGGGAGGGGATCGGGCTCCAGTGCGGAGAGGGTCGCGCGATTGGTGACAAGGCCAGCAGCGACCGGCGTGACGTTCATGTTCAACGTCGCGAACTGGTCGTTCGAAAGCGTGCCGAGCGACCAAACGACGATGCCAGTGACGTTCACCCAACTCCCCTGGCTGGCAAAAGCTGACCCAAAAACAACATCCCCGGGCAGGCTGTTGCTAACGACCACGCCGGTGGCGACCCCGGGGCCGAGATTGGTGACGGAGACCGAGTAGAACAGATTGCTGCCGACCCAAACCGGATCCGACGCAGCCATGACCGCGACGCCAAGGTCGCTGGCGGCCGTGACAGTGAACACGTTGCCAGTGCCAGAGTGGCCGGTGCCGTCGTTGGCAACGAGGACAACAGCCGCGCCACCCTCCAACGCGGTCACTGTGCCAGTCCAAATTCCATTGACAAACCCGCCAGAGTTGGTGGGAATGATCGGCACTCCGCCCCCTCCCCCGGTGGTGAACCTGACGTTTGGAATTCCGGCAAACAGATAGGGCGTGGGGTTGCTGGTGCCCACCCAGTTCAAGGGATCGCCAAATCCGCTGTCGGTGCGATAGTAGATGGAGCGGCTGGCTGTGGTCGGAGTATAACGGCAATACCCATCCGTCGTGTATCCGCTGTTGTTGAATGAGATGTCCACCAGAAGGTTGCTCACGCCATTGTATTCGAAATTGGTGCTGAACGGGATGTCGACCCATCCCGTCGTGCTGATGGCCCGGTTCGCACGATATACCATCGTCCAGTTGTCGGTTTCCCACGCTCCCGATATGTAATTGGTCAATCCGGTGTGTTTCAGCCGGATGGTGAGGTTCGTCATGGTCTGGCCGGGCACGGTTGCGACGTCGAGTCCGACGCTCGTCAGGCACATGGCGCCTCCGAGTTCATCCCTGAGGTAGATGACCTGGGTCCGGGTGTCGTGGAAGTAGGTGGACAAGGGACAATTCCATTTGTTAGTCCCTGTGCCGATTGCCCGTTGTGCCACAGAACGTGCTGCGAGTGCCACAGTACCCGTAAAAGAGGTCACGATATTACTGGCGGCGTCCTGCGCGGCGATGTTCACGGCGAACGGCGCGCCAACGAACTGCGTGGCGCCAATCGGACTCCAAACGAAGTGGTCGAGAGGCGCGACTTGGACGTCGAACGGGTTGCTCTGGCCCGTGTGGCCCGCGCCATCGGAGGCGGTCAGGCGCACGTTGGTGTCGGGCGCGTTGACGCGGAGGCTGCCAGACCAGACACCGTTG
>JAKQKQ010000082.1 GCA_029560585.1 Verrucomicrobiota bacterium | reverse complement strand
CGGCAACGGCTACGGCAAGCTGACCGGATCGACACAGGTCGCCGAGCTCGGCGAACTGGAAAGCCCGATCGCCCTGACCAATACCCTCGCGGTCTGGGGCGTGGCGGAGGGACTCGCCCGCTGGATGCTCGGCCAGCCCGGAATGGAGAAGGTGCGCTCGATCAATCCGGTGGTCGCCGAGACCAACGATGGCTGGGCGCTCAATGCGATCCGCTCCTTTCCAGTCTCTTTCGCGGATCTGACCGCTGCCCTGGAGAGCGCCTCGACAGGGGCGGTGGCCGAGGGCGCGGTCGGGGCCGGGACAGGCACCGTCGCCTTTGAATGGAAGGGCGGCATCGGCACCAGTTCGCGCCTAATTCCGGACAAGCCATGGCATGTCGGAGTGCTGGTACAGTCTAATTTCGGGCGCTGGCAGGATCTGACCATCTCCGGGGTGCCGGTGGGCCGCGCACTCGGGCGCAGCGGGGTTCATCCCCACACCAATAAGGGAGCGGACGGCTCGATTGTCGTTGTGGTTGCCACCGATGCTCCTGTCTCCGACCGCAATTTGCAGCGCCTGGCCGCCCGCGCCCTGCTCGGCATCGCCCGCACCGGCGGCTTCGCCTCCAACGGATCGGGCGATTATGTCATCGCCTTCTCGACTCATCCCGCCCTCCGCCGCACTCCTGCGGGTCCGCAGCCGGAGCCTGCAGCCGGGCCGGAAGTCGGCAACAGCCAGATGAATCCCCTTTTTGAAGCGGCCGTTGATGCCACCGTTGAGGCGATCTACAACTCTTTGCTGCGCGCCACCACCCAGTCGGGAGCCTATGCCACTGTCGAAGCCCTGCCAATCGACGAGGTCAAGGCGATCCTGGCCCGCCACGGGATCGGCAGCGCTGCCGGAAAGGAGAAGAAATAATGGACAAGAAGCCTGTTTTGATCCTCTTCATCTTCATCCTGCTGGCGATCGCCCGCCCGGGCGTAACCCAGGAGGAGCGCCCCGGCGCCTGGATGGATTATGTCGCCCCAACCTACACTATCCTCCCCAACCTCACCTATGCCACCGCCAGCAACATGGAGCTCAAGCTTGACCTCTATCTGCCGCTGGAGCGGAGCAAGCCGGTGCCAGTGGTGGTCTACTTTCACGGCGGCGGCTGGGTCGAGGGGATGAAGGAGCGCAATACGCTTTACCTCTTGCCCTGGCTCTCGATGGGTTGGGCGGCGGTCAACGTCGAATACCGGCTGGCGCGCCATGCGCCCGCCCCGGCTGCGGTCGAGGACGGCCGCTGCGCCC
>JAKQKQ010000253.1 GCA_029560585.1 Verrucomicrobiota bacterium | reverse complement strand
CCAGGCCCGTGGGGGCGGGCAGACTGGCCTTCTGGATGCCTGCCTCGAGGTCCACCCACCCCCGGGGGCAGTCTCCGGCCATGGGCGGCTCGGCGGGGTGGAGGTCGCCGGCATCGTCTCGCAGCACGACCCCCTCACACCCGCGGGCCATCTCCCGCGCGGCGTCCAGCGTCGCCGCCGTCGCCTGCAGGACGCACCCCGACCCGGACGCCGCCCGGCGTAGTATCTCGATCATGATGTCCCCCCCCTGTCAGGCGGCGTGGGCCGCGAGTCGGATCCCTGCGCGCTCGAGTCGGGCACGGATGGCCGCCTCGGACTCGTCCCCGGCCGGGTGAGGCTTCGGGGGCGGGGGCACGCGGCGGAGTGTCTGCCAGTACGCTTCCGCGTCATCGCGGGTGACGTAGTACCCCTTCCCGGGGCGGGTTGCCTTCATGCCTCTGGCGATATGCCGCCGGAACGCCTTCGGCCCGTGCGGGTAGGTTGCGCTCGTGTAGCCCTCTGGCGCTGCGTTGGCAGCGTCGGAGGCGGCCAGTGCGAGGAGCGCATCCGCGCTGGCATGTAGCATTGCTGCGATGGCTGCTATGGTGTTGGATCTCCCTGTCATCTGCCTTCCTTTCTCTCTGTGCTGCCCCTGATTTGCCGCGGCTGCCCCGCTATCGATGGGCCCTCACCCCTATGTCCCGTGGGCCGTCTACTCGGGGCCCTGTTCAGGCTCGGGCCCGTCCGTGTCTACTGGGATCGATGCCCAAGTCGCGTGTGGGGGTGTCGGCCCATGGACGCCCTCTGTTACCCCAAGATGTAGTGGCCATGCAAGCACTGGGCACCACGGATCGCGCAAGTAGTTGAACCGAAACCGATCTTTGCGAGTCAATACAGCACTATCAGATGGCGACGCGGTAGCGTGCGCAGGAATCCCCCCGTGAGGAGAGCCAAGGGCGAGCGGGCCGGCCTGGGACCGGGCTGCATCGGCGAACGCAAGGGTCGAAATCAGCAATCGCACCCCTTGACAGGTTGGCTATTCGTGGAAACGCATTCGGAGGGCACTTGTCAAGGCCCCCACAAGCTCCCACTGCCCCGCCTTGGCCGCTTCCTCGATTGCCACCCCAAGGGAGCGGAATACCGGGTCATGAAACGTCCCAGGAATCGTCCCAGGGGGGGATGCGACGGAATCCGGCGGGGTCGGAGGGGGCGCGGCGTCATCGCCTGTTGCGCTCATCTCGCCCTGGGTTTCAGCCTGTTTCCCGTCAATCGCGCCGGAAACGATACCAGTCTTCGTTTCCGCTAATATCGTTTTAGGAAACCGCTGCTCTATCCTCTGAGCTACGGGGGCAGAGGCGTCTGTCTCGAGCGGTGGCGCATGGTAGTACGTCGCCAAAAGAAGGCAAGAGCGAAGGCCGCCTTGTCGAACGACGTTCGCCTACGCTACACCGTGCGCATGAAGCTTCGCGCGTGGCCAGTGCTCGTCCTGCTCCCGCTGGGAGCTTGCGGAGGGGAATCGTTCCAGGCTGCCCCCGCGTACGATGCGGGCGCCGACGTGTCCTCGCACGACGCTTCCGACGGCGGAGTGGACGCTCCGAAGGACACCCTGCACGACGACACGTCCGTGCAGGATGTCTCG
>JAKQKQ010000020.1 GCA_029560585.1 Verrucomicrobiota bacterium | reverse complement strand
CGTCCTCCCCGAAGGCCTCCGCGTGCACCACCACCTGGTGGGCGCCGTCCACGCACGCGTTGGCGTTGTAGCCCTGCACGATCCCGTGGGATGACTTCATCTTCGCCGACTCGTTGTCCGTCACGTTGGCCTGCACCTCCTCGCCCTGCCGCCCGACCCGCGCCGGGTTCTCCGCCAGGAAGCGCCCGATCCGCTCGGCCTTCTTCTCCAGCCGCTCCAGGCGGCGGCGCTCGCGCCCGCCGCCCCCTTCGCCGCCGTCGATGCGCCGGTGCTCCTCCATCGCCAGCCGCACCAGCCCCTTGAGCTTGTCCCTCTTCCTGATCAGGTCCGCGCGCTTCCCGCTCCACTCCTTGGAGGCGTTCGACGACATCCTGCAGCCGTCGATGGCGAAGTGCGTCCCGCCCAGCAGCCCCTCCTCCGCGCAGACCAGCAGCACCTGCGCGAAGAGATCCTCGATCCTCTCGTGGCCCATGCCGTTGATGAAGGCCGCGATCGTGCTGTGGTCCGGCCTCTGCCCGCAGGCCAGCGCCATGAAGGTGACGTTCTCCCGGCACGCCGCCTCCAGCCGGCGCGAGCCCTTCAGGCCCCTCGCGTAGCCGAAGAGCACCACCTTGAGCAGCACCCTGGGGTCGTACGCCCACCGCCCGGTCTCGTCGTTCTTGAACTCCGCGTCGAACGCGCCCAGGTCCAGCCGCTCCTCCACCACGTAGTGGATCGTGTGCTCCAGCGTCCCGGGCACCAGCTGGTCACTTAGTGGCACCGGCACCAGCTGCGTCTGGGAATAATCGCGGGGCTTGTATCTCGCCATCCCGGAGAATAACTCGCCCGTTTGATCCGGACCAGGACAACCGCCCGAAAAAGGGGGTTTTTCGACAGTCTCAACGCTGGTGATGAGGTGACCGCCTGATCGATCCCTCCAGACCATGCTGCCCGGGATCATCCTCCCGCGCCAGCCAGAAACGAGCGCTATTGGGGCGGTTCACCTCGATCACCTGGTTAGGTGTCACGTTAACGGTCATTCAAGTAACGGGAAACATCAAGAGCGCGAGCGTAATCAATATGAGTGCAATCCAGAGACCCGCTATCCCTTCAGTCCACTTGTAAAACATGTACCAAATCGATGATATAAGAATGACGACATCCGAGATGAGGATGATTGCGCCGTAACAAGAGCATGGAAACACTCTTTCGAAACGCTCGGCACCCAGGACATACCACATAACGAATGGAAATGCGGTGACGATCACGGCTTCCGCCACAAGGCATCGAAATACCCAAGCTCTCCAGCCAGCAGCGACATTTGGTGACATGATGCACCTAACGCTTTGGCTCACCGACGCCGGGGCAACGATGTCCGAATGTCAACTGGGACGCGATCCCGGCGTTCGGTAGAGCCGGTTTGTTCTGCATTCCTGCGCATGATCGTCCTGAATCTCGTGGCGCTAATCGGACGGTGCGCGATGAGCTTTCCATCGTAAATGATACTGAACACGCCATAGGGCGTTGGAAGCTCCCGGGACGCATTGGCGCTCCCGACTCGAACCACTTTCGGCACGAGCCCCAATGTCCTGGAGGCATCCGCAATCCTCTCCACCGATTTTGCAACGTACGGGCACTGGTCGGCGGCTAGGATCGTAAGGCCCTTCCTGTATCTCTTGAAGAGTCGCCCGGCTTCGACGATGAAACGAGGATCAGGCGCCGCCTTCTTGAGTTTCTTGACGAGCAGTTCATAAGGGGCTGCGGACGCCTCACTGCTGCCAATGGTGCGGTCCACCGAGACGAAACCCGCTTTGAGGAACAAATCACTTCCGGCCATGAGACTATCGGAACTGGTCACCACGGCGACCCCTCGGCACTTGCTCTTCCTGGCGTCATCGAGACAACTCTGTAACAACAGAGACCCCAGCCCTTTCCTTTTGTGTTTGCCGAGGACCCACAGGCAATGGATGACCGGGTAACCGTCTGCCTCGACAGGTCGCCACGCATGATTGCCGAGGGCGTACTCGATCATTCCGACATCACCGAACTTCTTTGAGCGGAGCACCTTGTATCTTAGGCCTTCCGCATAGCGCTCCCTGAGCCAATTCGTTTTCCGACGGTGCCCCAGGTTGTTGGTGTTCTTGTTGCCACAGTGGCTGCAACCGCCGATATTGTCGGCATTAGTGTTGATGATCCGGTAATCGCTCATGTAGTTGCTCGGATTAATGGCAGAACGTCCGGCGTCAGCGACCCTCCGAAGCGCCAGCGGAGGAGGGTTCTGCTGGACGCCGTGGTTCGACGTTGTGGTTTGTTTCGACCGTAGTGAGTTGCGCGTACTGAGGCAATTCCCTGTAAAGCTCATCCAAGCTATCTGCGAGGACCTGATCCTCAATGCCTCCTCCGCATGGAGCCCAATTTGCTGTGGCGATCATGCCTCGGTTATCGAGGAACACTGATGCCTCCCACTGAAATCTCGGATTGGATGTGCAGCAGGTACCGTGATACATCGCTGCCAAAATCCATTCTTGATCATTAAGTCTCCACATAGAGACATCGTTGGTCCACGCGGCAGGTACCCCCGTCTGCTCGGAGAACCCACGGAACTTCTCGACCCATTTCGCCTTGTACCTCTCGCGTTCAATACCTGGAACGACAAACATGGAGTACGCGAGATACCCCACGACGCTGATGACCAGCACGAGTCCTGCTGAGCATCCAATGCGTAGGATTCGCTTCATATCGTCGAACGTTGTTTAGTTGACCCATTTGTCTGCTTTGCGGGGAAAAACGGACCCATTTGTCTGTTTTGGGGGGCAAAGCGGACACGCTGTTCGGGGGCCTTGACAGAGGCTGGGGTGTATTGGATTATACGGATGTGCAATGGATTCGGGAAGGAACGGGTGTCGGCCTGGAAGGGGCCGGGGAACGAGGCGTGGTGCGACGGGATGCGGGGAGCCGGGAGGTGCCGACGTGGGTGAGGCGCCTGGTGTTGGCGCGAGGGGTGCGCCTGTCGGAGAAGACGCTGTACTGGTGGGGTGTTCACCTATCCCGTTTTCTAAAGCATTGCCGCTGTGCGGGGAGGGGTGCAAGTGAGGATTTGGCGACGGCGGTGGGGCAGTTTCTGGAGGCGATGGGGGAGGGAGGGACGGCGAAGCCTTTTCAGGTGGAGCAGGCGCGGCAGGCGCTGGACGTGTTCGTGGCCGGGGTGGAGAACTGGCGATGGCGGGAAGACGGGGAGCGCGCGGGCCCGGTTTTTCGGCTGAAGGCGACGTCGGTGGCGGGGACACATGGGGGAAACGGGCCAGCCGGTGTGGAGAGGGTGGGTGGGGAGCCCGGGGCTGGGCGCGAGGTTCTCGGGTCCGGTGGTGGACCGCGCAGGTCCGGGGCGGACGCATCGGAGGGTGCGGACGTGGCGTGGGATGGGACCGGTGGATTGGCGGGGTTGCTGAAAACAATGCGCAACGCGCTGCGGGTGCGGCACTATCGGTTGAGGACGGAGGAGGCTTACTTGCAGTGGGCAGAACGTTTCGGGCGTTTTTGCGAGGATCGGGACGCGCAGGACTGGGGCGGACGGGAGGCGCGGCGTTTCCTTGAGCATCTGGCACTGGAGCGGAATGTTTCGGCGAGCACGCAGAACCAGGCATTTTCGTCGCTGCTGTTTTTGTTTGGGACGGTGCTGGGGAGGCCGTTGGAGAGTTTGGCGGGGACGATCCGGGCGCGGCGGCCCGAGCGGTTGCCGGTGGTGCTGTCGCGGGATGAGGTGCGGCGGATGCTGGCGACACTGGAGGGGACGGTGGGACTGATGGTGCGCCTGTTGTATGGAACTGGGATGCGGCTGATGGAGGTGCTGCGGCTGCGGGTGAAGGACATCGACTTTGAGCGAGGGCAGATCACGGTGAGGGAGGGCAAGGGGGCGAAGGATCGGGTGGTGATGTTGCCGGAGAGCTTGCGCGACGGCCTCCGGACGCATTTGGACAGGGTCCAGGTGCTGTACGACCGGGACCGGGCGGACGGGATTGGGGGCGTGTGGTTGCCCGGGGCCCTGTCGGTGAAGTACCCGAACGCGGGGACGGATTGGGGTTGGCAGTGGATGTTTCCGTCGAAGGAAATCTCGGTGGACCCCAGGGACGGGGCACGGCGGCGGCACCACGTGCACGATAAGACCTTGGGGCGGGCCATTTCTGACGCGTGCCGCACGGCTGCGATCGACAAGCCGGTGACGGCGCACACGCTGCGGCACTCGTTCGCGACGCACCTGCTGGAGTCGGGGGCGGACATCCGGACCGTGCAGGAGCTGCTGGGGCACGCGAGTCTGGAGACAACGATGATCTACACGCACGTGATGGAGCGGCGCGGGGTGGCGGGGGTCCAGAGCCCGCTGGATGGGTGAAGCGGGCGGGGACGCCCCGGTGGCCGGGGATCACATGAGGTTGGCGGCGACCTCGGCCATTTCGGAACGCTCGCCCTTGAAGAGGTTGACGTGGGCCATGAAGGGCTGGCCCTCGAGGCGGCTTCGGGTGTAGACGAGGCCGTTGGTGTG
Organism: Verrucomicrobiota bacterium; assembly: GCA_029560585.1. GTDB lineage: Bacteria > Verrucomicrobiota > Verrucomicrobiia > JADLBR01 > JADLBR01 > JADLBR01. The sequence continues at coordinate 25,069 of JAKQKQ010000020.1, read as the reverse complement.
GGCATCGACGTATGGGTTGTCGATCTGGCTGAGGTCGCCGATCATGATGAGTTTGGAGCCTTTGCCCATGCGGGTGACGAGCGTTTTGGCCTCGTGGGGTGTGAGCTGCTGGGCCTCGTCGACGATGAAGATGGCGTTGGGGATGGAGCGACCGCGGATGTGGCAGATGGCCTCGATCTCGATGGTGCCATTGTGGAGGAGAGGCTCGTAGGGCCGGACGGGCTTGCCGCCGCCGTGGAAGTGGCAGTTGCCATTTCCGTTGCCGTGGAAGGGCGCGTGGCCGTTGCCGTTCCCGTTGCCATTGGGGGCGGACTGGCCGACCGAGGCGAGTGCCATGGCCTCGCGGCGTTTCTTGCGCTTGCTCTGGCGGCGTCCTTCGAAATGCGCGGGGGCGCGCGGCGGGGAGAGCAGTTGGTCCAAGGCGTCGTAGACCGGCTGAACCCAGGGCTGCATTTTCTCCTCGAGGCGACCGGGGAGGAATCCGATGTCGCGGCCAGTCGGCATGATGACGCGGGTGACGAGGAGTTTCTCGTAGGTGCCGCCCATGACCTGCTGGAGCGCGGCGCCGACGGAGAGGAGCGTCTTGCCTGTGCCTGCTTTGCCGTAGACGGTGACGAGGTGGATGTCGGGATCGAATAGGGCATCGAGGAAGAAGCGCTGGCCGAGGTTGGCGGCCCGGAAGGCCTTGCCGCCGCGCAGGGCGATGATGTCTCCGCGGAGGCGCTGGAAAATGCGGTCGGCGATCTGGCGGGCGGGGATGGTCTGCTCGGGGTGGGCGTTGTGGCGCAGCAGGACGTATTGGTCTGGGGAGGGCTTGCGGCTGCCGCTGATATCAAGGACGCCCTGGCTCGCGAAGGCCTGGAGGCTGCGGGCGGGCAGATCAATGACGGGATAATCCTCGTGGTCGGCCTCGCGCTGCGTGCGACGAATGTCGGAATCCTCGACCCGATCCGTGCGGTAATCCTGCGCCTGAAGGCCGATGGCCTTGGCCTTGAGCTGCATGTTGAGGTCTTTGGTGACGAGGATCGCCGCGGGACGGCACGTGTCGGCGATGTGGACGGCCGTCACCAGGATGCGGTTGTCGGGACTCGAGAGGTCGGGGAAGAAATCCACGAGGCGCCGGGTCCGGGGGGTGGACGAGGTGAGGTGCCAGCGCTCCCCCTCAAAACTCACCGGGCGGCGGATCGGCACGCGGATGGTGCCGCCATTCTCCAAAGCGACCCCGCGCTCCATGTCCCGGGTGGTCCGGAACATCCCCGATAGCGAGCGGTGAACCTCCCGCGCATTGGCCCCGCGCGTGGTGTTCTCGGCTTTGAATCGGTCGAGTTCCTCGAGGACCTCCACCGGAATCCAGATGGCGTTGTCCTCGAAACGGAAGATCGACTGGGGATCGTGCAGGAGGACATTGGTGTCCAAGACGTAGTGTTTCGCCTTGCCCTTCGTGGGCGCGATTCGGGGGTCGCTCATCGGGGTATCACCGCCGGTCGTGGCGCGTCATTGTGAATAACTAATGCATATTTTTGCCTGTTGCAAGTGTCTGGTGAGGCATTATTTCTGCGCGCAAATGAGCGGACTCGGGCAATTGTCCCCAAAAGTTATCCACAGGCGGCGGCGCGCGGGGGGAGGGGGCGTCGGTAGTGGGGAACCCGGGTGGACTGGCGCCCGGGGCGACCGTGGGGGCGTTGGCCGGGTGCTGGCGCCTTCCGACATGCGCGTGCGGGCACGAAAGGTTTTGTCATCTCATGGTCTTCTGACACAGTACGGTTTATGCCTGAGACAGGAAAAATCATAGTGGGCGGTCGGGAGTACGGGTACCCGGTAATCGAGGGCACGGAAGACGAGAAGGCGATCGACGTGCGGCAGTTCCGCAAGGATTCCGGGTACATCTGCTACGACGAGGGCTTTGGGAACACGGGCTCGTGCGAGAGCGCGATCACGTTCATCGATGGCGAGAAGGGGATCCTGCGCTACCGCGGCTATCCCATCCAGGAGCTGGCCGAGCACTCAAATTTCATCGAGTCTGCGTATCTGATCATCTATGGGGAGCTGCCGAGCGAGGCGCAGATGGCCCGGTTCCGCGGGTTGATCCTGGGCAACGCCTCGATCCACCAGAGCATGTTCCACATGTTCGAGAGTTTTCCGCCGACGGCGCACCCGATGGCAATCCTCTCCGCGATGCTCAACTCGCTGGGATGCTATTACCCGGAGATGGCGAGCAACAACCGGCAGCAGGACCTTGAGCACTTCGACAATGCGGCGACCATCCTGCTCTCGAAGGTGCGGACGCTCGCGGCGATGTCGTTCCGCGCGCGCCACGGCCGGCCCTTCAATCATCCGCGCGGGCAGCTGCCGTATTGCGCGAATTTCCTGCACATGATGTTCACCGAGCCGTACAGCGATTTCATCGCGCGGTGGGAGGTGGATCGCGCGCTCAACCTGTTCCTCCTGCTGCATGCGGACCACGAGCAGAACTGCAGCACCTCGACGGTGCGGATGGTGGCGTCAGGTGGCGCGAATCTTTTCGCCTCGGTGGCGGCGGGGGTGTGCGCGCTGTGGGGCCCGGCGCACGGGGGGGCGAACGTGGCGGTGATCAAGATGCTGCAGCGGATCCACGACGATGGCGACGACGGGACCCGCTTCATCGAGGCGGCGAAATCGGGCGAAAAGACCAAGCGGCTGTACGGCTTCGGCCACCGGGTCTATCACAACTACGATCCGCGGGCGAAGATTCTGCGCGAGGCCGCGATGGGTGTGCTGAACTCGCTGGGCCGCAACGACCCCCTCCTGGACATCGCGATGAAGCTCGAGGAGGTCACGCTCAGGGAAGAGTATTTTCTCGAGCGGAAGCTGTATCCGAATGTCGATTTCTACAGTGGCATCATCCTCAGGGCGATCGGCATCCCGGAGGACATGTTCACGGTCATGTTCGCAATGGGCCGGATGCCGGGATGGATCGCGCAGTGGCGGGAGATCGCCTCGGACCCGAAATCCAAGATCCACCGGCCGCGCCAGATCTACGTGGGGTCGGGCCAGCGGGCCTATGTCCCCATCGACAAGAGGGACAAGAAACCGGTGACCTGAGTCCGGCGTCCGCGATCCACCAGCCGCGCGACATCTGGGCCAACCCGGCCCGCGAGGCGAGCGTGTCTCAAAACCTCTGAACCGCGCCGCCTGGTACAGGCGGCCTACAAATTTTGTAGGGCATCTCTGTGAGATGCCGTGCATTGTCGCGCGCCGCACACCATTGGAAGGCCCCTCTATCATAAGATGGGCGTTGATTGTTAGATGTTCCGTGCTGGGCGTTTGAGTTTTGAGACAGCCTCAGGCCGCGGGCCCTCCCCAGGATGCCCGCATGGCGGGCCCAAGATCTCCTGCGGCGTCTCCGTGAGACGCCGCAAGGCAAGGCGAACGCCAGGTGCCGCCAAGACGCACAGTTGCCCGAGTCGGCACGCCCCTCGAAGGGTCAAGGCCCATGGAACGCTCTTGTTGTGAGACAGACTCGGGCCGGATTCCCCCTGATGGCGCACGCGACCCGAGTCTGCCGGGAGGACCGGCGGCTTCGTGGGCCGCGCTTGCGGCGGGAGGGTCGTTCGCGCAGCATCGGGCGTAGGAGACGCTGATGTGAGATGGTGGATTGCATTTTGCGCGTGGGAGGGACTGCTTGGTCCCATCTGGGCCTCGGATCTCATGTCATGGGATTTCGAAAGGGGCGCATCCAATTGGGCACTGAAGGCGCCGGCCATGGCATTGGTGGCGGAGCCGGGCGTGGCCACGAATCACGTTCTGCGAATCAGGGCGACGGCCCCCCACCACACCAAGATCACGGTCCCCGGGTCGGAGGGCGCCTCGGATTTTCAGATGTCGCTGCGCTATCGGTTTTCCGAGGCGAAGGGAGCCGCACCGCGGATCTATCTCTATGGCCGGGACAGCGGGGCCGGTTTTCGCGGCGTGAGCCTCGGTCCGGAGGGGCGGGGAACCGTGATGGACTACCGCGGCAAAGGCAACGATTCCGAGGATTTCGGAGGGTTGTCCGTGCCCGGGTTGAAGGCCGGCGGGTGGATCCGGGTGGTGTTCGCGTGCGTGGGCCCAAACGTTTTCGCGAAGGTGTGGGCCGATGGTCAGCGGGAGCCCGCATGGCAGGTCGTTGCGGAGGGCAAGCCGGGGGCGCAAGGGAGAGCATCGATCGGCGCGTGGCTGTCGCCAAGATCGCCCTCCAGCGCAACGCTGCTGTTGGACGATGTGCGTTTCGGCCCGGTGTCCCGAGAGGAACTGCACGCGTGGCTCAAGCCAAATGAACCGAGACCGCCATTGGCAAAGACGGATATCCCCGACAAGAGGGGCATTTTTCGGACGGTGGGGCGAGTGGGCATCGCCACCGCCTCGATGGCCATCGCCTTTGACGAGCACACCGGCGAGGTCGCGAATCTCGTGGCCCGCGCCAGCGGGCGCGAGTTCATCGAGGCACGGGCGAGGCGGCCGCTGTTTGTGCTCGATCTGATGAGACCCCGCGGGGGCGAGCGCATGGAAGTCTCGGCCTCCGATTTCGCGAGGCGGACAGTCCGCGAGGACGAGCCGGGACATCTCGTGATAGAGTTCGGCGATGGGCCCGTGGGCGGAATCGTGGTGCGGGCCCGGGTGCGCGCGTTGGATTCGTGCCAGCTTGGTCTCGATATCGAGTTGACGAACGACTCTGGGTGGTGCGTGGCGTCGGTTGCCTATCCGCAGATGCCTTTTGCCCTTGCGCTGGGAGGCGACGCATCGGACGACCGGCTGCTGGTGCCCTTTCAGGGCGGGGCCCTCATCGGCGCCCCCGGGCAGAAGCGAATGGTGCGCGGCTCCGCCTACCCCGGCGGGTGCCCGGTGCCATTCTACGCGTACTACGACGATGCGGCGGGGCTCTACGTCTCGCCGCACGATCCGGGCGGTCGATGCAAGCTCTTCGAATTGGCCTGCACGCAGCGCTCGGTGAACATGGATGTCGTGCACCGCTTTCCGGAGGAACGACGGGGCGAACTGCACCTTCCGTACGAGGTGATCATGGCCACGTTCGAGGGCGATTGGCGAAAGGCGGCCGAGCGCTATCGGATCTGGTCGACCCAGCGCCTGTGGCAGTGCCAGACCTTGAACCTTCGCGATGATGTGCCGGCGTTCCTCAAGGAGGGGTACGCGCTGGTCATCGACAGTTTTCGAGGTGCGGAGGGCGCACGCCAGAAGTTCGGGGACGATGGCCGCAAGTTGCTGGCGACGCTGGATGCGTATCGGGAACGCACGGGCGTGAAGGGCATGATTTTCGTGCCCTACGGCTGGGAGGGGCGGGGCACCTGGGCCGGCATCAACTACCTGCCGGCGCAGCCATCGAATGAGTATTGGACCAAGGTCAACGCCCTGCTGGAGGCGCATGGTCACCGGAGCGCGGCCTTGCTCTCGGGCTACTGGTGGGTCGTGAAACGGAAGGAGACATCCAACGGCCCCGCCTTTGACGACACCGCGCAGTTCGATCGCCTCAAGGACATGTGCGTCGCGAATGCGGACGGCTCGATCTGGAAGACCGACAACTATGATCAGGTGGGGACATTTGGTGATTGGCGCGGGTTGTCGGTCGGACTGTGCCACGGCAGCGCAAAGGCTGCCGACACCCTGCTGGCACAGTTCCTCGGCACCGCACGCCTCGGGTTTCCGCTCGTGAGTTTCGATCAAGAGATCGGCGGCGGCCAGCACGCGCCGTGCTATGCGACGGGCCATGGCCATTCTCCGGGCTATGGAGATTGGATGTGGACGGGGTTTCGCGACCTCTGCGCGCGGATCCGCGAAGGGGGGCGCGGGTTCGAGCCTGAGATGGGGCTGTTTATGGAGAACGAGAGCGATCTTGCGGTGCCCCTGATGGCGACGTATTGGAGCCGGCAATTCGGGGAGGTGGACATCGGGGGCATGGCCGGGGCGCGGGGCGTTGGGCTATTTTCCTACATCTATCACGATTTCGTGACCGCCATCGGGGCGGCGTGTGTCCAAGGGCAGGGGCCTCTGGGCACGAATCCCGACGTGCTGCTGCGTTGCCGCGCGCTGGCCAACAACCTGACCCGTGGTCTGATACCTGGCCCGTTCGTGCATCTCGTGCCCCTCGATCCAGGCAAGGATCGCTACAAACAGGCTTGCAGCGCGGCATTCCTGTCGTTCTGCCGGCCGTACTCCCGGTTCCCCGAGTACCTCCTGCTGGGCCGAAGTGTCCCGCCCGCGGACATCGCGTGCGACGAGGTCGATACGTGGTATTTCCGGCGCAGGCTCTCAGCCGGCGAGGCACGCGATCCGGCGATGTGGGCGGAGGCGCAGACGAAACTGAAGATCGCGGCGGTGACGGCCGGGGCCTTCGAGGCGGCTAATGGTTCGGAGGCGCACATTGTGGTCAATGGCACCCCCGATGCGCGAACGGCCACCGCGTCGTTCGGTCCCGGTCCCGAGGCCATCATCTACAGTGCGGAGCGCAAGGAGCTGGCGCGCGTTCCGGCCTTCCGACAGCCGAGGAAGGTCTCGCTGGATCTGGAACCCTTCGGGGTTCGGGTGATCGTGGTGCGGTGAGGGTAGTAACCCCGCTCGCTTAGGCTTCCGGCCGCCCTTGCGGCCATTCCCAGAGGCGGATATCATTATGGGATGACGCTGCGATTCTTTGTCTTCGGACTTTTCCTGATCTCGATCCAGGCATTTGGCGCCGAGGCACCGCCGACGCGGAAGGCGCGTCCCGAGGATCAGTCGCGGGTCCGGATCGTCGAACGAAAGCTGGAGGAATGGAAGATCAAGAAAGTGGCGTTCGACGAGGCGACGCTCGATGATGTGCTGGCTTTCTTCAAGGCCGAGGCGAAGAAGCTCGATCCCGAGCAGAAGGGTTTGAACTTCGTCGTGAGTCCGGCGGCGCGGGCGGCGGCGAACGATGGAAGGGTGACACTGGCGTTGGATGATGTCCCCATCGCGGTGGCGCTCAAGTATACCGTCGAGATGTTGCACCTCGTCTACCGGGTCGATCCATTCGTGATCATGATCGATAAGCCGAACCCCTAAAGCCGTTCATCCTCTCGAAATCCGCCGGACTAGCCTGCATATTTCACGCTTCCGCGTGAAATATGCAGGCTCAAAGGAAAACCGCGCTCCGAAGATAAATGGCTTTCATGGCGCGGTTTTCCCAGAGCCCGGAATTTCACAGCCGGCAGGCTGTGAAATATCCGGGCTAGTGCGGTGTCTCGTTTGGTCCTGACGCATGCTTCGGGAGGGCCCGCGGCCTCGCGGGCCGGGTCGGCCCAGAAACCGCCAGCTTGGGGGCGGTTGGGGATTGCGCGGGGCAGTTCTGGCGTCTTCCATTAATCGAATGAGAGCCTATGCGACGCTCCTGTCCCTGATCCTGGTCTGTGGCGCGTGCGCCGCGCAGCCATCCCGGCCCGATATCCTTTTCGTGGCCATCGATGACCTGAATGACTGGGTTGGGCACCTCGGCGGCAACCCGGATGTGAGGACGCCGCATCTGGATCGGCTCGCCAAACGCGGCGTGAGTTTTACAAACGCGCACTGCGCGGCGCCGGCGTGCAATCCATCCCGCGCCGCACTGATGTCGGGCCTTAGGCCATCGAAGGAGGGTGTCTACACCAACAACCACGATTTCGAGGTCGGCCTGAAGGATACGCTGACGCTGACGGAGCATTTTCGAAATAACGGCTACAGGATTCTCGCCGGTGGAAAAATCTACCACCATAACAAGGCGGGGCAGAGGTACTGGGACGAGTATCAGGAACGTCCCGAGCTCGTGCCCAGCGGCAAGCCGAAGGCCGGATTCAATGGCCTGAATCGTGATCAGTTCGATTGGGCCTGTCTCGACGACGTGGCCCCGGAGGACATGCCGGATTACAAGCTGGTGACCTGGGCCGCGGACCGACTTGCGGATCCGCCCGTCGACAGACCGCTGTTCCTCTGCGTCGGCATCGTGAAGCCCCACCTGCCATGGTACGCGCCGAAGAAATATTTCGACATGTATCCCAAGGACAAGATCACGTTGCCGAAGGTCCCGGATGACGACCTGAATGACATCCCGACGATCGGTATCAAGATGGCCAAGCCGGATGGCGACCACAAGGCTGTGATCGAATCGGGGAAATGGCGCGATGCGGTGCAGGCCTATCTGGCCACGATCACATTCGTGGACGATCAGGTCGGGCGCCTGATCGATGCGGTTGACAGGGCCCCGCGCGGAAAGTCAACGGTCATCGTGCTCTGGAGCGACCACGGCTGGCATCTTGGGGAGAAGCACCACTGGCGCAAGTTCACTCTCTGGGAGGAGGCCACGCGGGCGCCGTTTATCATCGCGGCGCCCGACATATCAAAGGTCGGGGTGCCCTGCGGGAAGGCGGTCGATTTCCTCGGCATCTATCCGACCCTGTGCGATATCGTGGGGCTGCCGCTCCCGGGGCATCTCCAGGGAACGAGCCTTCGGCCGCTGCTGGAGAATCCCGATGGGTCGTGGGATCGCATGGCCCTGACCACCCATGGCCGCGGCGAGCACGCCGTCCGTTCCGACCGCTGGCGCTACATCCGGTATCACGACGGGACCGAAGAACTCTACGACCATCAGACGGACCCGATGGAGTGGAGGAATGTCGCCGGGGACCCGGCCCACGCGGATCTCAAGGCGAAAATGGCCACGTGGATGCCGAAGGAGGAGGTGCCGGAGGCGCCGAAATTTGAGGGTGGGGACAAGAGGGCCAAGCGAAAGGGCAGGGGCGGGGTCGAGGAATAGGCGCGCCGCCCGTCGCGCGTGGTACCCTGGCAAGCTGCATTCGCCGCGCCGCAGTGATTCTCCGTTCCGGTGAGAAGTGAGCGCGCTTGCCGGTCGCTATTTCAGGCGTTTCAGCTTCGTCGGATGTTCCGGCATTTCCTTGCCATCTATGATGGCCTTGCAGCTGGTGGTGATGGTGTCGGCGTCGTCAAATGCGATGGTCAATGCATGCATGTGAGACTCTTTCGCGGGATCGATTCCGCAGGTCGGATCGAAGTCGAAACTGATCGTTTTGGCGTCAGATGATTTGAGCACCATGGCCGGGCGATTCCCCATGACGCAGTAATGGGTCATGGCCAGTTTACCGCCCTTGTCGTAGTACATCGTGACCATCTCGTTTGACGTTCCGGCAAAGCACCGTTCCTCAAGGACACTGCCGCCCGCCACCATCCGATATTGGAGGGTCAGGTCGACGGGGCCCTGGCCCATGTCGGTCTTTCCCGTCCAGGATCCCACGAGCGTTTTCATGCGTTCAAATTCGGGCGAGCCCTGCTTCTGTTTCTCGGCCGCCCCGCCCGAGAGGTAGAGCGTCGAAGCGAGCAACAGCGTTGTGAGAGCCGCGGTGATTTTCGTTTTCATAGGATTCCTTTGGGTTGTTGTTATCTGCTCAAGTATCCATCAATACGACGAACGGACCACCGCGCTCAGGACGTTTTCTTTGCTCGGCCGGATTCATGCGGCGAGGGGCGCATCCTAAAAATGGGGCGGGCGGGCCAGCCGGCACCGCGGGGCGCATTCCTCAAACGATTTGGCCATCGGCTCATGCGGATTTTCCGGGGCAACGAACGGGGGGCGCATGGGGTTTTCCCCTCATTGAGATTTGCGCGGGATCCCTGCCACAATGAACGTTCAAACGTAACAACAGGAGAATCAGGATGATCACGGTTGGAGACAAATTTCCACAGTTCAAGGTGAGGGCGGCGTGCGGCGTGACCAACGACGACTTGAAAGAGCTCGCGAACGACTCTTTCAAGGGCAAGTGGAAGATTTTCTTTTTCTATCCGAAGGATTTTACGTTCGTGTGCCCGACCGAGATTGTGGAATTCGACAAGGCGAGGAAGGATTTTGCCGACCGCGACGCCGTCGTGATCGGTGGCAGCGCGGACAACGAATTCTGCCATTTGGCGTGGCGCAGGGAGCATGCGGATCTGAGGAAGATTAGCATCCCACTGATAGCGGCGCCGAAACTGGCGTCGGAACTGGGGATCCTGGATGCGAGCGAGGGCGTTTGCCTGCGGGCGACATTCATCGTCGATCCGCACGACGTCGTGCAGTGGGCGTGCGCCAATAACCTCAACGTCGGCCGCAACGTTAAGGAGGTCCTGCGGGTGCTTGATGCGGTGCAGTCTGACGAACTCTGCCCCTGCAACTGGCAGAAGGGCGAGGCGACCATCAAGGTCTGAGGGAATGGCGATGGAGAAGCTCGGGGCGCTCCTGGAGCAACTCCCCGAAGAGGCGAAGGATCTGCGCCTGAACGCGCAGAAAGTTCTCGCCGGGGAGTCGTTGTCAGAGGAACTGGCGTGGGGCACGGCCGCCGCGGCCGCGCTATTCACGAGGCAGCGGGATTTGGCGTCCGCGGTTTTGGTCGATGCGGCATCGCGGGCGAGCGAGGGCATCATGGCCGACGCGAGGGCCGCCGCGGCGCTCATGGGGATGAACACCATGTACTACCGCTTCCGCCATCTCATGGAGAGCGAGCATTACAACGGGCGACCCGCGAACCTCCGGATGATGCGGATGAAGCAACCGGCCACGAGCGCGGTGAATTTCGAGCTGTTCTCGCTCGCGTGCGCCGCCCTGGCGGGTTGCCAGCTCTGCCTCAAGGCGCACGAGAAGGCGGTTCTGGCGGGCGGACTGACGCACGACAATGTGCACGATGCGGTGCGCATTGCCGCGGTCATCCACGGCATCGCGGTCGCACTGGACATGCCGAAGGTTTGACCGCCGCGGGCGCATTTTCGCGCGGCCACGCTTCGCTCCGGCATCCGGATTCGCAGCTATGCGCCGATCTCGGCGCGCGCCCGCTTGCGCAGATCGACGTGCCGGACTTTGCCGCTGATGGTCTTGGGCAGTTCTTGGACGAATTCGATTTCGCGTGGGTACTTGTAGGGAGAGGCCGTCCGTTTGCAATGGCCCTGCAGTTCGGCGGCCAGGGCGTCGCCGGCCGTGAATCCAGGCCGGAGGACGACGTACGCCTTGACGATTTGCCCTCGGACATCATCGGGTTTCGCGACGACGCCGGCCTCGAGGACCGACGGGTGCTCCAGCAAGGCGCTCTCCACCTCGAACGGGCCGATGCGATAACCGGAACTCTTAATGATGTCATCCTTTCGTCCGATGAACCAATAATTGCCTTCGGCATCGCGGGTGGCGCGGTCGCCGGTGAGATACCACTCGCCCTGGAACTGGCGCGCGGTCTCCTCGTCATTGAGCCAGTATTCCCGGCAGAGACCGGTGGGGCGGGTGGGTTTCACGCGTATGGCGATCTGCCCCTCGTGGCCAACGGGGACCTCCACGAGGTCGTCGTCGAGGAGGGCGACGTCGAATCCTGGGGCGGGGCGGCCCATCGAGCCCGGGCGGATCTCGTGCGCGAGGGACCGGAAGTTTCCGATGAGCACCACCGTCTCCGTTTGCCCGTAGGCCTCGTGGAGGGCGAGGCCCGTGGCGTCCTTCCAGAGCTGGAAGACTTCGGGGTTCAGGGGTTCGCCGGCCGTGACGCAGTGGCGCAATTCTGGAAAATGGCGCGTCGAGAGATCTTCTCGGACGATGAGGCGCAGGGCGGTTGGCGGGGCGCACCACGTCGTGATGGGGAAACGCTCCAGCGTGTCGAGGGTGGCGACGGCGTCGAACTTGCCGCGGCGATCGATGGCGAAGACGCAGGCGCCCTGGTGCCACGGGCCATAGAAACTCGACCACGCGGCCTTGCCCCATCCGAGATCGGAGAGGTTCCAGTGGACGTCGTCGGGTCCCAGGTCGAGCCAGAGGGCGCCGGTGATCCGATGGGCCCAGCCGTAGCTGGCCTGGGTGTGGAGAACCATTTTGGGTTCGCCCGTTGTGGCGCTGGTGAAGAAGAGGATGCCCGGGTCGTCGCTGCGGGTGGGCACGGGGCTGAAATCCTCTGGGGCGGTGGCGATGCCCGAGCAGAAATCAAACCAGCCGTGGCGTGATCCGCCCACCAGTATCCGGGAACCGGCAAAGTCAGTGACCTTGTCGGCCCCCTCGGCATCGGCCAGCACCGCCGTGGCGCTTGCTGCGGAAAGTCGGAAAGCGACCTCGCGCGGAGTGAGGAGGAGGGTGCCGGGGATAGGGACGGCGCCCAGGCGGATGAGCCCGAGCATCGCGATCCACCACTCGGGGACGCGGTGCAGCATGACGAGGACCCGGTCGCCGCGGCCTATGCCGGAGCGGGCGAGGAAGTTCGCGGCGCGCCGGCTCAGGGAGGCGATCTCGCGGAAAGAGAATCGGCGTTCCACTCCCGAGGCGGGATCGACGTGCCAGAGGGCCGACGAATCGGGGCGTTCCCGTGCCCACCGGTCAAAGATGTGATCGGCGAAATTAAAGTATGGTGGCGGCCCGCCATCGCCTGGATCGTCGTGCGACATGTGCGTGATGGTTGTCATGCACGTGGGCGATGTAAACTCAGGATTCGGGCACGTGCATGTGGCACCGGGGGTGAAAATGAGACGTAGGAGCGCGCTTGCGCGCGATTCGCGCGTGGAATCGCCTGCAAGCAGGCTCCTACCGCCCGGCATCTGAATTTTCGAGCTAGCGTTTTGCCGGGGTGCTGGCGAGGTCGTATGAGGTCATGGGGACCTGGGGGTAACCCATGGTGCACATGGTGACATCCGCGCGGTAGATGGGGTCCTGGATCAGCGCGACGCGGCGATCTCGCGCGGGGATCGTGGTGGAATAGATGCGGATTTCGCCGGGCACGGTGAAGATGATTTCCTCGCGCCAGTCGCCGAAGACGTCGGCGGTGAGGACCCACGAGCCCTCGATTTCGCCCGGGTGGGCGTTGCCGCCGAAGTCCGCCAGTCGATTCTTGAGCAGGAGTTCCCGCTGTGGGTCGGCATCCCAGTAGGCAGTGCGCACACCGAAGCCGAAATCGATCTCGCGGGAGAGGACTTCACCCTGCGCGCTCCAGAGCCATCGGTCGCCGGTGGGTTTGTGGTCGGCGCTATCGGCGCCATAGCACTCGGATCCGGGGTGGGCGGGGTCGATGTCGGAGCAGAGGCCGTGGCCGTGGATGTGCTTGGTGGGCTTATCCCATCCCCAGAGAATCTTGCCCGTGGGTGCATCGACGAGGCACATCCCTGATTTTGACTGGCGTTTCTCGATGCCGTAGTAGATCTCGAGGCCTGGTCGCGCCGGGTCGATATCGCCGACGTAGCAGTGGTCGGGGTGGCCGAGCCAGGTGGACCAGAGGGGCGAGCCGTTGTCATCGATGACCGCGCTGCCGAGGATGATTTCGTCGCGGCCGTCGCCATCGATATCGGCGGCGTGGGTAAAATGTGCGCCCTGGCCGCGGTAGTCAGGGCCGCCTTCCGCATCGGAGTACGTCCAGAGGGGACGGAGTCGCTTGCCGTCGAAATCATAGGCATCGGCCCTCATGGCGGTGTACGTGCCACGGAGGACGATGAGGCAGGGAGTGCGCCCATCGAGAAAGGCGATGGCGAGCTGGTTGCGGCTGGCATAGTTGTAGCCGGATTCGCCCTCGCCGAAGGCGGACCGGTCAGGCCAAGGGGCGCGGGCGCGCTCCTTGCCGGTGAGGCCGTCCCAGACAACGAGCCATTCCGGGCCTTTTGTGACGCGGCCATCGGGGTCGCGCGGGTCACCCTCGCCGATCTTCGCCACGACCTCGGCTTTCCCGTCGCCGTCCAAGTCGCCCGCGATATAGGGGGAATACCAGATGCCCTGCTCGATGCCCCAGCCGAGGTCGTTGCGCCACAGGAGCTCGCCGCTGCCGCGGCGTGCCTCGATCTTGTAGGTGCCCGGCGATGGCTTCCAGTACTTGATATACGGGTCGATGTTCGTGTTGGGGGTCTTGATGACGAAATCATATCGTCCGTCGCCGTCGAGGTCGGTGACCGCAGCCTTCTGGAACGTGTTGGTTCCGTCGAGCCGGATTCGGAGAAAGGCGGCTCCTTTGGCGGACTCGCCCCGGACGGCGTCGGGGGAGGGCTCGCCCTCTTTGTCGCCGCAGGCGGCGCGGACAAAGTATCGCGCGCCGGGATCGAGCGCGGCGCCCTTGTGGGTGAAGTCGGTGGTCAGGGCGATCGGTTGGTCGGTGATGCGCATGGCCTTGCCACCGGCGTCGGCGCGGTAGGCGTGGAACGCGGTGCCGGGCGGGTCGTCGTGCAAGAGGCGCCAGGAGAGGTGGGCGCCGTCGGGCGACGGCAGCGCGACAAGGCCGCGGTCGAGTCTCTCGGTGACGCGGGCCTTGGCGTGGCCATCGACCCTCGGCTTGAGCTTTGGCTCGGGCCATGGCGTGAGCGTTATCGTATCGACGTAGGCGGGTCCAATGTCACCGGCGTTGGGGAAGCGGTCATCGACCCAGAATTCGAGAGCCCCGTCGCGGATTTCCTCGGATCGGAAGAGGACGCCGCCGTTGAATGGCTCCCAGCTCTTGCCGTCGCGCGAAACGGCCAGGGTGCGCACGCCCTTCATTTCGACGGAGTAGCGGCCAGGTTTGATGTTGGGGATGCGAACGTGGAGGGGGGGAGCGCCGTCTTCGGGCGAGGGACGTTCGGCCTTGGTGACGGGACTTCGGAGCACGATCCCGCCAGACCATTTCTTGGCGGCGTCCCTGTCGGTGCTCCAGAGGTTCCAGTGGGTGGCGTCCTCGCTGTTCGTCTTCCAGGCCGTGGCGGGGCCGGCCACGTTTTCGGCCTCGAAAACCAGTTGTGTCTGTGCGGGGGCCAAGGCCACCGCGGCCAAAGAGAGCCCGACCGCGCCCAACTGCGCCATTGTCATGTTCTTTTCTCCGCGCCCATGCGGGAGCGTTTTCCCGCGCCGGTCACTCTGGCAGGGGTTTGCCTTTCGTCTCGGGGGCGAACCAGATGAGGACCATACCGACGATGTAGACCAGGGTGATCTCGGCCATGGCCTTCCCGTAATCGCCGCCGAGCAAACGGACCAGTTCACCCATGTAAAGGGTTCCCACGGCCGCCAGGATGCGGCCGAAGTTAAAGGCCAGTCCCTGGCCCGTCGCCCGCACCCGCGTGGGGAAAAGCTCGGGCAGATACAGGGGCAGCCAGCCGTAGAACGCGGCGCTCACGCCGCCCACGATCCATGTCACCGACCAGAAGAGCCATCCGTCGCGCATGTCCAAGAAGTTGAAAAGCCATCCGCAGAATAGGACCGAGAGGAGGCACAGGCCGAAGTACACCGGGCGCCGTCCCCACCAGCCGCCCATCATCGAGGCCAGGAAGCACCACACGATCGCCGCGGTCGATATGAGGACCTGCACGTTCGCCTTGGAGCGCGCCGATTCTCCGGCGATCTGTTTCCATGTGGCTTCCGGCAATTGCGTCTTGGCCTCCTTGAGTCGTTGGCCGAGATCGTGTCCGCTGGCTTCGACAATTCGGCTCCCGGGCAGCTCCTTCTCCACCAGACGCGCCTGCGTCATCTGCTCGGCCCATGACGGTATCCATCCCGACACCGCCGCCCATGTCCCGATCAGCGGGATCGCCGAGAATACGATGGCCAGCATGGTGGTCTTCCGCAGGCCCCGGCCGAAGATCTCGATGATGGGCGCTTTGACAGCCGCCTTGCGCGACTCCTTCCATCTCTCTGATTCGGGCACGAAGCCCACCACGAACAGGGCGAGGATGGCCGGCGATGCTCCCACCAGCATGATCCATCGCCAGGAACCGGCCGTCACCGGAAACACGCTCGCCACGATCGCGATGAAGAGGAATCCGAAATTCGCGGCCGCGCCGATGGCGCCCGCGAGTTGGGGACGATACTTTTCAGGCCAGCACTCGACCACGAGAGCCACGGCCACCGCCCACTCCCCGCCCATGCCGAGCGACGCCATGAACCGGAACAGGCCCAAGTGCCAGGCCTGGGTCGCAAAAAACCCGGCGCCCGTGAAGAGAGAATAGACAAGGATGCTGGCGACCATGGCGCGGACACGCCCCAGCTTGTCCCCGACCCATCCAAAGACCAATCCACCCAATGCCGCTCCCAGGAGAAAGGCGGCCGTGATGATCCCCGTCCACCGGCCGACGTCCGCGTCGCCCACATCGGCCAAGAGTTCCTGGAGGGCGGGCCGAGCCACGAGTGGGAACAGCCCGATTTCCACACCGTCGAACATCCATCCGAGGAAGGCGGCGGCGAGCGTGATCCAGCGGGCGCGCCAAAGGGCAGCCGAGGCGGTGTCGGTCATGATCCGTGCATTCCAGCGGGGCGGGTGGAAGATTGGAAGCCCAAACGGTGTGGAATCGCAGTGAGAGAAAGTATAGGATGACCAAATGGTGGAATTGTTCGGTGGCGGCGCGCGCGTTATCGGTCGGGGGCATCTTCCGAAGGACGGGCCGGGGATCGTGTTCGTCAACAGCGTGACCGCGCGTGGGCTCGCGCGGCTGATCGGGGCGATGGGGCGTCCGGCGCTGGTCTGGGGCGATGGTCCCGGGGAGGTTTCGGGCGTTTCGGCCGTGGAGGGACTGCGATCCGGGAAGTGGGTGGTGGTGCGGCCGATGGGGAGTGAGGTGCGGACGGACGTTTTGCTGAGGTTGGACGAGCGGGTTTTGGCGGCGGCCCAGGAGGCGGGCGTGGCCGTGGTACCGGCATGGGTATTCGAGGCGGATGGCCCCCCATTTTTTATAATGGGCCAAGCCTACGGGCGGGCAGGCTCGCGGCAGCGCGCGACGACCCAGGTTCGATTTGGGGAACCGATCGTTGCGGGGATGCTATCGGTGGCGGCGGTGCGGTCGGCGATGTATGGTCTCGGTGCGGAGTGTTTCGAGGCGCGCGAGGATGTGGGGGAGCATCTGGGTTACGCGTGCCTGAGGGGCCTGAAGTCGCGGCTTTTCGACGTCGTGCTGACGGACGCATACGACGGCGGGAGGCGCATGACGGGCGGGCAATTGCTCGCGGCGGGGATGGCGGTGGCCTCGTGGCTTCGCAAGAACGTCGAGGAAAGGCGTGTGGGAATCGTGCTGCCGCCGGGGGCAGGCGCGGCGATCGCGAATCTCGGGGCGGTACTCGCGGGCAAGGTGCCGGTGAATCTCAACTTCACGGCGGGTGCGGTGGCGAACCAGTCCGCAATCCGGCAATCGGGCTTGCGGGTCGTGGTGACGGCCTCGGCGCTGCGATCCAAGCTCCCGAGTTTTCCGTGGCCCGATGCGACACACGACCTGCGGGAGATCCTCGGGGGCATTGGGAAGGGTGGGCTGGCGGCGAGGTTCGCGGCGGCGGCTGCGTTGCCCTTGCCGGCGCTGGCGGCTTGGCTCGGCGTGCCGAGGCATGGGGGGGCATCGGAGGCGGCGCTGCTTTTCACCAGTGGCAGCGCGGGCGACCCCAAGGGCGTGATCCTGAGCCACCGGAATTTGGTTGGAAATGTCGTCCAGGTCGCGGAAACGCTGCAGTTTAGCAGAGATGACAGCCTGCTGGGTTGCCTGCCGATATTCCATTCGTTCGGCCTCACGGTGACGCTCTGGTATCCGCTGTGCGGGGGGCCGCGCGTGGTGACATACATCAGTCCCCTGGATGCGCAGAAGCTTGCCTCGGTCGTGCGCGAGCACGGCGTCAGGTTGATGGTGACCACGCCGACGTTCTTGCGCGGATTTCTGAAATCGGTGCCGCCGGAGGACTTGGAGTGTCTCGCGATGGCCGTCACGGGGGCCGAGAAGCTGCCGGTCGATTTGGCGGAGGCCTTCGAGGCGCGATTTGGTATCCCCCTGCGCGAGGGATACGGTCTCACGGAGACGTCGCCGGTGGTGAGCGTGAATCTGACCGACCCACCGCCCGAGGCCAATCGATTGGGAGGACAGGTCAGCCATCGGCGAGGGAGCGTGGGTCGCCCGGTTCCCGGTCTGGCGGTTCGGGTCACCGATGCGGAGACCGGCGCGGCGTGTCCCATAGTTGAGACCGGCGTCCTCTGGTTTCGGGGCGCGAACATCTTCGAGGGCTATCTCGGGGAGCCGGATCGGACGGCGGATGTGCTCCAGGGTCGCTGGTTTCGGACCGGGGATCTGGGGCGGATGGACGAGGACGGTTTTCTCTATATCGAGGGGAGGCTGGCGCGCTTCTCAAAGATCGGTGGTGAGATGGTGCCGTTGGCGACGATGGAGCAGCATCTGCACGCGGCGTTCGGGATGGTCGATGCCGAGAGGCCGGTGTTCGTGGTATGCCGGAGACCGCACCCAGAGCGCGGCGAGGAACTCGTGGTGATCACGACGCTCGACGTGGGTGAGCGCGAGGTCTCCCGGCGATTGCGCGAGCGAGGGCTGCCCAACCTGTGGATCCCCAGGGTGGTGCACCGGGTGGAATCGATCCCCGTGCTGGCGAGCGGTAAGCTGGACCTGCGGGTCTGCGATTCGATGGCGCGCGACGCCAGATGAGTCGGGTCAGTGTGCCGGGACGACGGTCGCCGCGCGGGGAATGGCGACGCCAAAGTGGTTTTCGGCGCGGTACTGGTCGTAGCGCTCCATTATCGTCTGCACGTAGGCCTTGGTGCTCGGGTAGGAAATAGTTTCGATAAATTCAGCCGCGGTGGTCTTCTTGCCGTTGGGATCGGTGGCCCAGCGGAGGGCGCGGGAGCGGCCGGCGTTGTATTCGGCGAGGGCGAAGGGCACGGGGTTGTCACGGTTTTCCCAGCGCGCCAGGGCGCGCGAGAGGTACCATGTGCCGGCCATGATGCCCATCCTGGGGTCGGCGAGATTATCCTCGCGAAATCGCGTTAGGCCGATGGCCGCGGCATACTCCTGGGCCGCGATCGGCGTCACCTGCATGAGCCCGCGCTCGCGGGCCTTGCCGATTTTTCTCGGGTTGAACTCGCTCTCGCGCCAGACGACAGACTTGATGAGGTGGGGATCGACGTTCCACTGGCGCGCGGCCTCGAGGATCCACTCGTCGTACAGCGAGGCCTGGTGGCTTTCCTGCTGGTTGATGTACACCGCGAGCAGGAATGCGGCCAGGGAGCATGCGACGAATCGGATCAGGAAGCCCATGCGCGGTTCTTTTCAGGTGCTTTAACGCGAAATAGGAAAGAGCCAAATTGGCCCGGGCGCAAGGCTGGGATATCGCCTCGACCCTTTTCGATGGCGGGGCATGCGGCGATATGCATTGTATGAGATGAGGCGCGCGGGCGTCCCAATCGATATGAAATGGCGCACGCCGTGCCTGTGGTTCAATCTGGCAGAAGCCTGTCTTGTTCCAATCGCCATTCTCGCCCTGGATCCTGCGAGAGGGCTGGGGGCACCGACAGTGGCCGCGTCCTTGGACGAGCTGGAGCAGACCGTTCGGAAATTGGATCCCGGCGGAACGGCCTTGCTGGCCGATGGCGTCTTTCCGTCGGAGCGCCCGATATGTATTGAGGCAAAGCGTGGCACGGCGGAGGCGCCGATCATTGTGCGTGCGGCGCATCAGGGCGGCGCGAGGATAACTGGCAGCGCCGGCTTCGCTATAAAGTCGTGCGAGCACCTTGTGATCGAGGGCTTCGTGCTAGAAAACGACGCGGATAAGCCGGGCGTGCTGCTCGAGAATTGCCGCCACGTGCGTGTCACGCGCAATCTTTTCCGCCTTCGGGAGCGCGCAAAGCCGAGGCACATGGAGCATTGGCTCTACGTCGCGGGCGACAGGAGCGGCGAGAATCGAATCGACCACAATCACTTCTTTCGCAAGGTGAATTCTGGAAGCCCGGTCTTCCTGCGCGGCGACGATGAGGCGCTCGTGTGTTCGGAGCGCGACCGGGTCGATCACAATCATTTCAGCGACGTCATTTATGCGAACGGCGAGAACGGGCACGAGACCATCCGCACCGGCAGCAACGATCTCGGGGCCACGGGACGAAGTTCCTATTCGATCATCGAATACAATCTGCTCGAGCGATGCAGCGGCGAGACCGAAATCATGTCGCTCAAGTCTTCCGACAACATCGTGCGCCACAACACGCTGATCAATTGCCGCGGCGCCATCTGCCTCAGGCTCGGAAATCGCAATACGGTCGAGGGGAATTTCATCCTGGCGGACGAGGGGGAGCGCGGCTGCGGCGGCGTGAAGCTGTATGGCTTCGACCACCGCGTCGTGAACAATTACTTGTCCGGGCTGACCGGCAAATGGCACGACTCGCCCCTGGCTCTCGTGCCGGGCAGTCTGGACACGCCCACTACCGAGAACTATGGGAAAAAGTACCACAGCCAGACCTGCGCCGCCCCGACGCGCGCATGGATCGCCTTCAACACCTGGGTTGATTGCGGGCCGTTGCAGTTCGGCTTCAAGAGCGACGGCATCAGGGTGCATCCGCCGAACGCGTGCGTTTTCGCCAACAACCTCGTGATGAGGACCCGGCCACAGACCTCGCCCCTGGTCAATCTCGAGGCCGTCCGCGCGCTCGAGACGCATGGCAACATCGGATACGGGGGTGACGCCCCGGCGAGCGATCCCTGGTCGGGCTGGTCCGGCCGTTCGAATCCGCAACTGCGCCTCGATGCGGAGGGGCGTGGCCTTTGGCATCTGACCGCAGCGAGTCCGTGCATCGATGCCGCATCGCCAGAGGGCATGACTGTCGCCGAAGACGTCTTTGGCCGCGCCAGGGCCAACCGCCCGGACATAGGGGCGGAGGAGTTCGGCGCTGGCGACATCAGGCGCAGGCCACTGACGCCGGCTGACGTTGGTCCGGACGCGCGCTGACAGCGTGGGGATTGGACCTTGCTTCCCTGCGTCGCGTATTTTCAATGGCGGCGGCTGCGGCGCGGTGCAGGATCTGAATTGAATGGCACGGGTAGCGAAAGTGGTGACGGACATCGCGCTGGACCGCGCCTTCGATTACGAGATACCGCCGGAATTGCAGCCGCGACTCAAAGCCGGCCATCGAGTCAGGGTGCCTTTCGGCCGACGAGAGACGCTGGGCTTCGTGGTGGACACCGCGGATGAAACCGACGTGCCGGTGCTTCGGCCGATAACGGAGATCCTCGGGGACGAGCCTCTCGTGCCGCCGCCGCTGATGCGTCTGGCGCGCTGGATGTCCGATTATTATATGGATCCCATCGAGCGCTGTCTCCGGGCGGTGCTGCCCGAGGCGGTGCGCCGCGAGGATTTCGGGCCGAGGATCCGGCTGGTGGCCCGCCTCGTGCCGGGGGCCCCGGCGCCGGAGAAACGGTTGACGGCGGGACAGGAGACGGCGCTTTTGGCGCTGGGCGCCCAGGGCGCCATCCCGGTGGCGGACGCCCGGCAGCGTGGCGTTTCGCCGGCCTCGCTGCAGTCGCTGGCCAAGATGGGCCTGGTGGCGATATTGCCCCAGGAGGAAGGGAGAGATCCCTTCGCGGGCGCGGAGTTTGCCAAATCCGAGCCGCTGGTATTGAACGACGAGCAGCGGGCCGCCCTGGATGTCGTGAGGGAGCAGATGGCATCTGCGCAGCCTCGGCCGGTGTTGCTGCAGGGGGTCACCGGGAGCGGCAAGACGGAGGTTTATCTGCAGGCCATCGGGGGTTGCCTGGGGGAGGGGCGCGGGGCGATTGTGCTGGTGCCGGAGATTGCGCTGACGCCTCAGAGCGTGGAGCGGTTCAAGTCGAGATTCACGGCCGCAGGGGTGGGTGTCGCCGTTCTGCACTCGGGCCTGTCGGCGGGTGAGCGACGTGACGAGTGGCACCGCATTCGCACGGGCCGCGCGCGCGTGGTGGTGGGGGCGCGGTCTGCTGTTTTCGCCCCGGTATCGCCACTCGGGCTGCTCGTCGTCGACGAGGAACACGAGCCGAGCTACAAGCAGGCGGAGGCGCCGAGGTACCATGCGCGCGACGTCGCCATCGTGCGGGGGCATTTCGAGGGCGCCTGCGTGCTGCTCGGGTCGGCCACTCCGTCGCTCGAGAGCCTGCACAACGCCGCGCGGGGTAAGTATATTCTGGCGAGGTTGAAAGGGAGGATCGATGCCCGAGACCTGCCGCCGGTGCAGGTCATCGACATGCGGCAGGAGGCGGCGCGGCACCGCGGGCCGGTGGCACTGTCGGACCGTCTGGTGCGCGCGATTGGCGAGCGGCTCGAGCGGCGGGAGCAGACGATCCTGTTCCTGAACAGGCGGGGCCACTCCAGCGCACTAGTGTGCGTGAAGTGCGGATTCGTCCTCCAGTGCCCCGACTGCAGCATCGCGCTGACCTACCATAGGCGCCCGGAGCAGATGCTGTGCCACCTGTGCGGCCACTCGGCACCGGGGCCGCGCGCCTGCCCGGAGTGCGGCGACCCGCGCATCCGCTACGCGGGGACAGGAACCGAGAAGGTCGAGGAGGCCGTTGCCCGGATCTTCCCCGCCGCCCGGGTCGTGCGCATGGATTCCGACACGATGTCGCGACGCCGATCCTACGAGGAGACCTTTGCGGCCTTCCGGGCGGGTCGCATCGACGTCCTCGTCGGCACCCAGATGATCGCCAAGGGGCTGGATTTTCCCAACGTGACACTGGTGGGCGTGATCAATGCGGACATGGCGTTGCACCTGCCTGATTTTCGGGCGAGCGAGCGGGTCTTTCAGTTGCTCACGCAGGTGGCGGGCCGGGCCGGGCGCGGCGATGCGCCGGGCGCCGTTTTCGTGCAGAGCTTCACCCCGCATCACGCCGCCGTACAGTTCGCAAAGGGCCATGATGTGGACGGTTTCGCCGATCAGGAAATGGAGTGCCGCCGCGAGTTTGGATACCCGCCGTTCGGCCGGGCGATCCTCGTTTCGTTTCGTGGTGAGGAGCAGCGCGCCGTGGCGGCTGCGGCGGAGGAGGTGGGTGCGGCGTTGCGAGCCCGGCTTCCGTCTGGGGCGGTGCTGGGGGGGCCATGTCCGGCGCCCATCCCGAAGATCCAGCGGCAGCACCGATTTCAGGTGTTCATCCGGGGTCCGTCGATGAAATCACTGGCGAGGACGGTGCGTGGCGCCATGGTGGCCCTCCGCGCGCGACGCGGCGTGTCGGTGGCCATCGACGTGGATCCGGTGTTCTTGCTCTGACGTGAAAACTCAGACACCGAATCGTAGGAGCCTGCTTGCAGGCGATTCGAATCGCGCGCGAGCGCGCTCCCACGTCCCATTTTCACCCCCGGTGGTGCCCCGAATGCCCGCCGTCGGGCGGGCGGCCGAGGCATGGGTTCTGACGTGACATTTTATGCCGCGCCCAAGACCGTGGGGCGGACGTTTCTCCCCGAATGATGCGGCGCGCCCGCGCGCCAGCGGCGTCTCGGATACTCCAGGACCGGCCGGGTCAAGGTTCCCAGTTGGTGATCCACTTGTTCGTGCGACCGGCGGTGTCACCCGCGGTGCTCCAGATCGAGACGCTCGGGTAGCGGGGGTTTGTGGTGAGGTTCGTGGAGCTGTTGAATCCGTAAGGCTTGCCCCACGGGTCGAGGATCTTCTCGGTGGTGGTTCCGACGCTGTTGACCCTGTCGGGCAGA
Source organism: Verrucomicrobiota bacterium (assembly GCA_029560585.1). Taxonomy (GTDB): domain Bacteria; phylum Verrucomicrobiota; class Verrucomicrobiia; order JADLBR01; family JADLBR01; genus JADLBR01. Next base: position 1,674 of record JAKQKQ010000020.1, on the reverse strand, counting down.
TAGGTCTTTCCATTGATGGGTACGAGAGCATCGAACAGGCGTTCGGAGGCGCTTGCATAGGCCGGCGATCCGGAATTTGGCTCCGAGAAAGGCGATTTTTGGGTGGTATTGATCTGGGGTACTTGGCCGTTGTCATGACGGTACTGCTCCGAGGCAGTTTCCAGCGCCTGGATTTCGGCGACCGCGCGCCGACGGAGGGCCGTCTGTTGGGCGCCGGAGGAGGCGTTAATGATCAGCGCCCCGAGCGCGGCGAGGACCGACATGACGAGTAGCATCTCCAAAAGCGTGAAACCGGATCGCGAGCTGCGCTTCATGGCATAACACTCACATAAGCGCCCCTCTCTGGCAAGAGTGCGTGCGTTGACTTCTAGGCGTTCTTGCACGATGCTTGTGGGGTGGAGCCGCTGCGTATCGGCGTCATTGGCGCCGGGAGCGTGATGGGACGGGTGCACTTGCCCGCCCTGCGCAAGATCGAGGGTATCGAGATAGCGGCGGTGTGCAACAGCACCGAGGAGAGTGCCGCGAACTTCGTCAGGAACAATGCACTGCATGGCGATGCCGTCGGCTCCTGGGAACAGGTCTGCCAGCGAAACGACCTGGACATCGTCTGGATCGCCGCCCCGCCCGGCGTGCACGCCGATGCCGCATGTGCCGCACTGGGTTCCGGGAAGCACGCCTTCTGCCAGGCCCCCCTTTGCCTGGACGCGGGTGAGACCGCAGGAATGGCCGCCGCCGCGCTGGGGCGCCCCAATCTCGTTAGCGCGGTCTGCCCGTCCATGTACGGCTTCCGCTATTCGCCCTTCGTGGCGGAACTGATCCGCCGCGAGACGCTCGGGCCCCTGAGGCAGGTCGCGTTTCAGGGCACCAGGAATACGGCTGCCGATCCGACCGCACCTCCCCACTGGAGCCAGCTGGTCGAGATGACGGGCGTCAATTTTCTGAATGTGACCCTCATCGCGGATACGATGCTCCGCTGGCTTGGTCCCCCGGCGCGGATCAGGGCGCAGACATGGGTCTTCACCGAGGTCCGCGATGGCCGCCTCATCGAGGTGCCCGACTACGCCGTGGTTTTCGCCGAATGGACCAGCGGCCTCCGTGGGCACATGAGCTGGAGCGGCGTCGCCCACGGCCCCGAGCGCAACAGATTCGAGCTGCATGGCGAAAGCGCTTCCCTGATCTACGACTTCGATACCGAGGGGATCTGGCTGTGCCAGGGCGCGCGCGGACGATTCCAGAAGATCGACGTGCCGGCCGAATTCACCGCCGAATGGCATGTCGAAGAGGACTTCATCCGCGCCGTCCGTGGCGAGGGTCCCAGGCCCAGGCCCGACTTCCTCGATGGTGTCCGCGCGCTCGCCCTCGCCGAGTCCATCCATGATTCGGCGCACGCCGATGATTGGGCCGAGGTCCACCTCCCAGACGAAGAACTCTTCATATCCTGAAGAAGCCATCTCGCGGGATCCGAAAAATATTTCAAAAACCCCTTGACGATGCTCCGTCGTCGGGTAGAAAGGCCGACCCCACCCAAGAAGTGGATTGCTCTTTGACAGACCGGAGGAATGGCAAGCCACGAATAGAGAAGAGCTAGAGCACCCCGGGCGTCGGCGCGGGGGCGGGTCCGAGGCCGGTCCCCCTTTTGGGGGGCGGGCGGTGGGCGCCGCCCGGCGTGGCGCC
>JAKQKQ010000328.1 GCA_029560585.1 Verrucomicrobiota bacterium | reverse complement strand
CAGGCGAAGGGCAAAGACTTCGGGGACTCCGATATCTCTTACGCGGTGGTCCCCGCAACGCCCAGCCGTCCGGTGGTGGAGTTCATCTCCCTCTATACGGACAAGGACGACCCGGCGCTGAAGTTCTACTCGAGCGGTCCGGCCATCACGTTGCCCTCCGGCGAGGGGGTCGCAGGCACGTGTGCGGTCCTCAACGCCGACTATGCCCTCACAAACGATGACATCGTCGTGAGCCATGACGCGGCTCAGGACGTCTTCGAGAGGCACAAGATCCTCGACGCGGGGACGAATTACGTCGTGCTCGATCCCGCGCCATCCGGGACTCTCGCAACCAACGACCGCGTCTACGAGGCCAACCTTGATATATCGCTGACGCTCTCCGCGGCCTATGGGCCAACGCCCACCAATGGCGCGGCCGTCCGCATCCCGCACATGACCCTGGGCGGGGGTCCCCTGTATTCGGGGCGCCCAGATAGGCCCCTTCTTGTGGATTTTGTTGGCACGACCAACGGGGGCGCCGGTGCGTGCAACCTCGATTATGTCTCCGGCACCCGCAGGTGATCGCCCCAAACCAAGAGAGGAAGACCGAATGAAGATCGATGAGTTTTTTTCGAAGATCGAGTCCCTGTTCAATGGGAACCTCGCCGCGATGACCGCCCGCGCCGAAAAGGCCGAGGGGGAACTGAAGGCGGCCAATGCCAGAATCGCCGCCCTTGAAAAGGAGCGCGATGCCGCCACTGCGGCCAAGGCCCAGGCGGAGAAAGAGCGCGATGATGCGCTGACCGCGAAGGCAACCGCCGAAAAAGCGAAAACCGACGCGGAGAAATCGCGCGACGATGCGGTCGCGAGTGTTCCCGGCAAGGCCGCAAAGATCGTGGCCGGCGCCCGTGGCGAGGCACCGCTCGCGGCCGGCGATGCGGTCAGTCCCGATGGTGCGCCGGCGGCAACCGGCGACATCGGCGCGCAGTGGGAGTCGATCCGGGCGAATGGCTCGGTCTCCGAACGGTCGAAGTTTTTCCGGCAGAACAAGGCCGCGATCCAGGCCTACCTCAACGACGAGGCCGGGAAGAAAGCTCGCAACAACTGTCGCGCGGGTTGACTCCGCGCATTGGACATAAGGTTCTCAACTGAACTGAAGGAAGGAAAAGAACATGGGCGCTGATGTAGCTGCAAGTCTGAAGGCAAACACGATTCTCGATGCCGCGATGGAGGAGATCAAACGGGTACTGCTGCCCCTGCGGCTGTTCAGCACCAAGTTCGAGCGCGAGCCCCGGTCTTGGCGCGGGAACAAGATCATCTCGGTCCCCTACTACCCGCTCGAAACCCAGGCGAGCCGGGATTATAATCAGGCGACCGGCTACACCGTGGATCGTGAGGCAAAACTCCAGGCGAAGGATGTGACGATCAACAAGAGGAAGTACCAGGACCTGTCGATCTCTTCGGACGACTGGAACACTTTCGCCGATCTGGATTTTGAGAAGGTTGGCCGCAATAAGGGCCGCAAGCTGGCCGAAGATGTCCTCATGGACATTCTCTCGGTGGTCACCCAGGCGAATTTCGGCGACGTTGATGATCGCCGCCCCGAAATTCGCCTGGGTGACCACCGAGAGAATGTCCATGAGGACATTCTCTCGGTGGTCACCCAGGCGAATTTCGGGGCGGCGATCATCAACGTCGCCGA
>JAKQKQ010000320.1 GCA_029560585.1 Verrucomicrobiota bacterium | reverse complement strand
GTGGGATGATGCGCATCCCACACCGAAAGCGTCCACACGCGCGGCCGCAGCGTGCTCACAAAGAACTCGTTTTGCGTGTCCACGTAGCCATGGTGATCCAGGATAGCCGCCTCTACCGACCCCACCGCCTTGGCGACCGGGGTCTCGACATCGTGCCACGCGGGCCGACCGGCTGGCGGCACATGCAGCAGTGAGTGGAAGTCTGGCGATTCGCTCAGAGACAAATCGCACGCCACCCGGGGCGCCTTGCCCCACCCGCCTTGACCTTAAATCCCTCTGCACTTCGCCTGCGCCCACCGCCCGCCCCTTCGTCGGCTCCGAATGCCTCTGAGCGGTTGCACGGTAAATGATGGCGGTCCTTGAACGGAGAACGAGGGAAAAGAGTGTGGGCGGTTTGCGAGGGTCCTGTGAGCGGGGGCTGCTCTGGGGGACGCTGTCCCCCAGACCCCCTGGGATTTATCGCTTTGATGCTGCTCCAGCAGAAGGGCTCCGAAGAGCGAGCCGGGCGGCCTCGGTCGAGACCGCCCGGCCCTTCTGCTGTTTGCAGTCTCCAGACGGCGCTCAGGTCGCTTCCCAGCGTTGCCCTACCCTCCGCTGGAGAAAAGGGGGCGTTTCCCGTTTCCGTTTCCCTTGGGGTCTATAGGCTGGGAAACGGGCAACGAGAACTTGAGTTGATAACCTTGGGGCAGGCGAACGACGGTGCCTTGGTGGGAGAGTTCTGACAAAGCTGAGCACACCGTGGCGGTGCGCAGGCCACAGAGTTTCTGTAATTGCTGCACGGGCGCCGGTTGGTGGCATTGGGCCAGGGCGTGGCGCACGCGATCGAGTGGGGTGGGCTGGGCGTCGGGCTTAGCCGTGGGCCCTTGGGCGAGCGTCAAGGCCACGCCGGTCTCGGATTCGACCAGTTGGAGGGGGATGTGGTCTCGGGAAGGCGCGGCGCGATGCTCGGTGGATAAGGTCAGTTGGGAGCCTTTGCGACGGAGATAGAGATTGGAGTCGCCCCAGCCATGGAGTTCGCTGGAACCGCGCAAGGCCTGGCCGGGTCGTGAACCGTGGGAGTCCTTG
>JAKQKQ010000246.1 GCA_029560585.1 Verrucomicrobiota bacterium | reverse complement strand
TTACCTGGGATGGCCGACGATGCCGACGAACCCGGTCGTTGAGAAACCAGCCGTTCACCTCAATTCTTTAACCATCTGAGGTCTAGGCGGTTTTGCTTTCTAGCAGCCTGGCGGACTTTCTGAAGTCCGACAGGCTGCTAGAGCTGGGAAATTCCCTGGCGGAGCGCGAATTTTGCGAGGGCGACGTTTGAGCGCAGGTCGAGCTTTCGCATGACCTTTTCGCGGTGGGTGAACACGGTCTTGATGCTGATGTGGAGCCGGTGTGCGATTTCCTTGGTGTGCAGGCCCTCGGCGATGAGCCCGAGGACCTGGCGTTCTCGAGAAGTGAGGTGCGGGCCGGCCTCATTCGCGTATTGGCCGACCACAACCGCCTTGACGATTGGCGGGCTCAGGTAGGTGCCGCCAGCCGCGACCACGCGGACGGCTTCGATCAACTCGCGCGCGGCACCGGTTTTCAGGATGTAGCCGCTGGCGCCGGCCTCGAGCATGGCCGCGACGACGCCCCGTTCCGAATGGACCGAAAGGCATAGCACCCTGGGGGCCCCGGGAAGGGAGCAGATCTCTCGGGTGGCTTCGATCCCGTTGATATCGGGCATGGAGACGTCCATGATCACGACGTCGGTGGCCACTTTGCGAGCGAAGTCGATGGCGGAGCGCCCGTCCCCAACATCCCCCACGACACTGATGTCGCGCTCCTTGGAGAGCAACCCCTGCAGCCCCTCCCGGACTATCGCGTGGTCTTCGGCCAGCAGGCAGCGGATGGGTCGCTTGGGTTTGGTGGCCATGGTTTTCCGACGCTCAAATCACTCTGCTATAAGTTGGGCGATTCGCGGCGGTTGCACAACGCCGCTGTCGGGGTGGGATCGGCGACATCTCATGGTCCTCGCGAGAGTCGGGTGGCCCTGGGTTGGGTTGGGAGGACGAGCGAGGCCCGGGTGATGTCGTTTGGCGTGGACTGGATCTCCAGGGCCCCGCCGATGCTGGTCATGCGTTCGGCGACGCTCAGCAGGCCGAGGCCGCTGGCGGGCCAACGCCCGCCGGTTTCCGAGGGTTGACGGAAACCTTTGCCATGGTCCTCGACGGTGATTCGCAGGCCGACATCGTCCTCGCTGATTTGAGCGGTTGCCTCCTTGACGTCGGCGTGTTTCACGACGTTGAACATGAGTTCTCGGGTCGCCTTGAAGAGCACGGTTTTGGTGGCGGCCGGCAGGGGGGGCGTTCGGGTGCGGCCCTTAAATCCGAAGAGCACGCCGTGGCGGTCGGTCATGTTCTCACACAGCTCCTTGATCGCCTCGCCGAGGCCCACGCGGCCCAGTGTCGCGGGTGTCAGCTCGAAGGTGAGGTCTCGGATGGCCTCCTGCGCCTCGATCAGCAGGCCCTCGATCTTGTTGCAGGTGATCTTTGTTTTTCGCCGAGAGGTCGCGGCGGGCAGGTCGGCGAGCTTGAGTGTGCAGGCCACCAGTAGCTGGGCGACGCCGTCGTGCAACCCCTCGGCGATGCGCCGTTGCTCCTCGTCCTGGATCGCGGCCACGCGGGAGGCGAGCCGCCGCAGTTCCGCGGTCCTGGCGGCCACGCGCTGCTCGAGTTCGGCGTTCAACCGGAGCACCTTCTCCTCAGCCAATCTGCGTTCCGCGATCTCGTGTTCCAGCGACGTCTTTGAGGCGGTCACGCTCTTCAGGTTGGCCGTCATCCGGTTGAATGCGCGAGACAGCTCCCCCAGCTCGTCGTCGCGCATCCCGGTGATCGAAAAATCGAGGTTGCCGGCGCCGATGATTTCGGTGCCCGCCCGGAGGCTCGCCAGCGAGGCGAGGGTCCGCCGATTGAGCAGGATGAGATTGGTCAGGATGTACAGGCTGAAGGCGCCGATGAGGGAGAATGTGAGCAGGGTCCGCGTTTCGCTCACCTGGCCGGCCTCGGCCGCCAAGAACTGCGAAAGGCGCAGGGCGTCCGCCGCGATCTCCTGATTCTGTTCCGCGATCCGGGTCCAGGCCAACTGGATGGATCCCAGATCGGCCTTGGCCCCCGCCGATCGCGTGACGCCCGAGACGGCATCGCCGAAAACCTCCTGCAACCGCTGTCGGTTGGCCTGGATGCGCTCGACAAGCACCCGCTGCTCGGGCTTGTTCACGCGCAGGCCCGACAGATCGTCGGAAAAGGCGGCGAAGGCCGATTCCCAGGCGCGCAGCAGGTGATCCTCCTGATAGAGGAGGTACTCGTTCGACGCGTACCACAGCAGACTCGCGCTGCGCTCCAGATTCACGGCGCACTCCCGCTGTTGCCGGAGGCGCTTGACTTCGCGATGCGCTACAAACGCCAGCACCGAAATCACGCACAGCAGCGCCGCGAAGATGATCACGGAAGCGGTGAACTGTGTCCGTATCCTCACCGGTTTCCCCCGGTGGCGCGGGCAGCGTTTCTGTCGGAGGTGTTGCCCGCTGGGGTTTTCTTGGGGGCCGGACGTGCGGGGAGCGCGCGGTCGCGAGCGACCATGGACCCATCGTTCTCCGCGCTGGCCACGCGAGTGCGGGCCTCCCTATGAAGCATGGCCAGATACTGGCGGATTACTGGCGGATTTGCAGATCAAACTTCACTGTCCTAATCCTGTCGGCCCCTGTTATTCTGATCGTATGAAGGGCATCGTCGCGGTCCTCTCCATTTTTCTCATGGCCGGATCGGGGCCCGGCGCGCCGGCCGCGTCGCCCAAAGGGCAGGGCCCGAAGGTGAGATAGTCTTTCGCGCGATCATGAAACGCCCAGCAGTCCTTGTCGCCGCAACGCTGCTGTGGGTCCCGCTGGCCGCAGGAGGGGGGGGCGATGCCCGTATCGCTCCCGGCAAGCCGGCGGGCGATGTGCAGGGCGCGCGGTGCGAGGCCGTGATGCGGGCGCAATTGGCCAAGCCGTATCCGCCGGACGGTTGCTGGCGCCATGAGGACTTCGCGCTGGCGGCCTACTGGCTCAACCAGCGCGCGGCCGAAGCAGACAAGGCAATCCTCACCGAGCTCGAGGAAGAGTTTCCCGCGTCGCTCAAAGACGGTTCCTTCCACTGGCACGCATATCTCCTCGAGCGCATCTATTTCCTCTTCGGCCGCTCCAGCAAACGTTTCCCCGGGCGCATGAGCGAGGAGGCGGAGGCCTCGCTGCTGGACATGCTCTGGCAGTGGGCGGGGCCGCGCTGCCGGCTGGAGATGACCTTCCCGGAGCGCGACTGGTGGACGTGGGGCAGCGAGAATCACCACGCGCAGGCGTGGGCGAGTTTCTGGGGCGCCGCGCAGATCTTTTCCCGCCACGCGGACTACAAGGGTCGCCGATACGCCGACGGCACGACACCGGCGGAGATGGCCGCGGCATTCAACGATTATTTCAAGCGGTTCGCCCGCGAGCGCGCGGCGAAGGGGCTTCTTGTCGAGTGCAACTCTGGCTACAACAAGTACACGCTCGGCGGCTGGTATAACATGGCCGACTTCAGCGAAGACGCCGGGCTGCGGCAGCGCATGGCGATGCTGCTCGACTTGTTCTGGGCGGACTGGGCCAGCGAGCAGATCAACGGCGTCCGAGGCGGCAGCCGGCACCGCTGCTACCCGGGAACCGATTCGACCGCCGGCTCGAGCATGGACGGGCTGGCGTGGTTTCACTTTGGCCTCGGGAGGGAGAACAGCCAGCATCCGAGCCACATGTGCGCCGCCACGACGTTCTGGCGGCCGTCGCCCGTCGTCGTGGATCTCGCGATGGACGTGGCGGGCCGCGGGGCCTACGAGTCGTGGTCGCGCCGACCGGGTCTCGCGCAGCCGCCAAAGGCGGGCGGGCCGCCGCCCAACTACGCGAGCGATCCCAGGCATCCGTTCCACGAGCCGCGGGGCGTCTATCAACTGCGACCGGAAGGCGGCGGCCTGCTCCGGTACACCTACGGCACACCGGACTTCGTGATGGGGACGAGCATGGTGGAGGCGCGACCGAAGGAAGATTGGGCCGCCATCAGCAGCCAGAACCGTTGGGAGGGCGTGATCTTCGCAGGCCATCCGACCGCCCGGATCTTCGCCCAGCCCCTGAAGCCGGCGCGCGGCAGTGTCTACAACGCCAACTGGTCCGTGCAGAAGCGCGGCGCCCTGATCGTCCAGCGGCTCAAGACCAGCAACGCGAGGGGCCAGCGCATCTGGTTTGACGGTTCGCTGCGCCGCGCCGAGCGCGATGGATGGGTTTTCGCCGAGGCACCACAGGCCTTCGCCGCCGTCCATGCCGTCGGCGGTCCCACGGCATGGGAGGCCGATGCCGCCGAGCAGCACCACGAGAATAAAGGTCCGCCGGGTGCCGGCCTGTGGCTCAAGTGCTCGGACGAGTTCTCGCCGGTCATTATCGAGGTCGCGCGCAAATCCGACTTTCCGGGCTTCGGCGAGTTCCAGCGCGCGACCTTGGCGAACCCGCTGCGCTGGGAGAAGGGTCGGCTCGATTACACCAGCCGATGGAACAAAACGACCCTCACTGTATTCGCCGACTATTCGCGCCCGCCGCTGCTGGACGGACAACCGTTGGACTACGCGCCGAGACGGGTCTTCGATAGCCCCTTCATCCGATCCGACTTCGGAAGCGCCGTCGTCACCATTCAGAAGGGCGCACAGAAACTCACATTGGATTTCAACAAATGAAAGGCCCCATGAAATCACTCGTCCCTTCAGTCCTCGCCAGCCTGCTGCTGATTCCGATCGTCGGCCTGCGCGCCGCCGATTCCGCGAAGGCGCCCAGGCCGAATGTCCTGATCGTCCTCACCGATGACATCGGCTGGGGCGACTTCAGCTGCTACAACCCGAATAGCAAGCTCGCCACGCCGAACGTGGACCGACTGGCGCGGGAGGGGATGCGCTTCACGAACGCCCACACGCCCGCGGCGCTGTGCTCGCCGACGCGCTACTCGATGGTCACGGGCAATTACCCGTGGCGGGGCCGCGCGCCCGGCGGCACGTGGGGATTCCATGTCCCATCGCAGATCCTGCCGGGGCAGAAGACGGTGGCGAACCTGCTCAAGGGGGCGGGGTATCACACCGCGATGTTCGGCAAGCAGGGTTTCGGCGGCGAGCACGCCAAGCTGGCCGATGGGAATCCCGACTTCACCAAGCCGATGCTCGAAGGGCCGAAGGCCTGGGGCTTCGACTACTCCGCCATCATCCCGCGCGGGCATCAGGCGCAGCCGTTGATGTTCCTGGTGAACGAATTGCCGGAGGTCGGGGCCGATAAGCTCGTCCAGGGCGAGACGGTGCAGCGCGGTGTCCGCGTGGATTACTCCGAGCCGGACTGGGACCACAGCGCCGTTGGCCGCAGGCTCCTCGGGCATGCGGAGAAGTTCCTGGAATGGCACCTGTCGGAAAACAAGGCGTCGGGCGCGGGAGCGCCGTTCTTCATGCACTTCTGCACTGACGGGGCCCATGCGCCCTACGTGCCGCCGGAGACGCTCGCGGACCGGGCGCTGAAAGGGCAGACCAAGATGACCGACCACACCGACATGGTGATGGAGACCGACATCCTGCTCGGCGCGCTGATGGCCATGCTGGAAAAACGCGGATTGCTGGCGGACACCCTCATCTGCTTCACCAGCGACAACGGCGGTCTGCCCTACGAGCGCAGTTTTGGGCACGACGCCGTCGGGGGCCTGCGCGGCAAGAAGGCCTTCATCTTCGAGGGCGGGCACCGCGTCGCATTCCTGATCCGCTGGCCGGGCAAGGTTCCGGCTGGCGCGGTGCGGGAACAATTCGTGGGCACGCATGACATCGTGGCCACCGCGCTGGAACTCGCGGGCGTGAGGATACCGGAGGACCAGTGCCTCGACGCCGTCAGCCTCGCGCCGGTGCTGTTGGGACAATGCGACGACAGCCGCCCGGTGCGGCTCCACCTGCTGGTGGACTCGTCGCCGGGGCGCGACGCGATGCATGATGGCGGATTCACCAATGGCAGCGTCGTCATGGATATGGAGGGTGCGCGCACGGCCGCGGCAAAGGCGAATGCCGAGGGGAAGGCGGCGGCCAAGGCCAAAGGCAAGGCGAAGGGCAAGGCGGCCCGGCGCCAGAACCCCGCGCAGCTCGCCGCGCTGCCAAGCAACGGCATCGCCCACGCGCTCTACGAGGACGAATTCAAGCTGGTGTTCAATATCCAGGACCAGCCCGCCGCCCTCTACGACCTGAAGGCCGACCTCGCCGAGCAGACAAACCTGATCGGGGAGGCGGCGCAGGCGGAGCGCGTGGCGCGGATGACCCAGGCCTACCGGGAAATTCGAGCATCGAGGCGCAGCACGGCTATCCCCGGCGCGCGCTAGCTCGAAAATTCCGTTTGCTCGCAAAAAGCGGCCCGTGGACGGTCCGCACTCCAAAGACCTGCGGGTGAAATCCAGCGACATCTTGGGACGATGTCGGCACCCCATGACAATGCCCCGTTTCGCGCGCAGCGCCGTGGAGTGCGGTGCGTCCTCGCACCGCTTTGCACCGCAAGAGGACCAGGCATTTTCTTCCCCGGTGGTGCCCCGGATGACCGCCGCCAGGCGATCGGCCGGGGCACGGGATCTCGCGCGAAAATTCAGATGCCGGGCAGTAGGAGCCTGCTTGCAGGCGATTCGAATCGCGCGCAAGCGCGCTCCCACGGCCCATTTTCCAGCCAGGAACTTCAGGCGTTGTTCGCGGGCGCGGATCGTGCCGCGACCCAGGAGCCGGGCCGGGAGGGTTTTGGACCGCGGTGGCAGAGTCCGGCGACCGCCGGACGGCGCCACCGCTTTAGCTGCGCGCGACGCGCGGGCCGGAGCAATCGGCCTCGGCTCCGCCGGAGGCAAAAGCGGTGTCGCCGCTTCGCTCTGCCACCGCAGTCCAAAACGGCCGCGCCCTCCGGCGCCGGCGGCTGGGCCAGCCCGCATGTCTCACGCGTTCGCGCGCGATATGCAGGCTGGCGGAAAGCGCGGGCGAGACACGCCGGTTGCGCCATTGCGCGATGGTGGTCTGGCGCTCCTCGTGGCGCGCTTTCCAAAATCCGACGGCCTGCTAGGGGGTTGGCATCCCATCACCTGATGGTGCGACTGGAGGACCGACGCCATGCCAAACGATCCCAATCAAATCCGTCCGATTTCTCCGGCGCCATCGATGACCACCGCCAACAGGACGGTGCTGGCCATCGGCGCCCACTACGACGACTGCCCGTTCGGGATTCCCGGCATCCTGCTCCAGGCCCTGCGCAGGCATTATCGCGTTGTTATCCTCAACATCATCGGCGATTACACGTGCTGGGCGCCGGTGACGGGTCGGGCGCAGGAACTGCTGGAGATCAGCGTCCGCCTGGCGCGCGAGCGCGGCATCGAGATGCGGTTCCTCGGATACGCGTCGATGCAGTTCGGCGCGGACCCCGAGGCCGCCCGCGCGGTGGCCGAGGTGGTCGCCGATGTGAAACCGGATGTGGCGTTCATGCTTTGGCATCGCGACCGACATCCCGATCACGAGGCCGCGGCGGCGCTGAGCTGGAAGGCGCTGCGCCAACCGGGCGCGATCCTCGGCCGCGAGGGCGCGAAGGGAGTCGGCCGCATCTATGCCTATGACAATGGCCCCGGTCACACGATCGGGTTTGAGCCAAATGCGTTTGTGGATGTGACCGCCGAGTTTCCGGAGTCGATGGAGTGGCTGGGCCGCCTGATGGCGTTCGTGCGAAATCGGCCCTACGACCCGAATTCACCCGATGGCGCGCAGGCAGCGAAAGAAACTCTGGCCCGATATCGTGGCCTCGCCTGTGGCGTGAAGTGCGCCGAGGCCGTGTGGGCCTCGGGAAACTACCCGCTCGAAATTCTGTGACTTTATTGTTTTGTCGCCAACCCGAAAGGCCTATAATTCGCCCGGAGTCGCAGACGACACCATGACGGTGGCAATCACGTGAAACGCGACACGCATCGTAACGGGCCTGCCCGCGCGAAGGGAACGCACCCTGAGCCGCAGTCCACCAAGGCCCCAACCGGACCAGAGGACCCAAAGCCATGAAAAATCAACTATCACGACGTGGATTCATCCGTGCCGCCACCGCGGCATCGGCCGCATTGTCTTGGCTGGGCGCGCGCCGCTCGGCGTTTGCGGCCGACGCAGACAAACCCGCCCTGCTCGGCGGCAAGCCGGCGCACTCGGGCGGTTGGCCGACGTGGCCCGAGTGGCGCGAGGCATGGGAGAGTGGCGTCCTCAAGGTGCTGCGCAGCGGGAAATGGTGTCGGGCCGGGGCCGGCGAAGAGGTGCCGAATTTCGAGAAGGGCTGGGCGCAGCTGCTGGGCGCCAAGCGCTGCCTCGCCACGGCCAGCGGCACCACCGCGCTGATCACCAGCTTGTACGTCATGGGCGTGGACGCCGGCGATGAGGTGATCACCTCGCCCTACACATTCAGCGCGACCTACAATGCGATCTTGACCCACAAGGCCCTCCCGGTGTTCGCCGACACCGACCCGGCCACGCTCACCATGGACCCGGCCTCCATCGAAAGCCGCATCACCGAGCGCACGCGCGCCATCCTGCCGGTGCACATCTATGGCATGCCCTGCGACATGGACGCGATCAACGCCATCGCGAAAAAACGTAACCTGGCAGTCATCGAGGACGCGTGCCAGGCGTGGCTGGGCGAATACAAGGGGCGCAAGTGCGGCGTGCTCGGCGACCTGGGCTGCTTCAGCTTCCAGAATTCCAAGCACATTCCCGCCGGCGAGGGCGGCGCCGTCACCGGCATGAGCGACGAGCTTGTGGATCGCTGCTATTCCTTCCACAATTGCGGCCGCTCCACCCCCACCTTCAAGGGCACCGGTTGCTTCACCCGCGGGGGCAACTTCCGCATGCAGCACTTCCAGGCCTCCATCCTGATGTCGCAATTCGACAAGCTGGTGAAGGAGACCGAGGTGCGGCGCGCCAACGCCGACTACCTCGGCGCCAATCTCAAGGAGATCGCGGGGATCACGCCGGTGCGCCTGCCGGAGAATAGCCGGGCCGTGTGGCATCTCTACCCCATGCGATATGACGCGGCGCAATTCAACGGCCTGCCGCGCGGCAAGTTCATGGCGGCGCTCAGCGCCGAGGGGATCCCCTGCAGCGGCGGCTACAGCGAGCAGTATAACGATGGCATGTTTGATGAGACCATCGCCTCGCGCGGCTACAAGCGCCTCTGGAGCGACGAGCGCCTCAAGGCCTACCGCGAGAGCTTCAAGGAACTGAAGGGCAACAAGCAGGTCTGCGAGACGACCGTCGCGATCAGCCAGAATATCCTGTTGGCCGATCGCAGTTGCATGGATCACATCCTGGCGGCCATCCGCAAGATCCAGGCGCACAGCGCCGAACTCGCGAAGGCGTAGTCGAACCGATTGTCTGATCTGGATTGTTCAAGGGGCCCGTCGGACCCGGTCCGGCGGGCTCCCCTGGCGATAGGGCCGGGGCCCCGTGCCCGCGGCAGGAGGGGCCTGCCGTTCCTCGGCCCGAAAACTGCCGCGGTCGGACGCTCGAGTGTTTGGCCTCCAGTCGCCACGGGTGATCGGCCACGCATTCCGCCCCCGTCGGCGCGCCGCTTTTGGAGCGCGGGATCCGATCTGTGGCGATGGCTTTTCCTCGGCTGGACGATGCTGGCCCCGCCGACCGTTCCGGCGGAGGGCGGGTTTGTCCAATTGACGGGATGGGGCGGCGGCGAACCGGAGGTGATCGTCCCACAAGCCGCCGAGGTGGGTTTCAACGAGATAATCGTTTGGAATAGCGACGGGGATTATCTGAGACGACTCGTCGGGGTCGGCCACAGGCACGGAATCGCCATCTATGCCTCCCTTTCTCTAAGCGACATGAGCGGATGGCGAAAACGAAGGCCTGGCATCGAACCGCCGCTGCAGGCGATGAACGCGGAGGAAGATGCCGCGCTCGAACGCATCGCGGGAGATTCGAGCAAAGGCAAGTCGCGCTACCAATATGGAGGCGAGCCGTTCCAGCCGATCGAGGTCCTGACGACCCCGCTGCTCTGCCCGCACTCGACGGGGGTGCGGGAATTCTTCGAGGGGCAGATTTGCGACATCCTCGCGGTGCCCGGCGTGCGGGGCGTCGCCTTCGATTTCTTCGGCTACCGCAACTACCGGTGCTGCAGGTGCGCGCGCTCCGTGGCCGCGTTCGAGGCGTGGCTGCGGCGGCAGCCACCGCAGCCGCCCGAAAAAGCCCTGGAGCGCTTCTCGCTGGAAACGCTCGTTGAGTTCACGAATGCGCTCGCCCGCCACGCGCGATCCGTCCGGTCCGACGCCAAGGTCCAGTGCCACGTCTATCCGGTGTTCCTGCCCGATCCACTCTACGGCAACCGGCTCGATGTCGACTACTGCGGCCAGACCGCGGCGTGGTACTTCGAACCCTTCTGGGGCCCCGAGAAGATCCGCGACTATTCCCGCGTGATCTTCGGCCAAGAGAAGAAGCATTTCTCGCGAGCGGAGGGGGTCGCGCTCGTCGGCGTGTACAACCGCCCGGAACTCTATCCCGTGAAAGGCCCCGATCGGCTCACGCAGGAACTCGATGCGATCCTCCAGGGCGGGGGCGATCGCGTGCAGGTGTGCTCGCTCAACGACGTTCTCAAGGATGCGGCAACGCGCGAGGTATTCAGGCGGTTCTTCCAGCGCCCTCGGCCATAGGGGCAGATGGGCCCGGAATCGGCCTCGTCGTCTCACGGGCCAATGGGTGGGGCCGTGTTCTTGCCTGAAAGACGCGCCACACCGTCCAAGCGGAAAGCAAGAGCCCGCCCGTGAGCGACCTGATATCGGAAGAATCGCTGGCAATCGCGCGGACCGGGTGGTAGAGGAGGGCAGCCATGCCTGAACAATGGACCCCATGCTGGCCGGGCGATTGCTGCGCGGCTGTTTCCCTGACGTTTGATGATGGCCCCCCGTCGCAGCTCAAGCGCGCCGTCCCGATGCTGAACGACGCGGATCTGCAGGCCACCTTTTACCTCAACCCCCGGGGGGATGATTTTCTGGAGAAGCTCGCGCCCTGGAAGGATGTCGCGAAGGCCGGCCATGAGATCGGCAACCACACCATCGCCCACATCTGCGCTCGAGCGTTTCGCCCCAACCCGAAGGCGCCGGGCTTAGAGGACATGACCTTGGCCGACATCGAGAAGGACATCGTCGAGGCCAAGCGCCGTCTCCAGCAGCTCGCGCCGGACCAGCCGGAGATGTCGTTCTGTTATCCGTGCTACATGGAGCACGTGGGCTATGGGCCGACGAGGCAGAGCTATGTGCCCGTGGTGGCGCGCCATCACATCGCCGGTCGCGGCAAGGGAGAGTTTCCGTTCGGGAATCATCCATCGACGGTGGATCTTCACTACGCGTGGTCGTGGCCGGCGGAGCGGATGCCGGGGTCGCAGATGGTCGGGCTGGTGGAGTCGACCGTCGCAAACCGGGGTTGGGGCGTCCTGACGTTCCACGGCATCAGCGAGGGCGGCCTGAGCGTCGCCGAGAGCGACTTTCGCGAGCTGGTCAACTATCTGCACGCAAACCACAGCCGGATCTGGACGGTGCCGGTGGCAAAGGTGGCGCGCAGGATCCTCGATTGGCGGAAAGAAAACGGCATCTGAAGATCATCGTCGACGAGAACATCCCATTTGGCCGCGAGGCGTTCGGCCAGCTGGGAGATGTGGTGGCGCTGCATGGCCGCAAGATTGATGCGCGGGCCGTGCGCGACGCCGATCTGCTGATCGTGCGCTCGATCACCCGCGTCAACCGCGATCTGCTGGATGGCAGCCGCGTGCGATTTGTCGGGACGTGCACGATCGGGACCGATCATGTGGACGAGGGGTGGTTGCGCGAGCGGGGCATCGCGTTCGCGAGCGCACCGGGGTGTAACGCGAACTCGGTGGCGGAATATGTTGTCGCCGCGCTGCTGGTGCTGGCGCGGCGCGGTGGCCACCGCCTCGAGGGGAAGACGATCGGGGTCGTGGGCGTCGGCAACGTCGGGCGCAAGGTCGTCGCGAAATGTCGGGCCCTCGGCATGCGCGTCCTGCAGAACGACCCCCCGCTGGCGCGGTCCTCGCCGGACGGGCGCCGATTCCTGCCGCTCGATGCATTGATGGGCGCCGATGTCATCACGCTCCACGTGCCCCTCACGAAGGAGGGGCCCGACAGGACCTGGCACATGGCCGACGCGACTTTCCTCGATCGCATGAGACCCGGCTCGGTCCTGCTGAACACCTGCCGGGGGGCGGTCTTGGACAACGGGGCGCCAGATGAGCGCCATTCGTTCGTCCTGGATGTTTGGGAGGGTGAGCCGAACATCGATGTCGCTCTGTTGGACCGGGTGGCCCTGGGCACGCCGCATATCGCCGGTTACTCCTACGATGGGAAGGTCGTCGGCACCTCGATGGTCTATCGGGCGGCCTGCGCGGCGGTTGGCGTGAAAGCCGACTGGGATCCGTCGGCGCTCGTACCGAGATCGCCCCACGCGCGGCTGACCATCGATGCCTCTGGAAGGGATGACGAAGATGTGCTGCGGGAAGCGGTGCTGAAAGTTTACGATATCGAGGCCGATGATCGCGGGTTGCGGATGATGGCGGGGCTCCCTGCCGCAGAACGTGGCGCGGGTTTTGATCGGCTGCGGAAGGAATACCCGCAGCGCCGCGAATTCCAGAATTCGACCATTGAGCTCAACGGCGGAAGCTCCGGCCTGCGGGCCAAGCTGGCGGGGATCGGCTTTGGGCTCAAGGGGGAGCACGGATGCTGAGCGATCGCGTTCAACGCGCCGGCGTAGCCCTCATGTTTTTGGTCACGGGCGCCGCGGCCAAGACCCCGACATTGCGCCAAGTGAATTACCTTGCCCTGGAACCGCCCGAAAATGCTGGCGCGAACGTGCGCGTGGAGTGCCGGTCGCGCGGTGCTCAATACCAGGATGTCCTGCGCTGCCGCCTGATTGGCGCGGATGGTGCCGTGGCGGTCACTGAGCGCGCGGCCCCGGGGCAGACGCTCAGATTGGCCGTGCCCGTTGGAATGGGCCGCATGGCGCTCGAAGTGAACAGCGGATGGAATGCGGCCGCGGCGGATCTGTCCGACGAGTTGCCGTGGGCGCTTGCCGCGCGCGCGGATCAGCCCCTCAGGACAGTCGGGGAATGGGAGCCCCTTTTCTTTTTCGTCCCCGATGGGACGGCGAAAGTGACAATCTGTATCCAGGCCGACGTGACCAGAGAGGCCGCGCATCTGGTGGTGCGAGGCCCAGGCGGCGCCGTGGCGTTGGATCGGGAGGAGGATTTCGATGAGCGCACGAGAATCGATTTGCCTGTGCTCGCGGGGCAGGCGGGCAAACCGTGGTCGGTGTCATTGATCCGGTGCGCGCGCCGCGGCTGGAACACCGATGACGTGACGTTGGAGCTGGGCGGGCAAGTTCCAGGGCTGCTGAGCCCACGGCCGGACTGGGCCGCGCGGTTTGGGCAGGGTTGGCATCGCACTGCTGGTGCCCGAGCCCCCAGCGTGAAATTGGCGCCGCGTCCGGCGACGCGTCCGGCGTATCGGCCGCGGGCGAGCGACGTTTTGGCGTCGGCGTTCGAGCGGAGAGGTGGCGAAGAGTGGCGCACCTCCTTGCCGATCACTTATGTTCTGGATTACGGGGATGCGCACGTCGGCAACGCGGGCTATGTGCCCTCCGTGGCCGCGGCACCGCCGACGTTGCTCCATCTCGGCAAGGATGTCCCTTTCAACCATGGCTGGGGTCCGGTCCGCTCCTTCGGCGGCGAGAATCAGGCCCATGGTTTTGGCGATGCGATCGCGAGACTTGGCCCCGACGAGGTGGCCTCCCGCATCAATGCGCTACGACAGATGGTGGATGGGCTGCACGCGGCGGGTGTCCGCCGCATCACACCCTACATCTGCGCCATGACCCTGGATGGTGATCCCGAGAAGCGCAGCGGGTTTTGGGAATTCTACGATCACTGGGATGAGTATCGCGGTCTGGGTCTCGCGCCAAAACCGGCGCGCGATCCCCTGGAGTGGCTGCAGACCACGGCGGAGGGCAAACCGCGATTGTACTATACGTACGATCAGGCGTCCGGATTCTACCCCGCCTTCAAGACCAATCACCGGTTTGCCGCGTGCTGGCGGACGGAGGGCTGGCGCACATGGTTGCTGGAGGTGGTCCGTTTTGTGGCCCGCACCGGGTGCGACGGGGTGTTCGTGGACAACGGCTGCAGCCAGAAGTCTTTGTCCCCTGCGGCCCTCGAGGCATTCCGGTCGCACCTCAAGGCGCGCTACAGCGCGGATCAGGCCAAGGAACTGCTCGGCATGGGCGACCTTGATGCGGCGGTGTTTCCCAGTGATCGGGAGACCGGCCTCGCGTCCTGTGAGCTGCGCCGATTCTGGTGTGCCACGACGCGCGAGCAGATGGCCGCCATCAAGGAGGCCGGCTCGCGCATCCTCGGTCGCGAGTTTGTCGTTTTTCCGAACGGCGGTCACCCGGCGGAATTGCAGGAGGGTCTGCGGGACACCGATTTCGTGATGTTTGAGAAATCCATCGGGACCTACGGCACTCATCCCGGACTCGTGCTGCATCCGGTGCTCGAGGGCGTGACCCTGCGCGCCATCAACGACAACCTCTTCGAGCATCTGTTTGTCCGTTCGTTGCGGGCGCGAGTCCGGCCGATCATCCTGAGCCGGGCGGGCTATCCGGGCACCATCCCGCACCTGGTGCTGAACGCCGAGGCAGCCCGCCTGGGGATGGCCGAGTGCGCCGCCTTCAGCGGTGGCGGCGGCTTCCTGGTGCCGCCGCGGTTCGATGTGTACCACGATGCCCTGAATGATTACCGCGAGTTCATTGAATCGCATCCCGATCTCTACGCCGACCTGTTGCCGTGGAGCGACACCGTCGTCTTGGCCCTGCCCGAACAGGGATGGCTGGGCAATCGCGCCCATCTCGCCGCGGTGCAGCGCCTGACCCCGGCGCTCGCCGAAGCACACGTCCGTTTCGAGTTTGCATCCGAGAGCCGATTGGATGCCGATCCGTGGGCCGACGCCCAAGTCGTCGCCGCGCCCGGGGTTTCAATCTTGGCGGACCGGCACCTGAAGGGCTTGGCCAAGTTTGTCTCCGGGGGTGGCACGCTCCTCGTGTCGGGATCGCTGGGCGAAAAAGATGAGTTTTTGCGGCCCCGCACCGCTTGGCTCGGTCCTCTCGGCGCCTTGGCCGGACTCGCCGATGGCCAGGCCGTCGCCGCCGGGAAAGGCCGATTGGCGCGCGCCGAGCGCGAAGAGGATTTTGCGGCATTCCTCGGGCAGGCGGGGATCAAGCTGAGCCGCGGCGACGGCAAGTCTACTGGAGGAGTGCGTCTGGCGGCCTACCGTTCGCCCGAGCAGCAGCGGCTCGTCGTCCATCTGGTCAACTACCTGGTGCCATTGGGGGTCGAGGCTCCGCCGGTTGAAGAGGTGCGCGATCTGACGGCGGATCTGCCCCTGCCGCCGGGGCGCCGCGTGGCCGGGTTTCGCGTGCTTAGCCCCGACCAGCCTTCGCCCGTCGAGGCGAAGGTGACGGAGGCGGGCGGCATCGCCAGAATTAACATCTCCCGCTTGCGCATTTACGCGGTGGCAGAGGTCGTTTTGAAATAGGGGCTGTATATGATCAGGGAGAGGGTCAGCACAGCGAGGGGCCGGGCCCTTCTTGTCGGCGCGAGCCTGCTGGCGGCGTGCGTGGCGCATGCCGCTGGGGACTTGGAATACCCGGGGGCGTCGCCCGGCACCGCGAAGATCGATTGCCGGGCCGGACGCATCGACATCAGCAATGCGGTGATCTCGATATCGTGGACCTGGGCGAATGGGGGCATTCGGCCCGCAAGCCTCCGCGATGAGCAGGCGGGGCAGAATATCGCCTTGGGTGGCGAGGTTTTCCAGGTTGTCCTGGCCGATGGCCAACGCTATGCGGCCTCCGGGCTCGCGATGGAAGGGGAGCCGCGCGTGAGAGAGATCGCGCCAGAAACGGGGGCGGCGCGCCTCGCCGCGCGGATCGCCGGCCAGCAGGCGGAGATGAGGCTGCGCTCCGCTGATGGAAGACTGCGCCTCGTTTGGCGGGCCCTGCTCCACGACGGTGGAAACTATGTCCGACAAGAGGTAGACGTGACGCCGGTTGGCGGGGACCGCGTCGTCAGGGAGATCGTCTGGATGGACGAGGAGATCCCCGGGGCGCGGGTCATGGGCCGGGTGGATGGCTCCCCGATCATTGCCGGAACGTTCTTCTTCGGCTGCGAGGATCCCCATGCTCTGGCCGCGGATGGGCGGGCCTCATTCCGGCTCCGTC
The DNA here is from genome assembly GCA_029560585.1 of Verrucomicrobiota bacterium. Lineage (GTDB taxonomy): Bacteria > Verrucomicrobiota > Verrucomicrobiia > JADLBR01 > JADLBR01 > JADLBR01. The sequence continues at coordinate 65,078 of JAKQKQ010000246.1, read as the reverse complement.
GCGACGCGCCGCTGCTCGAGGGGGAGACGTTGACGCAGAGCTTTGCCGTCGGCGTCTTGCCCCGGGGCCAGATGCGTCGCGGATTCCTACACTATCTCGAGCGCGAGCGCGCGCACCCGTACCGCCCATTCCTTCATTATAACTCGTGGTACGACATCTCGTGGCGCGGGTCCCTTTTCAACGAGGCGACATCCCTGGAGGCGATCGGGCTCTTCGGCGAGCGATTCATCAGGGCGCACGGTGTCGTGATGGACGCGATGGTGTTCGACGATGGTTGGGATGACCCGAAGACGCTGTGGCAGTTCAACGGCGGATTTCCCAGGGGCTTTGCGCCCCTGATGGCGCCGTGCAAACAATACGGCACGCGGCTGGGCGTGTGGCTGTCGCCGTTTGGCGGCTACGGGGAACTGAAAAAGCAGCGGCTCCAGTACGGTCGCGAGCAGGGGTATGAGATCAACCCGACGGGGTTTTCGCTGGCCGGGCCGAAATACTATGCCGCATTCAAGGGGGCCTGCGTCCGAATGATCCGCGAGTACGGCGTCAACCATTTTAAGTTCGATGGGATCGCCGCCGGGACGCAGGCCAACGGCGGGGCCGACTACGTCCTGGACACCGAGGCGATGCGGCGGCTGATGCTTGAGCTTCGCCGGGAGGACCCGAATCTCTACATCAACCTGACCACGGGCTCGTGGCCATCGCCGTTCTGGCTGCGCTACGCGGATTCGATCTGGCGACAGGGCCACGACATGGGCCTCGCCGGCAAAGGTCCCAAACAGCAGCAGTGGTTGACGTATCGCGATCAAGAGACATACCGCAACATCGTCGGCAAGGGCCCGCTCTTCCCGCTCAATTCGCTCATGACGCAGGGCGTGGCCTATTCGAGGAGCGGCATGGCGGGCGATCCGACGTTCGATTCGGCCGGTTTCAAGGACGACGTGCGCGCATTTTTTGGGAGCGGCACCGGATTGCAGGAACTCTACATTCAACCGGGCAAGCTGGCGCCGGGGGATTGGGCCGTGCTTGCGGAGGCCGCGAAATGGTCGCGCGCCAACGCCGACGTTCTGGTGGACACGCACTGGATCGGTGGCGATCCGTCAAAGCTCGAGCCGTACGGCTATGCCTCGTGGTCGCGAAGGAAGGGCGCCGTCATGCTGCGCAACCCGGATGATCGGCCCCATGATTTCCCGCTGGATGTCGGGGCGGCCTTCGAGTTGCCCACTGGGGCGCCGACGAAATACTCGCTCAGGAGCCCCTGGGCCGAGGACGCACGCGATCCGGCGCTCACCGCCGAGGCCGGACGGCCGCTCTCCTGCGCGCTCGCGCCATTCCAGATCGTGATTTTCGACGCCGTCCCCCAGGCGGGGGCCGCGCGCTGACGTCCCCGCCGGGTGGGGGCGAGAAACGAACTCCGTCAGGCTCCTGGCCCAATTGGGGGCGGAACCGGAGGCCCGTCATTCCTGCCAGACGGAAACCCAGAGCCGATGTGGGCTATCTTTCTTGCCGAGGATGATCTCGTTGTCGCCGATGTGGAGGTCCGTGTCGGAGTGATCGAACTCGGAGCCGATGGCCTTGCCGTTGACGATGGTCCCGTGCCGGCTGCCGCGGTCGCGCAGCACGACGACCCCGCCATGGCTTTCGATCGAGCACTGGTGCGGCGAGACCTGGTAGGGCTCGCTGTCTTGGATCGTGTAGTCGTTTGGGAACAGGACGTTGAAATAGCCGCCCTGACTGGCGCGGCCGATGCGGAAGGGGAATTTGGGGACGAGGGTGCCAGGTTCACCGGCGGTTCGTTCCGCGGCGGTCTGGATCCGCGCGCGCGGGGTTTGGCCCGCCGGGGCCGCGGGGCGGATGGGGGCGGCGGCGGGGCTGAGCCGGGCGAGACGGGCGAGTTGCTCGTTGGCGTGCCGGAGCCGCTCGAAGAAGGACGCGAGGTAGGGCAACAGTTTCTTGGGCTCGGTGAGGATCAGATGGTTGAAGGCGTAGTCGGTGAGCACCTCGACCTCGGTGGTCTCGAGGGCGCGGGCGCTGGCCGAGCGCGGTCGATCTTGCATGATGGCCATCTCGCCGAAGATTTCCCCGGGCGATAGCTCGGCGAGAGGAAGCTCGCCGCCTTCCTTTTCCAAGAATATGAGCACGCGCCCGGACAGGATTCGGTAGGCGTGGTGCCCCTCTTGTCCTTCTCGGAAGATCAGTTGGCCGGGCTCGAGTTTCTCATGTTGCATGGGGCCTCCTGTGTGCGATGACAGGTAATCGCCGACGCGCTGCGGTGTCAAGGGGCAGGGCGGTCTTTGCGCTGTTTCTTGCGGCGCAGGATCAACAGGAAATGTGCCCCGGCCGAGGGCCCGAACAGGAATGCCGCCGCCGCGAGGGGCACCTTCCAGTGGCTATCCAGGCGCCAGAAGAGCCGCAGCGAATCCGGGAGCGTCGCGAGGCGCGCGATCCACGAGCGGGATGCCGTCAGGCCCTTCAACCGCAGGTGGCGCAGCCACAGCATGCGCCAGGGGGAGCGCTCTGCCTTGGGCAAATCCATCATGCGGAATTCCAGCCGCTCGGCCGGCGAGGGCTTTTCGGCCTCCAGCGCCTCGATCACCGGTCCCGGGATATCGGCGCCCATGGCCCCGTGAAGAAAACTCAGGCAGGCGCGGATCGGCAGCGCGATGCGCCGGGCGCGCATTTCCTCCAAAAGCAGGCCCCAATCGAACGACCCACCGGCCGAGCGAAGGATCATCAGGGCATCGGCGACCCAGCGGATCGGGGGCACGGCGTTCCACTCGGCGCCATGGACAAGGACGTGGGTCAGGAGATGTTCCGGGCCGGGCACGAGGGCTGGCGCATCGCGGATCAGGATAGGCTGCGCGTGGCGCCATACGGCTTCGTCGGCACCGGCCCAGCGCCCCTGTTCCAGCAGGTACCAGTGCAATTCCAGTTCCAGCCCATTCTGGTTGGCGAGGCGCTGCGTGCGTTTTCGTTGCAGGTGGCCCGTGTCGAAGGCCTTTGGCACTGGGTGGCCCTTCGCGCTGGTCCACTTGCCCTGATGGAATGCCGCCATGGCAGCGTTGATGTGGCCGATGGGCACCAAGACATCCAGATCATCCATCGGCCGTGCCCCCTTATGGGGATAGTACTTCAGCGCGAGGGCGGCGCCTTTGAGGAGGGCCACGCTGGTGCCGAGGTCATGCCATGCCCAGAACAGCGGCGCCACCATCTGGGCGAGGCGCTCGTTGTGCACCCACGTCTTGCGAAAAGTTCCTTTCAACACGGCCATTTCTGGGCCGTTCCACCCGTTGCGCCGAAGGTTGTGATACAGCAAGGGCGCCAGCCTCTGGGAGCCTTGGTCGCATGTCTCGATCCGGTTGTTCCCGCGCCAGTGCCTCCATGCCTCAAGCCCGGCCTCCCCGTCCCACAGTGCGGCCTCGAGCAACAGCTTCTGGGACGCATCCGGCAGGAACGTGGGATGCTTTGGCGCGGAATCCATGGGGTGAAGCCTTCTAGCATCGCCCCGGACTTTGAAAAGGCCGGCAGCCCCATGCCCTGGCGCCAGGCAATGGCCGAGGCTGGGACGTCTCAGGCAATAGCGAAAAATTGGGGAAAGCAGTGGCTGCATCCCAAAGGTGGGCTAAAATCAATCGGTCGGAATGAGAACGGACTGTCTTTTGCGAGTGAACGAGCCGGCGGTGTGCCACGAGACCATCGATGGGGAGGTGGTGGTCGTCGATTTTGACACGGGCGACTACTACAGCATGGTGGGGCCCGCGGCACTCATCTGGGCCGCGGTGGCCAAGGGGGCCTCGGTGGCCCAAGTCTGGGCGCGTCTGGGACTCCGGGATTCCGGGGCCCGACAGCGCGCCGCCGATTTCATCGGGGAACTTGCTGCCGCGGGCCTGATCGTAGCGACGGAGGAGGACGTCAGGGGCGGTGACGAGGCCGAGGCGCCGGAGGCGGCGGATTTTGGCACGCCTGTCATGCAGAAGTTTTCAGACATGCAGGAGCTATTGATGGCGGATCCCTTGCACGACGTCGATGAGTTCGGCTGGCCGAGCCGCAGGCCGGATCCGGTCGCCTGATCCCATGACTTCGGGCCGCGAGCCGGCACCCGCGGCGGTGCTCGAGTATTTTCAGCTGGCGCGGGAGATCTTCGATTGTGTCGCGCGCAAGTCGGAGGATCCGGTCGAGCGACGATTGCGGTTGGCTGGAGGGAACATCCTTCTCCGGTTTGCCAACGGGGCGCTCGTGCCCCGGCTGGCAAGGGCATTGGCGCATCTCGAGACAACTGCCGAACATTCCCCGCCGGATTTGACGGTGCGGCTTTGGGACGGGCGATCCACCGGCCGTCCTTTACCCCCGCCCGAGTGGCGGCGGGAGGCCTACCTGCGGCACGGGGCCATCCAGGGCTATCATGGCGGACGATGCTCGGCGCTATTTCAGGCGGACGGGGGCCTGCTCAGCCTCTTGGATATCCCGAATGGTGAGGCGATCGTTTACGCGCTGGACGCCGAAGAGATTCCCTATTACGAGACGGCGGCCCCGCTCCGGGCCTCCCTCGGGCCGTGGCTTGCCTCACGGGGATTTCAGATCGTCCATGCGGCGGCGCTCGGCCTTCCCTCCGGCGGCATTCTCGTCGTGGGTGCGGGCGGTTCTGGAAAATCCACCACGGCCGCGGCATGCATCGGTGGGCCGCTGGGTTTCCTGGCCGATGATTACTGTGTCGTCTCTGGCGGGCCCGAGCCGCACGTCATGGCGCTCTATTCGACCGCAAAACTGCGGCCGGAAGGATTGGATCGATTGCCCCATGTCCGGGAATGGGTCGCAAACCCCCATAGCCTTGATCGTGAGAAGCCCACGATTTTCGTGGGGGAGGTTGCGCCGGATAGCATCCTGTTCGAATGTCCCATCCGCGCGATCTTTGTCCCCGAGATAACCGGGGCGCCCCACACGGAGGTCCGGCCCTGTTCGCGTGCCGAGGCCCTTCGGCGCCTCGCGCCCAACACCCTTGCCCAACAACCCGGCGCCGATGCCGCGGCCTTCCGCAGACTCGCCTCCCTGGCCGCGCGCGTGCCCGCGCGGGTGCTTGCCCTCGGGACCCGAATGGAGGATATTCCGCCCGCGATCCTCGGATTCTTGAGGCGCGAGAGGCAGTGACCGCCCAGGGTCGGCGGAGGCAAGACATCGGAAACGGCGCAACGGAGTGAGCCCGGCCCCCCAACTCAGCGTGATTGTCCCCATCTTTAATGGGGAGCGGCATATTGCCGAGGCCATCGGTAGCGTCCGCGCGCAGGGTCATCCTTCGATGGAGATCATCGTGGTGGACGATGGTTCGACCGACCGCACGCCAGAGGTGCTGGAATCCCTCGCCGGGCCGGATCTCCGATGCGTGCGCCAGCCGAACGCGGGACCCGCGGCCGCGCGCAATCGCGGCCTTGAGCTTGCCCGCGGCGAAGTGCTCTCGTTCATCGATGCCGATGACCTGTGGACGCCGGATCGGCTCGCGGCCCAGTGGCCGCACATGGCACCGGGCAGCGGGGTGGACGTTGTCCTTGGCCTCCTCCAATATTTTCGGGATAGGGCCGATGCCCCGGGCGGCAGGGAGATCGTCGAACCCTTCTTTCTCTTTGTATTTGGCTGCGGCCTGTACCGGCGGTCGGTTTTCGATCGGGTTGGCGCGCTGCGCGAGGACATGCGGTTCGCGGAGGACGTCGATTGGTTCAACCGCATTCGCGAATGTGGCGTGCCGATACGCGTGCTGGACAGCGTCGCGGTCCTGTATCGGCGGCACGAGGGCAACATGACGCGGCGGCAGGACCACGCCCGCAAGGGGTTCATCGAGGCGGTGCACCGCTCGCTGGCCCGCCGCAGGGCGGCCACCGGCGGGAACGTGGATCGCCTCCAGAAGCTGGATCTGCCACCCGGGTCATCTCGGGAGGAACGCCGATGAGCGACGGGCCACGGATCAGCGTGGTAGTCCCCGTGTTCAATCGGGCCGGACTCCTCCGCAAGGCGATCGCCAGCGCCCTCGCCCAATCCCTCGTTCCATCGGAAGTGGTCGTCGTGGACGACGGTTCGACGGACGGTTCCGGGGATGTGGCGCGCTCGTTCGGGCCGCCGGTCCGAGTCATTGTGCAACGCAATGGTGGGCTGAGTTTGGCCCGCAACGCGGGCGTCGCCGCCGCCACGGGCGAGTGGATCGCTTTTCTCGACAGCGACGATCTTTGGCCGGGGGACAGCCTCGAGCGCCGCGCCGCGGCACTCGCCTCAGAACCCGCGCTTGACTTGGCCCTTGGCCAATTCGATTGCTTCACCGAGGACCCGCCCGAGGTGACACGCCTGGGCCAGCTGCGGCCGGCGGTGCTATGCTCCGCCATGCTGTGCCGCCGATCTTCGCTGGTCCGAGTCGGGCCATTCGATTCAGGTCGGCGCCTAGGGGAATTCGTCGACTGGTTTGCGCGGGCGCGCGATGCGGGGCTGAGGCATCGGATCTTGCCGGATCTGGTGCTGTGGCGGCGGGTGCATTCGGGCAACATGGTCCGCGAACGCCGGGCCGAGTTCGCCGAGTACGCGCGCCTGCTCAAGGGTGTCCTCGACCGTCGGCGGGGAAGGTCGGCCGAGGTTTAGATCCATGCCCTCTCCGCGCCAGCTCGTTGCCCGATACGTCCTGCCCCGATGGAGGGATTTTGCGATCCGTTGGCGCCGCGCCGACGGCGCGATGCATTTGCTGGTGGATGATCCTCCCATCTTGCACGTCCTGTATTGGACCAACCGGAAAGACCCGCTGGCGTTTATCAGTCCGATGCAGGAGGTGCTGCGCGACCATCCTCTTCATATCATCTGCTCCTTCTCGTGGGACATGGATCCCCCCAAGGCGATCGACGCAGTTGAGCGCGTCTATTCCCGGAGACGAAAACGATTCGAGCGCCACCGGATCCATTACCTCGCGTGCACGCCCCGGCAGCGCGAGCAACTGATCGAGCGTGGCATCTCCGCTGTTCTTTGTAGCAATACAGCACTGGTCGATGAGGCGCTGTATCACCCGATCCCCGGTGTCGTGAAGCGGCACGACGCCATCTACGACGCCCGGCTGTCGCCATTCAAGCGCCACCAATTGGCCGAAAAGGTGGGGAAACTCGCCCTCCTCACCGGACCTGTTTCGGATTCGGGCGATGCGCCCTATGCCGAGGAAATCCGTCGTCGCCTGGCCCACGCGCACTGGTGCAATTCTCCATTTGAGGCCCGCTACAGGTCGTTGGAGCCCGAGGAGGTCAATCGTCATTTGAATGAGGCGCGGGTTGGCCTATGCCTTTCTGCGATCGAGGGCGGCATGTATGCCAGCATGCAATACCTGTTGGCGGGACTGCCAGTCGTATCCACGCCGAGCGCCGGTGGGCGAGACCAGTTCTACGATCCAGACTACACCGCGATCGTGGAGCCCGTTTCCGCCGCCGTGGCCGAGGGTGTCCGTCGGATGGCCGCCTGCCCGGTGCCGCCGGAGGAGATTCGCTCGCGCACCCTGGGGCGACTCCGCGAACATCGTGCGAACCTGTTCGATCTGGTGGATCGAATCTGCCGCGAGGAAGGCAGGCCGAGGCAGTTCGCCGACGATTGGCCGCGCGTCCTCGTCGACAAGCTCGCGCGCTATCGCCTGCCGTTTGGCCCGATCGTGCGCCGCATCCGTGCCGCGGACAGGGGCGCCACCGGGGCTGAAAGTGAGACGTAGGAGCGCGCTTGCGCGCGATCCGGATCGCCTGCAAGCAGGATCCTACTGCCCGGCATCTGAATTTTCGAATCAGCGCCGCCGTCGGCGCGCGGACGCGCCGGATCATTCAGGGTGAAACTTTCCAGGACGGGGCCGTTTTGGACTGCGGGGGCAAAGCGAAGCGACGCCACCGCTTTAGCCTGCATATTTCACGCTTCCGCGTAAAATATGCAGGCTCAGAGGAAAACCGCGCTCCGAAAAACGCGATTTTGGAGGGTCTGGGGCCATCGATCCGCGATACACACTCTGCAACCGCGAAAAAACCCAGTCTTTGCCTGACCTTTCCCAATAAATGGCTTTCATGGCGCGGTTTTCCCAGAGCCCGGAACTTCACAGCCGGCAGGCTGTGAAATGTCCGGGTTAGCCTCGGCCGAGGCCGAGGCCGATGGCCAGGCTCACGCTTCGCGCGCTGCCAAAGCGGTAGCGCCGTCCGGCGGTTGCCGGACTCTGCCACCGCAGTCCGAAATCTTCCCGGCCTGGATCTTGGGTCAGGGCGTGATCCGCTCGCCGTCCAGCGATGCTTGCCCGCTGACACCGGCTGTTGCTGCAGGCTGGGCTTGCGGACGCGGGTGCCCGCCCGGCACCCGCGAACGCCGCCTGAAGTTTCTGGCAAGTGGTGAACTCATTCGCCGAGCCGCGGGATCAAATAATCCAACATGCGGGCGGGGTAAGCTGCGGCGCGGCCTTTGCCGTCGGCCCCCGGTGGTTTTCGCGGCAGCGCCTTGATCCGCGCGGCGAGGGGCTTGGCCTTGTCGCCCAGGTGATCGATGGCGTTGAGCGCCTCATTGGAGCGATAGGGGTCCGAGGATGATGTCATGTCCGCATGGGTCATTAGTGTCTCCATCGCGGGGGCGAGGTCCGACGTACCGCCAAAGCGGCCGAGGGCTTCCGCGGCCAGGATCTGCACGCTGGGGGATTCGTCCTTGAGCAGCGGCCGAAGTTGCGGGCCTGCGGCTTTTGCGGCATCGCCGCCGCGGATGATCAGGCCGAGGACGCCCCAGTATCGGACGACGGGTTCCGCATCGCCGAGCAGGGCGACCATGTCCGAGGCGCTTGCCTGGGAGGTGTCGCTGGCCCTGTAGGCGGCGTCCACGATCCGGTCGAAGGCGAGGCCCTTCGGGTCATGGCCCAGGGCAAAGGGGTTGCCGAACGCTGCGGCGCGCCGGTGCATTTCGGCCTCTGGCACGAAACCCAGATCGCGGGTATCGCGGAGTTGTGCGTCGAGCGCTTGGCGCATGCGCCCCAGCGCGGCCCTGGCGTCTGCCGAATCCGAAGACGCGAGGTTGTTGATCTGGTCGCGGTCGGCCGCGAGGTCGTAGAGTTCTTCCACCGGCTTGGGCAACCAGAACGACGATTGCGCGGGCGTTAGTTTCCCCTCGTCGAAGAGCCGTTTCCAGACCTGGGTGGTCTGGGTCTGGAACATGTAGGCGAGATACTGTCCCTGGGGTACCTGGGGCATGAAGTTGCGGATGTAGAGCCAGCGACCATCCTCCGCGGACCGCGAGAAATCGAAGCGCTCATCCATGCGGTTGCGGAACCCGAAGTTGAAGCTGCGTGCCTGCGCCGCATGGGGTCCCATGAAGGCTCGGCCCTGCATATTTTGGGGTGGTTTCTGGCCCGCGAGGCTGATGACCGTGGGGGCGAAATCCACGAAGCCGACCAGGCGATCGCACGTGCCGCCGGGGCGGTAGCCCTCGGGTGCCAGCGTCGCAAATTTCTCCGGCACGTGGATGATCAGGGGGACCCGGAGGCCCAGCTCGTACAGCCAGCGCTTGCCGCGGGGCATCCCGCACCCGTTATCGCCGTAGAAGAAAATGATCGTGTCCTTCGCAAGGCCGGCGTCCTCGATCTCCTTGATCAGTTTTCCCGCCTGGGCGTCCATCATCGTGATACGGTCGTAGTGCTGCGCCCAGTTCGCGCGCACCTCGGGGGTGTCCGGGTGATACGCGGGCACGCGTGCCTTGGCCGGATCGTGGATCTTGTCCTTTGGATCGATCGCGTTGCGGAGCTGGCTCTCGTGCGTGATCTCCAGATTGAACACGGCGAAGAAAGGTTTCCCCTCGGGCCTGTTGCGCCAATGGGCTTTCTTGGAACTCTCGTCCCATGTGCCTTCGGGTTTCGCGACATTGTAATCTTCCTTGCTGTTGTTGGTGCAGTAGTAGCCCGCCTCGCGGAGGTGCCCCGGATAGAGCTTCATGCCCGGTGGCAGGGGCACCATGCTGCGCATGTGTTGCGCGCCGAGCGATGGCGGATACATGCCCGTGATCAGCGCGGTGCGCGCCGGGGCGCACACCGGGGCAGTTGAGCACGCCCGCGTGTAGCGGGAGCCTCGCGCCGCCAGCGCATCGAGATTGGGGGTCCTCGCGTACGCGTCACCATAGCAGCCCAGCATGGGGCAGATGTCCTCGCAGGTGATCCAGAGGATATTGGGCTTCTCGGCGGCCATGGAAATGGAAGGCAAACCCACTAGTCCCATCAGGCAGAGAATCGTGCGCGTCATTGCGGCAGTTTGGCGCGGCGGCCCGCGGTGGACAACGTGGAATTTCTAGCGTGGGCCTTGCCGCTCGGCCTGCAGGACTTCCCATTTTCGAGCTGGTGGTCACAGGGCGTGACCGCGTCGTGGACTGGCGGACATAATCGTCGGCCTCACGGCCCTGGGCATGCAGATGAAGACACAGCCCATGACCGATGCGCCATCGTATCGAATTGACTTGGGCCGCCGTGGCGCGGGAGCATGCGCACATGGACTGGTTCCTCGTGCGCCCTTTGTGCCTGGTGTGGCTGTTGTGCGCCGCGGCTCTGGCGTCGGGCGGAGAACCGCTGTTCACCTTTGGGGCGGTGAGCGACATCCAATACGGGGACAAGGAAACGAAGGGCAAGCGGCAGTACAGGCAGGCGCTGGAGCTACTGCCGCGGTGCGTGGAGAAGTTCAACGCGGAGCGGCCGGCGTTCGTTGTGCAATGCGGCGACCTGTACGACGGTTACGAGAAGGAGAATGGCGAGGACGTGGACCGAGAGAAGACGCGGGTCGAGGCGTCGAGGGTGCTGCTCGTGCTGCGTGGTATCGGCGCGCCGCTGTACCACGTCCTGGGCAATCACTGCCTGCGCGCGGGAAAGGAATTCGTGACGCGGGAGCTGGGGCGAGAATGTTTCTATTACGAGTTCACTTCCGCCGCCGCGAAGGGGTGGCGGTTTCTGGTGCTGGATGGCAACGACGCCGGGTATGAGATCATGTCGCCGGAGCAGATCGCGTGGTTGGGGGAGAGGCTGGCCGAGGCGGCGAAAGCGGGAGAGCGGGTAATCGTGTTCTGCCATTATGCCTTGCTGAAAGAGGCGGCTCGAAACCATCGGTTGAAGAATGGGGATTCGGTGCTGCCGGTGCTCGAAGGGGCGGGGTGCGTCGCGGCATGGATCGCCGGGCACGACCATGCGGGTGGCTATTTTGAGCGCGCTGGGATTCATCACGTGACGCTCAAGGGCCTCGTCGAGTCGAGGGCCGTCCCGGATTTCGCGCTCTTTGCGGTGTTTTCCGACCGGATCATCGAAGACGGTTTTGGCGCGGAACCGGACCGGGTGTTGGCGCTAGGAGCAATTGGAAGATGATGGCGGGAAAGAAGCTGCGAATCGCTTCGGCGCAATTGAATCACGCGGGCTCGATCACCCGCAATCTGGCAAAGATCGAGGCGGCGGTTGCCCGCGCGAGGCGGAATCGTGCGGACGCGATCCTGTTCCCCGAATGCGCGCTGACGGGCTACGCGATCGATTGGCGCGGGGTGCGACCCGGAGACGTGCGTGCGGGGCTGCGCGACGCGGGCGCGATCGCGAAAGCACACGGGATCCACGTGCTGTTGGGTGCGCCGATCATTCTTGGGCGCAAGCGGTTCAATGGGATGGTCGTTTTTGATCGCGGCGGTCGGCCGACGCATGCGTACGCGAAGTGCCAGCTGACGGCGGGGGACCGGGAGAGCTTCTCGCCCGGCGACGCCGTTTCCCTGTTCGAAATCGACGGCGTGCCCTCGACGTCGATCATTTGCCATGAGCGACGCTACCCGGAGCTGGTGCGCCTGCCGGTCATGATGGGCGCCAGGGTGCTATTCCATCCGAACGCGGGTTTGGATGCGCTCGCGGTGAGTCGTTCGAAGCGCGGGGGGCGCGACGGGGTCGTGTCGCGCGCGTTCGAGAATGCCATCTACTACGTATTTGCGAACACCGTCGGGCCGCAGGGCGGCGGGCGCTGGTCTGCAGGGGATTCCAAGATCGTCGCGCCCGACATGAGCACGCTTGCGTGGGCGGGGAATCGCGGGGAGGCCGTGGTGGTCGCCACGGTGGATCTGTCACAGGCCACGGGCCGATACGCGCTCGACATGTTGAAGCACCCGCGGTTTCTCGTGCCGGGCTGGCGGCGGATGCTGCGCGATGCGCGAAGGCGCGCCGGAGAGGCAAGCCAGGTTCTGATCGAAGCGATCGGTTTCTGACCTGAAACTTTAGGCCACTGTTCGCGGGCGCGGCTCGTGCCCCGACCCAGGATCCGGGCCGGGAGGGTTTTGGACTGCGGTGGCAGAGCTCCGGATCGGGGCGGCGCCACCGCTTTGGAAGCGCGCGAAGCGCGAGCCGGGACCATCGTTTTCGGCTCCGCCGGAGGCAAAAGCGGTGTCGCCGTCCGGCGGTTGCCGGACTCTGCCACCGCAGTCCAAAAACGGCCCCGCCCTCAGAAGTTTCCACATGAATGATGCGGCGCGTTTTCGATCAGGTTTGGGAAAACCGCGCCACTTGTCAGGCGACGATCAGGATGCCGTAGACATCGAGTGGCGGCACGTCGATGACTACCTGGGCGCCCTCGCGCCGGAGCGCCAGCGTTCGCTCGGGAGATCCCGGCGTCCGCAGCCGGACGGAATCCGCTTTGCCCCACGCGGTGCCGAGTTGCACTTGCAGGGGGCGCGTTGGCTGCGGCGCGGCATAATTCACCAGATGCACGATCAGGCGACCGTCGTTGGTTTCGCGAGTGTTCATGGCCACCTCGCTCGCGTCGCGCAAATGTACCGACAATCGCCCCTTGGCCGCCCCTTTGATCGCCTGGACGATCTGTTTCCAGTTATCCGGCAATCGGACGCACACGGCGTGCCGTTTCTCGGCGGAGCCACGGGCGGGGCCGACATCGAGGCGGATCAAGTTTGAGGCCGGGATGTCCCCGAGGCGGTCAGTGGCTGGCGTGCGTCCGTCGTCGTCGCGGCGGCCGTTTTCGCCCAGCATCACGATGGCGCCACCCTGTTTCGCAAAGGCACGCAGGGCGCCGCACGTCTCATCGCTGAGATGCGATTGCCCTGCCAAAATCAGGACGGAAAACCCATCGAGTCGCAGGTTGTCATCAAATGCCACCTCCCAGGAGAAGCCGCCACGGATCAGCATCTCCTCCGCGGCCGCGACACGGTCCCATGCCAGTTGGGCATCGAAGGCGAAAGACGCGAACGTGTGGAGCACCGCCACGTCGCGAACGGGCCGAGCGCCGAGGATGATGCTCTCCTCCTTGCGCACGAAGTCCAGATATTGGCGCAGGGCATCGCGCAGATCATCGCGGTCAATCCGCATGCGATTGCCGTCGCCGAGCGGGCGCACGGCCCAGTTTGCGCCCGGCACGCCCCCGTTGGCGGCGGCCTCGGCGACCTGCAGGCGCACAGTCGTCGGTGTTTGGGGAAGTGCGGACGAGGCGTCATCAGAGGCCTCACGTCCCAAACTGCCGGCCCAGGTTGTCGAGACGGCACGATAACCCACCGCATTGCCCTGTTTGTAGGCGCGAATCTGGGATATGAGCGCGCCATCGACGATATCGGGTGAAGCGGAGTTCTCTGCGATCATCAGATCGAGGTGTCGCCCCACCAGGGTGGGCCAGACGCTCCTGCGCAATGGCCCGCCGGCCGAGACGGGGTGGGAAGGGTTCGCCAGCAATATCGTGTCTGGGCGCAGGCTGCGCGCGTAGCCCGTAATATCGCCCAGATATTCGCCGAGGCTCTCGCATCGCCACCGGACCCACGCCCGGACCAGCGGGTCCTCGATCCGGCCAGTGGAGGTTGGCATGGGTGGCTGGCGCACGTGGTCGAATGACGCGATACCAAAGACTTCGATGGGTTGCGGATACCTTTCGGCGAGCCACCGGCGGAAGCGGCCCTCGCACCGGTCGCAGTAGCACGGCCCACTGTAGCTGTTGTCAAAGTTCAGGCCATCGAGGCCGACCTCCTCAAGTCCCAGGCGGATGGCTTTCTTCAGGTACGCGCGGAATTCTGGACTGTGGATGCACGGCGTCCAGCGATAGTACTTTGCGCCCCAAATGCCCGGCTTGCCGTCCGGGTCGCGCTGGACCCAGTCGGCGGCACCGGGTTCTTCCGCAAGGAATGTCTCGTAATACAGCGAGTTGGACTGGCAATAGCCGAGGACACGGATCCCGTGCCGGTGGGCATATCGGACCAGTTCGGCCGTGCGCTGTTGCTGGGCGTGCTCGTGTTTCAGGCCGAAGCCCTTGAAGAAATGGGTGACGGCCAGATTTATGCCGACGTCCGCCATCAGTTTGACCAAATCCTCGCTGTGGAGACGGTCATACCACGACGTGAGCCACCATGCGCTCGCATCCACGGCACCGGCCGTGCCGCCCACCCTGCGATTATGATCGATCGGCTCCCAGCCCCACCAGGCCCAGTAGCAGGGCGTGGTTGTCGTGGGGCGTGCGCTCTGGCCGCCCTTGCCGTCCTGCGTGGTGGCCGCGGCGCGCGCGGCGCCGGAGGAAACCGCCGCGCCAAAGAGCGACATGCCGCTGAATCTCTTGACGAACTGGCGCCGATGCATCGATGAGCTCATAGGAGATATTCCCGTTGGGGCATCCTCATCTTGGGTTGGCCGGGTTGAACCCGCCATCGAAGCCTTTGCCGCCGGGAAGGAACAGGAAGAGGCAGGCGCGGCGATCGCTCTCGCCTATGAACATCGTCCCATCGATGCCGGCAGTCATCGCGTCAAACTGATAGGCGCGCCTGGCGTAGTAGGGGCTGCGGTCCACCGCCAAGACGCCCCAGTCACGAAAGCCCTCCTGCCCGGCCGGGTCATAACTGATGAGTTTGCACATTTCCTGAAGCTCGCCGCAGATCATATAGAGGCGCTCGTCTTGGCCGAGCGCCATGGCGCGCACCCGGCGCGAGAGGCGCGGCTTGCCGAGATTGGCGATGCGCCCTTGTCCGACGTCGATCTGGAAGAGGTAGCCATCGCTGGTCGTGCCGAAGAGATTGCCTTTCGCATCGGTCGCCCACTGCTCCAGCACGGGATAGCCGTTGTAGTTCCACGCCTCGTAATACTCGCCGGGGATCTGCATCGCCGTCCGGACCAGTTTCTTGGAGGCGATGTCGAAGAAAACGATGCGGCCATCATCGCCGGATGTGTAGACCCGCCCGTCTGGCGCGACGTGGAGTGCGCGGGGGACGCTGCGCCACGCGCGCTCTGGCCCAGAATAGATGCGGCGTTCCACCACGGGGCCGATGATGTCGCATTTGTTTTTCGTGATGTCCCAGGCAAAGAACAGGGCATTCGGGTAGCTGATGCCGTAGAGGTGGCGGGAGTTGGCATCCATGGCGATGGCGTAGATCGAATCGCCGCCCACGGGGATGCCGAGGTCTTCGAGGGGGCACGGTTCGCCGGGCATGCGCGTGCCGGCGTCACCTTTGGCCGGATCGTAGCGGTAGAGGTGGCCGCCGGGATAGTTCGTGTGGGTGGCGGCGACGTCGATCCAGAGCTGTTTCTCGATGGCGCGGAATCCGCCGGGGAATTCCCGCGTCAGGGGCACCGGCGCCAGCATGTTCAGGCCGCCACCGATGAGCAGCGTGCCATCGCTGTCTTGGGCCAGGGCGTGGTATACGCCGCGCGCGTCGGCTATGCGACCGAGGGGGCGCACCTTGTTGATGCCCCGGTCGTAGAGGAACAGGAAGGAGGCGGTCTTGCCGCTGGTGGCGCCATACACGCGACCGTTGGTGGCGGTTAGCAGGGCCGTGATCGGGCTGTTGTCGGCTTCGATCTCGGTCACGTCCGGGTAGCCGAGGGTTCGGTAGTCAAGGCGGTGGGCGTCGAACGACGGGTTGATCCACTTCTGGGCCGGGGCCATGTCGATGGCGACGAGCCACAGGATCAAGGTGGTCATCTGGGTGCGGTTCATCGCGCGCCTCCTTCCATTTCGCCCTTGGTCGGCGTGTAGCAGATCAGGGCCATGCTGAAGGGCCAGCGCCCGTCGATCTTGTTGGCGACCCGTGCCGGATCGCGTTCCTCGACGGCGCCGACGAAGTAGATCTTGCCGTCCTTCTGGCCGGTGCAGGCGCCGCCGAGACCGAACACGCGCCGCCCGTCCTGGGTGCGCATGATGCCGATCTCTCGCCGCTGTTTTGTGGCGATGTCATAGGCCACCAGCGCCGTTTCGGGCGGCACGGTTTCGCCGGTGATCTTGGCGGTGAAGCTGCGCTCGTCGGCCACGTCCCACGAGGTGCCCGCATAATCAAACGCGACCGAGACCACCGGCGCATAATAGATCCGGTGCTCGCGCGATATCGTCAGCGCGAGCGTCGAGACGGGTATGAGGCTGGGGTCGGCCTTGAGATAGCGTTCCGCGCAAAGGCGCATGATCGGCGTCACGGAACCCTCGGGGCCGTCGTGCGGGTCGAATTTGAAAAGCATGGAATCGCCGACGATGATGCCGTATGCCACGCGATCCAGCGGGTCCCATTGGATGACGCGCCAATAGACTTTGCGGTCGATGAGCGGGTTTGACATCGTGCGCGGCGTCGTGCGCGGGTCGATCGGAAGGCGCGTGGAGCGCAGGTCGAAGATGCGATCCTGTTTCGGATCGTATTTCCAGATGCGGCCTATGGGG
The DNA here is from genome assembly GCA_029560585.1 of Verrucomicrobiota bacterium. GTDB lineage: Bacteria > Verrucomicrobiota > Verrucomicrobiia > JADLBR01 > JADLBR01 > JADLBR01. Next base: position 48,438 of record JAKQKQ010000246.1, on the reverse strand, counting down.
AACGAGCCGTAGACGTTGCCCTCGTCGTCCGCGAAGATCGTCCGGCAGATATCCCAGTCGTCCACGCGGCCGAGATCCGTGGTGTCTTTCCTGCGGAGGTCGAAAGCATACAGGTGCCCATCTTCGGCCAGCCCATAGAGGCGGCGATATCTCGGCTCCAGCACGAAGCCGAGCAGGCCCCATTGGCGATTGATCTGGCCGAGGATCTCGAGTTTCCGCTGGCCGGGATCATACCGGAACCAATGCGGGCCGCGATAGCTGGCGGGGTCCACGCATTCCGGGCCGGTGTCCTCGCAGAAATCGCCAAAGTGGATGCGCCCCTCTTCGTCCTCACCCATGCGAACGTGGATCTTGCCGCTCGTGCGGACACCCTCGCCGCGTTCTCCTTTGAACGCCGTCAGGTCGGCGACGTGGTGCATTGCCTCCGCCCCGGGGTCGAACTCGAAAAAGTGTGCCGCCTCGGCGTGGGTGGACAGCCCGATGTAGAGTTTGCCGCTCTTGGCGCCATAGAGCGCGCTCCACATGCTGTCCTCGCGCTCGCTCCCGCCAACGAAGCGGTAGGCCTGAACGGTGACCGTGGGTGAAGGGGTGGCTTTGAGAGGGCCTTGTGCCGGTGCGTTCAACGCCGCCAGCAGGAACACCGCAACAGTCAATCGTTCGGCCAACATGAAACCCATGCTAGCCATCACGGCGGTGGGCGCATCACGGTTTACTGCAAAACACCATGAAAAATCTGCGGTCGGGGATCATGCCCGCGTCGTCGGGCATTCCGGGACCACCGGGGCAGAAAATCGTGGCGAAGCCGATCGCCAGAGGCGATATTACCAACTTTCTGGCTTCGGAGATCGCTCGGCCGCAACGGGCGGGACGCCCGTGCCACAGGACCGTGGCATGGGCATCTTGCCCATGGCCCACGCCGAAGGGCGCAAGCCCTTAGCATGTACGCTGACCTACAATTACTTACATAAAGTCATGGACTTTTTGTGACACTTATGTGACAGTCTGGACATGGAAGTCCCGGAGACCGAGAACTCCCGGAAGAAGCGAACCAAGTGGCCGGTCGAGGTGAAGGTCGATTCGGTCCGCGTGCTGATCTATCGCACCGGCGAACGCCATTTCACTGCGGCGTGGCGCCAGGCGGGCCAGCGAAAGCGGCTGGTGCGCGCGACGCTCGAGGAGGCCACGGATGCCGCCAAGCAGCGCGCCCGCGAGATCTCTGCGGGGAAGGCCGGCCTGGCGGATTTCCGGGGGGCGGACCGGGAGCGCTACTCGCTTTCGGTGGAGGCGGTGCGGCCGACCGGCATCCCGCTGGAGGTCGCTTCCCAGGAATACGCGGAGGCATGGAAACTGGTTCAGCCCGCGTCGCTGATCCAGGTTGCGAGGTGGTGGAAGGAGAAGCACGCCCAGGAGCTTCCGTCCAAGCCGGTGCCCGAACTCGTCGAGGAGATTTTGCGCGACCGGGCGGAGGCCGGGCTCGCCGACGTCTATCTGCGTTCGCTGGGCTACAAGCTCCGGTGGTTCGCCGGGCGATTCCCGGCGCCGATCCAGGGCATCACCGCGCACATGATCGAGGAGGCGCTCGGGCGGATCAAGAAACTCAAGCCCAAGACATGGAACAATTACCGGACCGATATCCTGACCCTGTTCCATTACGCGCGGATGCGGGGCCATCTGCCGCGGGACCGGGAGGTCGAGGCGGCCCTCGTCAAACGGGTGAAAGACCCTGGCAAGCGCATCCGGGTTTTCTCCCCCGCTGAGATGTCGCGGCTATTGAATGCGGCGGCCCACGGCGTTGCCGCCAGGCGCGGCAGGCCCGCGATCGCGCCACGGCCCGATCTCGTGCCCTTCATCGCGATCGGGGGTTTTGCCGGCGTTCGCCCGATGGAGATCGGCCGTCTCGAGTGGTCCGACATCCAGTGGAAGCGCGGGGTGATCGAGGTGGCCAAGCACAAGGCCAAGACCGCCTCGCGGCGCCTGATCCCGATCCAGCCCAACCTGGCCGAATGGCTCGCCCCCTTCCGGGCCGGGCGCGGCCACATCTGCACCACGCGCACCTGGCGCTGCGTCACCGCCCTGGCCAAGGCCATCGGGCTGGAATGGCCCCACGACGTGCTGCGGGATTCATTCATCAGCTACCGCACCGCCGTGACACAGAATCTCTCGCAGGTGGCGCTGGAGGCGGGCAACTCCGAGCGGATCATCCGGCATTCCTATCTCGAACTCCGCACACCAGAGGAAGGAAAGGCGTGGTTCTCGATCAGGCCGGAGGGCGCGGCCTCCAACGTGGTGCCGCTATCGAGGGCCCGATAGTCCGCCCGTCGCGCTCCTCGGTTTAATAGTCGCTCCCCTGCCGCGGGAGCCGCTCGCGATAGGCCTGCAACCGGAATTTGAGCGCGTGGAGCTTCTGTCGCGCGGTGCGTCCGGGAATCGACCACGACTGAAGGAAATCGTTCCATAGCGCCGGGTCGTCGATCTCCTGTAAGGCCTTGCCGATTATCGCCCACTCCTCTCGGGCGATGGCATCGGCCCAAGGGCGCGTCTTGGCCCGCGCCTCGGGCAGAAGGGCGGTCGCCTCTCGCTCGAGGGCCTCGTTCAATGTCGCTGCCGGTGCCTCCTCGGGCTGATATTCCGGACAGTCGGGTGGCAGGGAGATGCCGCGTTCGGCGAGGGCATGGGCCAGGGCGCGGGTGACCCAATCCACGAGCGATGTCCGCTCGGCATCGGCGGCGCGCTGGACGGCTCCCCGCAAAGTCTCGGAACAGCGCAGGTTCAGGGCGCCGATCTTCTTCTGTGGCGTTTTCTTCGATTTCGCACTCGTTTTTGGCATTGTGAATAATCCCTTTCTTCTAAAATCTGTCGTCTGCAAGTGTCTACTCTACAACGGCTTCGGTGCAACACAATGTATTGCAACAATACGGTTGTATCAGTCTCGCTCTGCAAGCATCTTGGGTCAAGCACAACACAAAGGAGAGTCACATGACACAGACAGATGCGATGCTTTCGGAGATCGGGGCGCAGGTACCGAGGGTCGAGGTGACGCTGAGGAGATCGGCGATCCAGGGGCGGATCGTCGGGGCGGAGGCGACGTCATTCCCCGCCGTCGCGGGGATGTTCGATTGGATGGCGAATTTCCCGCACGAGGCGCTCTTCACGGTCAGCCTGGATGTCGCCAACCGGATCCGGCACTTCGCCCAGGTGGCGACCGGCGGCAGCGCCGGGATCTCGGTGAGCCCGGCGGAGGTATTGCGGCCGGCGTTCCTGACGAATTCGCGCGGCATCATCCTGATCCACAATCATCCGCACGGCGATCCCCGGCCCAGCCCCCAGGACATCGAATTCACGCGCCGGATGCGCCGGGCGTGCCGGTCGCTCGGGATCTGCCTCCACGAGCACCTGGTGATCGGCTGGAGCGGATTTTTCTGCCGCGTCTGCCGGCAGATCGATCGCGGCGAGGAGACCGTGTGGAGGGCGTCGTCAATCGCGCCGCCGGAGGGGCGGCATAGGCCGGTCAATCCCTGATCCTGCCCTTCTTCGGGGCGGCGACCCTGACGAGCTGGTCCTCGATGTACTGGGAGAGGCTGATGCCGTCGGTGTCCGCGTTCGCCTGAGCGGCGTCGAGGATGTCGGCGCGGATCGTCACGCCGACCTTCTTCTTCCTGGCCCAGGGTTTTTTTCGGGGTGCGCCCATAGGTTTTTTATACGATAAAAATCCGACCATGTCAAACGGCGGTTGACGGGCGGATAATTATCGGATAACTATCCGACATCATGGGACGGCCGAAGAGCGGGCGAAAAGGCAGGGCGGTGAGCCTCTACATGTCGGGCGCGATCATCGGGGGGGCGATCCGGCGGGCGAAAGAGAGCGGCTGGTCCCTCTCCGAATACATCGAGCGGGTCCTCAACGGGGACCTCCACCGAAAGATCGGGATCGCGCACAGGTTTTCCCGGCACCCGGGAGGCGGCCCAAAATGAGGGCGCCGGTCATCGGGGCCAGCTTCCGGCCGGCGCCAGCTGCCGATGGGGAAAACCGACTGATGGGATCCGCCCTCGAGCGCCGGTTCGACCTGGTCTGGCGGGCCATCGGAGGACCGCGGCTGGAGCGCGAGCACCGGTTCGCGGCGGCGATCGGGCGACGGTGGCGGATCGACCGGGCCTGGGTCGATGCGAAAGCAGCATTCGAGCTGGAGGGCGGAACGTGGACGGGCGGCAGGCACACGCGGGGGACCGGATTCCGCGATGACTGCGTGAAGTACAATGCGGCCGGGACGCTTGGCTGGCGCGTGTTCCGGCTCACGGGGGAGATGGTGACCATCGAGTACCTCGGGGAGATGCTCTCGGCGATCAGGGAGGCAAGGGGGATCAATTTCAGTTTCGCGCGCAGGGGCGGGCGCGCGAGGCGCAGGAGAACCACGCCCCAAGGGAGAACCCCATGATGCAATTCCAACAGGCGCAGCGGCGCCGCGCCAAACTCAAGCTCGCCGTGACCGGCCCTCCCGGCTCCGGGAAAACGATGTCGGCCCTGCGGCTGGCCGCCGGGCTGGTGGGCCCAAAGGGCAGGATCGCGGTGATCGACACCGAGAACCGGTCCGCATCGCTCTACTCGGACCGCTACCGGTTCGACGTGCTGGACATCGAGCCGCCATTCGAGGCCGAAAAGTTCGTCGAAGCCATCAATGCGGCGGTCGCGGCCGGCTACGGGTGCCTCATCATCGATAGCGCGTCCCACTTCTGGAAGGGCGTGCTCGAATTCAAGGGCTCGCTCGATTCGCGGGGCGGCAACTCCTTCACCAACTGGAACCAGGCGGGCAAGAAGTACGACGCCGGCCTGGGCTCGATCCTGCAGAGCGACATCCACCTGGTCGCCTGCCTCCGGTCCAAGTTCGAGTACGTCCTGGAACAGGACATGAAAGGCAAGCAGGTGCCGCGCAAGGTGGGGCTCGCGCCCGTGTTCCGGGACGAGGGCGAGTACGAGTTCACGATCGTCTTCGACATCGCCCACGACCACACCGCGCAGGTAAGCAAAGACCGCACCGGGATATTCACCGACCGGATCTTCCAGGTGACCGAGGACATCGGCCGCCAGGTCGGCGCGTGGCTCGAGGGCGCGACAACGGCTGCGCCGGAAGCGGTCAAGCCAACGAAGCTGGGAACGCCCGAGGCTGGGAATTCCAGGATCGGGGAATCCCATGCGCCGGCAGTCCCAGAGGCGGGGAATCCTGAGGGTGATGAATCCCCCGACCGCAAGAAGTTCGAGGATCTCGTGGCGCCGGTCCGCGAGCAGGCGCTCGCCTGGATGACGAAAGAGGGATGGCTCGCGCCCGGCGCGGACATCTCCGCGATGGACGTCACACACATCCGCAAGGCGCTCAAACGGCCGGCGGCATTCCTGCGTGCGGTGCAGCAGTCCGCCGCCTGAACCCAACCACCAACAACAGAGGAGACATCAAAATGAGAGTGCAATTCCAGGACCGGGGCGGCTTCCAGCTGCTCGAGCCCGGCAACTACATCGCCATCGTCGCGGAAGCCCGCGAGGGCACGAGCAACGCCGGCAACCCGAAGATCGATTTAAAGCTGAACATCAACGAAGTGATCGTCTTCGACCAACTCGTGTTCACAGAGAACGCGGGCTGGAAGATCGACACGTTTCTCAAGGCCTGCGGCCTGGCTCCGGCCAAGGGGGAGTTCGTCGAACTCACCGCCGACAAGTGCCTCAACGCCGTGGGGCGCGTGCGCATTGGCACGAAGCCGGGGCTCAAGGATCCGTCCAAGGTCTACAACTGCGTCGATGCCTGGCTCTGCGACAAGGAGTCCATCGCGATCGCCGACAAGGCCCGGGACGACATCCCCTTCTGAGGGAGGCAGCCATGGACAATCCCCTGCTGCGCTTGCAGGAGGCCGCCAAGAGGCTCGGCCTGAGCCAGAGCAAGCTCTACGCGATGTGCGCCCGCCGGGAGATCGGACATGTCCGCCCCGGCGGGCCGCGCAGCCGCATCTTCATCCCGGAGTCCGAACTCCGGGAGCACATCCGCCGCTGCTTCAAGCCGGCCAGGGGGATGTCCTGACATGGAGCTGCGTCCCTACCAGATCGAAAGCTGCGAGGCGATCGGCGCCGGCTGGAAGGAGTTCGCCAAACAATTGGCCGTCCTTCCGACCGGTTCGGGCAAGACGATCATCGCGGCGAAGGTCTCGATGGATGTCGTCGAAGCGGGCGGGCGCGTTCTGTTCCTCGCGCACCGCGAGGAACTCCTCACCCAGGCCATCGACAAGTTCCGAACCGCGATCGGCATCGAGCCCGATCTTGAGAAGGCGCAATTCCGCGCGTCGCGGCAGGCCCCGATCGTGGTGGCCTCGATCCAGACCATGGTGGCCCGCAAAGACGATTGGCCGCGGGACCATTTCGATCTGGTCATCGTCGATGAGGCCCACCACGTCCTGGCGAACACCTACCGGAAGGTGCTCTCCCGCTTCGAGGGGCACGCGAAGGTTCTGGGAATTACCGCTTCGCCTGATCGCACAGACGCGCGGAACCTCGGTGCCTTCTTCGAGAACATCGCCTTCGAGGTCTCGCTCTTCGAACTGATCCGCCAGGGATATCTCTCGCCCATCGCGTGCAAGGCGATCCCGGTGCAGATCGATCTGTCCGCGGTGCGCAAGGTGGCCGGGGACTATTCCGAGGCCGACCTGGGCGACGCGGTCGAGCCCTACCTCCGCCAGATCGCCCGCGCCATCCGAGAGCACGCCGCCGCGCGCAAGACGCTGGTTTTCCTGCCGCTCATCCGCACGAGCGTGATGTTCCGCGAGATCTGCCGCGCCGAGGGGCTATCCGCCGAGCACGTGGACGGCCAGATGTCCGGACGCCGCGAGGTGCTGCGGCGCTTCGCGGATCGCGAATTTGACGTCCTCTGCAACGCGATGCTTCTGACCGAGGGCTACGACGATCCGGCAATCGATTGCGTGGTGGTCCTTCGACCGACGCAATCCCGGCCCCTGTTCTCGCAGATGGTGGGCCGCGGGACCCGGATCGCGCCGGGAAAGACCAACCTGCTCTTGCTCGATTTCCTGTGGCTGCACGAGAAGCACAGCCTCATCCGGCCCGCGCACCTGGTCGCGTCGACCGAAGAGATCGCCGAAGAGATGATCGGGGCGCTCGAGGCCGGCGGGGCCGCAGAGCGCGACCTCGAGGACCTGAGCCTGGAGGTCTGCGCGCAGCGCGAGGAGAGGCTCCGCGCCGAGCTGGCCGCCAACTCTAGGCGGAAGGGCCGCACGATCGACGCGGTCGAGTTCTGCCTCTCGCTGCACGACATCCCCCTGGCCGAGTACGCGCCCACGATGGGCTGGCACGGGAAGCCGGTCTCCGAGGGACAGGCGAGGATGCTGGACAAGGCTGGCTTCGACGCGGGCTCGATCCGAGACCGGGGCCACGCCTCGGCGATCATCGATGTCCTCATGACCCGGCGGCGGCTCGGGCTGGCCACGCCCAGGCAGCTGCGGTACCTCCGCCAGCTCGGCCACCCCAGTCCGGAGACCGCCACCTTTCAAGAGGCGAACGAATTTCTGAACTCCCGCTGGGGCGCTCGTCCCGCGACCTCGGGGGTGGCGGCATGACGCGGGCGCAGTGGTTGCTCATGGTGCGCACGCGTCGCCCGGACGATGACGACGGCGACACGCTGGCGCAAATCGAGCGCACCGAAGAGGCCGGGCGGCTCATCGAGGAGTACCGCACCGTGGCCGCCCGCCTGGCCGATCGCGCGCGGCAGGACCAGTGGCCCGAGGAGGCGCATGGCTGAGCTGCCGGCATCCACCCAGCGGTACCTCGCCGAACGGACGCCCGAGGGCGAGCGCAACGCGGCGCTCTTTGCCGCCGCCTGCCAGTTTCGCGACGCGATCGCCACGCTCGGCGACACGGAGCGCGCGCTGGTCCCGTGCGCGATGCGAGACGGGCTCTCCGAGGCCGAGGCCCGCAAGGCGATCCGTTCCGCGTTCAAGGGCAGCCGCCGCGAGCCCATCCGCCACCGTTTCATGGATCGCGGCGGGCAAGTGACCGCGCCAGCGATCCCCCAACGAAACGGCGATGGCCATCCCCGGCCAGCGAAGGCCATCGCAAGGCGTTTCTCCGAACCGGCCGCTGCCGCGGCTCTGCCGGAGGCAAGAGAGGGCCTCATGGCCACCTACCTGCATTTTGAAACGGCATACGGGCCCGAGGAGCAGGTCGCTGTCTGCGTTGGTTCAATGGGCGAGGACGGCCGGGATCATCCCGCCGGTGCGGGCCAGACGCGCACGCGCGATGAATGGCTGGCGCTGCTGGCATCCGGCATAGACCCATGGCCCAGGGAACCGGGCGCGGGCGTATTCGTGCGGATCAACCCGATGCTCGCCGGCGGCAAGACCGATTCGGACGTGGCCGCCTTCCGCCACGCGCTCCTCGAGTGGGACGACCTGCCCATCGAGAGGCAGTGGCCCATCATCCGCCACTCGAGGATTCCGTGCACGGCGGTGATCAACTCCGGTGGCCGCTCGCTCCACGCATGGGTGCGCGTGGACGCGAAGGGCGCGGAAGAGTACCGCGAGCGTGTCGCGGCCCTGCACGAGTTCTTCGCCGATTGCGCGCCCTGCGCCAAGAACAAGAATCCCTCGCGTTTCAGCCGGCTCGCGGGCGTCGCTCGTGGTGCGGCACAGCAGCGCCTGCTGGCAACGAACATCGGGGCCAGATCATGGTCTGAGTGGGAGGCGGAGGCCAATTCCCGGCTGCCGAGGATAGTCGACGCCAGCGAACTGCTGGCCCATCACGCCGATGAGCCAGAGCCGCCCGTGCTGGTGGCCGGCGTGCTCCACCAGGGATCCAAGATGGTGATCGGCGGCGGATCCAAGAGCTACAAGACCTGGGCGCTCACCGACCTCGCAGCCTCGGTGGCCTCGGGTTCGCCATGGTGGGGCCTGGAGACGACCCAGGCCCGCGTGCTCTACATCAACTTCGAGATCCAGCCCTTCTTCTACGCCCGGCGCCTGGGCGACGTCGTCACCGCCAAGATCTGCCCGGTCATCCCCGGAACGCTCGACGTCTGGAACCTCCGCGGCCACGCCGCATCGCTGGATTCGCTGATGCCGGAGATCATCGCGCGGGTGCGGCACGCCGGCTACGGGCTCATCATCATCGACCCGATCTACAAGGGCCTCGGCGGGCGCGACGAGAACCGGGCCGGGGATGTCGCCGAGCTGCTCAACGAGGTCGAGAGGCTCGCGACCCAGACCGGCGCCGCCGTCGTCTTCGGCGCCCACTTCTCCAAGGGCAACCAGTCGGGCAAACAAGCCATGGACAGGATCGGTGGCTCCGGCGTCTTCGCCCGCGATCCGGATTCGATCCTCACCCTCACCCCGCACGAGGAACCCTTCTGCTACACGGTCGAGGCCACCCTGCGCAACTTCCCGCACCTGGAGCCCTTCGTGCTGCGCTGGCACTTCCCGCTCTTCCAGCCGGTCTCTCTGGACGCCGGCAAGCTCAAGAGGGCCGGCAGGCCCGAGGCCGTGCCCGCAACCGAGGTGCTCGAACGCCTCAGCCCCGACGGCATGACGCCGAAGGCATGGCTCGCCGCGGTCCAGGAGGTCCACGAGCTGAGCCGCGCCTCCTTCTATCGGATCCTCGAAAAACTCACCGCCACCAACCAGGTCAGCAAGTCGGAGGGCGGTCTCTACGTCAGAACAAAACAATAAAGGAGTTATAGAATGAGCGCATCAGTCTCAAAATCTCAAAATTATTTCCCAGTCTCAGAGACACAGCTGTCTCAAAAGTCTCAAAACCAGATATCTATCTGGTTTGAGACTGAGACAGCAGCGGGTCTGCCTGATCTGCGACTGTCTCAAAATCCCACCCACCGAAACGCCAGGGCCAGACCCGCGAAATACCGATGTGCGGGCCTGGGGAGGATGATCGCCTCCATGCCGGAAGACGGCCTCGCCCTGGAACACAGGAGCCAGCCGGACGAGCCGTTCGACCACGAAAAGTCCCCCTTGCTCCGGTGGCTGTTGCAACAGCATGCCATTCACAACTACCTCGTCAGCCGACTCAGGGGCATGGGCCTGATCGTCTTCGACGCGACGACCGGCCGATGGATCCCCAACCTCAGCCATCCGGATGTCAGGACATCGGGCCATGAGTGAGCCGATCACAAAGCCCGGTGCGGCCGACGGCGGCGGCCCGCGCCTCTTCGTCAGGACCGTCCACCAGATCTGGGCCCATCACCCCATCCTCGGCGATCTGCCCGCGGGCCCGCGCTACGGGATCCCCGGCATCCCGCTGCCCGTCCACCGGTTCAGCTTCGACGACATCCTCGATGCCCACGAGGCATGCCTCCTCCTCGAGGAGTACCTGCGCCGCAAACCCGCCCCGCGATCGGCGAAAAAGAGAAAGGCGAACCCATGAGCGATGAACACTACACCGCCCGCCAGGGCGACGCCGACGCGCAGTACCGGCGCGAGTACAACGCGTGGCTGGCGGCCATGACCCCGGAGGAGCGCAAGCGCGCCGAATCCCTGGGGCTGGCCAAACCCGTGGTCGAGGACGCGGGCGGAGGCTTCGGTTCCAAGGACATCGCCGACACGCCCCTAGCCGCCGCGTGGCCGAAAGGGTTTGGTGAGGACGATGGGGACGGCCTTGGTAATGGGGTCTATTCGGCCTCTGATACGTGCGTATCATTCGGGAAGGGGCCCGATGGCCTTGTCCGCCAGGAGGCCGTCTGGGACGCTGTGCGCCGGATCCTCGGGGAACTGCTCTCCCAGCCCAACCGCAGCCTCGCGGTCGAGTGCATGGCGATGACCAGCGGCCTCTCCTACCTCGGGGACTCGATGGTCGACGTCGCCCACCGCCACGGCGTCACCCGCGCGGCCGTGAGCAAGCGCTGCGTGGAGTTGACAGACAAGCTCGGGCTGCCGCCATCGCGGGCCATGCGCAGCCTCGCCGCCCGCCAATCGTACCGCCAGACCCAGCTGTCCATCCGCAACCGCAAGGAACAACCCAGAGCAAAGGAGAAACCACATGGAAACCGTCGTCGCAATCCAGGACGTTGAGGGAAAGGTCAGCGCCAGCCCGCTGGGGCTGCAGATCCGCGGGGAACTCAGCTTCGCCGAATGGAAGCGCCTCGCCCCTAAGATCGGCCAGGCACTGCGCTCCTGCGCGTTCGTCGTGGGCGACTGGCTGGTCTACGGAGAGGAGCGCTTCGGCGACCAGCCCCTGCTCCCCGGCATCGATCCTGGACCCAGCCGCACCGTCTCCCGCGAGCAGTACGATGCCGCCCACGCAGCCACCGGCATCGACGAGGCGGTCCTCGCCAACTACGCCTACGTCGCCCGAAACGTCCCGCGCTCCATGCGCCGGGAATCGCTCTCATGGGAGCACCACCGCGCCGTGGCCAAACTCGAGGAGCCCGAACAAGGCCGATGGCTCGAACAGGCCGAAAAGGCAGAACTCACCTCCCGCCGGCTGCGCGCCTCGATCTCCGCAGGTCGCGTCGTCGAAATCGAGGAACTCGGCGCACCTGCAGATCCCGGCATCCCCAACCACATCCCCGCCATCAACCGCCTCTCGGCCTGGTGGGGGCAGATCACCGCCACCGACTGGCTGCAGCGCCGAACGCTCGACCAGCTCGAGGCCATGCTCCGCGACTTCGCGCCGGTCGAGACCATCCTCGGGCAGATCCGGCAGGCGGCCGAGCAGCAGAAGAAAGGGCGGCTGTGAGAAGAAGAAAAAGCGGGTCGCGCGAGCGTGCTTGGGATAGGGGGGAAAGAACGAAGCCCGCGCGACCCTGACGCCTGGGTGGTTTTGGGATCAGATGTTCCCCAAGCGCTGGAATGACGTTGCCACAGCTGACTGTGATCGGACAAGCCTGCAGATTCCCCCTGTGTCGCTGTGGGCTCAAGGAGACCCTGCAGCCGCTGGTGGAGCTGTATGGGAGGCTGTGAGACGCGGTCTTTCCCCCTTTTGGAAGTTCATCTCCAATGGTAGACTGCGACGAAGAGTGAGAGGACGCCTTATGGGATATTCTGCGCTCGCTGCCAAATCAACCGTTATCGCCTCTGGAATTCAACGGCAAGGTCTGCGGTTTGCTCTCAAACCGGCTCTCCAACAATGTGCCTGCCTCATGGCCGGGTCGTTTCTTTTTTTCACATCAGGTCCTTCTCTGGCGGCGCCAGGAGATCTGGACACGACCTTCAATGGAAGCGGCATGGTTACTACCTTGATGGGTTTGGGCCCGGATTACGGTCGGGGCGTGGCAGTCCAGGGCGACGGGAAAATTTTGCTCGCTGGTAGTGCCACGATCCCCACGTATCGCGACTTCACGCTGCTCCGCTACAACGCCAACGGAAGTTTGGACACAAACTTCAACGGCACAGGCAAGGTCACTACCCCGATGAGCAGCTATGACGATTACGGTCAGGCCGTTGCCATTCAGGCCGACGGGAAGATTCTAGTGGCCGGTTATGCCGGGTATTTCGCCTCCGTAGATTTTGCGCTGGCTCGGTATGAAACGAACGGGAATCTGGATATGACCTTCAATGGCACTGGGAGGGTAATCACCCCGGTGGCCACTGACAACGATTACGGCCAGAGCGTGGCCTTGCAGACCGATGGGAAGATTCTGGTGGCCGGTTATACCAGGATCGGAACTAATGACGACTTCGCGTTGGTCCGCTATAAGACAAACGGAACGCTGGACACCACCTTTAACGGTTCGGGCAAGGTGACGACTCCCGTGGGCAGCTATGATGATTGCGGCCAGGCCGTGGCGATTCAGGGCGACGGAAAAATCTTGGTTGCGGGTTATGCCATGATTGGAACTCAGTACGATTTCGCATTGGTCCGCTACGAGACGAACGGGAGCCTCGACACCAGCTTTAACGGCACGGGCAAAGTGACGACCCCCATGAGCAGCTACGATGATTTCGGTCAGGCGGTGGCGATTCAAGGCGACGAAAAGATTCTAGTTGCCGGTTATGCCTGGGACGGTTCTTGTAACCGGTTTGCGTTGGCTCGCTACAATGTGAACGGCACCTTGGACACCAACTTCAATGGCAACGGCAAGGTGACGACGATTTTTAATGGTTATGATGACCGTGGCCAAAGTCTGGCGCTTCAGAGTGATGGGAAGATTCTGGTCGCCGGTTACGCCTCAAATGGCTACTATGAGTACTTTGCGGTAGCTCGCTACAATCAAAATGGCAGCCTGGACCCCAGCTTTAACGGTTCGGGCAAGGTGACGACCCACATCAGCAGCTACGATGACTGGGGCGCCAGTGTAGTGGTTCAAGGTGACGGGAATATCGTGGTGGCCGGCAGCGCAAACAGTCACCTCGCACTCGTGCGCTATTGGGGAGGGGATGTGGAGATCGCGGTTGAACAACCAGCAGGGAGGGATTTGCTGGACGGTGCAGCGAGCGTTGATTTCGGGCCAACATTGACCACTGCAACGTCAGACCGGACTTTTGCCATAAGAAACGCGCGTGGCGGGAATCTCACAGGGCTGGGCGTCACAATCGATGGCTCCAACGCAGGGGATTTCTCAGTCTTTGAGAACCCGACTGCACCCGTGACCGGGCCAACGGGAATCACTACATTTGCCGTGCGGTTCGCGCCGATGACTGGAGGATCGAAGGCCGCTTCAATGCACATTGCGAGCAATGACAGTGATGAGAATCCTTTTGATATCAATCTTACCGGACGGGGTCTTGCCCCCAACGCGGATGATGACGGTGATGGCATAAACAATGAGGCGGAAATTGCGCTCAAGTCCCTTGGGTTTGATCCTTTGGTCGACTCGACCGCGCTGCGCACCGTGGCGCGTGATAATTCTATAGCGCTGGATCTCTATCGAGCGAGCGATATGCAGACTTTAGCACTTGGGGCCCCGCTGCTCGAGAGAGACGGTGCCACCGGTCAATTTCATTTGATCATAGGTGTAGATAGGTCATCTGATCTAAAGACCTGGGCGCCGTTGAGCGGTTTCTCGCCCACCTATGATGAACCGAACGGGATAATCGACATCGGTATCACACCGGATGGATCGAACCCGCAGTTCTTTCGAGTGATAGGTGGCAGGCCGTAGACGCTGCTAGGGAGTCTTCTAGCGCCCTCGACAAAGGTCGGGGGCGCCGACCACCCCCCTGAAAACCCATGTGAGGTGGCAAGTTCAACTTGCCAGAAAATTCAACGTGTCGGATGACCCAGAACCGACGGAACCATCTGAAGCCCAATAGGCTTGTGCATTGAGTGCGCTGTTGAGAAAATCCTGGAAACGGGCCCAACTTGCCGGAAAACAGGAAAATCAGTGGCAGCCCACCTGAAAAACCCGATGTGAAGTGGCAAGTTCAACCGGCCAGAGAATCGAGTGGGTCCACCGGCATCGGAGCAGGAGATCGCCATGTGTCTCGGCGCCTTGGCATGCGTCTTTGACCTCGCGATTCGATATGGGGCCGTGTCGGAGTGAATGCGCGATCGATGGAGACAGAGTCGGGATTCCGCCCCAAGAGCCTCGGCGCACCAAGGCGCACCGGCCCTCGGCGTGAGGACCGGCTGCGAAGCGGGGCGGCCCCGAAACCTGGTAGTGTCAGGATCTTTCGCACATTCTCGGTTGGGTCATTGGTTGAGCGGTTCGCTGCTTTGGATGGGCGTGTATTTATTGCTTCAAGTTAAGAGCATCGAAAACCCGAAGATTCATGGGCAATCCAAGATCGAGTAAGAACTCTCTAATATCGCGAGCGAGTGATGAGGACATTTCCCGAAACGGTCCGTCATCAATCGCCATCTTGCCGGACTTCACGTCAACCCAAATACTTACAGGTTCACCTCCCCGCGGCTTCAAAACGATTAGATGAGATGCTTCCTCAGAGAGGTTTTGAAGACTCAACCATTCTGTTAGTATGAATCGTCGATGAAACACCTCCTTGAGCCGCGACAGATCACTCGGCCCAAGAGTTGCGCGGAGGCCTTCCGGACGCCGCGCTGGTGATGTCAACGTCATAGCGTATGCATCTGTTGTGGGCAGGATTGCTTCCCTTATGGTGTTCATGTCCGTCGCGCTAACGAACGTTGGACGAGCGAGAACCCATGCAATCGCCGCGAGAGCGAATATCGCCCCGATAAGACTGATGAGAATAGCTTTTGCCTTCATGGAACTCGGGCGCCGTTTACGAAAGTCGCCGATCCAGCAGATCCAAAATGAGGGCCGTTAACGCCGCCTGTTATGCGGAATCCTGTCCTGTCTCCCATATAGCCTGTCACGTCTGTGTCTGGCAGTAGCTTGCTCAGTTCCCGGGCCATGCTGCCTTCGGTACGATCGATGCCATAATCCTGATCAAACATTCCCGGGCGTTCCCCCGCCGTCTTGCACCCATCCAAAGTCAAGTGGGACTCGCCATCTACATAGGGATCGAGAATATCCGCCAGCCTAGGAAGGAAATCGGGCGTGTCGTTGACGTTATCAGATCCGACTGAATTGCCATGTGCACGTAATGTGCCTTGTGCTATAAGATCGCCCGCGATGTTTTGCTGAAGGCCGGTTTCAAGTTCGCGAAGGCTGTTAGCTTCAAAGTCGAATCTCTTACCACATTGCGTTCGACCAAAAAACCGGTCAAGACCGAGAGGGTCAAACCATAGCAGTGGGTTGTTCGCCACGTAGGCGTAGAGATTGAGACCACCCAGTTCATGAACTGGATCTCTGCTTAGCCATCGGCCGAGTGAGGTCGAATAAGCACGGTATGGTGCGAGGTACAGCGCAGAGGGCGGGTGGTACAAATGCTGCGTGAACAGGAAATCGGAATCGATGTTCCCCGAGATCTTCGTTACTCGGCCCCAGGGGTCATAGGCGTAAGTGGCACGGATTGTGCTAGCGCTGTCGATCACTTCGCGAATCGAGCCGAGATGATCCTTCGTATGGAGGAAGGTTTCCGTTTGTCCGTTTTCTGTTTGGAAGCCTTGGGGATAATATCGCTTGCGGGAGGTGTTGGCGTAGTCCCTCTCCTCAGCGATCTGGAATCCGGCCCACAGGAATCGTCTCACGGCATTCGTAGTCGTGCCGGTGAGTTCCGTGATTTCAACGCGGCGGTCCAGGCCGTCATAGGCGAACTCGGTCACATCGCTGTTGCGTGTGATTCGGGAAAGTCGGTTGCGCGAGTCCCAAAAGTAGATGTGCGTGGTTCCCGCCACGACATTGGTCAGCATGTTCCCATCGGGATCATATCCCAGGGCGATGGACGCGGTGGGGTCGACGACAACCCTGTAGTAATTCGTGGCCGTGTTTCCACTGCCGTCCGCGGCCGTGATCGTCACGGTGTTGCTGCCCTGGGAGAGGTTGGTGACGGCTGCGGAAAAGAGGTTGTTTGACCACGCCGAGGCGGGCTGGTCATTAACCTTGACGTTCGCGGGCTCATTCACGGAGCCGCCGAACTCGACGGTCGAACCCCGGCTGATGCCCGTGATCTGGTTCAGGTCGTTGTGCGTCGCTTTCGATAGAGACGAGCCGATCTTCTCGGTCAGGCGGTTCCCTGCCGGGTCATAGGTGTAGGCGTAGTCTTGAAGGAGAGTGCCGGTGCCGGAATCGCGGGCGACCACCGACCGGAGGCGATCGAGGGAGTCCAGCCCGACGATCATGGTGGTTGCCGCGGATGCCTGGGCGACGGCCCATTCTTTGATCCGATCCGCCTGGTCGTACTTGTATCCGAAAGCGGAGACCACGGCGCTGTTCACCAAATTCGTGATGGCCGAGAGTCGGCGGTCGCCGAGCACATCCTCATAGCCGTAGAGAATCTCAAGGCCGGAGGGGGCGGCGACGCGGGTGAGAAGCGGAGAGGCGGCAGTTTCGTACTGGTGATCGAAATGCCCGAGGGGATTATCCACGGCCTCGACGCGGCCCTGGCCGTCGAACTGCCACCGCATGGCGGCGCCGTTGATCTCGCGGTTGGTGAGTCGGTTCAATGCGTCGTAAGCATACGTGATGGTGTCGTCTTCCCACGGGCCATCGACGCTCAGGAGCCGGCCCGCGTCGTCGTGGGCGTAGGCGGTGGCGCCGATCCTATCCACCATGTTGGTGCGTCGGCCGCGCAGGTCGTAGGCGAAAGTTACGGGCGCGATGCCGGGGGCGGTCTGGCTGGTGAGGTTGCCCGATCCGTCATAGGCGAAGGCGTTGGTCTGCCCCCGGGCGTTGATCTGCGCCGAGAGCAACCCGCGTGCCTCGTAGAGGTACTCGATCGTGCTATCGTCGGCGAAGATGCGGCGGCGTGGACGGTTTCTGGCATCGTACTCCCAACGGGTGAATTTGCCGTTGGGGTCGCGAAGCCACTCGAGGTTGCCCTCCGGGTCATAGCCCATCTGGGCCAGGCTGGCGTCGGGCTCCTCGACCGCGACGAGGCGCTTGTTCGCGTCGTGGCGGAAGAACCTCCAGCGGCCCAGCCGGTCGCGGACCGAGCCGATGCTGCAGCAGTCCCAGATGTAATCCTCGAAGCTGCCGTCGCCCCACATCTGCTGGGTGACCCGGTCCAGGCCGTCATGTGTGAAAATGCGGACGCGGCCGGAGGCATCGGTGCGCCTCTCCACCCGGTCTTTGAGATCGTAGGTAAAGGAGGCGATGCTCTGGCCGGCGTGGACCACGTTGGTGACGCGGAAGAGCGCGTCGCGTTCGAACACCGTCACTTCGTTCAGGGCGTTGGTGATCGCCAGCAAGACGCCGTTCGTCTCGTAGGCGTAGGCGGTGGCGTGGTCGAGGGCGTCGCGGGTTTCGACGATCTGCCGGCGGTCGTTATAGCGGAGCCGGGCCACGCTGGCGCCGTCCTCGATCACGTTGGTCACATCCATGCCATTGGGCGCGTACTGCCACTCCCGCAGCAGGCCGCGCGGGTCGCTCATCGAGGTTAATCGGCCGAGGTCATTATAGGTGAACTGCGTAGTGAGGTTGGCCTCGTCGGTGGCGAAGGTGGCGTTTCCGTCGGCGTCGAAGGACCCGAAGCTCTTTTTGGTGCCATCCGCGTACCGGATCTCAGAGAGCAGGGCCCTGCCCTCTCGGACCGCGTACCGGAACTCGGTCTTGGGCGCGGATAGGGCGGGCAGGGTTGAGGCCATCTGGCGGCGGTCGCGGTGCCAGCTCGCGCGGTTGTAGCCGTTGTAATAGTATTCCTCCTTATTGCCCATCGGGTCGGTGACCGTGAGCCGAGAGTTCTGCCACATCTTTCCGCCAATGGGAGGGTAGGCGTTGGAGCCATTGGGCAGGCCGTCGGCGGGCTCGGTGAAGAAGGATGTGGTTCCGGTCGGGATGCGGATCGACGCCAGGAACAGGTTAGAGCCCCCGCCCGTGTACGTGTAGCCATAGCTCTGGCCGCCCATGTCGGTCTGGTTGGTGAGGTTTCCCAACGCGTCATAAGCGAACGTGGCGTTGCGGCCGAAGGGGTCGGAGATGTTGGTGACATGGCCACCGGCGAAGGCGACGGCGAAGTTGCGCCCCAGCGCGTCGGCCACGTTGGTGATCGAGCCGTTCGCGTCATGGTCGACGCGCACCGCGTTGCCGTGGGGGTCGCGGATTTCGAGGAGGAGAGAGTTTGTGGCGACCTGCACGCCGTAGAGGTAAACGGAACCGTCGGGCAGGGTCAGCTCGAATGTGTAGTCGGCCGTCTTGCGCAGGTCCATGCCGGCCAGCTCTAGGGCGGGAAGGTAGCCGCCGACGCCGTTCGGGCGGTACTGGTCGCGCCGGCCGTCGGGCATGACGATGATGACGTCCCCGCCGGGATTCTCCGTGGCATAGGATGTGTAATTGAGGGTCCACTTGTTGCCGACCGGCTGGATGCCGCCGCCGGCGTCGTGGCTATCGAGGCTGTTGTAGGTCAGCTCGAACGCCACCTCGGGGCCGAGCCCGCTCTCGTGCCAGAGGGGGGTGTCCATGACCACCAGATTGACGTTGGCCGGATTGACCTCCCAACCGGGCAGTCCGCGGCATGAGCGCGGACACCTTGGGCCGAGCTTGTCCTCGGGCTTGGCCAGGCCGCAGCAGCCCCCCGGCATCGATGTCTCCTCGGCGCTGGCCAGCGCGGCGCCCGGCGGAAACCGGCCATCGAGGGTGATCGCGATGCCGCTGAATTGTCGGAGGATCTCTCCCTCGGTCAAGAGCGTCTCGTGGCCGAGCCGCGGATCAAACACGCGCGACTCGCCCGAGGGCAGCGCATCGCCCACCACGACGAAGTGCGCGTCGCGGTAGTGCGCGATGAAGGGCCGGGGCATCCTGGCCAAGGGCACACCCATGACATTGACGGCCAGCGGCGCGAGTCCGGTCTGGGCGCACAGCGCCTGGAGCGCGGCGACGGTCATGCCCTCCTCGGTGTCGCCGGGCCGGGTCCTCAAGGCCCGCGCCTCGTCGGACCGGCCCCTGCCGCGCAGCAGCGAGGCCACGCACTCGGCACCGCAGTCGTGGAGTTCGGCCAGGTATCCCTGATAGTGGTTGAGGCGGCGGATCCATCCCTGGAAATACGTCCGCCGCTGCCATGAATCCTCGGTCGAAAGCAGGTCCGAGAACAGCTTCAGCGCATCGCGGATGCGGCCGCGTTCCACCAGCAGGGTGGCCTTGCGCAGGCCCGCCTTCTGGTACATGGGCTCGCCCGGTCTGGTGCGCGCCAGGATCGAATCGAAACGCGACGCCGCCTCGTTCCAGCGGCCGGTGAACTGGGCCTCGCAGCCCAAATGCAGGTCGCTCTCTGCGGACCAGGGGCCATCGGCGAATTTGGCGCGATGATCCCCGAAGGCGGCGACCGCCTCTTTATAGCGGTGCGCGTTCCAGAGGTTGATGGCCTTGCCGAACCCGAGGTTGTCCTGCTCCTGCCTTCTGCGCGCGGACGGGTCGCGCATCAGCAGCGGCTCGGCGGGGCCGGTCGGGCACAGGGGGCCGCCGAGTTGCCCGGCCATGCGCAGTTCGCGCTCGGTGGGAACCCGATCCAGCCGGACCGGGAGCAGGCTCACGAGGCTGTTGGTTCCGCCGTAGGGGGCGGTGCGCTGCCCACGTAGGTGCGGCGGATCGGAGCGCTCCAGCCGTTCGATGTCGGCGTCCGTGGCCGGCGGCGGGGTTTTCTTGGGGGCGTCCCAGAACCAGGCCGCCTGGGTTAGAACGCCTGCGACGGCGGCCACCGGTATCAAATGGTTTCTATGAACTGAGAAGGGCCGATGGGTTTGGGAGTCGCGATTCATGGAGTTCGTTGCTGGCTTGGCCATCTTCTGAAAATCAGGGCACCGGCTCCGCGTCGGCGGGCCGCTCGAGGATGATGGTCGGTGGCGTGTCGTCACCGGGATCGTCGGTGAGCGCTTCATTGCGGCTCGGGTCCAGCGGGAACGCGTCGGCGCCGTCGTTATGACCATCGCCGTCGGTGTCGGCGCGGAAGGGGTTGGTTCCAGCGGCCAGTTCCTCCGCCGTGGTCACCCCATCGCCGTCGGGATCGTCGCTTTTCGGATCGAAACCCGCGAGGACCGCCGCCCCGTCGAGCAGGCCGTCGCCATTCGAATCCTTCACGAGGGGGTTGGTCCCGTGGACCACGACCTCCTCGTAGTCGCTCAATCCGTCGCCATCCGAATCGCCGCCGGAATAGACAGTGACCGCGACCGGGGCGGAGGTGGCGGAGAGACCCTTGTCGTCGGTCGCCACCGCCGTCAGCGCGCAGGGTCCGAGGACGGCGTTGGTCCAGTTGAAGTTGAAGGGGGCCGCCACCGATTCGCCGATCTTTTCGCCGTCGCGGAAGAACTCGACCTTTGTGACAGTGCCGTCTGAGTCGGTGGCATTCGCCTGAATCACGAGGTCGCCGGCCTGGTCGGTGGCCACCGCGTTGGTCGGCCACGCGATCGAAACGGTTGGGAGCCGGTCGAACACATTGAAGCCGGGGATGCGGGTGGGAACGGTTCGTTGCTGGTCATTGGTTCCAAGACCGAGTTGGCCGTTGTTGTTCCTGCCCCAAGTCCACACGGAACCATCGGCTGTTATGGCCATGCTGTGCTCGTAGCCCGCGGCAATGGCGATGGCGTTGCTAAAACCGGCTGCGCTCGCCTGGACCGGGGTGCTGCGGTTACTGGTCGCACCGTTGCCGAGCCGACCGTTGGCGCCACTGCCCCACGCCCATACCGTGCCGTCCGATCGAAGGGCCAGCGCATGCTTCTCGCCCGCGGCCACCGCGACGATGTTCGATACCCCTCCGACCTTTGCGGGGCTGGCGCGGTAGGAGGGGGCATTGGTGCCAAGCTGATAGTCCTGGTTCTCGCCCCAGGTCCAGACGTTTGTGCCCTTGCGGGCGACCACGAACTCGTAGCCGGAGGCGGCCTCGTCGATCCCGGTCTCGACGGATGCGAAGGACGACTGGGGATCGCCCTCCGTCAACTGCCCCTTCTCGTTGTTGCCGCAGCCATAGAGAGCCGAGGTCTTGAGGGCATAGCTGTTGCGGCGCCCGGCGCTGATCTGGGTGCTGGACAAGCCATTGTTCGAATTGGTCGGGGTATCCTCCCAGCCCGAGAAGCGGCCGATCCCCAGTTCCCCCTCCCCGTTGTTGCCCCATGCCCAGACGGCTCCGTTTGCGGCCAGCGCCAGGCTGTGTTCCTGCCCGGCGGATACGGCGATCGCATTGGTCAGCCGGGTGTCCACGACAAAGACCGGACTCTGCTGGCTAGCGTCACCGTTATTGCCGAGCCGCCCAGAGCCGCCATCGCCCCAGCTCTTGATCCGGCCCCCGATCTGGAGGGCCAGGCAATGATACTGGCCGCAGGCGATCTGGACGACGTTCGAAAGTCCGGGCACCTGGGCCGGCACGTTGGTCGAGCCCGCGCCCGTCCCGTTGCCGAGTTGGCCCGATCCATCCGCCCCGAAGGTCCAGACGGTGCCATCGTAGAGCAGCACGGCGGAGAAATTCTCGCCGCCATCAATGCCGGTGGTCCCGCCCTTCTCGTTGTCCAGGATCGAGTTGGTCGCCACCGAGGGCGAACCGACGACGTAGGCCGCGCTGTTGCTGACCGTCAGGATGGCCGTCTCGGTGGGTTCGACGCTGGAATCATCGGTCGGACGCACCTCCACGCGCACCCAGTTGGTTCCGGCCGGGATCACCGCGGGCGAGGCGATCGTCGCGTAGTCGGTGCCGTTGGTCGCGGTGCCGGACATGCCGAAGACGACCGACAGGGGCGAGAAGGTATTTCCGTTGTGGCTGATGGTGAAAACCCCGATGTTGGAACCCGGCTCGGCCGACACCGGGTCGGTGGCCTCGACGGTCACGGTGGGTCTGTTGGTGACAGACTTGGCGAAAGCCTCCAAGAAAACGTTGCTGTCGAAGGCCGAGGCGGTGATCCACTGGAGGCCGCCGCTGCCGGGAGGCAGCTTGAGCCACACCTGCGCCAGCCCGTCCGGGGCCGTGCGCACCTCGTTCGTCGCCAAGAGCGGCGCCCCGTTGGTGCTGGTGGAAAAGAGCCCGCCCGCCGGCCAGATCGTGAACGTCACGGGGGCATTGGAAAGTCCTATGCCGACCTGATCGCGCACGCGCACCACCAGTGGCTCCGGCAGGAAGGTGTTCGTGTTGGCCGCCTGCCGGTCGCCGGAAACGATGGAGAGCAGCGGCCGCTGCCCGTTGTAGAAATCGTTTGGCAGCGTGCCGTCCCCGTACTCCTGGAGGTTGTTCAGCCCGTCGCCGTCGGCGTCCGCCGTTGGGGCGGCGTTGGTGCCGCCCAGCCATTCGATCTCCCATGCGTCGGCCATGCCGTCGCCGTCCGCGTCGGGCGGGGCGACCGACACGGTCACCGGGGTCGATGTGACCGTGGCGCCGCGCCCGAAGACCGCCTGCGCCTGGAGCGAGTGGGCGCCCGCGACCGAATTGGACCAGGCGACGATGTAGGGCGAGGCGGCATCCTCGCCCACGTTGGTCCCGTCGGCGAAGAACTTCACCAGCGTGACCGATGCGTTCTCCGTCGCCGAAGCCTGAAGGTACACCGTGGCCCCTGGGTCGATGGTCGAGCCGTCGGCCGGGCTGTTCCAGAACACCGCCGGGGGATTGGTGCGCTCCAGGGTACCGAAATGATACATCTCCCAATCGTCGGGCATCCAGTCGCCGTCGAGATCCTGTGGACTGGTGGGATGGAGCCCGTAAATGAACTCCTCCCCGTCAGGCACCCCATCGCCATCCCCATCGGCTGTCGAGTCAGACGTTCCCAGAAGATGCTCCTCGTAGGCGTCCAACCCATCGCCGTCCTCATCCAAACTGGCGATGGTGTGGACACGATAGAAACGGCGGCTTTCATCGCTGGTGCCACCCCCCTCGTTGAGCGTCATCGTCCCGCCGCCTTCGACGGCGTCGGGCGCGGGCGCGGTCTGCATGAGGAACAAATCGTAGGTGCCCCCTTCGAGTGCGGCCTGACCCGCCGCAAAATAATCCCGGTTGGCCTCGTAGTAATTGTGCATCCACTCGAAGAACTCCAGCACCCAGCCCTTGGGCTCAGAGTAATACGGCCAGCGATCGAAGGGTTCGGAAACATAGGCCGCCGTCTTGGATCCCAGCAGTTCCGCCGCAAGCTTGTCGGCGTCGGCGATCTCGTAGTAGCGGACGTAGCTGTCCCAGGAGTCGCCATATTCGAGGAAGAAGGCGCCCCAGCCAGACCTGCGGTCCAGCCACTGCTGTGTCCCGGGGATGCGCCCGATGGGCAGGTTGCTCAGGATCCGGTACTGGCGGTCCCCGTCGAACAGCGTCATCGAGCACAGCCCGTTGTCGAAGACCGACGCGCAGACGAACTGGAAGTTATAGGTCGCCGCATCGCCGGTGGAGTTGGTCGTGGCGCCGTGCGGATACCACGAGGGCTGCGGGCCCAGGGAGATGATGGATTTGTCCCCGGATGGCTCCTGCAGGGACATCATGCCCTCGCCCTCGGGCGGGTAAGGGATGGCGTCCGAGACCGACAGCGCCGCGTTCGTGCCAAGGAATGGTCCGTCGAAAAATTCCCAATTGAGCAGATCGTGCGAGGCCCAGACCTCGTAACGTTTCCCCATCACTCCCCACCAACTCACTACCACATTGGTCTGGCTGCCCTCGCTATCCGGTGGCCCACCCTGTGCGATCGTTTCAAAGCGCGAGGACCTATCCCATGGGTCGGTCCCCGCGATGGATTCCAAAAGATTGTCTTGCTCGTCGAAGTCCAGATCATCGGAGGGCGCCATGTTGGTCACGCCGTAATGCCAGGCCCAGACGTCGCTGACGCCGTTGCTGTTCAGATCCAAACCCGATGAAGGGGGAGCAAAAGTCGTTATGGCAAGCAAAATGGACCCGGCGAACGTAATTATGCGTCTTGTCGGGCGCATCGAGCGGATACCCACCAAAACCATCCCGTCCACAACGGACAGGCTAAGCAGCAGGAGCTAAATCGGGCAATCTTATTCGTACTAATCGAACTATTAAAGATACCCCGCCGCCTTGAAGCTGAACCAGCCCTCGGGGTAGGCGGCGGATGGGGCGCCGATGATGACGTGGTCCAGGAGGGGGATGTCGAGGATCTTGGATGCCTCTTTGAGCGACCGGGTGACGCGGATGTCGGCCTCACTCGGCGCGCAATCCCCGCTCGGGTGATTATGTGTCAGGACCACGGCGTAGGCGCGTTTCGAGATCGCGGGGGAAAACACCTCACGGGCCGCCACGAGGGCCTGATCCAGGAGCCCACGTGATACCTCCTCGACGGCGATCAGGTGGAGCTTGGCGTTGAGCAGGACCACGCGGGCGCTTTCGGCTGGCAGTAGCCGCATCTCGGGACCGACGAGTTCCGCGATCCGGGACGCGTCGTCGAACTTGTTCGCGGAGGCCCGGCGGCGGGCGAGGCGGATGCCGATCTCGATGGCGGCGTGGATCTGCGCGGCCTTGACATCGCCGACCCCCGGGACCTTCGCGAGTTCCTCGACCGGGGCGCGTGCGATTGAGGGAAGATCGCGGAACCGCGCCATGAGTTCCTCGGCGACCTGGAGGGCGCAGGCCCCCTTGGGTCCGGTGGGCAAGAGGACGGCGAGCAGTTCGGCATCGCGGAGGGCGCCGGGACCCAGCTCGAAGAGTCGGGTGCGGGGCCGTTGCTCGTTGGGCATCTCGTGGAGCTTCATGCGGGGAATAGCAACAGGTACCATGCCAAGGTGGGGGTGCGCGGACGATTGATGGCACCGCCCTCGATGCGAGGGACTTGATGGCGCGAGCAATGACGCCCGAGGTGGCACGGGACTTTCTCGGGGCGTAAACCGTCCCTCCGCTGAACAGTCCTGTCCCCCCGCTGAACAGCCGGATTTCGTCACCGCCCTACGACCGAACGCCTTGCCATCTGATGCGCCCGAAACTGGTGTCGCTCGACTGAACAGACGGGCCGTTGGCGGCACATGGAACGTAACGGGAGCGATACGTTCCATGCCTCACCGCCCTCCGGTCCAACGCCTTGCCATCTATTTCGCCCAACGCCCCACGTTGGCACGGAACCTGTTGCTACTCACCCATGAGCAACGCACCGATCGGATACGAGATAGGAGCCGAGGCCATCATCGCGGAGGCCAGGCGGCAGGAGGCTGAGCGGGCGAAGAGCGCGATCCATGCCACCGGGCCACAGACCTGCGGGCGGTTCAGTTACGATCCTGCCACCGGCGCGGTCACGGGGCCTGCCGAGTACATGCAGGGCGAAAGCTACGCCCGCCGCATGGCCACGATCACCGGGGGCCGGGACGAGGTGGCGAACTTCGGATACTCGCAGCACGGCAATCTCATCCAGGCCGTGCTGGTGAGCCTGCAGACCGACTACGCCGCGTGGAAGGGCATGCGCGACTTCGAGCGGAGGCTCGGATGAGCGCCTCGCACGAATGTCCGGAGTACGACGAGGTCATCGCCGATGAGATCGCCGCGCGCCGCGCATGTCGCCGCATCGAGAGACAATTTCCCCGCCCGAACCGCTGGCGTCCGGGCCGGTCCAATCATCATCCGCCAGCACCAGAATCGGAGAAACACATGCCTGAGAACACCACCACAACACTGAGCTTCAAGAGGCTCAGGGAGACCAAGAACACCGTCCGCTTCGAGGAGGAGACCGAACCCGGCAAGCCGCCGGTCATCGGCACCATCTACATCCAGAAGTGGTTCATCGGCGACGCTGAGGCCATGACCGTGGCCATTTCCCCGGAGGCCAAGTAGCCATGGACAAGCTCTACTACATCGTCTGCGAGGAGAAGGGCGCCACGCTCTTCGAGGGCAAGTTCCAGGGCCGCACGAGGGGTGCGGCGATGAAGTTCCTCAAGGAGCGGCTCGGCCGGCAGAGCCTAACGGGGGTGGTGTTCACGATCACCGAGATCCCGGTGCCGATCATCCGGGAGATCGTGGAGGCGATCATGAGGGGCGAGCCGGTGGCGGCACAGGCGACCGCAACGCCGGCTGCAACTGCGCCGCCGGCACCCCAGCCGTCGCCCGAGGAAAAGGTCGTGCGGTTCGACGCATTCGAACAGCCCGAGGTACCCGTCAATGGCGAGGCCCGCTGGTCGGAGATCCGGAATTTCTACAGGGAATGCCGCAGCCCGAAGAAGACCGCGGAGCGCTTCTGCGTTTCGGTGAACACGATCAAGGCCCGCATCCGGAGGGAGGAATGGTGAGGGCGGAAGCGGCGATTAGGGAAGTCTCGCCGCTCAACTGGCGGCCGGGGTCGGTCGATGATCTGATCGGCCCCGCCCACCGGGCGGCGGAGGCGCTGCTCGCCAAGGCCCGACGTCTGCGGGCCGGGGAGCGGGGCACGATGAAGGTGCTGCTCTACGGCCCGCCCGGCGTGGGCAAGACGACGGTGGCCGGCATGGTGGCCGCCGAACTGGGGGGGAGCCCGCTGGCGGTGGACGAGGTCAACGGCAAGCTCGTCACCATCGAGGTGGTCAAGGGCTGGATGGGATCGCTCGCACTGGGGAACCTGTTCTCTCCCTGGTCGGTGCGGATCATCAACGAACTGGACCGCTGTACCCGCGACGCCCAGGACCTGCTGCTCTCCTACCTCGACGGGCTCCCGCCCGGACGCGCAATGATCGGGACCAGCAACCTGCAACTCGATCTGCTCACCGAGCGGTTCCAGACCCGATTCCAGGCGATCAAGCTCCTGCCCCCGGACACCGAAGAGATCGCCGGGCTTCTGTCCTCACGGTGGGACATCGATCCGGCCACGGCGGCGCGGATCGCGGTGGGCAGTGGCGGCTGCGTCCGGGCGGCGCTGGCCGACCTGGAGAGCGCCGTGGACCTGCGGGGGTTTTGACAATGCGGCACGGTTCGCATGACCCGCGCGCCAAAAGCCAAGGCCCTCGCCGACGGGGTGGAGGTCTGGTGCGCGTTCGACAAGCTCGTGCCGGTCGGGGAACTCCAACCCAACCCGCGCAACCCCAACACCCACCCGGCCCGACAGATCGAGTTGCTCGCCAAGAACATCCGGCACTTCGGCTGGCGCCACCCCATCACCGTCTCATCGCGCAGCGGGCTCATCGTATCCGGCCACGGCCGGCTCATGGCCGCCGCGCATCTCGGGCTGCGCATCGTGCCGGTGGATTTTCAGGAGATCGCCAGTGACGACGACGAGCTGGCGATCCTGGTGGCCGACAACCGGCTGGCGGAACTCGCCTCGACCGACCTCAACGAGCTCGAGCGGATCGCGGCGGGCTGGCGCAACGAGAATTTCGACACGCTCCTGGCCGGCTTCGATCCGGCGGACCTCGACGCGCTGCTCCAGCCGAAGATCGAGGAACCCGAGGAGGGGGACGGCGAGGGCGAACTGGAGAAGGGCGATGTCACCATCGCGGTCGGGATGTACCGCTTCCGGGTCACGCAGGCGGAGTTTGGCACATGGAGCGACCTGATTCGCCAGGAGGCCGGTTTCGACAAGGACGCGGTCTTGACCGCCATCCGCGGAAGGCTCGGGCTATGAAGGTGACCGCCGAGCCAATAACCGCCCTTACAGCGAGTTCTTATAATCCCCGTCATGTCGATCCCAGGCGACTGGATCTTATCGAGCTTTCGTTGCGCAAGCTCGGTTTCCTCGCCCCGATCTACGCCGATGCCGACGGGGAGATCCTCTCCGGCCACCAGCGCCACCTCGTGGCGAGCCGCATGGGCGCGGCCCGCGTGCCGGTGTTCCGGGTTGGTGCCATGCCCCTGGAACGGCGCAAGGCGCTGAACATCGTCTTCAACCGGGCGACCAACGATTTCGACATCAACTCGACGCCCGGCGCCGCGACCCGCGAACTGGATGGGATCGACCTCAAGGCATTGGCGGAGGCGATCCCCGACAAGTCCCCGTCGTCCGGGGAATTCCTCCGCTGCCTCGCGCCGGCCAGGGTGAAGGTCGAGGACCTCTGCCGGATCAACAGCGGGAAATGGATCCGCTACGCGCGCAATCTCGCCCGGACGCTTTACCGCCATGGGATCGAGATGCCGGTTGTCTGCCGCGCCGACGGCACGGTCGTCAACGGCATCGGGCGGCTGGAGATGCTCGCCGAGCGGGGCGAGGAGACCGCGCCCGTGGTCTACGTGACGGACGATGAGGCCGAGTTCGCCCGCGCGATGATGAACCTGCTCTCGATGGATTTCGACATCCACACCCGCTACGCGGACCTGCTCCGGTTCAACTCGTTCCGGCGCGCCCGCCGCGTGAGGGCGGGCCTGGGCAACGGCTTCACCTTCGCCGTTCACGGTTCCGCGCCCTGCGGGACCTTCGACATCCTCCGGCCCGCCGACAGGGCGCGGTGGATCAAGGAGCACGGCGGCTGTGTCCTGGATTTCGGGGCGGGCCATCTCACCGAGACGCTGCTCCTGCGCGAGGCGGGGATCGCGTGCACGCCGTTTGAGCCGTACCGTCTCGCGGGAAACGAGATCAGCGCCCGCGAGAGCATCGAGATGGCCCGCGGGTTCCTCGGGGCGGTCGCCTCGGGCGTCGAGTGGACGTCGATCTTCATCAGCAGCGTTCTCAACTCGGTGCCGTTCCTCTCCGACCGGCAGAAGATCGTCGCGATCTGCGCCGCACTGTGCCGTCCGTTCACCCGGCTCTACGCCTGCGCATCGAGCGTCACCGAGACCGGCTGGCGGCAGGTCCGGGGCAAGGCGTTCATGAACGAGTCCAACGCCGGCAACATCTGCTTCCGCCTGGATTACGAGCCCGGCATCCGCATCGGTGACTTCCAGGACAGGCCCAAGGTCCAGAAGTACCACACCGAGCGCGAATTCTTTGACCTCTTCTCGCCACATTTCCGATCGGTCAAGGTCACGGAGATGAGCAACAACGTCACCGCGATCTGCTCCGGGCCGCTGCCGGTGGACCTCGCCCGCCTCCGCGAGGCGATCGATTTCGAATTCGACCTCCCCTACCCCGATGGAAGCCGCATGGGGCTTGCGGCAGAGGCGCGGGAGGCCTTCTCAAAACGATTGGGGGTAACGCTGTGATCATCCTACTGGACCTGAACTACACGCTGGTGGCCAATTCTCCCCAGCGGGGAATCAGCCCGCCGCCGATGGCGCGCCGGCTCGGGGAGGAGACCTACCGGCTGTGGCTGGTGGGGCTCGTGCGCCCGCATCACGTGGTCCTGGTGACCGCCCGGCCCGCGCGCTGGCAAGAGGCCACCATCGAGCGCATCCGGGTCCTGACCGGCTGGGAGCCGCAGGAGGCGTACTTCAACGACCGGAACCTCAATCCGCCCCCGTGGAAGGAACTGGTCCTGCGCGCGCATCTATTCCCGCGCTTCCGGCCCGAGGAGATGCTCGCCATCGAGAGCAACCCGAACACGCGCGCGATGTACGCGCGCCACGGCATCCGGGCGATGCCGGTGGGAGTACGACCATGGAAGAAGCTACCAGTCTAGGCCATCTGCCCGGCGGACGCTGGGCCTTCGATGAGAAAGTGACCGCGTGTTTCGATGACATGCTCGCCCGCAGCATCCCGGGCTACGCCGTCATGCGCGAGACGGTCGCGGCGCTGGCCCTGCGCCACGCGCGGCCCGACACGGCGATCGTGGACCTGGGCTGCTCGCGCGGCGAGGCGCTGGCACCGTTGGTTGAGAAGCTCGGTGGCCGCAACCGCTTCATCGGCGTTGAAGTTTCAGAGCCCATGCTCGCCGCCGCTCGCGGGCGCTTCGCCGACCACATCCGATTCGGGGTCGTGGAGATCGTGGAACTGGATCTGCGCGGCGCCTTCCCCGAATGCCGCGCGTCGGTGGTGATGTCGGTCCTCACCCTCCAATTCACCCCGATCGAGTACCGCCTCGACATCGTGGGCCGCGCCTTCGACGCGCTGGAGCCGGGCGGCGCCCTCATCCTGGTCGAGAAGGTCCTTGGCTCCGGTCCCGGGACCAACCGCCTCTTCGTCGAGGAGTACCTGGCGCTCAAGGAGCGCAACGGCTACTCGCGCGAAGAGATCGACAGGAAGCGCTTCTCGCTGGAGGGCGTGCTCGTTCCGGTGACGGCCGCGTGGAACGAGGACATGCTCCGGGGCTGCGGGTTCCGCTCCGTCGACTGCTTCTGGAGGCTGCTCAACTTCGCCGGCTGGATCGCGGTGAAGTGAAACCCCGCACGATCGAGGACCTCGGGCCCGAGGAGGCCGAGAGCCTGCTCTCCGCCGACCTGGCCAACATCGTAAGGCGGCTCCAGGCGGGCAAGACCCTCACCGCGCGCGAGCGGGCGCTCATCGAGCGGCGGCGCAGGGACGGCATCGCCGAAGCCCCGCACTGGGTCAGGGGTTTCCGGGGTCTGGCCGAGGTGTTACCCTACTCGCGCGAATCCTTCCGGACCTGGGCCAAGCTCCCCGGCGCGCCAAAGGCCCGGCCCGACAACCAGCAGGACGCCGCCGCGTGGCGCCGCTTCATCCAGGAGAAGGGCCTGGGCGAGAGCAACGGCGCGAAGGAACAGCTGCCGCGCCGGGAGGCGGAGATCGTGCGCCGCTACGAGATCGGCAACGAGCGGGCGGAATTGGAGCTCGCCATCCGCCGGCGGGAATACGTCACGCGCGCCGAGGTGGTCGAGAAGGTCTCCTTCGCGTGGACCGAGGCGGCGCGGATCTTCCGGGCGCACCTGGTCGATGCCGCCAAGAGCGATGAGGAGCGGGCGCGGGCGGAACTCGCGCTCCGGCTCGCGTTCGGGGAACTCCATGACATCTCCATCGCCTACCGCTAAACGGCGCGGACCCGACCCGCTCCTTCACGCGTTCTTCGATTGCGTCCCGGTGGTCGACGACCGGCCCATATGGGAGTGGGCCGCGGAGCACATCACCGTGGGCGAGGAGATGTCCCAGCCCGGCCCCTTCGACATCAACCTGCACCCCTACGCAAAGGAGCCGCTCGATGTGCTGCGCAACCGCACCGGGATCGAGGTGACGATCCAGGCTTCGGTCCAGAGCGTGAAAAGCCTCATCGCCCAGGTGTTCCTCGCATGGACGATCAAGCATCGGCCCGGCCCCGCGCAGTGGAACGCCCAGACCGACGACAAGGCCAAGGACTTCGCCGAGTTCCGGCTCATGCCGATGCTCGAGCGATGCGCGCCGCTGCGCTACCACTTCCCCGCCAATCGCCACAAGAAGCGGACGACCACGATCCTCTTCAACCACATGTTTCTCGTGGTCCAGGGCGCGGCCACGCCCAGCAACCTCCAGAGCCTCTCGGTCGCGATCCAGGTCAACGACGAGGTCTGGCTCTACCCGCAGGGCCACCTCGAGCAGCTCCGCAAGCGAACCACCTCCTTCCGCACCTCGCGGGTGATCCTGAACCTCTCCACCGGCGCCGAGGACGGAGACGAGGCCGACTTGGCCTGGGAGGACAGCGACCAACGGGAACTCGAAGTCCGCTGCCCGTGCTGCCGGGGCTGGTTCGCCCTCCAGTGGGATAAGGACCCCAACCGTCCCGGTGGCATCGTGTGGGAGGACAGCGAGCGCACGCGCCATGGCGATGGCACCTGGAAATGGCGCGATATGCGCAAGACCGTCGCCTACGAGTGCCCGCACTGCGCCGAGCGGATGCCGTACTCGAAGGAACTCCAAAAAGATCTACTCCGGGAGTGGCGATTCACGCCGCGTAACCCCGATGCTCCCGAAGACCGCGTCGGTTTTCGATGGAACGCCATGGCCCACATGGACTGGCGCGACCTGGTCGAGGAATGGCACAAGGCCGTGGCCGCGTACCGCAGGGGCGACGCCTCGCTATTGAAAGAATTCCGCATGAAGCGCCTCGCGCAGACTTGGGGCGAGGATAGCGAGGACTTCCGCGTCGAGATCCGCAGGGGCGGCTATCGGATGGGCGAGCCATGGGCCGATGAGGGCGGCATCGACGCGCACGGCCGCATCCTCGGCCCGCCCTTCCCCGAGGGCGTCGCCACCATCCCGCTCCGTTTCCTCACCGTGGACGTGCAGATGGATCACATGTGGGCGGTCGTGCGGTCGTGGGCCGCGAATGGTTCCTCGCGGCTTCTCTGGTGGGAAAGGCTGCCCTCCTGGGAGGATGTCGAGACGTTGCAGGAACGCTTCGGCGTCCACCGGGGCCTCGTGTTCGTCGATGCCGGCTATGCCAGCTACGAGGTCTACCGACAGTGCGCAGCGCGCGGTTGGATCGCGCTGGTCGGCGACGGCCGCCCGACATTCGTCCACCGCCGGCGCGGCGGGACTGCGCCCGCGCATCGTTTCTACTCGCCGCGGCAGAAGATCGTCCTGGGCCGGGGCCAATCATGCTTCCTCCACCGCTGGTCGAACCTGAGCTGCAAAGATATCCTCGCGCGGCTGCGGAGGAATCAAGACCCTGGGCAAGGACTGACGTGGGAGGTCCCCGAGGACGTGGGCGAGGAATACGCGCGCCAGATGGATGGCGAGCGCCGGGTGAAGAAGAACAACAAACCGGTCTGGGAGCAGATCGGCAACCGCGATCAGCACCTATGGGACGCCGAGGCCATGCAGTGCGTTGCGGCGGTGATGCTCAAGCTGGTCGGGAGGGATGCGATGGCGGACCCGGAGGCACCTGGGACAGAGGACAGCAAACGGAATGCCGAGATTGGGTGAATCGCTGCGAACCAGAGGGGTGGCGCGTCTAACCTACAGGCGACCCTCAGTCGAAATGCCGAGGTCGCAGTAAATCATCTCCAGGTGCGTGCGATCGACGGGCCAACGCTCAGGCAACAAGTCCGGGTGGTTCTGGACAAAAAAGTACAGAGCAATAACACAAGGATCGCTGTAGAGGACGGAGAGCGAGGCACGTTGGCGGATACGATCTGGAACGAAATCGTGCTGGTCAAGGAACTGAGCCAGTGTCGCCGGGGTCATTTCGGCCAGATGATCGCGATACGGATCAAGCAAGCAATAGGTCAGCCTCGGGGATCTGTCCGTCACTGGGCCAACTCTGGCCTCGTACACTTCCATCAGGGCGGAGTGGACGCGGCGCAATTCCTGATGAACCGATTCGATCCGTCCTTTCACACCGACGAAAATATCGTCGGTAGCTTCAACGAGTGCTGCGCTCTTGGCGATCTCGCGTCTGACAACGTGATCCACGGCGAGAGATGGCTTGTACGTCGTATCATGGGCAAGCTCGGCATAGGCGTGTTGGAGCAACGTCCGTATTTGAACTTCGCAGGGCGTTCCCGTCGGAATCTCAACTCCGTCCATCGTTTCGGGCCTAAGGCTGCGGACAATGTAGTGCACTGATTGGTAATCGAAATGATGTGGGCGCTCGCAGCGCTCGGCGTCAAAATCGCGGCTCTTCTCGGCTTGCCAACGCTCGCACCGCTCGACGATCTGGGCGACAATACCAATTTCCGTCCGCAGGAGAACCACAAACCGCACCCCTACCTTGTCGGTGATTTCATCCAACGGGCAGGCGTATCGGTTTCCCGCGCTGACCGCCTTGGCGAGGAAGGACCGCGTCGTCTTGATTCGAGGTTTCGGTGGTATCTTGAGAAACTCGTCGAGGGACCGGTCCGGTCCGATCTCCTTGACCAGACGGGACAGGATCTCGTGCGCAACGGCTTCACCCCACGCCTGAAGGAAAGGGCGCTGTTGCTCGTACTTTGCCCTGAGATCCTCCTCGTTCACTGCTGCTGCGTGATGTCACCCTTGATCTTGACTTCCGTCCATCCGTCGCGCGCTCCAGCGACTTTGACGGTCGCCGCAAAACTATCGGAAGGAGCGACGATACGCACGTTGGATGAAAACTGCATGCGGCGGATGCGCAAGCGCCCACTGATGAGTGCCGTGTCCTTTTGGACGGGCCGCCGCGGGAAGGCGGACTTCCATAGCGCATCGAGGTAGGCAGCCCGCATCGGACTTGGGAGATAGCGGTCGGCAAAAACCCTCGGCTCGATCCGCGGTTCGTTGGACTTCAGGTAGGAGGTCAGGTGATTTTGTACTTCTACGCGTTGTTGCGGGGAGAAATTCGCGCGCGCGATATAATCCGAGGTCACGTCGTAGAATCCCTTGGTCAACCTGGAGGATGTTACCGCGATCTTGCAGCCAAGGAATGTGGAGTAGAAATAGCGCGCCGCTGGATTGTCGCCGGTCGCCGTCATCTGGTGGTCGTAGATCAGGACAGTGAAATCGTCGGGGTCGCGCGCGGCTCCGTCCGCGACAGGTGCTGATGGTCGGGACCCGTCGATGAAGCAGCCGATCTTGTAGAGGCGCTGTTGGGCGCCGAGGACCATTTCGTTGATGTACTTGAGGGTCACCGCATGATCGGAGACTTCCTTGATGAATCCAGCATCCGCTTCGGCTTTCAGTATCGCCAAGAACCGCGAGGGGCTGGAATTCGGTCCGGTTGTGCCCTGGAGGACAATGCAGATGCCAGGTTTGATTGTGCCGGCAGCTTGAGCCCGAATGAGCCGACCGGCGATGTCCTTCGTGCTCGCGATGAATTCGGGATTGGGGAGGTCTAACAGGCGAGTGGCGACGGCAAACGTGGAATCTTCTGCGTCGTTTTCGACCTGCATCTCTATGCTGTGGCTATCGGAGCTCAGGGCATCGACGAGTCGTTTGGCGAGAAGCGCCTCGCCCTTCGGATCGAGGGTCACGAAGGCGTCGCTCTGCTGCGGGGTTCGCCCGGCTTCGAGATCCGAACTGAGAAAGGCTTCGTGAACGATGAGGCGTTCCAACTTGAGGTTCGAAAGCTCGTCGGGCATTGGGGACTCCTTCCTGTCCGAAGATCAGGCGCTACAAGTACAATAGCAGGGCGGCGACTGGGGACAAGGACTTGTTAAGGGATTCGGCATGGCGCCGATAGCCGCTGCGTCGGGCCGCCGCGCGGGAGACCCAAGTGGCAGCCGCAAACGACGCGGGGCCCACCAAGACATGGTTGCAGAAACGGCGTCGTCCCGATTGACACCCCTCGCGGCTCGATGGCGGTCCCCGATTATTCGGTCGGTTTCACGCGTGCGGAGGTCGAGGAGATCCTTGGCATCCACAAGGCTGAGCTCAAGAAGACGCTCGTGCAGTGGGGCGACGGGGGCACGTCGGTCGTCAAACGGCGGCTGGACGAGATCCACACGGTCATCGCCGCCTGCCAGGATGCCCTGCGGAAGCTGGCCCCCGAGGTGTACGGCCGCACCCGGAGGGCCGCGCAATCCAGCGTCAGCCGGATCGCCCTATGACTCGGCGCAACCGGATCATTGCTGCAATGAACGGCCACCCGCAGACCGGGCGGTTCTCGCGTTTCATGGCCGGCGCATTGAGGTGGGCGTTCGGCGGCTACGGATCCCCATACGAGGGCGCCAATCAATCCCAGGCGCGTGGCCGTGTCCCCGGCGCGGCCCCTGGCGACGCCAAGCGGGATCTCGCGCCTTCGGTCCGCACCGAGCTGGTGCGTCGCTCCCGATACCTCTCCAAGAATTCCGGCTTCGTGCGCGAGCTGGTCGGGGACATGGCCATCTATTCCACGGGGGATGGCATCCGCCCGCAGGCCCAGTCCCCGGACCCCGAGTGGAACCGCCAGGCCGAGGCGTATTTCAAGTCGTGGTCGGCGCGATGCGAGGTGACGGGCCGCTTCAGCTTCGAGGAATGCCAGTCCATCGTCTGCCGAGGGGTCGATATCGATGGCGAATACTTCGTCCTCAAGACCCGCGACGCGGTCGGGGAACCGGTCATCCAGTTGATCGAGGCCCACCGGGTCGGGGAGGGCGACCGCGAGGGCACCGTGGACGGGATCGGGTTGGACGCTGCGGGGAGACCGCAATTCTACCGCATCCTCGAGGACGACGGCGAGGGCATCGATGTGCCGGCAGCCTCGGTGCTGCACGTCTTCGAGCCCGAGAGCGCCAGCGCGGTGCGGGCGGCCCCGGTCATCCAGCATTCGATCAACAACGTCTTGGACGAGATGGAGCTGCTCGCCCTGGAAAAGCACGCCGTCAAGGACAACTGCGATATCGCCCGCGTGCTCAAGAGCCCGAGGGACCTGACCGACGAGGACACCGGGGATTTCCAGATCGGGGCCGCCGAAATCGGCTCAAGCGATCCTGTATCCCTTCAAAAGATCGTCGGCGGCAAGCTCGTCGCGCTCAAGCCGGGAGAGGAACTCGACAGCTTCCAATCGGGACGCCCCAGCCCAACCTTTACCGGTTTTCTGGAACATCTTCGCCGCGACTCGGCCCTTGGCGTGCTTCCGTTTGAATTCGCTGCCGATTCCTCTCGCATTGGCGGTGCCGGCGTGCGGCTCGTCGTCGCCAAGGCAGACCGGCGTTTCTCGTTCCGACAGATGGTCCTCATCGGGCGGTTCCTCACACCCGTCTGGGCCTACGTGATCGGGGATGCCATTGAGAGGGGATTGCTGCCGAATGTTCCCGGTTGGCACAAAATCGCGTGTACGTGTCCGAAAAGGGTCTCGGTGGATGCCGGGCGTGAAGCGCAGCAGAACCGAGCTGACGTGGAGATGGGGCTCAAAACACTATCGGACCACTTTGCGGAACTCGGCGCGGAGTTTGGCGAGGAGTTAGAACGCCGTGCCCGCGATGCGAAGATGATCCTAGAAACGGCGGAACGATGGGAGGTGCCGGTGGAGATGCTGTATCGACCCGCAAGTGGTGCGGCAAAGTCGGCACCGGTCGTCCCAGATGCGGATCAGCTGTCCCAGACTTCGGCCGTTCCTGGAAAAAGATCGTCCTGATCGAACTTCAGACTCTGAGTGTCGAGCCAGCCCCACGGACTACTGAAGACGACGTCACCATTTTCCCGATCCCAGCGCCGGAGCGCCTCGTCGAGGGTGTCCAGGGTGGGGCCCCAGAGATTTCCGTCTTCCGAGAGGACTTGGGCATAGCAGCAGTAGAACCAGAAACGGCGACCGCCCACTGACCACATCAGAAAAATATACTCGTTGTTGCCGCCGAGGTATAAGCCGAACCATCGAAACCCATCCGGCGGCTGCCCGCTCGTGATGAAGCGTTTGCCGCCTCGTGAGTGAACCCAGTACTGGTCCACTGCATCAGGGTGTGTGCATAAACCCGGATAACGCTTGAGGCCAAGAAATTTCGGCAGTGGCATCAGGACACGACGTAAAACGGGGCGCTCCTCAGCGATCTTTACGAAGGAACTCGTTGGACCGGGTGCTTCGAAAAGGCGCTTCCCACGCCGCATGTCTTCTGGAGATAGGCGGTTTTTGTGAGAAAAGGCCGCGACGAAATCACTCGTCGGCCAAAGCCACGCTTCGCGCAGGGTGAAGTCCTCGTAGTAGTGGACCCAGACAAAGAAATCCCAATCGAGTTTCTTGGGCTTGTTAACGAGCGTGACCGGGGAGCCGGGTCGCCCACTCGGCCGGTTAGCCCTCACCTGATAGCGTTTGCCGTCGTGCTCGAAGTCGTGGCCCGGTGCAACAACAGAGCGGAGCGCCATCTGCTTGCGGTACGCCTCCTCCGAACACCCCACCAGCATTGCGGCGTCGTACTCCCCTAATGCTCCCG
Organism: Verrucomicrobiota bacterium; assembly: GCA_029560585.1. Lineage (GTDB taxonomy): Bacteria > Verrucomicrobiota > Verrucomicrobiia > JADLBR01 > JADLBR01 > JADLBR01. Next base: position 10,530 of record JAKQKQ010000246.1, on the reverse strand, counting down.
TGATCGAGGGGGCATTGCCGTAGATGCGCTGCCACTCGAGGGCGGTGCGGATTAGTTCGTCACGCAGTGTCATGTCTTGACCGTGTGGGCCATTCTCGCACGTCCGGATCGTGCTTTGACAGCGGATTCCGGTCGTGCCCGCGACCGACGCCATGCTTTCTCGCCACCCCTGGCTGATCTGCCCCGACGCGCTGCGGGCGTTGGCGGCGAAAGCCGGGATGTTTGACCAGCAGGCTGAGTTTCCGGACAAACCCGCAAGCAATCTTCTCGAATTGGATGACGGCATCGGCGTGGTGTCGATCCGCGGTCCCATGCTGCGGCGGCCTGGGATCATCGAGTCGATCCTGTTTGGGGCGACCGACACCGAGAATCTGATCGCGGCGGTCGAGGAGGCCGGGCGGAGGGAGGACGTCCAGGCGCTTTTCCTCGACATCGACTCGCCGGGGGGCGCGGTCAACGGAACGCCGGAATTGGCAGCGGCGGTGGCAGAGGTCTCTCGCGACAAGTACGTGTACGCCTTCACGGCGGGCGAGATGTGCAGCGCGGCCTACTGGGTCGCGAGTCAGGCCGATGCGATCTATGCCACGCCCAGCGCACGGGTGGGAAGCATCGGGGTGGTCCGGGTCCTGGTGGACTCCTCGGAGCGCCTCAAGGCCGAGGGCCTGAAGGTCGAGGTGTTCGCGGCGGGCAAATTCAAGGGGGCGGGAGTGCCCGGCGTGCCGCTCACGGGAGATCAGCGCGATTGGCTCCAGGCGCAGGTCGAGGAGATCGCGGGGGATTTCCGGGCGGCGGTGCTGGCGCGGGGAAGGAAGATCCCGGAGGAGGCCCTCGAAGGGCAGAGCTTCTCTGCCCGCATGGCGCAGCGGCTGAACTTGGCGGGAGTGGTGCGAAACCGTGACGAGGCCATGGCGCGGCTGCGCCGGCTCCATGTGAAACCCGCGCCGGTTGACACCCCCTCGCGGGCAATGAGCCGAACCATCGAGGACGAATTGGCCGAGGCGCGGGGGTGCATCACGAAACTTGAGGCGGACGCCCAGGCCCGCGAGGGACTGCTGACCGAGGCCGGGCGGAACACCGAAACCCTCAACGCACGCGTCGGGGAGCTGGAGGCGGCCAACGCCGCCCTCACCACCGAGCGTGACGCGTCCCGAGCCGAACTGGTGGCCGCGAGTGGCTCGATTGCCGGCCTGACCGCCCGCAACCGCGAGCTGGAGGCCAAGGAGCAGGATCTCGAGAAACGCGCCTCGGCCCGCGCGGCTCGCATTGTCGCCGAGACCGGGACTTCCGCGCCCGCGAAGGTGAGCGCCGCCGGCGAGGCCGATTCCGATGCGGGTTTGGCCGAGAAATTCCGCGCGATCTCCGACCCTCGCGAGCAGACGATCTTCTGGCGGGGCCTCTCCGCGCGCCAGCAGGCCGCGCTCCAAAAGGCCCTCTCCACCTCGAACGGATAAGGAACCGATCCCATGCCCAACACGCTGACCAATCTCAAGGACATCCGGGTGGCGCAGACCGCGCTGCCGGCATTCACCGACGAGCTGCTGCCCTTCGGGGCCTTCAGCACCAACTTCTCCCCCGATGCCGCGGAGAAGGGCGACACCGTGCGCGTGCCGCTGGTGGGCGCGCCGTCCAAGTCTGGCGAGTTCGCCGGCGACTACACCGCCAACAGCGATTCGGCGGTCGCCTCTGTGCCGGTGACCCTCAGCCGCCACTTCTTCAAGACGGTCCACGTGACCGCCCGCGAGCTGGCCGAGACCGCCTTCGGCGTGCTGGAGCCGCTGGCCGAAGCCGCGGCCCGGCAGTTGGCCCTCGATGTGCTGCTGGACGTGTTCTCGGTGGTGACCGCCGCCAACTACGGCGCGCCCGCGGTGCCCGCCATCGGCCCGACCGCGTTCGACTACAAGCGCGTGCTCTCGGTGCGCGAGGCCTGTGGTGCGGCCAAGATGCCCTCTGATAGGCGGGCGCTCATCCTGGACGCGGGCTACTACACCAACCTCTTGGCCGACGACGTCGTGGCCAAGGCGTTCAACATCTCGCTGAGCGGCCCTGCCGTCGAACAGAGCCGGATCAAGCGGCTGGCGGGCTTCGAGCTGTACGAGACCGGCGTGATCGCCCCGAGCCACGCCGAGAAATTGGTCGGTTTCGCGGTCCACCCCAGCGCCATCGCGGTGGCGGTGCGCTACCTCGTGCCGGCGGCCCGCTACGACGAGGCGGGCGCGGTGACCGACCCGGCCACCGGGCTGACCTTCGGCTATCTCCGCTTCTCCGACACCAAGAGCAACAAGATCTACGTCACCGTCGAGTGCCTGTACGGATTCACGGTGGGACGGGCTGATGGGCTCAAGCGGCTGGTGAAACCCTGACGCAACATCCAATAGCCAACACTCAACAACGAACATCCAAGGGAGATAGTGATGAGACCATTCTCTGCAATCGGTGATGACGGCACGACCCTGTCTTACGCGGCGGTTCCGCCATGGCCCCGGTCCATGACCCGGCTCCAATTCGTGAGCGCGACCTCCGACAAGGCGGGCTCGATCCTCAAGTTCCTGCGCCATGCGGCCGAGGCGGTCGTGAGCGCAGCCAGCGCGGCGGGGCAGAAGGTGGTCACTGCGCCCCCGGCGGGCTTCGCGGCGGATGGCGTCGTCATGCTCTGGAAGCTGTCCACCAACCAGGCCGCCCGCGCGGTGGTCGCATCGGTGGACGCGGAGGCGGGCACCATCACCATGGTCGCCAACTTGCCTTTTGCTCTGGCGCCTGGGGACAAGGTCTTCCTGATGGCCGAGGCCGGTCGGGTGCCGGTTGGTGCGGCCACGAAGGAGATCAACTCGCCCACGGTGTTCGCTGCCGATGGCCCCGCGCTGGTCGAGATCGACGGCACCGCCGCGTGCAAGGTGGAGATGGTGTCGGGCGAGTACGTCTGACGGTCCTGCGGTGGGATCTTCATCGCTTCCGAAGGCATTGTGGAAATAGAGAGGGAGAGAGGGCCTCAAGCCGCAATGGCAAGAGGCCCTGATCGAGCATCTCGTCGAAAGAAGCGTTCGTCGTGATATCAGCCTTTGGGCGGATAAGGATCTGCACTTCCGGGATAGGTCCGTTCCTCTTGGAACTGCCCATCCTCCGTGTGGACCTTCATCGATCCTCCATGCTGATTCATGAACTCTACGCTCTGTCGAAGAGCCTCTTCCTTCGTGTCGGCCTTCAAGGCGGCGCGATCGGCACCCTCCCTTGTGAGCTTCCACTCATTTTCTTTCTTGGTCAGATGGTATTTGTCCATCGCTATTCTCCAGTTGACCGAGTGACGGTGTTCCTGCTACTCGACAGCTGTCTAACTTGACGAGACAGCGGGAATGGACCGTTCCCCGGTCGGTTGCCGTTGTTCTTGCGGCTGGGACCACCCGGTCCCAGCCTTTTTCTTGCCCAGTCCCGAAAATGCTCGGAATCGAGCAGTAGAGCAATTAACCACATTGGGTTGCATAGTCAAACTGAAAAACCACAATATATTGCGGTTATCGGTTGTTGGGATTGCTCATTCTTTGACAGCCGAGTTCCTTTGTGAGCCTACCTGATTCGCTTTGCGGCGACCTCTCCGAACTCCTCATCGAGCGCGGCGTCGGGGTCGAGTGGAAGGGCCGGACGTTCCGGGCACTGATCGGCAGCCCTTCGGTCGATTACGGGCTGGTGGCCGGGGGTTTTGACCCGTCCTCGACAGTCATGGTGCGGGCGCTACGGGCGGATGTGGGGCCGCCGCTGCCGTCGAGGGGGGACCGGCTGACGGCCGACGGGCGGGCCTACAAAGTCACGGGGCTGACCGACAACTCGAATTGGCCGATCATCACGATCCACGCGGAGATGATCACATGACCGACCCCTGCGATGCGGTGGAGGAGAGGCTGAAGGCGGCGGTCGAAGGGGCGGCTACCGGACTTCCGGTCGTCAACGTGGATTCCGACGAGGACGCGCCCGACACCCGGATCGTGGCGATGGTGGACGGGGCGACCGAGGAAGACAAGCGGCCGGGGCGGTGGCTCCTGGATTGCCGAGTGGACGTCATCATGGAGGCCGAGCAAAGCAACAGCCCAGAGGCATTGGCTGGGGCCTGGGGCAAAGTTCTCCGCAGGCTGCGCGATGTGGCCCTGCCCGACATGCTTTCGGGACCTAGGGCAAAGGTCTTCGGTGTTCGGGATTTCGACATCGCACGGAGCAGGACGCGGCACGAGTGGGTGCGGACGCTCAAGTTCAAGGCCTGGGCGGCGGCGCTGGACGCGTGATGATTGACATCGCGCCGCGATCATGGCGGCGAAAGTGATCACTGCGGCGAACGTCCTGGCGGGGGCAAACGGGCGCAAGAAGGACATCATCTTCGGGGACGCGGTGACGGCGGGTCAACCGCTGTACCGGAAGGCGGCGGATGGCCGCTATTACAAGGCCGACGCCAACGATGCGGCGACGCACGCCGCCGAGGGAATCGCGCTCAACGACGGCGCGGCCGGTCAGCCTGGCTTCTTGGTCTATGAGGACGACGATTTCACGCCCGGATGCGCAATGAGCATCGGCGACATCTTGGTGGTCGGCGCGGACGCTCCGGGAGACATCGCACCCAGCACCGATCTCGCCGCGGGCTGGTACCCGACGATACTGGGCGTGGCCAAGAGCGCTACCAAGATGGTCTTGAAACCCATCGCTGCAGGCGTGGCGATCGCTTAACGTGGGCTCGGATGTCTCTTTCGAGGTCGATCTGACCGACTGGGAGCGGACGGTCAGGGATATCGAGGCGCACCACGACGATTTCAGCGGGCGAACATTCGAGAAATACACCCGCGGCCTATTTCGGCGCGTGATCGACGTGATACCGCCGCCCACGGCGGGCGCTGGCCGGAGAGCGATCCGGCGCGATTATTCGCGTGGCTATCCGCGCGGCGCGGTGCTCAACAGATTCCTGCGGCAACTCAAGCGGCCTTTGAGCACCGCCTTCTGGCACGCGTACTTCCGGGGCGACGTGCGCGGCATGCGCGAGATCCTCGCGAAGGGCGGCTCACCGCTGGCCAAGGTGACCATCGGCGCGTTCGATATGGGCCGGGCCATGCGCGGCTACAAACGCGGCCGCTGGGGCAACCGCCATCCGCCGCCGCCTTTGCGGCTGGTCCTCAACCCGGCTGCGGTCGACGCGCACGTGAAGGAGATCGAGGCCGACGTGGGCAAACTCAAGGGCGGGCTCATCCCCGCGCTGCGAAAGCTCGGCATCCCGGTGGCGGCGTATTTCGGGAGGCACACGGGACGCGGCCGGTTCGTCATGGACGTGCGCAAGGCGCTCAAATACTTCGACTGGACCGGCAGCGGCGCGGAGTACGAACCCGCGATGATCGCCCGGCTGAACCGGGCGATCCAGTGGGCGGCCCGCGCGCACATCGGGGGCATGCGCAATGAGCTGGCCGGGTACCGCCCGCCGCGCGGGTCGCGCAAGCGTTGACATCCGCGCGCGTGCATGGCCGACGCGTTCGACAAGCACGGTTCCCTCGCGGTGACGATGGGCCTGAAGGCGGCCCTCAAGGCGATGTCCGACGACATCGGCATCGAGGTCAATTCGGTGGACCGGGCGCGCGAGCCCGAGGCCCAGGCGGAGGCGACCGACCGCGACGGGGAGATCGCGGCGCTGGGCATCCAGAAGCCCGACCGGTGGAAGCGCAACTACGACGTGCAGGGCCTGCTCACCGATGAGGCGAAGTTCGACGCGCTGGGCACGGTGACGGTCGAGGGGATCAGGTACATCGTCACCAACAAGAAGATCGGGGACAAGGTGCGCGATTTCGAGGAGGCCTCCTGCACCCTGGTCGCGTTCAAGAAGATCACCTGAGCCCGATGGACCATGGCCCTCACGTCACTGGTGGTAGGCAGGCTGGCGGCGGCGTTCTTGGTGCCGTGCGACGGGCACCGCATATCCGGCCGTGAGCTGAGGCCCTTCTGCGCGGCGCACTCTGCCGCGCTGCGATCCATCGACAGCCCGCTCCCCTGGGCGCCCTCGGCGGCGACGCTCCCAGAGCTGGTGGGCGCGGCCAAGGTCTGCGCGTGCGGCTCATTCGAGGAACTGTGGGCCATCGACTGGCGGCGGCCCGACAAGCGGGACATCGCCGCGATCCGCCGCATGGCGCTTTCCCCGCGGGCCGTCCACCGCGCGCGGATGGCGTGGGCGGACTACCGCGAGGATTGCGCCGTCGTGCCCGAGCTGAAGGAGCGGGCGAAAGAGGGCAAGCCGTGCACGACGCCGTTTCACCTGGGGATGGTCACCGCCGTGGCGCGGGCCTTCGGCAAGGACCCGGAGTGGGCGTGGTTCCTGCGCTACGGGCAACTGCTGCACTACGCCGCCGCGCTCAACGAGGGCGAGTACGGCTGCCGCTGGGTGACGGAGGCCGAGGAGGAGGAGATCGCGTCCCTCGCCGCCCGCGGGATCACCGGGACAAGACGGGGGGCGCTGCCCGAGGGGGCGAAGGTCGTGAGGAGGAAGCGCCGTGGCTGACCTGGTCACAAGATCGCGGCTGGACGACTCCGACTTCAACCGGGGATTGGCCCGGATGCGCAAGGAGGCGCGGGACTTCAACCGCCAGCTCGGCTCGGAGTTCTCCAAGGTGTTCTCCGGCGCGGCGGTCGGGGGCGGGGTCGCCGCCGCCCTCTACGGGATCGGCAACGCGGTGCGCGGGGCCTTCTCCGAGGCCGACAGGGTGAGCGACCTGGCCGAGACGCTGCGGGAGATGCCCTCCGACCTCGTGCGGGTGGGCGGCGCGGCGTCGCTCATGGGCTCGGACATGGAGGCGGTGGTCAAGGCCGCGGTGAAACTGCGGGTGAACCTGGCCAAGGCGGGCGAGGGCGGGAAAGAGCAGGCCGAGATGCTGGAGGCGATGGGCCTCAAGGCATCGGAGCTATCGCGGATGCGGCTGCCGGACATGATCGTCGCGCTGGCCGGGGGGTACCAGAGGGCCGAGGCGAGCGGCCGGGGGTTCCTCGCGCTCCAGACGCTGCTGTCCCGAAGCGGCACCGAGCTGGCCAACCTCCTGCAGCGCGGCCCGGAGGAGCTGCGCGAGCTGTTCGAGTCCATCAAGCCCGCCTCGGACGCGGCCCTGATGGGCATGGGGGTCGTCGCCGACCAGTGGAACCTGATGCTCGGCAACATGAAGTCCCGCTTCCAGGACTGGGTGTGGGGCACCTACGCGGGATGGCGGAAGTTCAGGGCGAGCCTCGAGGCGAGCGAGACGGTGGGGGCGGCCAGCCGGAAGCGGTTCGCCGCGGAGAAGGGCGCGGTGCTGGGCGAGATCCCCGACCGCGCCAGGCGCGTGGCCGCGGAGAGGGCGCTCTACAAGAAGATCCACGGCGAGGAGATGGCCAAGTGGATGGCGTCCAACGCCGAGGACGCGGGCTTCATGACCGAGGGCGCCAACTATCGGCCGGCCGGCGCCGTCGACCAGGGCAAGGGTGTCGTTGGCGAGGGCGGCGACGACGCGCCCGCGAAAAAGAGGGCGATCGACAGGCTCATCGAGGCGTACTGGAAAGCCAAGGAGGCCAGGGACGAGGCGAACCGGAGCGAGGAGGAGAATCTGACCGCGATGCTGGGCAAGCTGGCCGAGGTCCAGAACAGGATCAGGAGGGGCAATATCTCGCAGGAGGAGGGCCTCGAGCTCCGCACCGAGGAGCAGGCGCTGCTCAAGTCGATCGAGGACCTGCAGCGGAAGATCGCCGAGGCGCAGGGGCGCGCGAAGAAAGACGCCAAGGAGGCCGAGGACAAGCTCCGCAAGGAGAAGGCCGACGCCGCCCAGAAGCTGCGCGAGCTGGCGCTGGAGGCGGCCATCGCGGAACTCAAGAAGGACGGCAGGGACCACGCCGTCGAGGAGGCGAGGCTCCGCGTGCGGGCCGCGGAGAAAGAGCTCGGGTTTGCAAAAGGCACGACGCGCGAGGCGGAGGCCTATGTCGCGCTTCTGCAGGCGCGCAACAACCTCACGGCGGCGGTGGGCGGCGACACGGGCAAATCCAGGGGCGAGCGGATCGAGGAATACATCGGCCAAGGCATGACGGCGGGCGAGGCCAAGAAGAAGGTCCGCGGGGAGGATCGGGACGCCCGGAAGGCCGGGGCCAGGATCAGGTCGTACCGCAGGGGGGCGGAGGGGGCGCCGGACATCATGGATCAGGGCACCCGCGACTACATGGACTCCCACAAAAATGTCTCCGGGGCCCGGGCCTTCGATTCGGGGGCGTGGGAGAGCGGCAGCGCCGCGCGGGCGGCCCGAGACAGCGCGGAGCGCTTCAAGGGCGGCGATGCCGCGGCCGACAGCGGCCAGGGCCAGACGACCATCCTCGGGGCGATCCAGAAGTCGCTTGAGACGATGGCGTCCAACATCGCCAGGGCGACGGGTGAATCGTGAGCGAGGAGCGGGAGAGCTACGTCGTCCACGGGCAGCACCGCGGGCTCATCGCCACGGGCGATGCCTCCCACGTCGAGTCGGCCAACGGGAAGATCCACCGCGAGGAGGTCTACGAGACCTTCGACATCAACCCCTACCGATTGCTGAACCGCGAGGGCACCCGCAACCGCCGGTTCCCCAAACTCCGACTGACGGAGAACCGGGTCGAGGAGGGCAAGATCGGGAAGGCCCGCATCACGATGGCATACGACGACGAGTGGACCTACCGGCAGGGCCGATACTCGCGCTTCCCGCGAGGCCTCGTGGAGACCGGCACCTCGCTCCAGAGCAACTCTTTCCCGGTGCTGATGCGCGCGGCGGCCAGGTCTGGCATGGTCAACGCCGTCGGCGAGATCTCCGCGACGGTCCACTACAGGGCCGCGACCAGGACGTACCGGTATTACTCTGGACTCCCGGCGGGCGAGACCCGCAGCGCCGGGGCGCCGCCGAGGCTCGGGGGGGTCGAGATCCTCAAGGTCGATCTCGGCCGCGATGGCGCGGGTCTCGCGCGATGGGGCTTCAACGTGGGCAGCATCAACCCGCGATTCCGGTGGACGATGACGAGCGCTCGCAATGTCGAGTCGGGTGGGTTTTGGGTGATGGAAGAGGGGTGGGCCATGATGATGGACCCGTGGTACGTGTGCTACTTCGGCGGGGCGGGCGGGGGCAGCCAGAAGGACGCGCTGGAGGACCTGTATGTCTGACCCCCTATTGAGGCTGAAAATCGCTTTCAGCTTTCCGTTTCTGCGCGCCCTCAGGGACGCGATAATCGCGCGTCCCAAGATCAAGTTTGGCTCCGGATTCGTCATAACCGAATCGGACGGCGAGATCCTCGTGGACATCGCCGGGAAGGATAAGCCGGGGGGAAATTGACAGCGGGCCGAGGGTGGCAATGGCCGTCACCAACATAGTCCGGGTCGTCTACAACTCCTCGAACGGCCAGTGGTACGGGTTCGAGCGGGCCGGCGACCGGTTCGTGCCGCTGCCTGCCACCGGCATCGCCCTCACGGCCACCGCCGAGGGCACCAATCGCGTGGACGTGTACCGCATCAACGACGAGCGGGGCGCGTTCCAGGCGATGGTGGCCAGCGCCGAGAAACCCGCGACCCTCAGGGTCAACGTCAAGGACACCCTGACCGGGAACCTCGCCGAGAAAGAGGTGGTCACCGCCACGGCGTTCAGCACCGACCACATCGAGTTCGTGCTGGCCGGGTCGTACGCCGCGAACGCGGGGCAGGAGGTCAGCCTCGACTTCAAAGACGGCACCGTCGGCACCGTGACGCCGAGCGTGGCGGCCCTGGCGCTCTACGAGAAGCGGGAAACCGACCAGTACGGGGTCAAAGAGGGCACGTGGAGGATACTGTCGGCAGATGTCGCCGACCTCGATGACAAGAGGGTCGATTTTAAATCCACGAATCCCTCCGTCGCCCGGATCGAGCGCGGGAAACTGACCGACATCATCGCCGGGCTGGGATTCACCAACCTGGCCGATCTGCCGCAGCAGACCGACCAGTACTGCGTGGTCATCGGCGTCCGGGCGGGGGCGTGCAAGATCAGGTGCAGCTCGGTGGCGGACCCCTCCAAGTACGCCGACGTGGACGTGACGGTGGTGCTCCACCCGGACGACGAGCCCCTGATCTCTGGCGGGGATCTCGCGGCGGAGGCCTCCGCGATCCTGCACAACGTCCGCATCCCCGTGTCGATGGTCGATTCGCCCGCATGGCGATCGCTGAATGCATACAGCCCGATCAACGTGGACGGCCCTGGGCCCGTCCTGTTCATGCGCTCGTTCGTGCTGCCGGGGTCTGCCGATGACCACTTCGACATCGAGCTTAACTTCGCCGGGACCATCCCGGCGCAGCACGGCAACTACGCAGAGAACGTGATCGATCCGCCGCCCGGGAACTGCGTGCTCGCCTTCGCGGTGGGGCTACAGGGGAGCGGGGCGCTGGGCGTGCCCTCGACGAAGGTCCTTCACGCGTATCACACCGACGGGCCGCCCGAGACGTGGTACGACCACGAGGGCTACGCCCTCAACCTTCTCGACACGATGGGATGCGAGTCGGCCCTTCTGCTGAACGATCCG
>JAKQKQ010000244.1 GCA_029560585.1 Verrucomicrobiota bacterium | reverse complement strand
CGCCCGGATCGCCGCGCTCCCGAAGAAGCCCGGGGGCAAGGACGCCAAGCACCGCGCCGCGGGGTACCCGGCCCGGATGCTGGATTATCTCGCATCGCGCCTCGGGACCGAATGAGAGGGCCCAGCCGACCGGCTCAACCCGCCTTGACAGCGGCTGGGAGCGGCGATTCAGTACCCGTATTCCCATCTTGGAGGGATCCATGCACCACGAGAGACTCGAGCCCGGACAGGTGATCTTCCACGAGGGTCAGGAGGGGCGCCACGCCTACCGCATCCTGACGGGTCGCGTGCTCATCTTCCTGGAAAAGGAGGGCCGGGAGATCCCCCTGGCCGAGCTCTCCCCGGGCGAGATCTTTGGCGAGATGGCGATCATGCAGGACCGCCCGCGCTCGGCGAGCGCCCGCGCCATCGAGGCCAGCGAGGTTGAGGTGCTGACCGACTACGACTTCAACCACCTGATCCTCACCGACCCGAAGAAGCTGGTGCCGTATCTCGCCTCGTTTTTCGAGCGGCTCCGGCACGCCAACGAGCAACTCGCCCGGATGGGGGCGACGGCCCCGGCGCCGCGGCCCTCCCAGGCCGGCGAGAAGACCCCCAGGGTGCGCATCCAGACCGAGGCGGAGCACGCGGCCGGCGAACCGGGGGTGCTCGTGCCGAAGTTCCCGTTCCGCATCGGGCGCGCCACGCAGGGCGGCTATTTCAACGTCCTGTTCCCGAACGATTACACCGTGCAGGACAAGGAGCCCTATCATGTCTCGCCGCACCAGTGCTCGGTCGAGCGCCACGGCGGGGTGATCGTCCTGCGCGACCGCGGGAGTCGCCACGGCACCATCGTCAATGGCAAGAGCCTCGGGGCCGAACACGAGCGCTCCGACATCGACCTCCACATCGGCGACAACGAGGTGATCCTCGGCAAGAAGGATAGCCCGCACCGGTTGCGGGTCTCCGTGTGGCTCGAGTAGTTGCCGGGCCGCGCGTGAAATACCGCGGCATCCCACGATGTTGCCACCGGCCTGTGCTGTTGCCGCATTTCGGCCGAAGGCCTTTGGAGTGCGGACCGTCCCCGGGCCGCTTCTGGCGGGCAATGGGAATTTCCGGTCAGAGCTCGACCCGGATGCCGGGCCCGGGGATGGTGACGCGCGTGCCGGGCCGGCGCTGTGCGAGTTCGGCGCGGAACCATTCGAGGGCCGGGGGATCGCCGTGCACGAGGATGACGTGGCGGGGGTCGACGGAGACGATGTAGTCGAGGATGTCGTCGCGCTGGGCGTGGGCGGTGAGGTCGAAATGGTCCACCTCGCAATGGATGGGCTGCGGGCCGAACCGCGGGTCGAGGTCGAC
>JAKQKQ010000242.1 GCA_029560585.1 Verrucomicrobiota bacterium | reverse complement strand
ATCCCCGCCGTGTTTGTGAGCGGCGGCCCCATGGCGACGGGCAGCCTTCCCGACGGCCGCCCATGCGATCTCATCAGTATCTTCCAGGGCGTGGGCAGCCGCGCCATCGGCGCCATGGACGCGCGGGAGCTGGAGGACTTGGAACGGTCGGGTTGCCCCACCTGCGGCTCGTGCAGCGGGCTTTTCACCGCGAACTCCATGAACTGCATCATGGAGGCGCTGGGCGTCGCGTTTCCCGGCAACGGCACCCTGCTCGCCGTCGATCCGGCGCGCGAAGCCCTATACCTTCGGGCGGGCCGACGCATCCTGGATCTCGTGAGAGCGAAGGTGCGTTTCCGGACTTTCCTCACCGAGGCGAGCTTCGACAACGCCTTCGCCCTCGACGCCGCCATGGGCGGATCGACCAACACGATCCTGCACCTCCTGGCCGTCGCGCAGGAAGCGGGCCTCGCCTACGATCTGCGCCGGATCGGCGCGCTGGCGCTGCGGGTGCCGACCCTCTGCAAGGTGTCGCCCTCCGGCTCCTATCACATGGATGACGTGGGGGCCGCGGGCGGCGTGTCGGCGATCCTCAAGGAGCTTGGGCGCCTCGGAGGCGTTCTGCACGGAGGCGCACCGACGGTGGGGGGCATGAGCCTTGGGGAAGCCGTCGCGCAGGCGCGCATTGCCGACCCGGACTGCATCCGTCCCATCGAGAAGGCGTATTCCGCCACGGGCGGACTCGCGGTGCTCTACGGCAACCTCGCGCCCGAGGGCGCGGTGGTCAAGACGGCCGGCGTGGATCCGGGAATGCTGGTCCACGCCGGGCCCGCCGTCATCTTCGAAAACCAGGAGGCTGCCTGCGAAGGCATCCTGGGCGGCAGGGTTAAGCCGGGCGATGTGGTCGTGATTCGGTACGAGGGCCCGCGGGGGGGGCCCGGCATGCAGGAGATGCTTTCGCCCACCTCGTATATCAAGGGAATGAATCTGGGCGACAAGTGCGCGCTGATCACCGACGGGCGCTTCAGCGGCGGCACCGCGGGCGCCTGTATCGGGCATATCTCCCCCGAAGCGGCCGAGGGCGGGCCGATCGGGCTTCTGCGGAACGGCGACATGGTGGCGCTGGATATTCCGGGCGGCCGCCTCGATGTCAAGCTGTCCGAGGCCGAACTGGCCGCGCGGA
>JAKQKQ010000255.1 GCA_029560585.1 Verrucomicrobiota bacterium | reverse complement strand
TCATCCCGCGGGCCTTGGGCAACCTCAACCTCTCGCAGTATCGGATGATCCGCTTGGACACGGCCGCCCTGGTGACGCCGAATCGCCTTGCGATCTGGGTTTCGGACATGGCGTTTCGGTTGATGGCGTAGACGCAGCATTGCACGGCCAGCGCCGGCTTGTCGTCGAGCTCGATCTCCCCGAGGACGAACATGATCGCGTTGGAGATCTGGTCATTGACCTGGCCGCGGACCACCGAATTGATGTGGGCCATGATGATTGGCACTTTCCCGGTCGCGATCACCTCCCGGAGTAGGTCTGCGGGGGTGTCTATCGCGTCCGCGGGATCGGGCCAGTAGGATGCGTGGATCGAATCGGCCGGATCACGGAAGTCTTCTTCGCGGGGTTTGGCCATGGGTCACTTCCTCTTTCGTGGTTTGGTGGCTCGATGTCGGCCGAGGTAATCCTCGAGGAGGATGCAGGCCTCGTGGGCGTCGAGGGGGTCATCGAAATCGAAGCGATCGACCGGCAAAGGGGCGGTGGGTGATTCGAACCGATGACCGAAGGGCAGATCGCCGAGGATCGGGTGATGGATCCAGATCTGGTGGATGGTCCTGACGAAGAGGACCTGGCCTGGTTGGGCCGAGCCCGCGATTACGATTCGTCCAACCGAAGGGTCTTGAGCAAGGACTCGGCCGCCATTGCCCCCGCACGATAGGCGTGGAGATGGGCGCGCTCTTCTTCGATCTCCGGGCAATAGGGATTGTCGTCGGGGTGCGATGAATGACCGAGCAACAGGACATCGGTGAACCCGTCGAACCAGACCGATGGAGGGCCCTGGTGTCTCTGGAACTCGCCCAGGTGGTCGCGGAGATGCCGCGTGAATTTCTGGATCCACTCTTCGCCTTCGCTCATGTTGCGCCCCTTTTCTTTTTTGGTTCCACGGTTCCGCGGGACTGGAACCGCGTCCAAGTCCCACAGGTCCCATGGTACCGGGGCCCCTATTATGAAATAATAGGGGCCCCCATGGGACCGTGGAACTAGCGGTCCCATGGCCGTGGGAGTCCCATGGTGTTTTACCGTGGGACCGATTAGCTTGAAATGACATAGCCGTCCTCCTTTTTCTCGATCTTTCCTTCCTTTAAAAGGGCCTCCCGGAGCCTGTGGAAAGTGGTCTTGCTGATACCCAGTTCGGTGTTTGCCTCGGTCTGCCATTTGCCGGTCTTGGTGGGGGTCTCGCCGTCCAAAAACTGGAGCAGATCGGCCGGCTGGAAGGACTGCTTGAACATGCCGGTGTTGGGGGCTCTCTGGGTGACGTGCTGCGGTTCTGCCACCCGCCGCCACGAGATGTACTCGGTCCCGTGCTGCAGGAAGATCTGGCGGGCCGTCGCGCCGTCGGCGCCAATCGCCCCGGCGCGCTCCCCCCGTTTCTGAAAGCGGAGCACGTAGGATGGCCTGCCGTCCTCTCCTTCGCCGACCTGTCGCAGTACGACCGTGGCCCTTGGCCAGTTGACGAACTCGACTGAGCCCAGACCCATGTAGAGGAAGTCCTCGTCGCTCATCTCCGGGCGGCCACCGTCCTTGTTCCTGATCGGCTTTGGGGTGTGATGGACGAGCATCACGACGACCCCCGTCCTCATCTGGAGAGAGCCCAGCGCCTCCCTGAGAAACTCGGATGCCACCTTCTGCTGCTTCAGGTCGTCGCCGACGTAGGCCAGCAGCGGGTCCAGCCACAAGATGTCCGGCCGGTAGCGATCGATGAGCCTGGATGCCAGATCGACCGCGCCCCAGCCGGTCCTGGATGTGTTTCGGATGCTGATGAAGTTCTGCTGGAGCAGGGAGTCGATGTCCCGGCGATCGCGGACGGCCGGATCAAAGCCAATGGCCCGGCGCACGCCCTGGATGGCCTCGGAGAGGTCGCCGATGTCATTCTCCGCCTGGATGACCAGCGATCGCAGCGGGCGCACCGGGGCCACCCCAAAGAACGGCACGCCGACCGCCCAGGACATCGCGGCCTGCGCGGTCAACGACGATTTGCCGATGCCGGATTGCCCGACCCACATGACCGAGCCGCCCCGGCAGACCCAGCGGTTGCCGATGAGCGTGTTGGGGTCGTTGGCGAAGTCGTACGACGCCAGTTCGCTAAAGCTGAAGACCTGGATGCCGTCGACGCGATCCTGGGCCTCCTGGTGCCACACCTCGAAACCCGCCGCCCCGATGCCGGTCGCCAAAAGGGTCTGCTTGGATTCTCCCCGCGCCACGCCCGCAAGCCGACTGAAGCGCGAGGGATTCTTGTTCTTCGCGCAGGGCGGGAAGTCGGCGAAATACTCGTGCAGGATCGCGACGCGCTCGCGGTACTCCTCGGCGTTCTTCGCGTCCACGCGGACCCATGCGTGGAGCGAGCGCCCGCCGGAATTGATGACCACCGTGCACGGGATCCTCGAGTCCCGGATGATGGGCCACTGGCGTTCGATCGGCTGGTCATCCCATTCCAGGAGCGCGTGCCGGAAGGCGGTCACGTCCGCATCGGACTTGCCGCCATCGAGCACCGGATTGATCCGCACGAAGACCCCCGCTCCCGCGTCCCTTGGCCACGGATCGGTTCCGGAGCCGAGCAGCCTGAGCCATTCCTCGCGCGTGCGGGTCTCGCCGGCTGCCGCGGGATGATCGCGGCCGTCCTCGCCCATTGCGCCAGTGCAGATCGAGACCATCTCCTTCGGCTCGAACGCGGCCTCTATCTGCATGTACGCGGCCATGAGGCCCTCTCGTGCCTCGGGGGGTGTCGCGATACTCGCCGGGGCGGAGAAACGCCTCACGGGGGCACTCGCGGGCCGCGGATGGGCATCGCCGTTGACCGCCGGCTTGCCCTGCGGCACGGCGCGATCCATGAACTGGTGCCGGTGCCGGATGGGCTCGCGCTGGTTGCCGCGGAACGCTGATCGTATCGCCTTGCGCGCCTCCGATTCGGTCAGCCCATCCCGCACCGCGCATGGGATCAGCGCGCGCTCCGCCTCGCCGAGGGAGGTCAGGGCGTCCCGGTACTGGCACGCGGCGGCGAAGAGGGCGGCATTGCGATTGCCCTCGGGCGTCTTCTCGGTGAGGTAGCGGCGGGTCGAGGCTGGGAGCGCTGCGGGATCCATGTGTCTAGCCGGTCCGTTTCACCAAGGTTGCGGGGACGGCGATCCAATTGGCCCACACCATTCGCCCATCAGATCGTCAATGTGATCCTCTCGCATCGAGGACCAGTGTCGCACCACCAGACCATCGGACCCGGCGTCCAAGACGAAGACCACGGCCCACGCCCCGCACCCGACCCCGCGAAACCACCAGTACCCCCTCGATGTTGGCGCTCTTAGAAACGGGGCTTCTGGGCTGCTCTTGGATTTGCTTTCTGGGTCGCTAACCGCGTCCAGAATGATCTTCGCCCACGCCTCCTGAATCTCGAACACGATGTCATCGGGAAGGTTGTTCCAGAACCAGTCACCCTGACACCTGCCCTTTTGGTCTTTGATGATCCCATTGACCGCCTTTAGTATGTCTGGCCTGATCTCGTCGCTCATGCTGCGATCTCCGCTATTCATGGTCGCCCCTCAATCCGGCATCTTCTTGTCGGCGCGCTCCGCAGCCCGTTTCGCCATGTCCAGGATCTCCAGCGCGTACTCCGGATCGTCGGCGTGCGCGGCCATTGCGTAGGCGCCCAGCGCGGCTGCCGCGTACTTGTCCTTGAGCTTGATCACGAAAAACTCGCTCTCGCTCCCCACGCCACCCATTTCGACGATCGGACCGCGGTCCCTTTCTCCAATTAGAACGAGTGAATTGTTCCACGGCTGATGGGTGAGCCTAACGACATTGCGCATCTTGATCAGGGCGTACTTGCCTCTGCCATCGCCATTGATGTTTCTATCGAGTTTCACGTTCTCTCCTTTTCTGTATTTGACCTCAGTATCTGATCGCACAGCGCCTGGGCGGTCCTGACCGCCACCGCGTTCCCGATCTGTCGGACCTGCTCTGTCTTGTTGCCGGCGAAGCTGTAGTCATCGAAACCCATGGCGGCGGCGAGCTCTCGCGGCTGAAGCATCCTGAATCGGATGTCCATGCCCGAGGGGATCACCAGTGCGAAGCGGTCCTTCGTTGTGATCGTGTCCAGGGGTTCGGTCACGGGCTTGGCGCTCCTGCCCGTGCCGTAGTACTTCGTCAGGAAGGGCTCACATAACCCGAAGGCCCCGCCCTTCGCGGTGGTGATGGTCGGAAGGGGTTCTTCCGTGGATCGGATCTGCTGCCGGCCGCTGTGCTCCATCGGGATGACGAACGGTTGGCAGAGGGCGATGGCCCCGGCCGTGGCTATCGTGGGCAGCGGATCCTTCACGCTGCGCGGCACCGAGCCGCTCTGTTGCCCAATCACAAACGGCTCGCAGATGGCGGCGTGGATCCCGCCGGCCGTGATGGTGGGCAACGGCTCTTCGACGGACTTCGCCCATGATCCGGCCTGATCGGGCTGGGTTCCACGCAGGACCGAGATAAAAGGTTCCCCGCCGAATTTGCGCAAGCCCGCCTCGATCCTATCGAGCGTCCGTTTGGCCAGGGGGCGCTTTCGGTTGAAGATGCTCTGTCCTGGCAGATCCCAATCGATCACTTCCCGCGCCG
>JAKQKQ010000251.1 GCA_029560585.1 Verrucomicrobiota bacterium | reverse complement strand
CCATTCCGGTCCGGTCGCTTCCCTTTCCTGCCCCGACAAACCTGCGTCGCCATTCCTGCCCGTAACAGACCAGCCCGTGTCGTTCCTTGCCTAACCAGCTTTGCCCTGACGGTCCTATCCATGCCCGACGCTTTCCCGCCGTGCCTTGCCCGCGATGCCAGACGTCGCCGTATCAGCCCCCACCAGACCGCTCCTACCCGCGCCTCACCTGCCGCCCCAATCCGCGCCTTTCCAGGGCTCGGGTTTCCGCGTCCCATCATGCGGCCCTCAATGTGTTTTCGGCCTTCGCCATGGCTCTTCGGACCCCCGCCAACTTGGCGATGCGGACGTATCGGTCCCGGAAGTTCCGCATGTCGGCGATCGCGTCATCGACGAGCATCTGGCGTAGTTCAGCGTCCGAAAGGACGGTTGCCATTGCCCGATATCCATCGCCATGCCGCTGATCCGATTTTAGGCTGACAAAGACCCTCGCGGGATCGGCGCCATCGCTAGAGACGTCCACGACCACGCGGATCAACTGGCGCGCCTGCTCGATCCGGTAAAGCCGAGCCGCCTCGTTGTCGTCCCAAGTGAAAAATGGGTGCAGTGGAGATGACGGTTTTCGCGCCGCCTCCTCCACTGATTCGGGCTTCAGGATGCCGCGGGATCTACGGGCGATTTCCCGCAGTGTGCCCGCGACTTCCGCCATCTTCCGCTTGGGGATCCTGATTCTCACTTGGCGCCCGTGACGACAAACGTGCCCCATCCGCACCCGGCCGAATTCTTCGAGTCCGGCCGACCCTCGCAGATGCCCACTTGGGCACCGACGCGAGCGAGAAGGTTGGTAACATCGGCCAGCGTGAACTGGTCGGCGTCCCAGCGGATCTTGATCTTTGCTTTCCATCCGTGATAGGCGGGACGCCATGTCACATACGGCTGACCCGTCTCAACCCGCGGAACGTCCTTCTGCATGACCGGATCGCATCCAAGGATGCGGATAAGGGGGATCTGGGGCTCGGTGGCATCCCATCCGTCAGCGATCACAAAAACGCTCAATTTGGCCAGCGTCATCTTGAAGCCGACCAGGCGGCATGCGCTGATCATCGCCGAGCGGATGGCGCCGGCATGGAACCCGTCCCACCCTTCCTTGGACCGGTAGCGCGCCTCATTAAAAACATCCTCCGGGACGACCGCTTCGCGGTTCTTCTTGGAGGCGGCCGGTTTGCCTCCCGTCATCTTGTCCTCGATTGCCTTTGCCGCCTTCGCGCTGAACCTGTGGACCACGAGTGGCGCGTCGCCCTCGATCTCGAATGTGGCCACCTTGAAATTCGGCGGCCTGATGACCACCGACTGTACTCCGTCTTTGACTTCCGTCTGTTTCTTCACTGGTTGCTCCCCTGTTGATGTTTTGTTTGAAAAATTCACGCGGCCCGGCGCGTGGTGACCTTCGAATCCTTGAAGATCCGCAGTCCCGGGCACTGGCGCAGGCCCGCCTTGATGGCCCCGCGGATCGCGGCGCCGTTGGGCTCGATCAGGCAAAGGTCGGGCCGGGCCTCGAACACCTTCCCGATGTCCTCGACCTCGAACTTCCACGAGCCCTTCTCGACAATGCCCGCGGGCCGCATCTTCGCGTTGACCTCTGCCTGCTTGCTCTCGACGAGCGCGGCATTGGTCTGTCGCACCAGTTCCTGGGTCTTGGCCTCGGCGGCCAATCGCTGTTCTTCCGTCTTGGCCTTCGCGGCCTCGGCTTCGAGGCGAGCCTTCTCGCGGTTTGCCTCCTCGATGAGTTGCATCCGCCGCGCTCGCTCCTCGGCCTCCTTCTTGGCGATGGCCGCCTGGAGTGTCTGACGGTACGAGGCGATGAGCTTCCCGATCCGTCCCGACTCGGAGACGATCAGATCCGAGAATTCCCGCGCAACGCCATCGATCCTGCGCCCAACCTCCAGCACGGGCTCCTTGACCGCCTTGCGGGCCTTCTCGACGCCGCGCGATATATCCTCGAGGCGCGCCAGCACCCCGACCGCGACCTCCTGATCGAAACCGTTGGCGACGGCCGTGATCTCGGCTGCCTCGGCCAGCAGGGCATCGCGCTGTTCGCGCGCCGTGGGCTCGATGACGATTTGAACGTCACCGACACCCGTTACTGCGATCATTTCGCCGCTCACGCCGCACCGCCCGCCGCGACCGCGGCCTGCTGGACCGCCCGCAGGAAAGCGGCCGGCCGTTTGAGAACCTTTCGGATGTTGGTGATGTCCACGAATTCGAGGCCATCGCCGTCCCTCATCCAGCCCTCCCTGATCATCCACCTGACGGCCTTCTCGCGATGTTGGTCGATCATGTCGGTGAATGCCGCCCGGTCCTTCAGCTCTTCGTCTTCGACGCTGCCCGGCCGCGGGCGCGGTGGCGCCGCCTGGCTGGCCCTAGCCGGTGCCGCCCTGGGCCTTGGAGCCGAGGCCGGTCGAGGATCCGGGTAGTCCGTTTTCGTAGATTCCGCGGGCCTGATCTCTGGCACGGCCTTCTCCAAAAGGCGCTCAGTCTGGGCTGATAGGCGTTGGAGGTCTTCGCCCAGTGATGCCGCCCCGTCCAGCCATGCGCCGATCTGCTTCCCGATCTCCTCGGTGACCTGGAAGATCCGATCGGTGTACATCCCGGTGCGGTCCTTGGAGACCTGCGCGGTGTGGTCGTGGGCGATATCGAAGACGGTGGTGAACTCGTACTCGCCCTCATCCCGGAAGACGGGCGCCAACCCCACCTTTCGCGGGACCTGTTTGCCCTTGAGATCTTGCTCCAGAACGTACTCCACCTTCGAGCGCAGGCATGCGATGAGGTGAATGTTGGATTGCAGGATACCGGCGAGCCCGGCGTCGTATTTCTTGCCGGCCTGATTCCAGTTGGTGAACGAGTTGCCGCCCCTGGAATCGAGCGCGCCCTTGAATTCGAGAACGCCCTTCCAGAAGTGCGAGGCGGAATCGATGATCAGGCAGTCGTAGCCGGCCGCCACCGCCGCATCGATGGCCTCGATGAATTTCTCGCTCTCGTATGGCGGCGCGATGTCCAGCGTGTCGAACTTGAACCGGTCCGCGTAGAGCGACGCCGAGCAGTTCTCGGTATCGATCAGCGCGATCCTGCCGCCCGGGCCCACGAGTCCGGTGGCCAGCCGCAATGCCGACATAGTTTTCCCCGAACCCGGAGGGCCGGTCACGGCGAGTTTGAGTTTGGCGCGCCGACGCTGCGCCTGTGTGAAC
>JAKQKQ010000199.1 GCA_029560585.1 Verrucomicrobiota bacterium | reverse complement strand
GCGCAGGATATGATCGATGAACCTGTGCCACTCTTCGGGTGGGCGATTGTAGGTGTGGGTCTCGATCTTGCTCCCGCTATTGGCCCGGAAATACCGGATCATTCCGCCCATCAGGGTCTCGTAGTGGAACGTGCTCCCATCAGCGGCGGTCGATTCGACCAGTTCGTTGCCGTCATCCTCCCTTTCGCCAGTCTCGTTGTATTCCAAGAGCGAGTGCGCCGAGTTGGCCTTCAGCGCCAACTTCTCCCAGTCCTGGCTGTCCTTGAGATCGTGGAGATCGAGCACCGCGTGCGAAACCGAGGGCAGACCAGTGCCCGAATCCCACCATTCTGGGTCGAAGATCTGGATCATCCGCGATGCCAGCACAAAGGCGGGCTTCTGATCGGGTTTCTGCGGGGCGATCTCGAAGGCGATCGCGCGGCCGTAGGGCGTCATGATCACGCCGTTGGTGCTGACGTTGCCCGTAAACTCGCCCCTGATGATCTCTCCGGGCTGGCTGCTCTTGACCCGGTGGCCCGGGATGAACTGGATGAGGGGATAGCCGCTATCGGTGCGGAAGAGCCGCACGAAGCTGCGGCCATCGCGGTCCACGCAAAGGCTCGCCAGCGCGAGGCTCTTCTGCCAGTTGAAGGGCGCGCCGAGGATATTGCAGGTCATGTGCCACTCGCGGAGCATCTCCGCGGCCCTCTCGCCCCACTTTCGGTCACGCCCCAAGAAGACCGGATTCCACGCCTCGCCCACCGCGTAATCGGCCTTCTCCAACGCCGCGCCCTTGACCACGCCGAGATTCGCGAACAGCCGCTGGCTGTCGCAGACGATCCGATTGTAGGTGTAGGAGTCGATGTGCCGCCAGGTATCCTTGATATCGATCCTCCAAGAGGACCGCTCCGGCCGCCGGCGCCAATCCCCGGCGTCCCAGAGCTGGGAACGGCCGGAGACCCCGGTTCGGAAGGATTGGAGCAGGGTCGCGGTATCCATCAGAAATTCCCCGAGAAACTCGCGACCGTCTTGGTCACCCGGCGGCCGTATGTAACGGGATCAAGCTTCTGCAGTGCGTACCGGCATTCCTCGAGCACCTTCTCCACCGGCATCGTGAACTGTTTTTGGCTCGAAGTGCCCCCCTCTCCCCACTGCATGATGGTCTTGCCCTCCAAGACCATCTGTTTGGCCTTAGTCTGGATCCTCAGCACCTCATCGAGGGTAAAACCGGTGGTGAATAGGCCCTGCGCCATGACAAACCCTGCGGGGTGTCAATCCGGCGGGATTGCAGGGGCCGGATTCGAACCGGCGATCCCCGGGGAATGGGCCCGATGACTTGACCGCTTGTCCACCCTGCTGATTCGGGAGAGATGTCAATCGGTTCCTTTTTCCTCCTGCGGCTCGATCGCCTCTCTTCCCAAGAGTCTGAGCATGTGTCCGGCGGCGACCGCCATGGCCTCGCAGTCCCAATAGTGGTTGGGCCGCTTGCCGATTTGCTGCCATCGCCACTGGCCCGCGTGCTTCTCGCGGCGCTCGCTCTCCATGTGTTCGAAGTACTCCTCGGGCGCGTCGTCCGGAATTTCCCACGTCGCGCCCTGTGATGGGTCCTGATTGCGGCGGAGCCGGTCCAGGGCGTCCTTCATGGCGAGGTTCGACCAATAGAATTGCCGGCACACCCTGCCCCGGCCCATGGCCACCTTGCGCACCGGCGACCACGGCCGCCAGATCGGATCCATGCGCGCCCACTTTCGTCCGGTGTTCCTCCGCCTGTGCGCCCACGTCGAACGGCCGTCACCGATCAGCGCGGTCCAACCCCGCTCCGCGCACCAGCGGAACACGTCATAGCCACGCTGGTCGCCAGCGTCGATGAACACGAGCGATGGCAAGATGCCGAACCGTCCAACGATCAATTCAACATCCTCGAGGGTGTGAACTCGCTCCATCCAGATCGCCCGCGAGCTGCCGTCCATGGCGAATGACCGGACGATGATGTAGAAGCAGACCTGCTGCACGTCGATGATGGCCAGCCGGCAGGGCCCGAGTGGTCTGGTTTTCTCCCACGCCTTCTTTTGTTCCTCGGTCGCGTTCTCGGGCAGTGGCGCCGGCGGGATCTCCGGCCATCCTTTTTGCCCGATGACGGCCTCCTTCTCCCATGCCGGCGGTCCGCCCTCGGCGTGCATCCGGTAGCCGGTCTTGCGGATCTCGACCCGATAATCCTCGCTACGCTCCTCGTAGGTCTGGGCGAGGCGCTTCATCCGGAACTCTTTGATCAGCGACGAATCGCCCCGCCGATAGGCCGCCACCGCCTTGTGCCACTCCTCGGCCAGATCTCGCCAGTCCATGTGCGCCATGGCGTTCCAGCGAAATCCGATCCTGTCCTCGGGAGCGTCGGGGTTGTGGGGCGTGAAACGCCACTCGCGCAGCAAGTCCTTCTGCAGTTCTTTGGAATACGGCATCCGCTCGCCGCAGTGCTGGCACTCGTAGGCGACGGTCTTGCGCAGCTCGCGCCAGCGCCA